>JACKPD010000033.1 GCA_024233785.1 Spirochaetales bacterium | reverse complement strand
ATTTGTGATAGCCCTGTTTATCTCCAAAATTACAATATTCAACCCTTCATAGTTAAATTCATGAAAGAAAAAATTTATTTTAGGGGAGATAAGTCTAAACAGCCAGTTCTCAAGTTCTTCATTGCCTTTCTTTGCTTTTTTAGGACTGAAATTTGTTCCCATTATATTATGGGAAGAATCTTCTATGCCCCAGATAATATAACCGAAAGATTTTCCATAAAGGGCCGCTGTATTTGCCAATGCTGATATATATTCACCGATTTCCTGGGGGTCCTGATTATTCATCTTAAACTCAATCCACTCTGTTTCTCCTGGAATAGTTATCAACTCTTTGAGTAAATGTGAATAATAAATTGAACCGTCATTTGACATAATCACTTCCCGGTAATATCGCTTAATAACCCTTCTGTCTCTTTTTCAAGTGCTCTGATATCAGCTGTTATCTCTTCAAGTGTCCTCATTTGAACAGGTTTGTAGAAATAACGGGTAAAAGATATCTCATATCCAATCTGGGTCTTGCTTTCATCTACCCATGCATCAGGAACATATGGAATTACTTCTCGCTTAAAAAAAGCTTCAATACCGCCCTCTTCAAGCAGGGGGACCTGTTCAGTATCGCGCAATGATGTATCTGACTCATATTCCACAATGCATTTTCTGCCTGAAAGCATATGTTCAAAAAGTCCGCGCAAAGGATCTGCTTTTCCTGATTTATGAATCTTTTTAATTACCTTGATTCCGTTTTCATCGGTTTTGCCTGCATTGATAAAGGCTTTGATTTCTTTGGCTGAATAAACAGTGTCAGGGTCTATATCTTTTACTCTTAGTGGTCTTTCAACTGTTATTTTATAATACCCGAAAGCCTTGTTTGGAAATATTTTTGAGTTCTCTGTCTCACGCGGATTGATTACAAGATCAGCAATCTGCTTTATCTGTTCTTCAGAGAACTCGCAGTTCTTCTTTCCAAGATTTTTACGAAGGGGGACATACCAGCTGCCGGCATTGATAAGCTGTACATACCCTTTGCGGTTTTCAGTTTTCCTGTTGGACAGGAGCCAGATATAGGTTGCGATCCCTGTGTTATAAAACATATTTTCAGGCAGCGCTATAATTGCCTCAAGCCAGTCATTTTCAATAATCCATCGCCTGATATTACTTTCACCCTGACCGGCATCACCGGTAAAAAGTGAAGATCCATTATGGACTTCAGCAATCCGGCTGCCGAGTGCTGTATTGTTTTTCATCTTGGAAAGCTTATTCACAAGAAAAAGCATCTGGCCGTCGCTTGACCTTGTAATCATTTTATATTCAGGGTCACCTGCATAATTTATTATAAACCTGTGATCCCTGATATCTCCCTTACCGCCCATCCTTTCCTGATCAGACTTCCAGCTTTTCCCATAGGGAGGATTTGAAAGCATAAAGTCAAATTCTTTCAGCGCAAGACCATCTGCTGATAATGTTGATCCGAATTTCATGTTTTCAGCTTCCGATCCTTCTCCCTTAAGAAGAAGGTCAGCTTTCAGAATGGCATAGGTTTCAGGCTGGGATTCCTGCCCGTAAAGATGGATGGAAGTTTCCTTATTGTGTTCTTTTGCAAGCTGAAGCAGTGTTTCTTCCGCAACAGTCAGCATCCCCCCGGTTCCGCATGCTCCGTCATAAACAAGGTAGGTTCCTGATTCAATTTTATCCGCAACAGGGAGAAAAATCAGCTTTGCCATCAGTTTTACTACATCACGGGGTGTAAAATGCTCGCCAGCCTCTTCGTTATTCTCTTCATTAAAGCGCCTGATAAGTTCTTCAAAGATCATCCCCATTGAATGGTTATCGAGCGCCGGAAGCCTCTCATTGCCGTTCAAATCCATTACAGGATTGGGACTCAGGTTAATCTCGGGATTGGTAAACTTTTCAATTATTAGACCCAGAATATCGGATTCGATCATTGTCGGGATCTGATTGCGGAATTTGAATTTATCAAGGATCTCCTGCACATTATCAGAAAAACCGTCAAGGTATGATTCAAAATCAGCTTTAAGCTTATGCTGTGAACTGCGGGATTTAAGATCACGGAGGATAAAAGGACTTGTGTTATAGAAAGCCTGCCCTGATGCATGGCATAGCGCAGGATGCTGGTTTGTCACTTTAGCATCATCAAGCTGTTTCTTGATTTTAAGCACATCCTGTTTACTTGATTCAAGCATGGCATCAATTCTGCGGATTACAGTCATTGGAAGAATTACATCTCTGTATTTCCCCCTGACATACACATCACGCAGACAGTCATCCGCAATTCCCCAGATGAAGTTTACAATCATATTGTGCTGGGATAGATTCATCAATAATTCTCCTGAGATTTATAATAACATCAGCCGGATAATATTTTTTCTATACCCCATATTAACATAACTTCTTCAATAATCCATAATCTTTTAATAAGAATTATATCAGGATCAGTAAGAGAATAGTGATTCACTTACTCTTTGACGCTTTTACTGGTTTATGTCGTTTAAACCGCACAAACATTGCCTTGAAATTTTTCAGGAGCAGCTGCCGCGGATCCTCTTGAGCTCTTCCGCCATAATCTGCCGGCTTTTCCGTGCAAGTTCTTCCGGTTTTTCTCCGGCAGCGACAGGGATGGGAGGAAGGATGCGGATAATGATGTTTTTCCTCTCGTTCAATATAAAACCTTTTTTGGGGAGGATCTGATAAGGTCCGTCAATTACCACTGGAAGAAGGGCTGTGCCGGTGCTTGATGCTGACTTGAATGCCCCTTTTTTATATTCTCCGATTTCTCCGTCTTTCGTTCTCGTCCCTTCAGGGAAGACAAGAATGGA
>JACKPD010000032.1 GCA_024233785.1 Spirochaetales bacterium | reverse complement strand
CGAAGAAGAAGATATGGTTGATTCTGATGAGGATATCCCAAAAACAGAAGAGGAATAGAAATGTATTTTCGGCCATTTTCGATGATTGATATATTCAAAGAATCAAAAAGTATATCGGCTATATATAGCGGCCTTATATCATGAAATAGATGAAAACACCACTAGCGAGTGGAAATATGTATTTTCGGTCATTTTTGATATTGCTGGAGGATGTGAGAAATGGTTCATACTTCTGATATGTCTGAAAAAGGGCTTGAAACTGTCATTGCGGAATCTCTTGTAAATGATGCCGGATATATAAAAGGCAATCCTAAAGATTATGACCGGGAACACGCAATTGATCTTGTCCAACTTATTGAATTTATCAGGGAAACTCAGCCCGGTACATTTGATTATCTTTCCCTTGGCTCAGATAATCCAAAGCGGATAAAATTCCTCCACCGCCTGCAGGGAGAAATAGCAAAACGCGGTGTAATTGATGTCCTCCGTCTCGGTGTACATGACGGCCCCATAAAACTTGAACTTTTCTACGGCACACCATCGGCATATAATCCAAAAGCCAAAAATCTTTATTCAAAAAACCGTTTCAGCGTTACCAGACAGCTTCAGTACAGCAACGACAATACAAGGCTAGCGCTTGACATGGTCATTTTTATAAACGGGCTGCCTGTAATTACATTTGAACTTAAAAATAAAATAACAAAACAGACTGTAGATGATGCAGTTGAGCAATATAAACGGGACAGGGACTCGCGTGAGCTTTTATTTCAGTTCGGCAGGTGCATGGTTCACTTTGCGCTTGATGATCATGAAGTTAAGATGTGCACACACCTTAAAGATAAAGCGTCATGGTTCCTGCCGTTTAATAAGGGCTATAAAGACGGAGCAGGCAATCCTCCAAATCCGGATGGAATAACAACTGACTATCTCTGGAAGGAAGTCCTTCAAAAGGAAAGTCTCTCAGATATTGTAGAAAATTTTGCACAGATTGTTGAAAAAAAAGATGAAAAGACAGGAAAGAAAAAACCCGAACAGATTTTCCCCCGTTATCATCAGCTCGATGTTGTCCGCAGCATTCTAAAATCAATCTCTGTTGATAATATCGGGAAGCGTTATCTGATTCAGCATTCAGCCGGAAGCGGTAAGAGCAATTCCATAAGCTGGCTGGCCCATCAGATGGTTGGTCTTGAAAAAGACAGCAGATCTTTTTTTGATACAATAATTGTAGTGACAGACCGCAAGATCCTTGATAAGCAGCTCCGTGATACAATAAAAAGGTTCGCGCAGGTATCATCAGTTGTAGGGGCTGTAACTGAGGGTTCTTCCCAACTGAAAACTTTTCTGGAGCAGGGGAAGAAAATAATAATTACAACGGTTCAAAAATTCCCTTTTGTGCTGGATCAGATCGGGGACATGCATAGAAGCAGCAGGTTCGCAATTCTAATTGACGAGGCACATTCAAGCCAGGGCGGTAGGGCAGCATCAAAAATGAACATGGTTCTTGCAGAATCGAAAGAAACTTACGGTAACAGTGAAAACGAAGAAGATGTTGAAGATATAATAAATAAAATTATAGCGACCAGAAAAATGCTTACCAATGCAAGTTATTTTGCTTTTACGGCAACACCGAAAAACAAAACACTTGAAATATTCGGAGAGCCTTATCCAGAAGGAGATGTCGTAAAACACAGGCCGTATCATTCCTACACAATGAAACAGGCTATTCAGGAAGGATTTATCCTTGATGTCCTCCAGAATTATACACCGGTAGACAGCTACTACCGCCTTATCAAATCCATAAAAGATGATCCTGAGTTTGACAGCAGAAGGGCAAAAAAGAAACTTCGCCGTTATGTAGAATCCCATGCTTATGCCATAAGTCAGAAAGCGGAAATCATGATTGACCATTTTCATGAGCAGGTTGTCGGCTGTTATAAAATAGGCGGCAATGCGCGTGCAATGGTCGTCTGCAGCGGAATTGAAAGGGCTGTTCAGTATTACCATGCTTTCTGCAATTATCTTACAGAGCGGAAATCGCCTTATAAGGCAATTGTAGCATTCTCGGGTGAACATGAATTTGGCGGTGTAAAAGTAACCGAGTCATCTTTAAATAATTTTCCTTCAAATGATATTCCTGATAAATTTAAAACTGATCCATATCGGTTTCTCATTGTTGCTGATAAGTTTCAGACAGGATTTGATGAACCCCTGCTCCATACTATGTATGTTGACAAACAGCTGTCGGGAATTAAGGCAGTACAGACGCTTTCCCGCCTGAACCGCTCTCACCCGCAAAAGACTGATACCTTTATTCTTGATTTCATGAATGAAAGCGATGTTATTCAGGAATCCTTCGCCAATTATTACAGAACAACTATCTTGAGCAGCGAGACAGATCCCAATAAACTCCATGATCTTAAAGGAAGTTTGGAAAGCTACCAGGTATATAGCAACTTTCAGGTAAATGAAGTAGTATCTTTGTTTTTACAGGGTGAACCCCGGGCAAAAATTGATTCTGTGCTTGATAACTGTGTCGTAAATTATACAGGTGATCTTGATGAAGACGGACAGGTTGATTTTAAGGGAAAATCCAAATCTTTTTGCAGAGTATATAATTTTCTTGCTTCAATACTACCATATTCCAATTCTGAGTGGGAAAAACTATCAATATTTTTAAATTTTCTGATTCCGAAACTGCCAGCCCCGGTTGAAGAGGACCTTTCAAAAGGAATTCTGGAATCTATTGACATGGACAGCTACAGGGTTGAGGTCAAGCAGACACACAGGATTTTACTTGAAGATGAGGATGCAGAAATAGATCCTATATTATTAGGCAGCGGCGGTAAAAAAAATGAACCTGAAATGG
>JACKPD010000031.1 GCA_024233785.1 Spirochaetales bacterium | reverse complement strand
TTGAATTGATTCCCCCCTCCATAACTTTCTTTGCCTCATCATAATTTCCGGCCGCCAGAAGGTTATATATCTTGTATTCATCCTCAAGATAGGAAAGGTAGCGGAAAGTACGGCTCTTTTCCAGATTCCTGAGCTCACTGAAAAGGAGGATCTCTTTTTCTTCAAGGAGGGTCCTGTATTCAAGTACCCGCAAAGCTTCGCTGTAAGAAAGTGATATGCCTGTAAGTGAATCATAAATCTGGCCTGCCGTGACAAGAAAATCAAGATCGTTGTCTTCCCTTAGCAGGGCCGATATTTCAGCAAGTGTTTTTTTCAGCGACATGTCATCGCTGCTATCGGTATTTATTATAATTACGTTTTTTCCGGAATAGACAAGAGGGAAACAGTTGTATTTTGATTCAAGGGTTTCCTGTCTGCGGATAAGCTCATTTTTCAGCCGGAAAAAATTCAGACTGTCATCTTTCCTTAAATCAGCAATCATGACAGTAAAATAATCAGATGCGAATTCAACTCCGAAAGTACCTCCGATATCGGCAGCAAGTGCATCTCCTATCTCTTCTCCCATAATAAGCCTTCTGAGGAAAACCATTTTGAGGCTATGTTTATTCCTGAGAAAGGTTTCTTTAATGCTTATATTTTCATCAATAACAGACTTGATGCCGTTCTCAAGCATTTCAAACTCGTTAATATAGTTATCATATATTTTTTTGAAATTTTTCTGACTGAAAAGGTTTACAAGTTCCTTAATAGGAACATAGTTCTTCCTGGTAAAGAAAAACGATAGAAATATCCCTGCCGTAAGACATATTACAAGCATTAATAGAACCATGTTCTGGAAATTCCTGAGCCTGCCGTAAAAAACAGACTCCGGGACTATGATTATATAATACCAGTCAAGAATATCAGATTTCACAACCGAAATAATCTGTCCGCCTCTTTCGATTTCGTGGTATTTACCGTTTTCAGGAAGATTGCCGGGAAAAGCCGCCGCCTCATTTCTCAAGGATGAATCAATTTCAATATTTACGACAGAAGACAATATCTGCCCGTCGCTGTTTAAAATAAACCCGGCGCCCTTTTCTATCCACTCAATCTGCCTGATGCTTTTTTCAAGCATCTCAGGTTTGATAAAAACAACCAGGTAATAGTCCGGGCTGTCCTCTCCCATCATGAAAAATTTGGTTGTGAAATAAAGTTCAGCCCCTTCGGATGAACTGCTGATATCATCATGGGAAAACGCCCTGTCCCTGTTTGCCGAAATCCTATCCCAGTCGATTCCTGCCGCCTGAAAATTGTCAGGGATTATTCTTTCTCCCGAGGTCTTCTCCCTTTTTTCATTTACTATATAGATCTGGTCGATATAGGGATTAAGAAACCTTAATTCCTTGATTTTCTGTTCAATTGAATCCCTGAATTCATAATTCTCTTCTTCAAGCTTAAGAAAAAGCCTTATCTGTCTGTCCCAGATAAGCTGATTTGTTATGTTTTCAATCTCTGCCAGTTTGAAATCAATAAGATCTTTCATCTGGTTCTGGGTAGTTTTTTTATGAAATAAGCTCTCGTATTTTATGATATCAACAGAGTAAAAATAGTTAAAAAGGCTGAAAACAAGGGGGATAATAAAAACCAGAATATATGACGTAAGCCAGATATAGAAGGTTCTCCCCTTTCTTATAATTCCCATAGGGGGAATTATAACACAATTTAATTATTTGCAATTTACATTTTTAACTTTACTTCGGAAAAAGCCCTGATAAGCTGTTCAATGTCTTCAATGCTGTGTTCCGCCGTGATCTGCACCCTGATTCTGGCTTTTCCTGCCGGAACAACAGGATAAGTAAAGGGAATGACATAAAATCCTTTATCGTAAAGCTTCTGAGCTGCAGCAGAAGCAGGCTTCTCATCATAAAACATTACAGGAATTATTGCTGTTTCCCCGTCCCTGATATCAAATCCGCTCTTTTTCATCCCTTTTCTGAAATAACCGGATTTTTCCCTGATATCAGAAATAAGCGAACTTCCTGATTTTTCAAGAATTGAGAGCGCAGTCAATACTCCGCCCGCAATCACAGGGGGGAGCGTATTTGAAAAAAGGTAAGGGCGGGATTTCTGCCTGAGCATCTGAACTATTTCCTTCCTTCCGCAGATACATCCCCCCGATGCCCCGCCAAGGGCCTTGCCGAACGTTGTTGTGATAATATCAATCTTCCCTGTAACACCAAAATACTCTGCCGTTCCCCGGCCTGTTTTCCCTATATAGCCTGTAGCGTGCGAGTCGTCAACCATAACAAGGGCTTTGTATTTTTCCGCGAGGACGCATATCTTATCAAGCGGAGCAAGGTCGCCGTCCATGGAGAAGACTCCGTCTGTACAGATTATCCTGAACCTGGAAGACGCAGCTTCATTTAGCTTTGCCTCAAGGTCAGTCATATCAAGATGGCTGTAGCGCATCCTTTTTGCCTTGCAAAGCCTTATCCCGTCAATAATGGAAGCATGGTTAAGTTCATCAGAAATTATCGCGTCATTTTCATCAAACAGGGGCTCAAAAACCCCGCCGTTTGCGTCAAAGCAGGCAGCAAAAAGGATAGCGTCCTCAGTTCCTGTAAAATCAGCTATTTTTCTTTCAAGAAGCTTGTGTATGGACTGTGTTCCGCAGATAAAGCGTACAGATGAAAGGCCGAACCCCCATCTTTCAAGCGATTCGGCTGCCCCTTTTGCGATATCGCCGCGCCCTGAAAAGCCGAGGTAGTTGTTTGAGCAGAAATTAAGCAGTTTCCTTCCGCCTGAGGTTTCAATCTCCCTTCCCTGCCGGGATATAATCTCCCTTTCATATTTAAGAACACCTCTTTCCTCTATTCCCTTTAATATATCCTGTGCATATTTCCTGTAATCCCCATACATCAGATTTCCCCCTTTCTGTTTTTTTCAGTAAGGACTTTGAGCATGTCTTCCGTCATTGACTCAAGATCATAATCAGGACTCCATCCCCATTCAACACGGGCCGCGTAATCCTCAAGGGAATTGGGCCAGGAGTTTGCTATTGCCTGCCTTACCGGATCTATATCATAGTCAATCTCAAACTCAGGGATATGGGCCCTGATATAACCGGCCTGGTCCTCGGGGCAGAAGCTCATTGCAGTAATATTAAAAGCGTTTCTGTGCCTGAGCTTTGCCGGGTCGGCCTCCATTATTTCAACCGCGGCTTTCAGCGCGTCAGGCATGTAAATCATGTCCAGATTTGTATCCCCGCGCAGGAAACAGGTATACCTCCTGTTTTTTACCGCCTCATAATAAATATGCACAGCGTAGTCTGTTGTGCCGCCGCCGGGAGGGGTTGCGTTTGAAATAATGCCCGGAAACCTCACCCCCCGGGTATCTACTCCGTACTTGTGATGATAATAATCGCACAGCAGTTCACCGGCGACCTTTGTAACCCCGTACATGGAGGTCGGTCTCTGAATTGTATCCTGGGGAGTATAATCCTTGGGAGATGAGGGGCCGAAAGCACCGATAGAACTTGGTGTAAACAGGGAACATCCCTCTTCACGTGCAATTTCAAGAACTGTAAGGAGGGAGTTTACATTGATGTCCCATGCTGTCTGGGGGTTTTTTTCAGATGTTGCCGAAAGCAGTGCTGCAAGGTGATAAATACGCTCTATCCTGTATTTTTTTATGATTTCGTGGAGAGTTTTCCCGTCCCTGCTGTCAGTCTTAATAAAAGGGCCGCCTTCAATAATATCAAGATTTACATCGTCACGGAGGTCGGTTAAAACAATATTATCATTTC
This sequence comes from Spirochaetales bacterium, assembly GCA_024233785.1. GTDB lineage: Bacteria > Spirochaetota > Spirochaetia > CADAEX01 > CADAEX01 > JACKPD01. The sequence continues at coordinate 5,487 of JACKPD010000031.1, read as the reverse complement.
CATAAAGGTTACGCAGCTTAACAGCAAGTTCAGAGCCTATCTGCCCAAGGGCTCCTGTCAGAAGTATTTTCATACAATGCTCCTCCTGAAAATCTATGGATAAAAAGCTTGAATTATTATAAGACTGATATTATAGTGAATTAATATTCACTATATCAAACTTTATATTTTTATTATAGTGAATTATTATTCAGTATGTCAAACTATTTTTAAAAAGGAAGCATCAATTATGGTCGAAAAACATCTTCTTCCGATAGGAACCACAATTCAGGAAATCCGGAAAGACAGAAAAATGACGCTGGGGGTTCTTTCAGAGAAAAGCGGTGTTTCAAAAGCAATGCTTTCACAGATCGAATCAGACAAGGTAAATCCGACTATCGCAACAGTCTGGAAGATAGCCACAGGCCTCGGTGTTGATATAAACGAACTTACAAGGGTTATTTCAGTTACAAAAAGAAATTTCACACTTACAAAGAAAGATGAAATTTCAATCCTTAACTGCGACCAGGAGGGAGTTCACATAAGAACACTTACCCCTGTTACCATGATAGATGATCTTGAGATGTACCTGATAACCTTTGAACCTGAAAGCGAACTTAAATCACTTCCCCATTTTCACGGAACAGAGGAGTTTCTTACGCTTCTCGAAGGAGAGCTGCTTGTAAAAGCCGGGGAAAGCAATACAGTAATGAATAAAGGCGATTTCCTTGCCTACCACAGCGATATTGACCATTCGATCACAAACACAGGCGCTTCAAAAGCTGTCCTGCACATGGTCGTGAGGTATAAAAAACTTACAGACAGATGATTTAATCAGCAGAATGCCTGCAGAGCCTTAATGCAGACGGTGCCGCGGCAAGTCCTCCGAGCGCGGTCTCTTTTAATGAAGTATCCATTTTTACCCCGACCTCTTTCATTGCAGCTATGACCTCATCAGAGGGGATAATGCTTTTTACCCCGGACAGCGCCATTTCCATTGCAGCCAGAGCGTTTACCGCGCCGTGGGCATTTCTGAATATGCACGGATACTCAACGTAACCGCCTACAGGGTCGCAGACAAGGCCAAGGGAATTTATCATCGAAAGTGAAAACGCGTGCGCACACTGCTGCGGTGTTCCTCCGAGAAGCTCGCACCCCGCCGCCGCTGCCATTGCCGCGGCAGACCCGCATTCAGCCTGACAGCCGCCTTCTGCTCCGGCTAAAGTAGCATTTTCAGCGATTACCGCGCCTATTCCGCCTGCTGTAATCAGGGCCATTATTACTTTCTCCCGCCTGAGACTGAGCTCTTCTTCAAGAGCTGATAAAAACCCGGGAATAATTCCGCATGAGCCGGCTGTAGGAGATGCGACAATCCTGCCCATGTTTGCGTTGACCTCGGATACGGCGATTGCATTTCTTGTTATCCGGGCAGATAATCCGTTTCCGAGAGCTCTCCCGGACGCTATATATCTGTCAAGGAGTGCTGCATCTCCCCCGCTTAAGCCTGTTACAGTCTTTAATTCCGACTTAACGCCTCTTTCCACAGCTTCAAGCATAACATCATACCTCTTGGACATTTTTTCAAAAACATCTATCGCTGTACAGCTGTTTTCTTCTGCCTGCAGTTCAATTACAATATCAGATATTCTGACATTTCTGCTTTCCGCAGCTGCGGCCAGTTCTTTAATACTTTTCATCAGTCCTACTCCGTGTGTTAAGGGAACCTTAATACAATTTATCCAGATATATGATTTTTTTAATCTCGGGAACAGATTTACATTTTTCAACAAAGCCGGCGTCAACACGTTTATTCATGTTGATTATCATCACTGCGTTATTACTTTTATTTTCATCGTTATATACCCGCATTTCTACAATGTTGATTCCTTCATCCGCAATAATCCTGCCGACAGATACAACAACGCCCGGAACATCCTCATTAAACACAATCAATGTCGGATATCTGCCCTCATACCGGACCTTTACCCCGTCTATTTCATTGAGTATTATTTTACCCCCCCCTACAGATGAAAACTGAAGGTTCAGCTTTTTGCCATGCCTTCCTGTTGCAATTATCTGCGCGGTATTCGGATGCACCTTTCCAAGGTCTGCTTCGGTAAAACTGAATTTCATACCTGCTTTTTCAGCCGCTTCAAAGCTTCCTGTTATGCGGTCATCATCAGGCCTTAAGCCGAGAAGCCCCGCGATTATTGCCCTGTCTGTTCCATGGCCCTTAGCTGTACGAGCAAATGAGCCGTGCATGAAGATTGAAACACCGGCCGGAGTACTGCCGTCCTGAAGGAGCTCCCGGGTCAGGTTCCCCATCCTGACAGCCCCGGCGGTATGGGAACTTGAAGGGCCTATCATCACCGGCCCGATTATATCAAAAATATTCATAATTGCGAGATTAGCATTAATAGTTATTAATTGTACAGGAGAAGCAGGCTTTCACTCATGCACTATGACATGCCGCCGGTTTATCAATGGAATCATTTCATGGTATATTACCATCCATGAATAAAGAACCAGCAAACAAGAAACCTTCTGATTCAATTGTCCGGATGGAGCAGCTTGTCCTGCCCAATGATGCAAACATGCTCAACAATCTTTTCGGAGGAAGACTACTGCAGTGGATAGACGCCGCCGGTGCCATGGCTGCCATGAAGCACTCAAGAAAAGAGGTTGTGACCGTAGCGGTCGACAGCGTAGACTTCAGGGAGCCTGTAAGGGTAGGCGATATGGTAAAACTGACAGCAAAGGTCACATGGACAGGAAGAACATCCATGGAAATAAAGGTTACTGTATTCTGTGAAAAACCCCGCACCGGTGAGATAATAAAAACAAATGAGGCCTTTATGACGCTTGTCGCGTTAAACGATGACGGGAAACCAACTGAAGTTCCAGGCCTGTGTCCTGAAACAGATGAAGAGAAAACTGATTTTGAAAGGGCAAAAGAAAGAAGGGACTACAGGCTCAACAGGAAATCATGCAGGGAAAACCCGGTATTCCAATAACCGCTTATATATTTAAGCTTATGCAGCAGTATGAAACAAAAAAAGCGCATCCCCTGGTGCAGGAATGCGCATTCTTCATATTAAACAGAAACTGATAATTATTTTACAGCGTCAAGTTCACCATAGACTTTAAGAAAATTACCGTCAATTTTAACCTGAAGAGTACCGGCCAGCTTGAAAAACTCAGAAGCCGCGTAATCATCAGTAACTTTCCCGGTTTTTGAGGAAGTTGAGCCTACCTGTTTACCGTCTGCGATGGAAGCGTTCCATACCTTGTTCCAGTCAACATTGGCAACTTTTCCTGTTGATGAAAAATCAGGGTGAATTGTATTGTCAGAATGTCCGATCTTTCTCATCCTGTAATTCCCCTTGGGAAGAGAGAGCTTTCCTGCCTTGTCAGTTACAATTTCATAAGCTGTTCCGCGGTGTACATAGCGGATAGTAATGGTGCCGTCTCCAGCCTGTACTGCTTTAAGGTTATCCCCTGTCAAAGTCGCGTTATCAGCCACTGAATAAAGAAAAATACCCCTGAGGCCCGCGGGCATTGTTGTCTTGCCTCTTATGTCCCGGCGGTAGCTGTTAAAAAGCTCTGTGGAATGCCCCTTGCTTGCGCCAGCTACAGCATCAAACGAATCTTTTTCAGATTCATTGTTTGATCCTCTGAAAGTAAAATAGTTGTTTGCGTAATCTGGTCCGGTCAGATTTACCTGGGAATATACAGCAAGGTCTGCCGCATATACTGCCATTGCTGAAAACAGAACCATTAAAACAATAATTGCAGATTTTTTCATATTATCTTCTCCTTTATTTGCCAGTCAGCAGGATATATATCCTACTATATTGATATAATTATGTATATTTAAAGAGCTATTTGTCAAGTGGATGATTGCTTTTTGATTAATGAGGTATACCGCCTTTAGAAAAACAGGCTGAACAATGCTGATGAATAGTTAAAAAAATAAATGATCAGCCCCAGAATCAATAGATAGACAAAGCAGAAAGGAAGAAGGTAATGGAACAAATCCCCCTCCCTGCCCCCGATCCCGGCAGCAGCTGCTGCTATCGCGATGCTTTGAGGGGCTATCATCTTTCCGGCAGTTGCGCCTGCAATGTTTGCTGAGGCAAGCCAGTATCCGCTTATACCGAGACTTAACGCAACATCTTTCTGGAATTCTCCAAAAAGGATGCAGGATGATGTGTCGCTGCCGGTAAGGAAAGTCCCGAGGGCGCCGACAAACGGTGAAAACAGCGGATACAGAGATCCGGTAATTTCAGCCGTGCCGCTCGCCAGGGCCTCTATCATTCCGCTGTAGCGCATTATTGTAGCTGAGGCTACCAGGGATATTATTGTAAGTGAAGTTTTCCCCAGTTTTCCCGCTGTCCGGATCAGTATTAAAAACGGAAGCGATAAACCGTCCCCGCTGAGAATTGAAGAAAAAAATACCGCCAGGGCAATAAGAACACCGGGTGTGGAAATCCAGTAAAACCTGATTATCTTGCCTGAAGATTCAGGATAGAATTTAAACTCGGTGCTGAATGAATCCAGATACCCCCTGACAGCAGGGAAAAGAGGGCTTGCGAGCGCAATAAAAAGGAGAACAAGGACATACACAAAAACAGCGTCAAAAATTTTTTTCATCGGCACAGCAGTACTACCGCAGGGTATTTCTGTAGTATTTTTCCCGGCAGCGGCTTTTCTTAGTAATGAGGCCCCTATGATGAAAACAGTTCCGGAAATTGAGGCAAGAATTGTAGCAAGCTGCGGCCCTATGAAAAGGGCCGAAAGGAGATTGACAGAGGCGAAGCCGAAAGATCCGGCTGCGGCTTCAGGGAAAAACCTCAAAGCTTTTTTCAGAGAACGTTCATTAACAATAACCAGGAGAAAAGGTATCAGCAGTGTCACAGGGAGAAGCTGAAAAGCTATAAACGCTGTAAGTGTTGAGAGATCGAGATTTGTCATTAAAGCAAGGGTCATAGCCGGAATTCCGACAGCTCCCAGGGCTGTAGAAACAGTATTGGCAAGCAGGCATATTACAGCGGAATAAAAAGGATTAAAACCCAAAGCCGTCATTATTCCGGCTGGAATTGCGACAGCGGTACCATATCCTGCTATCCCTTCCAGGAAGTTCCCGAGGCCCCATGCAAGAAGAAGCACCTGGATACTTTTTTCACTGCTGAAGGCAAGAATAATTTTTTTTACTGTTTCCATTCTTCCAGTTTCAGAAATATAGTTATATGAGAAAATTGCTGCAGCTATCACAATTATTATCGGCCATAGCGCCATTGCGCTTCCTTCTGCGGCGCTCAGCAAAATCAATACAGGTTTCTGCCTGAAAAAGAGAAGAGCAGCTGCCGTAGAGGAAGCAAGAGCGGCAAGAGACGCATAAACAGGGGATGTTTTTAAGGCTCCGATCATGATAATAAGGAGCGCAATCGGAACCAAAGCAGTAAAGAAAAGCATTATTCCTCCGGTCCCCTTATTATTTGTTCAGGA
>JACKPD010000030.1 GCA_024233785.1 Spirochaetales bacterium | reverse complement strand
AGAAGAAGTGCGGGAAGCAGCGCAAGTACAGTAAGCAGAAGGCCGCTTTTTAGCAGGCGTCTGAGAATTATTTCCCTGTGATTATAGTCAATGCTTTCGACCTGCCGCTGCTGCATCTCTAATAATATATTCATAAATATTCATCCGTCAATAATCTGTATTATCAGCATCATTACAAACAAACCAAGATTGATAAAAACCATTAAATAACTTACAATTTTCAAACATTTGACTAAAAACAGCCAGGAGATTTGAGTGCGGAAGATAAATGACCTTGAAATGAGGGGAATAACAAAATCCTTTCATGGTTTTTACGCTAACAAGGATATAAACCTTAAAATTTCATCCGGCGAAGTTCTGGGGCTACTCGGTGAAAACGGGGCCGGCAAGACAACTTTAATGAATATTCTTTACGGTCTATACAGGCCGGATGCCGGTGAGATTATAATCAACGGAGAAGACGCAAGGATAAAAAACCCGAAGGACAGTATGAGGGCCGGGATAGGCATGATACATCAGCATTTCATGCTTGTGCAGAACCACACGGTAGCGGAAAATATCGCGCTCGGCCTTGATGATGTTCCTTTCTTTTTCCCGGATAATTATATAAGAAAAAAAATATCAGGTTTTTCACAGCGGTTTGACATGAAAATTGATCCTGACAAGAAAATATGGGAACTGTCTGCCGGGGAGCAGCAGCGGGTTGAAATACTTAAAGCTCTCTTTCTTGAGGCAGACCTCCTTATCATGGATGAACCTACGAGCGTACTTACTCCCCAGGAATCGAAAGACCTTTTCGGTATAATCAGAAAGATGGCAGATGACGGGCACTCAATTATTCTTATCAGCCACAAGCTTGATGAAATTATGGAGATCTGCAGCAGGGTAGCTGTAATCAGAAAGGGCATTACTGTCGGCGGTGCGGATATCGGCGATGTTGATAAAAAAGAGCTTGCCCGGATGATGGTCGGCCGTGATGTTGACCTCAGGTTTGACAAGGTGCCCCTTGAAAGGGGGGAGCGGGTTCTTGAGGTCAAGGAACTGTTTGTTAACGGGGACAGGGGAAATACGGCCGTAAACGGCCTTTCCTTTTCAGTCTACCGCAACGAGGTATTCGGCATAGCCGGAGTTTCGGGTAACGGACAGAGGGAGCTGGTAGAGGCCATAACAGGTCTAAGGCGTTCCTCCTCCGGCGAAATAATACTTGAAGATGACGCGATTACAAACAAGTCTGCCCGTGTCGTAAACACAAGAGGCATTACCCATGTCCCTGAAGAGAGGATAAAGTTCGGAATTGTTCCCAATCTATTCATATACGAGAACGCAATTCTAAAAAAACACCACTCAAAACCTTTTTCCCGGCTGATGTTTCTTGACTACGATCTGATAAAAAACCACACGGAAAATATTGTCGAGCGGTATAATATATCAACGCCTTCCATCAATGTCCCGATTAAATCACTATCCGGGGGCAACATACAGAAACTGATTATCGGCCGGGAGATAGAGAGCAAGCCGGCCCTTCTGGTAGCTTCGCATCCGACCTACGGGCTTGATATCGGGGCCACAGAATATATCAGGCGGCAGATTCTCGCAAGGCGCGAAGAGGGAGGCGGTGTTCTTCTTGTTTCGGAAGACCTTGAAGAGCTTTTTGAGATATGCGACAGGATTGCTGTAATTTTCAAGGGAGAGTTTATGGGAATACTTAAGGCAGGAGATGCTGATATTAAGGATATAGGGCTTATGATGACAGGTTCCCTTAAGCTTCCTGTGCAGGAGGCAGAGTGATGCTTAGAATTGATATTTCACCCCGTGAAAATGAAAAACCGCTTATATCAAATCTGATTCTTGCCGCGTCCCTGCTTGCCGGGCTAGCCGCAATTGGTGTTGTATTCCTTGCGAAAGGGGTAAACCCTTTTTTCGCGATATACAAGATATTCAGCGGATCATTCGGTTCCATGTACGGTTTCAAGGAAACTGTTACAAAATCCATACCTTTGATCCTTATCGCCGCAGGGCTTACCATAGCTTACCGCGGCAAATTCTGGAACATAGGCGCTGAAAGCCAGCTTTTAGCCGGAGCTGCCGCAGCTACCTGGATAGCTTTGACCTGGGCTGCATCGCTTCCCGCATGGGCGGCTATTCTTCTCATGTTTACCGGAGGTTTTATTGCGGGAGCACTCTGGGGAATAGTCCCTGCGATACTGCGTGTAAGGTTCGGAATAAACGAGGTTATCTCAACCCTTATGCTTAATTATGTCGGGGCAGAGTTTATAAAAATGCTGGTTATCGGCCCCTGGAAGGGTAAAACCCAGTTCGGCTTTCCCTATACCGATGATTTTCCCGAAACTGCGCAGCTTGCTCTTTTAGGCAATTCGAGAATCCACTTTGTCACGCTGATTATCGCGCTGGCAGTTTCTGCGCTGGTATATGTACTTTTATTCAGGACCAGGTTCGGCTATGAAGTGAGGGTCATCGGTGAGAACCAGGAGGCTGCAAGATACGCCGGAATTGATTTCTACAGAACTACAATTATCATAATGATCATAAGCGGAGGGCTTGCCGGGCTTGCGGGAGTTGGAGAGGTAGCAGGGCTCCACCACCACCTGACATATCCTGAATCTATAAGCTCAGGCTACGGATTTACAGCGATTATTGTAGCCTGGCTCTCAAGGCTTAACCCGGTCACGGCAATTTTTTCCGGACTTTTCTTCGCCGGGATACTTGTCGGGGGAGATGCCATACAGATTTCACTTAATCTGCCGGCTGCCACCGTAAACATATTCAACGGCATAATTCTTGTATTTCTCATAATGGGTGAGTTTTTCCAGAAAAACAGTGTAACAATTAAGCTGCAGGGGGCAAAATGGAACAGATAATAACATCAGTACTTACCAGGACACTGATCGCCGGGACGCCCCTGCTTCTTGGAACGGTGGGTGAAATAATAAGCGAAAGGGGCGGAGTCATGAACCTCGGGGTTGAGGGGATGATGGCAGTCGGGGCGGTCTCGGGATTCGCTGTAACCTACACTACCGGAAATCCCTGGCTGGGGCTTGCTTTCTCCATGATCTGCGGCGCGTTATTTGCCCTGATTCACGCGTTTGTAAGCATCAGCCTTCGTGCTAACCAGGTTGTATCCGGACTTGCTCTTTCCATGCTGGGCCTTGGTATCAGCGGTCTCTGGGGCAAGCCCTATATCGGAAAACCGCTTGCTATAAAGATGGAGGCGGTTAATCTGCCGTATTTGAGAGATATTCCGTATATCGGCGAGATATTTTTCAGGCAGGATCCATATTTTTATCTTTCCATAATCCTGGGTGCAGGGGCATGGTTTTTTCTTTACAGGACAAAACTGGGCATAGTTGTACGGTCTACAGGGGAAAATCCCAGGGCTGCTGAAACACAGGGGATAAATGTTCATCTGGTCCAGTATCTTTGCGTAATGGCAGGTGGAGCGTTTGCCGGTCTTGCAGGTTCCCATCTTTCAATTGCCTACAGCAAATCCTGGATAGAGGGGCTTACTGCAGGCAGGGGGTGGATTGTTATAGCTCTTACAATTTTTTCAATGTGGGACCCGAAAAGGGCCTTTACCGGCGCATATGTTTTCGGCGGTATTTTTGTTCTCCAGTATCTTCTTCAGCCGCTTGGAATATCGCCCAACTTTTTGGCAATGCTTCCATACCTTACAACGCTTGCTGTTCTGGTTTTTTACGGACTAAGTCTTGAAGGGCACAGGAAGATGCATGCCCCGGCGCATCTTGGGGAGCCGTACAAGCGGGGGGAGCGGTAACAGAGGCTTTCTAATATCATCACTATGTTAGCCGGTCTGTTCTTTAATTGCGTCATCCGGTTTTTCCGCAGAAAAACCGGTACCGGTTTTATCCCTGGTTCGCGATCCTCTCATGCTCGACGATATCAAGCGCGTCCCATGGGTAGCAGCACCATGAATCGGGGAGTGTTTCTCCGCAGAAATACCTGGTAACCGCGGATGGAATTTTTCCTGCCTTTGGTTTTTCCTTTTTATGGAGAACCGCGACCGCTATCTCATCCGGTTTCTGTTTTATAAGCTCCCTGAGGCAATATTCAAGAGTCGATCTCGTGTCATCAACCTCATCTACAAGGAGTATCCTTTTCCCTTTCAGCTTCTCTTCCACTTCATCAATCCACTGGATCCTTTCAGGTTCACTCTGGAGTTTGTTCTCTTTATTGTAGTATCTGATGCCGACAGTGAGTATCGGAAGACCCAGGTAGGTTTTCATAATCCGCGCAGGGATAAAGCCGCCGGTTCCTATTGCAACCATAAGTTCAGGATTGAATCCGCTGTCCCTGATTTCCTCTGACAGTTTTTTAATTGTCCTGTGAATCATGCTGTAGCTGAAATATATTTTGCCGTTCATGGTGTCGTTATTCTCCTGGCTGCGCTCTTTGCGGCTGAAACTGCTGCCGGGAATACTTCCGGCCGGGTATAAAGTTAATTTTTTACCTGTTTTTATTCAAGAGTATTATTTTTTTCTGTTTTACAGCATAGGATAGAAAACTGAAAACAATGGATTTTATAAACATAAACAGAACTGCAGCGATGCAGGTCCCGGCAAACCAGTCTCCGTATTTTAAGTAAAATGAAGCGGCCCCCCGGCCGTGCAGTTCTATATGTGTGTTTACATAAAGCGGTTTATAGAAAGGCTGTGTGTCCCTTATTTTACCTGTCCTCTCAACAACCCCTGTAAGGCCCGATGCAGTGCATCTTACGAGAGGCCTTCGGTTTTCCACCGCTCTCATCATCCCTGTCATGAAGTGCTGCTTTCCTTCTGTTTCAGTAAGTGACCAGTAATCGTTTGAAATGTTGAGTATTACATCAGCCCCTTTTAAAGCGAAATTCCTTACATAGTCCGGGAAGATATCTTCAAAACATATCGGGGTTGAAAACCGGAATTCAGGATGGGTGAATACTGTCTGCTCAATTCCGGGTTCCCAGAGGTTCACATCCATCTTTATAAGAATCTCGTACAGAGCAGGAAGCTGCTTTCTGAATGGAAAATATTCAGTGAATGGAACAAGCCGTATCTTCCTGTAGGTATCGGCCCTTTTTCCTTTGTCTGTAAAAAATACCGATGCGTTATATTCCTTTCTCTCAATTGTATTCCCGTCCCCTTTAAGTTCATAATCATCGTTGCCGGTTAAAAGATAAAAACCGCCCATTCTCTGATACTCAAGGAATTCATCTGTAAGTTTTGCTAGGGGGTGTTCATCCGGCGCCATGCTGCCCCACCGCCTGATGTTGGGGACGTAGGCGGTTTCGGACCATACTACAAGGTCTGTCTTTCTGTTTGAACCGGCAAGGGCTTCATTGGTGAGTTTTTTAAGCACATCCAGATTTTCCCTGTAGTCTGTTTTCCTGGGATCGCTGTTCTGCTGAATAAGGGAAAGATTAATTGTTTTTACCGGGACCTCTTTTTCAAGCCGGGCAATTTCACCCTTTCCCCAGAGGACTGATAACGATGCCGCAAGGATTGCCGCAAGCAGGGGAACAGCTTTGATCAGTCTGCGTTTAACAGCGGGTTTTTTCCCTGTTAAGGCAGAAATGAAAAATGCCGCTGAAGAATTTATAAGCGCTATGATGAATGATATCCCGTATACCCCTGTAACTGACGCTGTCTGGATAAATGAGGCGGCCTTATACTGGCTGGTCCCAAGCGGACACCAGGGATATGCCGCGAACCCGAGGCTTCTGAAATATTCAAGCATAACCCATGCCGCCGGAAAAACAATCCATTTAAAATTATCAGCATGCCTGTATGCAGGAACCGCAATTGCCATAAAAATCAGATAATGCACAAGATTGATTAAAATAACAGCCTGCAGAGATACAAGACTGAATGTTGAAAGCCAGTAGTTTATTATTGTTGTCTGAAAAACCCCGAATACAACTGCCCAGAATATTCCTTCCCCTGTTTTTGAATAATTGATTACAAGAATAAGCGGAACAAGTGCGGTAAACGCCAGTAATGGAAATCCCTCCGGATGAAAGAAGGACGGAAAGGAAAGTGAATATAAAACTGCGGAAAGCATTGTGAGAGATAACCTTGAAAAAGAAGGCGGGATACCTTTGGATTTTTTTAAAATGAAAATTGCCGCCAGGTCTGAGGCAATAAATGGTAGATACATGAATAGCGCATATAGTCTGCCAGTTGTGGTATCGGGGGCAAAACTCAGGATGTCAGAGCTCTGTGCAAACCGCTGAATATATTCAAGCCCCGCGTTATAGGCGTAAAGGTATGAAAAAAGAAACATGAGAAGCGAGGCAGTAAACATACCTGCCGGGGCTTTAAGGGCAAAATTATCCCTTCTGCTTTTTAAGACTGCAAGTGAAAATGCCCATAAAAGATGAATCGCAAGCGAGAAGATTAAAAGGATATCCGATATATTTTCAGGTGCTGCCTGCAGTGTGTTTTTCCAGCCTGTTAAAAGAGGCATAAAAAGATATACAGCGGCTGATGCAGCCGAGGAAGAGAGTATAAGAAAAATTGTTTTTGACGTTCGGGTCCTGAATATAGTTTTTCTTCTCATTAACTGCAATTTTACCAGATATTGGCAATATGGCAAGCAGGATAGAATAATTATTTTATATCTGGCTTTTCTGTTTAATCCTGTATTCTATCTGTTCCCAGAGTTCAGATATAAGAATCCCTGAAAGTATGACAGCCGCGCCCGCAACCTTTAAAGGCGCTTTTGATTCCGCGAGTATTAATATACCGAGAATAACGGAAAACATCGGTTCAAGAGCATAGATCAGAACTGCCCTGGTCGGGGTAGTGTAGTGCTGGAAACGGTTGATTATATAGATACAGACTGCGCTGCCGAGAACGGAAAGGTATGCAAGAGAAAAAACAAGGCCTGAATTGAATGAAATAAAAACTGTTTCAACAAATGGAGCCGTAATAAGTCCAAGTGTTCCCATGACGAAAAACTGGACCGTGACAAGTACGCCGGCGTCTTCCCTGGCCGGGAAAATATCGATAAGTACAATGTAAAAGGCATAGGAAACAGCGCTTGCCAGGGTCAGAATATCGCCGATATTTATCCCTTCCGCTTTGGGAGAAGTGATCATTATCATCCCGGTGAAAACTACGGCAAGCCCTGTAAGGTTTCCCCTGTGCGGAACTTTTCTTGTTATTACATACTGAAGCGGGGGCGTAAGGACCGCGAAAAGATATGTAACAAGGCTTGATTTCGCCACAGATGTATATTTAAGGCCCAGTGTCTGCATTGTATAGGCGATAAAGTTAAGGCACCCGAGGAATGCCCCGTGAAACCATATTTTTCTGCCGGCTTTTGTAAATTTTTTCCTGTTAAAGAAAAGCATAACAATAAAGGCGAGCATAAATCTTGTTCCGTTAAATAGAACAGGGGAACAGCTTTTTATCCCTTCCTTTATTATTACAAATGTCGCGCCCCATATAAGAGCTGCAGCGACAAGCATAAGTTCTGCCCGGTGTTTCTGTCTCATCATTGTGAAAAGGATATCAGCTAAATCTTTCTTGCTCCATACGGTTATTGGTAATATCATTATGGGAGGGGGTTTTATGAATAAAAAATTTATAATACTGCTGTCTTCCGTATTGTTCCTTTTAATTCAGCCTCAGATTGAGGCCCAGACCCAGTCTGCCGTTAATGGAAAAGCAGGACCTGTAAAAACAAAAGTTGCAATCATACCCATCTCCTGCGCTGTTGAGTCTGATCAGTACCTTACAGTCTCATCGAAAACTGTTGCTACTACACTTGACCTGGTTCTCAGAATGTCGGGGTTATATGATGTGATAATCGATAATGCAGATATTTCTGAAAACATGGCCGGATACTGTGAAAAATCAGGAATACCGAATCTTATATACGGGAAGAGTTATTATACAGACTCCGGTGAAATTGTCTTTGAGCTTTCTGTTTACAACATGGAGAAAGGAAAGGAGACAATAACGAAAAAGGAAACCGCTGCAACCGTTCTTGATGTTTTTGATACGGCAGATACTCTGGCCCTTTCCCTCGCCGAGAGCTTCAGCGGCATGAAAATGACGTTCGGAAAAGTAAAACTCATTAGTATCGGCGACAAGGGAGCCTTCCGCGTGCGTATCGGGGAGAGCGTCACCGTTCCTGAATCCGAACTGATGGAGCGCGTACTCACCGGTAAAAGGGACATTGAAATAGTCCAGGACAGGATGTTCGGACCGTATACCGTTGTTACCTGGCCGATTGAGATAAAAGAAAACGCGACTGAGGATGTTGTCTTTTTTATTCCGGGTTTTACTGATAAAGAGGGTGAACTCATAAGGAAAAAGGAAGCTGAAATTGAAAAAAACCTGGGTTCGTTCTTTAAAAAATCGGGGAGGGAAAAAGCCCTTGAATTGTATAATGAACTGATAGAAAAGGACCTTGCTTTAACATCATACAGCTCATCCGCGGCAGATAAAAAACAGGAATTAATAGATAAGCGCGATGAACTGGCTGCATTATTAAAATAGGGAGGAAGGAGAAAAATATTTTGTTTGAGGAAAAAGTGTTTTGTGTGTATTATGAACATTCCCGGTAACCGGACTATCGTGACAACTATCCAGCTTAACAGGAGTTTTCCGCATGAATATTGTCGTTGACCTTCACTCACATTCCCCTTATGCCGGCGCAAGCGGCAAAACAGATTTCAATAAACTCCGTTATGTGATGGAGACTAAAGGGATAGATGTCTACGGCAGCGGAGACATCCTTCTTGAGAAATGGGAGAACGAACTTGACGGTTTTTTCCCGTTTGACGTGAAAAAGGGAATGTGGGCAATGAATGATTCCCAAAGCGGCGGGGCCTGCTTTCTTATGCCTCAGACCGAAGTGATAGTGACAATGCCGTACCCGCACAACCCTCTCAAAAGAAAACTGTTTCACATGGTTATTCTTTTCCGCAGCCGCCTCTTTATAAGGGATGCCAGGGCAATGTTTGAATCCGCAGGCAGCAGGCTAGGTATCGGACGGCCTTTTATCAAATTTGAAAGCAGCGGACAAATGTGTGATTTTTTTATCCGCCTCAAAAAAAAGTGCAGCTGTCTCCTGATTCCAGCCCATATTATGACACCGGACGGGATACTCGGCGGAAAAAATCCTGTAGACAGTATAGAAGAAATATTCGGAAACGAAACATCTCTTATCGACGCGGTAGAATCAGGCCTCAGCGCAGACCCTGACATGATAAAAAAAATAGCCGGGTACCTTGATGTTCCTGTAATATCATCCAGCGATGCACACTCGGCCGCATTTAACAGGCTGGGCAGGGAATTTACAGAACTTTCAGTTGCCGAGGTAAGTTCAGACGGGATTGCTGATGCAGTCTGCAATGGAGCGGTTGTTAAAACCGCAGAATTTCCCCCTTTTGAGGGAAGATATTACCTTACCGGGCACAGGGGCGACAGGCCTGGACATAACGGAGAAGAAATATTTTTTAAGGATAATCCTCCCGATATCTGTCCTGTCTGCGGCAGACCTCTTACGAAGGGAGTAAAAGAAAGGGTCGATTCACTTTACACTGGGGCGCCTGAAAGAAGGCAGGATTTTGTCTACCAGATACCGGTAGTTGAAGTTATTGCGGAGTGCCTTAAATGCGGAAGCGGGACTAAAAAAGTGATCGATATCTATCTTGAAATTATAAGGCAGGCAGGAAGGGAAAGTTCGATCTGGCTTGAAAAAGGAGAGCTTTCATTCAGGAACATCCCGAATGAAGTAACAGAAGGTATCAACAGGATAAGGCGCGGGGATTATAGTGTTGAATACGGTTTTGATGGAAAATACGGGGGGATAGTGCTTTGAAATATGAACCATTCAGACTTGAGAGATATTTCGCGGAATACGAGTTTTCCATTAACAGGCAGCTCAGCAGTTCAGACTGCGAATCAATTTCTCTGAATACGCTTTTCGATCTTCTTGATTATGAGGAAAAAAAGGAATTCATGAACATGACTTTCGGTTATACCGAGTCGAGCGGAAGCATCAGGCTGAGAGAGGAAATTGCCAATCTATACAGCGGGTTTACGCCGGATGAGATTTTTGTCGCGGCTCCTGAAGAATGCATCTATCTGACACTCAATTCCCTTTTTGAAAAAGGGGACAGGATTGTTGTCCTCTCTCCGATCTATCAGTCCCTTGTGGAAATTCCCAGGGCAGCCGGATGCGAAGTTGTAATGTGGCCTCTCCTTAACAGGGAAGGAAACTGGGAGATTGATATTGATTTTCTTAAAAAGACAATCAGGGAAAAGCCTGTCAGGGCAATACTTCTTAATTTTCCCCATAACCCGACAGGATTTATGCCCTCATCAGAGGATTACAGGGAATTAGTTGATATCGCCCGGAAAAACAATATATTTATTTTCTCCGATGAGATGTACTGGCTTCTTGAGCATGACTACAGGGAACCCCTGCCCTCAATGTGTACTGTTTACGAAGACAGTGTATCACTTTTCGGTATGTCAAAATCCTTCGGTCTTCCCGGGCTGAGAATAGGATGGATCGCGACAAAGAAAAAAGATCTTTACAGCAAGGTTGCGCACCTTAAGGATTATACAACAATATGCAGCAGCGCTCCTTCCGAGCACCTTGCCCGCATAGCGCTCCGGCACAGGGATTTTTTCATCGGAAGGAGCAGGGACATTATAAGAAGCAATATTGATTATGCAGTTGGAGTATTTGAGGACCTTGAAAACATTCTCGAGTGGAACGAGCCTTCGGGGAGTTCTGTCGCTTTTCCCGCTTTCAAGGGGAACATAAGAGCGTCTGATGTTTCACGGGACCTTGTCAAAGGGCATGACCTTCTTATGCTCCCCGGAAAACTTTTTGACTATGACGACAGGTACTTCAGGCTCGGACTCGGGAGAAAGAATTTCAAGGACGCGCTTTACGCTTTCAAGAAATATCTTGAATCACGGTATGGGTGAATAGTTTTTCCGCGTTAATGTCCAATATGGAATTTACTGCTGAATAAATGCTATAATGTATTCAAGAGGGTTTAAAGATTGAAAACTATTGTCACACTTGCCGTGCTTTTGCTGGGAGCAGCTTCTTTCTACCTTGAGCAGTTATCTTCTTTTCCTTCCGCTCAGCTGACAGGAAGAATAATTGACCTTCTTATTATAATTACAGCTCTTTCCGATTTTTTCTTCTCTTTGATAAAGGCAAAATATAAAAGAATTTATCTCTCCCATAATCTGATCGCCTCTCTGCTTCTGATTTTTTATATAATTCTGTTTATCTCTGATAAATTTCTTTTGTATTACACCGGGCAGACAGTTTTTTCAGGAATTGCGGCGATTATTATATTAAGGAATACACTTATCCTGTTCAAGGTTTTTTCAAGATTCGGGAAACTTAGCAGCTTTCTGCAGAATATATTAATTAATCCTGCGCAGACGATTGTTATAAGTTTTCTGATAGTAATTGCCGCCGGGACAATCTTTCTGGCAATGCCATTTGCCTCAGCCGGGAGCGGTTCTCTTTCAATTCTTGACAGCCTTTTTACCGCAACTTCCGCGGTATGCGTAACAGGTCTGATTGTGGTTGATACAGCGGTCTACTTCACCACCTGGGGCAAAGTCATAATTATGCTTCTTATCCAGATTGGCGGACTTGGAATTATGATCCTCTCTTTTTCTACTGTTTTCATGTTCAGAAAATCTGTCTCGCTTGAAAATAAAAAACTCATTTCATATATGATTAATGAGGATGATATGACAAAAATATCAGCAATGGTAAAGAATATTGTAGGCCTGACCCTGCTGATAGAAGCGGCAGGAGCTGTAATACTTTTCTTTTCCTTTACCGGAAGAAGTTCATTCGGCGAGAGGATTTTTTATTCAATGTTTCATGCGGTTTCAGCCTTCTGCAACGCGGGGTTTGCCCTTTTTTCAGACAGTCTTGAACAGTTTTCCTCAAATCCGGCTATAGTTCTTACTGTAGCATTTCTGATAATCCTTGGAGGAATAAGTTTTTCAGTAATGACAGATATCTGGTCGAGCCTGTTCACAAAAATAAAAAGCTTTATTACGGGTATATATAAAAAGGATTCGTTAAGTACCAACTCGAGGATTGTTCTCGGGTATACTGTTTTTCTGATTTTTTCCGGAATGTTTCTGGTTTATTTTTTTGAACATGGAAACCTCCTTAAGGAAGAACCGCTTGGTGTTCAGTATCTGTCAGCTTTTTTCCAGTCCGTAACATTAAGGACTGCCGGGTTTAATTCCATATCTTTTTCTTCGCTTATGCCTGTAACTGTGTTTATAATGATTCTTTACATGTTTGCGGGCGGGGCTTCCGGAAGTACTGCCGGAGGTATAAAAGTAAATACGATTGCAGTTCTTTATTCCTATTTTAAATCCTTTTTCAGGAAAGAGAATAATATTACAATATACAGCAGAGAGATTGGAGTTCAGACGGTTCTCAAAGCTTTTTCAATTTTATCACTCGGGTTGACGGCTGTAATAACAGGGTTTTTTGTCCTGCTTATAACGGAAAAGGCCCCTCCGCTTGATATTCTATTTGAGACAGTTTCCGCATTCGCGACTGTGGGCCTTTCAACCGGAATAACATCATCACTTACTGCCGCGGGTAAAATTGTGATAATCCTATTGATGTTTATCGGAAGACTCGGACCTCTTACAATTGTAGCTTCAATCGGTTCGGAATCCAAAAGTAAAATTCTT
>JACKPD010000029.1 GCA_024233785.1 Spirochaetales bacterium | reverse complement strand
GGGTTTTGATTAGAAAGGTGCAATATTTGTTTAGATAAGATACGGACAATTTGGGAAGCAGTCATCTGATCATGCAAAAGAAGATGATTTATACAAATAATAGCAGATTGATGAAAAATCCTTAATTTTAGAATGTTTATTTTCAACTGATGAATCTGACAATACAGAGAGAGAATTATCTGACAAGTTCAATAGCCGGCTTTTTTACAGGACTGGTTTTTTCAATCCTGTTTTATTTCGTGCTTTTTCATGTCCAGGATGCAGCCTTCACTTTTTCGAATCTGGCTGGTTTTCACGGCAAATCATCTTTACTATGGCTTATTGATTTATTGCCAATCATCTGGTCGTTAATATTTTTTATTGCCTATCGCTATTACCATTTCAGAAAAACCCGGAATGAATTGCTTTTAGAAGCAGAAAGACAAAAAATTGAAGATGCATTGAATTATTCGGAAAATCTCCGCCAGGGTAAATTTTCATCTTCTGAAATATCTCCAGATTCTTCCAATCAGCTGGTCTCCTCTCTAAATGAGTTAAGAGAAACACTGATGCTCAATAAAATATCACAAGACATGAGGTCTAAGGAAGACCGGCGTTTAAACTGGACATCTGAAGGTCTGGCTATGTTTGGAGAGATTTTACGTGTGCAGACAGACAACATGGAAGACCTTGCCTACAGTCTGATAAGCAATCTGGTGAAATATCTCAAGGCAAATCAGGGTGGTTTCTTTCTTACTGAAGAAGATGAAACCGGGAAAAGGGTAATTGAAATGATTGCCTGTCATGCGTACGATCGAAAAAAATTCGCCGATAGGAAAATTTCATGGGGTGAAGGATTAATTGGGACCTGTGCCCTGGAAAAGAAGACTATTTATTTGCTTGAAATTCCGGACAATTATTTACTGATAACTTCCGGTCTTGGAAAAGCAAACCCAAATGTGTTGATCATTGTTCCGCTTTTAGTAAATGATGAAGTACAGGGCATTATTGAGATTGCTTCATTTACAAAGTTCGAACTATTCCAGATAGAATTTATTGAAAAGGTAGCAGATAGTATTGCTATGACCTTATCCAACATAAAAGGTAATCTGCGGACTGCAACTCTTCTTAAGGAAACACAGGCGCAGGCTGAAGTATTGGCACTTCAGGAGGAGAAAATGCGTCAGAATATGGAGGAGTTAAAAGCCACACAGGAGCAGGCAGCGCGTCAGGCTGAAAAATTTATAAGTTTTACCAATTCGGTGAATCATACCATGGTAAGGGCGGAATACGATAAGGAAGGAATTCTTCTGTATGCAAATACAAAATTTCTTAAGAAACTGGGATATTCCGGTAACCGGGAGGTTGAAGGCAGGCATATTTCTTTGTTTATTCATGAAAAAGATCGTGAATGGTTCAATGATATCTGGAATAATCTGGTTCAGGGAGGAAAGCATTTTGAAGGATATATGAAACATATCACCAAGCAGGGTCAGGATCTGTGGACAATGGCAACTTATACAAGCATCAGACGCGATGATGGTAGTGTTGAGAAAATTCTGTTCCTCGCAATCGATACTACGGAACAAAAGAAACAAAGTCTAGATTTCGAAGGACAGATAGAAGCAATTAACCGCTTGAACCTTAAAGCTGAATTTGCTCCTGATGGGAAACTCTTATTTGCCAATAACCTTTTTAACAGCACTCTCAAGTACCACGAAAACGAATTGAACAGGCTTAGTATTTTTGATATTATTGAGAAAAAAGAGATTGAAAGTATTAATGAAGTATGGGAAGGAGTAATAACCGGAAAGCCATACCAGGGTCAGATGAAACTGTTCTCAAAATACGAAGAAGAGAAGTGGTTCAGGGTTTCATTATCTTCTGTGAATGATATGTATGATGAAGTATCCAAAGTGGTTTTCCTTGCCAATGAGATTACGAATGAGAAAATAATGGAGTCGGAAAGTCGTAAGCAAACACAGCAATTAAAAGATCAGGAAGAAAAATTAAGGCTTGCGGGGATTGAATTAAACAGAAAAATGGCTGAAAAAGAGGCTGCCTGGCAAAAGCAAAGTCTCGAATTTAAAACAGAGATCGATTTGTATCAGGATATATTCTATAAGTCTGATACTTTGATGCTTTCTGTTGATAATACGGGGATACTATTGTTTTTAAATAAAAAAGCAGAAGATTTATGGAAAATAAAGTCAAGAAATGTAATTAACAAACCAGCCCTGGATTGCTTCAGAGACATTTCGAATTTCCCGTTCCAGCTTAATAATCTAATTGATCCTTCAAAAGCCAAGGTTTTTGAACAGGACACGATTGAAATACCGGATGAAAAGCATGTGCTGAGGAAAATGAAGATGAAAATTTTAAGCACCCCCATTAATGACAGAATTGCTTATACCTTATACTTGCAGTAATTTTACTATTAACAGAGTCGGAATTACAGAAAATGATGTTGAAACTCTAAATTTTTATTGTGCAAAAGGATCCATCATATTTAGGTAATAATTTAAAAAAGAGCATATCAAAAATATCTAAAAGCAAGCTGGATTTTTTGACTGACTTACCTGTTGCCGTGGTTATAGTGAATCCCGATAGCGAAGTTGTTTTTGCAAATCCGGCAGCAAAAGTTATTTTCCAGTGGAGGGATAACGAGCAAAATGGCTATAACCTGAAGAAACTGTTGAATAATGGTGAGAGTAAAAAGTCAATAAATATAAAAAGCATTCTTACAGGGGGGAAAACAAGGCACATAAGAACTTTTATTTCAGGACTAAAGGGGAAAAGAAAGGATTTATCCATAACAGCCATTCCATCAAAAATTTCAGGTGACCTCCCCTGTCTAGAACTTTATATACAGGAACTGCTGCTGTCGACTTCAGATAAAAATATTCAGAAAGCATCCTATTCGGTTGATGATATCCTGAGTATGTCAAATTCAGCATATTGGGAATTGGATAAGTCCAAATCCCTTTTGAAAATCAGTAATGAATTTTCACGTTTAACGGGTATCTATGGAATTTCCGGATATTTATCCCTTGCTGATTTTTTAAATCAAATTCCAAGAAAAGAAGACAGGGAGAACATCGAAAAGGGATTGCTTACCCTGGATGGTGAAGAAAACCTGTTTCATACCAGCCTCAAAATCAGGCGTACAATTAATAATGTTGAGCAGAACCGGTTTTTCATATTCTACGCAAAAGCCCTCCCACTCAAGGAATCGTCAGGCTACTATGGAATTATACAGGATATAAGCGATTTTAAAAAGCTGGAAAAAGAAATACTTAAGGCCAAAGAAAAAGCAGAAATGTCGGACCGGATCAAATCACATTTTCTGACCAATCTTTCATATGAATTAAGAACCCCAATGAATGCAATTCTCGGTTTTACAGAACTCTTGAATGTGGAAGACCTGAGCAAAGAACAGAAACTTGATTATTATAATATAATCCGTTCGAAAGGGACTACTCTTCTTGCCAAAATAGATGAAGTAATCGAATTGTCGAAATTTGAAACCGGCAACATCAGCATAAATAAAACCGAATTTTCCCTTTATCCTTTATTGAATGAGCTTTACGAACAATTTAAGCTGAAGCTGCATCAACTTTCAAAGGATCATATTAAATTAGTTTTAAAACTGCCGGAAGGCCACATTAACGAAGTCATTTTTACCGATCCCGGAAGGCTTCAGCAAATGCTTTCCAATTTGCTAAACAATGCGATTCAGTATACTGAAAGCGGAGAAATTGAATTTGGATATCGAAAATCGGGTAAATTTTTTAAATTCTATGTGTCTGATACGGGCATTGGAATTAATGAGGAAGACCAGGGCATTATTTTTAACAGGTTTCATGTAATTGAAGACACCTCGTCGAGGAAGAAAACAGGTACAGGACTGAACCTGACCATCACAAAGCACATTGTGGAACTTTTGGGCGGTAAGATAAAAGTAAAGTCAGAAATAAATACCGGATCAAAATTTCAGATAAGTATCCCAATTGAATGGTCGAAACGAAAAAAAACCGACATGAGAGAATTTGAAGATTTAAATCAGACAAACTGGAAAGACAGAGTGTTTATTATAGCGGAAGATGAAGAACTGAATTATAAATTTCTTGAGGCAGTTCTTAGCAAAACCCAGGCTAAGATTCTAAGAGCAAAGACCGGAATTGAGGCTGTTGAATTGTGCAAAAACATCAGTAAAATTGATCTTGTCCTGATGGATATAAAAATGCCTCAGATGAACGGTTATGTTGCCAGTCAGGAAATTAAGAAATTCAGACCCTCTGTACCCATTATCGCTCAGACGGCATTTGCTACGCAGGATGAAATATTCAAATGTAAGCAGGCTGGCTGTGATGATGTAATTACCAAACCAATTGACATAGGTGAGCTAATGCAGATGATTAGTGAGAAAATGTACGTTTAATAAAAGTATCGCAAAAAAACCCATGTAATAAAAAACTCCTGCGAATAAGTTTCACAGGAGTTTTCTTTAAGGAGATTCTAAAAGTTATATAATTATTTCTCACTCAGCCAGTCGATAACCTCTTGCGAATCAGGTTTTTGTTTTGGAGGAATAACTGAAATTAATTTCCCGTTTTCATCTATGAGGTACTTCTGAAAATTCCATTTTACCTCAGAGTCCTGAACACCATTTAGGCTTTTGCTTGTAAGCCATTTATAAAGAGGATGCATATCATCTCCCTTTACAGAAATTTTTGACATCATTGGAAAGCTTACACCATAATTCTTTGTGCAGAATTCCTTAATCTCCTGGTTCGTGCCTGGTTCCTGTCCCATAAAATTATTTGCAGGAAAGCCAATTATTACAAAGTTGCCGGAACCATATTTTTTATAGAGATTTTCCAGATCTTCATATTGCGGGGTGAAGCCGCATTTTGAGGCAGTATTCACCACCATAACTTTTTTCCCTTTTAATGATGATAAAGCAAAATCTTTTCCATTAATATCCTTTACAGTATAGTCGTAAAAGGACTTTTGTGCATTTAATGCTGAAAAAGCAAAGAAGGCCAATAATATTAAAACCGTGTTTTTCATGTTGTACAATTTATTTACAGTGTAACAAAATTTGTACATTTATAGTTCAACCCATTCATCAAAAATTCTGAACGAAAAAATTTCATATAAGATTGAAGTAAGAGGCAGAGTGCAGGGAGTTGGTTTCCGGCATGCATGCAGACAGGAGGCACGGTTTCTTGGGATCACCGGATTTGTAATGAATAAACCGAACGGAACAGTATATATTGAGGCTGAAGGCAGCCCGGAGCAGTTAAATCAGTTTATTTCTTGGTGTAATAAGGGTCCGGGATACGGATTTACAGATAACGTGCAGGTGGAAAGTCAGCCATACAAGGCCCTAAATGGGTTTATAATCAAATACTAGATTTTCCTGTTCTTAAAATACGATATTATCCCTCCTATAATCAGCCAGCCTGTAAGAAGTAAAATTACCAGGGACAGTCCGGAAAGCAGTATCTCCTTCGCTTTAATAAATTTCAAAAGATTTTCCACCATAGCCCACAGGGTAACTATCAGTATAAAACCCATAGGGATTACTGTATAAATTATGTTTTTCTTTTTCAGAAAGAGATAAATAGTAACAACTCCCAAAGCAAGGCCTGCCAGGAGCTGATTCAGCGAACCAAAAAGCGGCCAGAGCAAAAGAGCCCCTTTACCGCCGGGTTTCAGAAAGCTCATTGCTGCTGCAGCCAATACAATAAATAGTGTTGCAACATACCGGTTGTTTATGGGTTTCCTTACCTTTCCTTCCTTATCCCTGAAAATTTCCTGAAGAGATAATCGTTGAATGCGGGCAGCCGAATCCAGAGTTGTACCTGCAAACGAAACAATGAAAACTGCGATCATGGATTTTCCGAAGCGTGGTGGAATTCCGATCGCATTAAAGAGATTTGATGTTCCTGTAATAAAAGCATCCAGATTTGCTTTTATACTGCCCAGCATATTCCAGTCGGAATAATAATTTCGAAATGCCGCTTCACCCTTGAGCAGCACATGATCAGAATTAAATATTCCCATTCCCAGACCGCCGGCAATGGCCATCAGAACCAGGACAGCCAGAAAACTTTCAGTCAGCATTCCGCCAAATCCTATAAACATAGTATCCTGCTCTTTATCTACCTGCTTAATCGTTGTTCCCGAGCTGGCGAGAGAATGAAATCCGGAAATTGCACCACAGGCAATAATGATGAATAAAGCAGGCATCATTGAGGGTACTCCGGAGCCATGGCTAAAAGCTTCATGATTAACAGCAGGAGCAGAAATAGCCGGATGCGCTACAACAATGCCGGCAAACATAAGTCCCATGGCGATTATAAGCTGCAGCGAATTAATATAATCGCGGGGTTGAAGCAAAGTCTGAACCGGTAAGGTGGATGCGATAAACACATAAATAAAAAGAATGATACACCACCATACAATTACTGCATTTTCAGTACTCGCGGGAATATGAACCGGAAAATAGACTCCGATTATTATTGTTCCGTACATTATCAGCACAGATAGCAAAGACCACAGAAAACCATCTTTTCCTTTTTTTAACCTGTTTCCAAGCCATATGGCAATCGGAATTTGTGCCCAGACCGGAATAACCGATTCAGGATACATGATAAAAAGGGTGCTCACTATCATGGCAAAAACGGAAAGGACAATAAACAACAGGAATTGCATTATAAACTGGAAGGCAAAGCCTGTGGAGGGACTAATCAATTTCCCGGTAAGCTCCCCTATCGATATGCCCTTATTCCTGGCAGAAACTATCATAGTTGAAAAGTCGTGCACTGCTCCCATGAAAATGGAGCCAAGAAATATCCACAGAAATGCAGGCAACCATCCCCAGATTATTCCGATTGCCGGGCCTACTATTGGTCCCAAACCTGCAATAGTTGTAAAATGGTGACCAAAGATTATATTCTTTTTTGATGGGACAAAATCAACACCATCTTCAAATTCATGTGCAGGCATAAGATGTCCGGTCGAAATCTCAAATATTCTCTTCCCGAGGTATCTTCCATAAATCCTATACGCCAGAACGTACCCTATTATTGATAGCAGGACCAAAATTAAACTGTTCATACCTGTCAGGTTTTTGCGCAATTTAAAGGATTTCTTCTAATTTTGGAATAATACAAACTCTAAGTTTGTCTAATAATCAGTTTAATATACAGCTCAATTGAAGCACGCCAGTGATAGAGAGATTATCAGGGAGATTTTAAACGGGAATCAGGAATTGTTTCGAATCCTGGTGGATCGGTATAAGAATCCGGTAGCTGCCGTAATTAAAGGAATGCTGGGCGATTGTCCTGAAGCGGAAGATATCGGGCAGGATACATTCATCAGCTTGTTCCGGACACTGGCTAACTTCAGAGGCGAGTCAGCTCTAAAGACATACCTGATTCGGATAGCAATGAACCTGAGCCTGAATGAGCTTAAACGCAGAAAAAGAATGCTGGCAAAGAATGTAAAAATGGACTCGCCTGAAAATTACGTCCAGTTATTCGAAAAACCGCAACAGGAAAACCGGGAACTGGCTGAAAGTATTAATATGGCCCTTGAAAAACTGGACTCGCGGCAACGATCGGTTTTTATATTGAGAATTGTGGAAGGATACAGTACCAAAGAAACAGCTGATATTTTACATATCCCTTTAGGTACAGTTCTTTCCAGGCTCTCACGGGCTATGAGTGAAATGAAAATATTGCTTGCTAATGAAAATTAAACCTGAAATTATGAACAGAAAAGAAATCGAGAAATTGTTGAGTCTGGCAGAATCAAAATCTGCAGATAAGACTGAATTCTCCGGCTTCAGTGAACCTGCTGAAGCTGAGTCAAAATTCAGGCTTCTGAGAACCGTCAGGGCAAACAGAAATGAACAGGAAACTGGTTTTTCACCCTTTTTCACCGAACAGGTAATGGGTAAAATCAATGTTCTTTTTAATAAACCTGATATTCAAACCTACCTTTCCATGCAATTCAGTAAAGTATTTGCATTTGGATTTTCAACAGTAATCCTGATTTTGTTCGCCCTCTATTTTATGCACGGACAAATAAACTTCTCTGCATTTACCGGTACCGATTCAGGAAATGAAATCAATTTTATTTCTTCAGTTTTTTACGAATTCTAATTCAGCATATGAAAATCAAGGCAATTTTAACAATCGTTATTGCAGTTCTGGCAGGCTTTTTAATTGGATTTTTTAGTTCAGGACTCCTTCATAAACATGAAATGGATAAGATGCATAAGCATTCCTATCAGGAAATGTTTGTTCACAGAACCATGGGAATAATTGACCCTTCACCTGATCAAAAAGACAGCCTTTTACCGATCGTTGAAAATTATGCAGACAAGGCCCTGGAGTTGAAAAAGAATGTCAGCCAGTCATTTGATTCTTTAATGAAAGAAATGAATCTGGCTTTAAAACCTTATCTGACGGATGATCAGTACAATAAACTTGAGCAGACTGCCATGCGATACAGGTCGAGAGCTGACCGTCCACAATGATTTTACTTCCTGATTTTCTCAGGATTCCTTTTATTGGAGTGATAAAATACTATCATAAGGATTCCTGATAAAACTGCTGTGCAGGCGCCAAAATAAAATGGTACAGATGAATTAACCTTATCGTAGAGCAAACCGGCAATGATGCTGGCAGGAAGCAGTGTTATTCCAAGCATGGCATTGTATATTCCCAAACCTGTCCCTCTTTTATTCTTATCAAGGTAATCAGAAACCATTGCTTTCTGCACACTATCGGTGGATGATGAATATATCCCATACAGTGCAAACAGTGCAATTATCCATTGAACATGTGAAGTATATCCAAAGCCAAAATATACTATGGCATAAATAAAGTATCCGAAAACGAGTAATCTCTCCCTGCCAAGCTTATCAGACAAAGCTCCCATTGGTATTGAAAATATCACTGATACAGCATTAAAAACCAGATATACAAGGGGAATATAAGCCAGCTTCACTCCTACCTCATTGGCTTTTACAATCAGCAACGCATCGGTGGAATTACCAAGTGTGAATAAAAAAATAATTGCCAGCAGAACATAGTAGCGAGTGGGAAAATCGCGAAGACTGAATTTCTTATAAAGGCTTTCCTGTGGCTTTCTCGCTTCTTTAATAAACAAGATAATTGTAAGTACTCCAAGGATTGCAGGTACAGCAGATATAAGGAAAATAATATGGAAATCGGAAGGAAAAGCGCGAAGCAACAAATATGCAATTAAGGGACCCGCGATAGCTCCGGCATTATCCATGGCCTTGTGAAAACCGAAACTGCGGCCCATTCTACCATCAACTGCAGAGCCTGCAATAAGACTGTCGCGTGGCGCGGTTCTCATCCCTTTTCCAAAACGCTCAATAAACCTAAGATACAGAACCTGTGAAGGATGAAGAACCCATGCGTAAAAAGGTGTAACAATTGCAGTAAGCATATAGCCAATGAGCATTAAGGGCTTGTTTTTACCGGTTTTGTCGCTTCGAAAACCTGCAAGCGTTTTTACAAGTGCAGCTGTGCTTTCGGCTATACCTTCTATAAGAGATAGTGTGGTTTTTGATGCGCCCAGAGAAAGAAGAAACATAGGCATTACCGAATACACCATTTTTGAAGAGGTATCGGTAAGAAAGCTGGTAAGCCCGGTGAAAAAAATATTTCTGCCAAAACCAAAGTATGGCTTTTTTACAGGCATATTGAAATTATTTATCTGAGCTGTAAAGATACCTTTAAAATAAAAAGTTTCACAAGCCCAGTAAGAAATACCTATAAACAGAAAAAGATTGATCAGGCATATGAATCTCAGATTACTTCAATGCTTTCTTCCGGAACCCAGCCTTTCCTGCCGTCACTAAGCCTGATTTCCTGCCAGTTTCCGGCTTTATCTTCAAGCCATACTTTGGCACCTTCATGCAAAATAAAAAGTCCTGTACCCGTTTCCCTGGGTGATGAATTAACATTAACCGATAAGTCAATTACAATTGCTGAATCAGGGTAACGAATAAGCCGATATTGTTTCCATGAAGCTCCAAAACTCAGAACACTAATAAACAGCAGAACTGCAGCAGAATAAAATCCGGCTTTTCTTACCGGGGCCCTGCGAAAAAAGAAGTAAACCAGTGCTGAAATAACTGACATTAAGAAGGTAAATACTGATAAATAGGCCCACTGGTTGGAACTGTATGAGAGAATTAATGATTTAAACCATTTTTTATAGAAGACCATCGGGACTTCCTCAAAACGATCAGCCAGCAAACTTTTAAGGTAAGTATTATTGGCAAGGGCATCTTCATCAGCGGGGAAAATTTTCAAAGCCTTTTCATAGTACAATCTTGCCTTACCCAGCTTATTGGAACGAAAATAGGCATTTCCAAGGTTGTAATACAGATTGGCGGATTCGTATCCCGAATCAACCAGAGATTTGTATTTATCTATCGATTCTTCATACAAACCCTGCTGATAAAGTCTGTTACCCTCATTATATAATGAGTCGGATACGGCCTTCAGGGGGATATGCTGAAGCGCAATAATTGATATGATTATAAAAAGCTTCTTCATTTCAACTAATTTTTTCCTGTAAAACACTGATCAATGAAATAGCATCAGAATATACTTCCTGTTTGTTTCCCTCAAATCCACTGGCATATCTGGCAAGTTCGCAGGTATCCAGCAATTTGAAGAGTGAGTCGAGGATGTCCTGATCCAGCCTGATTTTCTGAAGTTCGGTTGATATCCTGTCTCTTGATAATTCTGACACATTTACACCAAGCTTATCTGCCAGATAACCCCATACAGCTTTCAGGATTTCATCGTAAAATCCTTTATCATCGGATTTAAGCAATATGGCAGCTGTTTTAAGTCTTTTTTTGGCAAGTTTTCTTGCCTGCCTGTTACGTACAGCATTAAAATCCGCATTTCTCTTTATCCTTTCCCTTCGTAAAATTACCAGAGTAATTAAGATAAACAGAGGTATCAGATACATCAGGTAAAATAATGTTGTGCCGAAAAGAGTTTTTCCGGCAGGAACGAGCAAAGCTGGTGTAAGTCTGATAAATTGAATATCTCCGGCCAGCGACACCACCTCATTTCCTCCGGAATTAGAAGATCCGGTTCCTGCAGGTGAACTGATATAGGCTTCATCATTGCCATCAGACTTATCCACGCTGAAATTGAATTCCGAAGATTTACTTGTCTTATATTTCCCTTCAGCAGGATCAAACCATGAGAAATTTATGGGTGCTATCCTGAAATTTCCGGCATGGCGTGGTATAACAACGTACTCGTAACTCACTGTGCCACTGGTTCCATTGGTGCTATGTTTAAGGTTCTGAGTCGATTTAGGATCAAACACCTCAAGATCAGGAGGAAAATCGATTTTTACCGGCTTTAACAAATCAAGATTTCCTGTACCTGAAATAGTCACCTTAAGAGTAATGGCATCGTTGACTTTCAATTTATCCTTGTCAACATTTACCTTCATACTAAAATTACCAACAGCTCCGGAAAATCCGTCGGGCGCTCCCGGGGGAAGTGGTTTTACGTTTATCAGCGGTGAGTTTGTTTTAAAGTCCTGAGGAACACTTTCATACCGATCAAAAAAAGCATCACCGAAGAAGGGGTCATCAAAAGCACTGGGCCTCCCCCGACTTACTTTTTTCCGGATCATACAGGTGATATCGGCGGGATCGATTTTTATCTGACCGGTTTTCTGAGCAGTCAGTAAATCCCGTTTAAATACCTGGCTGAGATATGTCTCTCCATTTACCGTTTCTCTTACAGGGTTTGTATCCGGATCAAGTTCCTGTCGCCAGAATCCATTAAATTCAGGAGCTTTAAAATCCGATATATTCAATGCTTCCTGAGTGTATATTTTTGTGGATATAATTATCTGCTCCCCCTGGTAAACTGAAGTTCTTGATGGAATCTGCCGGATAAAAACAGTTTCTTTGGTATCTGCCTCTGAAACAGTATTATCCTGACTGCCAGATACATTGGGAGTACTCCCCGATTTTACTATTTTTATGCTGACCTCATTTGTTTTAAATTCTTGTCTGCCTGAGCTGACAGTTGCAGGGGGAATCACATAGTCACCTTCATCCGTTGCAACAAGGGTATAGGTATAAGTTAGGGTTTTGGAAGTCTGCATTCTTCCGTTTACATACTGGGTTTGCTGACTCATCATGGTTGATGGCCCACCTGCCAGTCGCATGCCTTTAAATGCCGGCAATTCGACCTTACCATCAAAATCCCCCTCGATAGTATAATTGAAGGCCTGTCCTTGGGTAACAACGGATGGAGCCGAGGCACGGATTGAATTATCCTGTGAAAACACATTCATTCCTGTAAAAAGAAGGAGTACTAATAATAAGGGAGAATATTTTAAAAATATCGGTTTCATTCTGTCATACTTTTATAATTTATCCGCGTAGGTTTCTACCAGTCCTTTTCCGTCCGAACTGGTTTGGCTACGGCCTTTTTCTTATCCAGTTTTTCCTTGGTTTCCTTCTCCTGGTTCTGAACCGCGTTCAGCATTTGTTCAGCATCCTGCTGGCTGATGTTTTGCTGTTGTTTGTCCTTTCCTTCCTTCTGATCCTGCTTGTTTTTATCATCCTGATTGGGCTGTTGCTGCTGGTCTTTATCTTTTTGCTGATCATCCTTCTTATCCTGATTATCCTTATTGTCTTTCTGATCCTGTTTCTGTTTATCCTTATCCTTTTCGTCCTTTTTGTTGTCTTTATTATCCTTTTGCTGTTGCTGCTGCTGTTTTAGTTTCTCAAGTGCATAAGCAAGGTTATAACGGGTATCCTCATCGTTAGGTCTGATTCTGAGGGAGTTTTTATAGGCTTCTGCCCCTTTATCAAACTGCTGAGCCATTACCTGCGAATTTCCAAGATTATGATATAAATCGGCTCTTTTCTGTGGATCATTATTTTTCTCCAGAAGCTTTTCATACTCGCTGGCTGCTTCACTGTATTTCTTTTGCTTATAAAGGGAGTTGGCAATATCGTACTCACCTTCGTAAAGTCCGGGCTTTGCATCCAAAGCCTTGCGAAACTGCACTTCAGCTTCATTGTATTTCTGATCCTGAAATTCTTTTACTCCTTCCCGTACCAGTTTTCTTTCCTGCTGGCCAAAAATATGCGTAAGCGGGAGTAAAAACAGGATGTATAGGAAAATTGATCGTTTCATTTCTTCAAATCATTTTAATAAGTTACTCTTCAAACAGTCGGAAACGGGAAAACCAGGTGTTCTTCCTGTATGAAACAAAAAAGTCCATTAACAGCAATAACATGGCAAATCCGACAAAATACTGAAACCTTTCATCGTATTCAGCAAAAACGCGTGACTTGTATTCCTGTTTATCGAGTTGGTTTAGTTTTTCCATCAGGGTGAACAATCCTGATATACTTGAGCCGGAATGGACGTAGATTCCACCTGTAATTTCGGTGATTCTTTTTAAGGTTTTATCGTCGAGCTTACTTACCACTACATTTCCCTGCCTGTCTTTTCTGAATTCCTTACTCCCGGGAAATATGGGGATCGGAACCCCGGAAGAATTTCCGAGTCCGACACAATGCACCTGCACTCCCTTTTCCTTAGCTCTTTCGGCTGCATCGAAAACTCCCTGTTCATGATTTTCTCCATCCGTAATAATAATGATTGCCCTTGAGCTTGAAGGTGCCTGATCATCCATTACAGGTGAGAAGGATTTAAGGGCAAGGTCAATGGCAGCCGCAATATTGGTTCCCTGCTTTGAAACAATTTCGGTGTTTATGGATTCCAGAAACATTTTTGCAGATGAATAATCGCTGGTCAGCGGGATCTGGGTATAAGCATCCCCTGCAAAAACTATCAGTCCTAGCTTATCATCCTCCAGCTTATCAATAAGCCGTGATACCGATTGTTTAGCCCTTTCGAGTCTGTTGGGGGCTATATCTTCAGCGAGCATTGAGTTTGAGACATCAAGAGCAATAATAATTTCTCTCCCTTTTTTTTCCACTTCCTTTAATTTCGATCCTACCCGCGGACCTGCAAGAGCTATAATCAGCAGGCAGAGTGCGGTAACAGAGAGGTAAAATTTATAGGCGGATTTGAATATTGATGCATCCGGGAACAATGCCAGGTGTAGTGATTCAGAAGCAAATCGCCTGAGTTTTCTTTTCACTACTGCCCTGCCCAGGTGAAATACAATGATAAGCAGGGGGATTAAAACTAATCCGAATAATATTTCTATATGTGCAAACTGGATCATGGTTAATCAATTTTCTAATAGCTAGGGGGTATTCCTCAAAAAAATATTTCTGATCAATATTTCAGAAAAAAGCAATAAAACAGCAGCAAACAGCCAGACGAAATATTCATCTTTTCTTTTTGAAAATTTCTGAACATTTAGAATGGTTTTCTCAAGCTTGTCAATTTCCTTGTAAATCTCCGCCAATTTTGCATTATCTGTTGCCCTGAAATATTGTCCGCCGGTTTTTTCGGCAATTTTACGCAGTACATCTTCATCAATCTCTACCTTCACATCCTGCAATTGTGTTCCAAAGACGGTATTTACAGGCATCGGGGCAGTGCCGGTTGTTCCAACACCTATGGTATAAACCCTTATATTATATTGACTTGCAATATCAGCAGCCGTTAATGGACTTATCATTCCTGAATTATTCACCCCATCGGTAAGCAGGATTACTACCTTGCTTTTTGCTTTACTGTCTTTAAGCCGGTTTACTGAGGTGGCAAGCCCCATGCCGATTGCAGTTCCATCGTCAACCATTCCGAATTTGATTTCTCTCATCAGATTCAACACAGTTGCTTTATCGCTGGTAAGGGGACACTGGGTAAAACTTTCGGCACTGAATACCACGATAGCGAAGCGATCTCCCGGTCGGCCGTTAATAAACTGCGAGGCAACATCCTTTGCTGCGTCAAGACGGTTGGGTGAAAAATCCCTTGCCTGCATACTTCCTGAAATGTCCATACACATCACTATATCAATTCCCTCGGAATTCACCTGTTCCCATTCATTAGCCGACTGGGGACGTGCCAGAACGACAATCAGGATTCCAAATGCCAATATTCGTATGGCAAAAAGGAATTCCCTCAGGTACCACCTGAAAGGTTTTTTCACAGCTGCAAAAGATTCCAGAGAGGATATTTTCACCCTGGTATCAGATTTTCTGCCCCGCCAGATATGGTAAGCAATTATAATTGGAATTACAGCCAGCAGGTAAAGAAAGTTCGGATTTGCAAAAATCATTTCTTTCATTCCTAATTAGCTTTTATCAGTATTATTATTTTTTTCCATTTCAACTTGTTTTTCATCAATGCTTTTTGGTTCTTCAATTTTCGTTTGTCCAATAAACAGGTAAGCATTGTCCATATTTCCCTGGTTAATGGCAGGCAATGGATCCTCCTTGGCAAATTTTACCATATCGGCAGTTGTTAGTATCCCTTCAAGCATTTCATACAGCATTTCCTCCTCAGGCATTGTTTTACTGAATGCTTTGAGCGTTTCAGAACTCACGAACTCCATTGCCTGTATCCCAAAACGATTTTCCAGATATACCCGCATAATATCGGATAGCTGAGAATAATAATCTTTGACCCTTCCCTTTTGCCAGAGCTTTTCTTCCTTCAAACGATTCAGCTCGTTAATTGCCTTTATGTGTGCCGGGAGATTTAAGTATTCCAGTTCAGCTTCTTTTCTTTTGTGCCTTCTTCTGAGAAAATAATAAATCAGGATTCCCAGCACGAGTAAAATTCCCAGTATAAGAGCTGTCTCAGGAATTATTTCAGACAACTTAAAAGGAAGTGTAAGCAAAGGTTTTATATCTCTTATCTGAGCCTGTTGATCTATTTGAGGAGAAAGAACTGTTAATATCTGAGATGTTGAGAATAGCGTATCAGTCTTTCCATTGTATTCAAAACTCAGAGGGAATTGCGGAATGACAATTTCTCCAGGAGAAAATGAGGTAATTTTTAATGCATATCGTAAGGTATCGCCAGAGCTTTGTGTCAGGGAATCGATAATCTCAATATCCTTTGGCAGGCTGTCTCTCAGAGAAAAATTCAGTATCCTGACGTCCTGATTTTTTAAAACTACCATTTGCAGCAGAGTTTGCTGGCCTATCAGTATGGTATCATTCTTAAGTCTGAGATTCATCTGAACGAGCTGCCCTTCGCTTTTCGGTGAAAAGGCAGATATGAGGATCAGAATTAAAATGTTCCGTATAAGTATTTTCATCAAACTTCCTGACATGATTTAGCGATTTTTAAATAAGGTAATCAGGGGTTTTACATAATCTTCGGCTGTGCTTACCGAGGTATAATCCACACCGGAACGGGTGAAGGTATTCACAAGCCTCTGCTGGCGCTTAGCCCAGTTTTCTTTATATTGTTGTCTGACAGAAGCCAGAGAAGTATCAACCCATTTTAATTTTCCCGATTCGCTATCCTGAAACTGCATAAGTCCGGCATCCGGAATTTCCTTATCCCTTTGATCATAAACCTGCAGGGCAACAATATCATGTTTCCTGCTTGCTATTTTCAGGGCATCATCAAAGGAAGGGCTTATAAAATCTGACAACACAAATGCGGTACATCGCTTTTTAATTGCATTCGTGAGATATACCAGGGGTTCGGTAAGGTCAGTTTTCGGGCTCTGAGGTTCGAATCCCAGCAGTTCCCTGATGATATATAATATGTGTTTTCTTCCTTTCTTCGGAGGGATGAATTTCTCTACCCGGTCGCTGAATAAAATAAGTCCTATTTTATCGTTATTTTGAATAGCGGAAAAAGAAAGGACCGCAGAAATTTCTGTTAAAATGTTTCTACGGAGCTGTGAAACCGATCCAAAATCCCTGCTCCCGCTCGTATCCACCAGCAGCAGAACGGTTAGTTCCCTTTCCTCCTCGAAAACCTTAACAAATGGGTGATTAAAACGGGCTGTGACATTCCAGTCGATATTGCGAATATCATCTCCATACTGGTATTCCCTTACTTCGGAAAACATTACTCCCCGCCCCTTAAAGGCGCTATGGTATTCCCCTGCAAAAACCTGTTGTGATAAACCTCTGGTCTTTATTTCTATCTTCCTGACTTTGCGAATCAGGTCAGATGCATCAACTTTTGAAACCATGACTTTTTAACTTCTTCAGTTACTTTTTTTTTTGTGTTGTTACCACAAAATACCATTCTTTTTCTTCCAGCGTAACAAGAAATTTTTCATCCCCACTGCTATACTCCCAGCTTGTCTTGGTAATCTTCTTATAGTTTTTATTAAAATCTTCAACTATAAAATCGAATTCTGAATAATCACAAACCATACGGGTACGGGTGGATATATTCTCATCCGAAAAGAAGACTATCAGTGTCTTGGTGCCAGCTGAATTAACGAATTTCAGATAATTAAAGGATTCGTTCTTCGAGCTGTTGTCCAGATTAAAACCCCTCATTTGGGTTTTCACTTCAGCCTCAGCTTTTGCTTTCGGTATTCCGATAAGGTTCTGGCCGAAGCCGGCAGTTATAGTAACCAGGATTAACAAGACAGTCAGACAGGCTTTCTTCATAGCTGAGAGATTTAAGGAACTTCTATTTTATTTAGAATTCCTGTTATAATTTCTTCACTGCTTATATTTTCTGCTTCAGCTTCGTAACTAAGTCCAATTCTGTGCCTAAGCACATCGTGGCAAACAGCCCTGATATCTTCAGGAATAACGAAGCCTCTTCTCTTTATAAATGCATATGCCTTAGCAGCTTTTGCAAGGTTAATGCTTGCACGTGGTGATCCGCCAAAGGATATCATCGGACCATACTCCTTAAGTCCAAACTTATCCGGTTCGCGGGTCGCAAATACAATATCAAGAATATAATTTTCAATTTTCTCATCCATATATACTTCCTTCACCAAATCCCGAGCCCTAAGTATATCGGCAGGTTTGAGAATTTTATTAACCGCCGGAAATTCCTTACCGGTATTTTCCCGTATGATACTTCTCTCTTCCTCCCTTAATGGATATCCGATGATTACTTTTAACATAAACCTGTCGACCTGCGCCTCAGGAAGCGGATATGTCCCTTCCTGTTCAATAGGGTTCTGGGTTGCCAGCACAAGAAACGGGCTTTCGAGAGGGAATGAATGCTCCCCAATGGTTACCTGCTTTTCCTGCATAGCCTCAAGCAAAGCACTTTGCACTTTTGCCGGAGAACGGTTAATTTCATCAGCCAGAATAAAATTGGCAAAAACCGGACCCTTTTTAACAATGAATTCTTCCTTTTTCTGACTGTAAATCATTGTTCCGGTTAAATCGGCCGGAAGGAGATCCGGCGTAAACTGAATTCTGCTGAAACGTGCATCG
>JACKPD010000028.1 GCA_024233785.1 Spirochaetales bacterium | reverse complement strand
ATCCAGCAATTCCGAGCCTTCAAAGGATACATCTCCATTCCCGAAAACAGAGCGGTTAAAATTTACCTTTCCTTTTCCGAATTCAACCGTTCGAAAGTCAACATTGCCATTCCCAAATTCCGCCTGTTCAAAAGTCAGGTCCCCGTTCTGAAATTTGGCATAATGAAAATCCACCTTACCATTTCCCCATCGTGCTATCTTAAAGGATACTTCCCCGCTGTTAAAAAGCGTATTTATAAACGACACATCACCATTATTAAACTCGAGGTTAATAAATGTCTTACTCCCGGGACCGAAGTCGGTATATTGAAAATCCTTCTTGCCTGCACCAAAAACCGAATTTTTGAAATTAATATCCCCCTGCTCTATCTTCACATTGGCAAAGTCGAAACTGCCATCCTTGAAATGCACATTGCTGAAATTGATTGTTTTGCAGTTGAAAACAGAATAATTGAAGTTAAATTTCCCTTTCAATATCCAGGAATACTCCAGAACAAAGTCACCATCCTGGCAATTTCCGTACGAAAAATCAATATCTGTCTGAGAATCAAAGAAAGAATGTCTGGCGGAAAAGTTATTCACCTTTACCAAAGACTTTGGATCAAGCTTTCTCAGTAAACGGTAATCGCTCAGAGAAAACTTATTGATATAGCACTGATCGAGATTTACAGGTTTTCCTTCATCAATCAGTTTATAGATATCTTCAGGTTCGTAATAACCAAGGATTTCCACCATGTTGTTGATGTGGCCGGGGACGTTAAAACTGATTATGGCTGTCTTTGGATGTCTTATACCCTCGTCGGTTATAAATTTCAGGTTTTTTATTTCGACCTTATGGGAATTATATTCAGAATACATATTCCAGAAATTAGTAGGTATACAAATATATAAAATTCAAAGTCTTAGCCATAATAATTCTCTATTATTAAGGCAGTTGCCGGGATGATTTCATTTCCTAAAACAACTCAGATAGAAATATTCCTCAAAGCAAACAGAAATATTAAAATTTCCGGCTATTGTTGCGATGACAAATTCCTGCATAAGGACAGTAGGTACAATTATCCTCCTTGCTTGTCTGATCAAAGACTACATCCGGGTTATAAATCTCATTAACCAAAACTTCAAGCCCGGCATGAAATTCATTTTCAATTTCATGATAATCTAGTCTTTTCTTGTCCAGACTTAAATATGGGGAGAAATCAGGCTCGAAAATTTTTCTTGTTACATATAATCCGGGGCTTATCGGATTTCCATTATTCTGTTCGGAATAAAGCCAGCTGTACATAATTGTCTGAAATGCCGCTTTATTTCTGCTATCCACATCCCTTGTAAAGAGCTTTTCTATGGATCCCACTCCTGTCTCGGCTTTTCCCGTTTTGTAATCTATAAGTCTTGTTATCCCTGCTGACTTGTCTACACGGTCGATTTTACCCCCAAGCTGCACCTCAAAAGTTTCACCACCCGACTGTATATTTACAGTTCTTACAAATTCTTTTTCCAGATTCAGAATTTCAAAGGGAGCAAGGTTTTTGTCGATTTCCAGGATTTGAGTCAGATATCTCTTAAGGACTTCATACACGATTATATTCCTGCCTTCCGGTTTTACCTCCAGATTTTCATCCCCCGATTTATAATATTCCTTTCTGAATGATTTATCAAGGGTTTCTGTAAGTCTTGAAGACTGAAGGAGGATGTCGAAATCTGAGGGCTTGATAATTTTGCCTTCAAAATCTTTATAATTCAGATACATTGCCTCATGCAGCAGGTTTCCGAAGGTATCCGCCTCTATATCTTCGCTCAGTGTATCAGTTTCTCTGAGACCTGCAATGTAAGTGAAATAGAATCGTAAGCGGCAGTGAATATAGGTATTCAGTGCAGAGGGAGAGAGATATTTTGTTGATCCCTTGCTGTAAATATTTAATATTTTAATGATTTCAGGGGATTTTGGAATCTGTATCGAAAGAGCATCCCTTCCTGAAATATTAAAACCTATACTTCTGAACCGGGTAACAAATCTTTCGTCGAAAAGCATCTGAAAAATATACCGGCTTTTCTCGCCTGTATTAAGTCCATCGGACTTACTGTTATAAAGAACGGATATCCTGTCGGCTCTTTGGAGAAGCCGGTAAAAGTAATAGGCATAAATAGCGTCCTGATCTTCACGGGTTGGCATGCCATAGGCAAACCTCAGATTATGCGGGATGTAGCTGAACGATTGGTGAGCCCTGGGCATGATTCCATCGTTCATGGAAAGGAAAACCACGTGCTGAAAATCCAGAAGTCTGGTTTCCAGAATCCCCATAACCTGCAGACCGGCAAGAGGCTCACCTTCAAATGGGATTCTCAGATTTCTCAGCATTTTCTTAAGAATACGGCTGAAAATATCCATACCTGCTTCATCCTTATTTTCACTGAAAATTCCCTTGAGCTTATTTAAACGTGTAAGAAGATGGAAAATAAATTCCTTTTCCAGAAGATTATTTATTTTGGACTCATCTTTTGAAATGGCCGCTACAAGCTCCAGCAGAATATCCCTGATGTAATCCGCCAGCTCTGCAGATCCCGAAACTTTTCTGAATATAAGGCTCATCAGACCTTCATCTCCAAAAAATGAAGGTTCGATATAAATAAGGTTTTTACGGTTTATTTCCTGGATTTTCTCCAGAACTTTGTCCTCATAGGCCAGTTTCAGGTACTGATGATTGAGAAGGGATAGCACTTCCCTGTGATAAAATTTATTCTTCCGGCTGCCATGATGAGATGCAATATTTTTCTGCAATTTCAGCAGCTGATCCACGAAGCTAAAGACAGGGGTAGCATTAAAGGGATACCCCATGGTAATATTTATTTCCGGCACATTGGAAGGAAGAGAGCTTAAAACCGGCAGCATAAGATCCTCATTCCCGAGAACCAGCGCAGTATGATTGAAATTTGAGAGTTCTTTTGCATCCTCTCCCTTCAACAGTGTATTCAAATACTTAGCCTGGATAATATCTGTGGGCAGTTCAAAAATACTGACCTCCTTTTTATGAATATTATCGAAATCTTCGAGATCAGCATCAGGAGGGAATTCTGCAATATTGGTTCTCAGGAATCTGCCGGCCTCACTGCTTTGATTTTCGATATAATATTTATCATAATCCCAGAAAAAACGGGCTTTTCCCGAATTTCTCAAATACCTGAAAAGTTCTTTTTCAGCTTTGTTCAGGGCATTAAAACCGGATACGATTATTTTAGACCAGGGGAGCTCAGGGAAAGAACCAGACTTAATATTTTCAGCCACTTCCCTGTAAATCATACCCTCATAGGCCAGTCCCTTCTTTTTAAGTTCCAGATTGAGATCAGTGTAAACCGACAGCATTACAGACCAAATCCTAAGAAAAGATTCCTTCTGGCCCGACAAATTATCACTTCCGAAAAAGCCCCAGAATTTCCTGATGGTTTCCTTTTGTTCCTCTTCCAGTTCAAACATCTGGTCGATCTCTTTCATATCTTTAATATTCAGGTACAGGGAGGAGGCATCAACCATGTATTTATCTATGTCATCAAAATCGGAGAGCATCATCTCTCCCCAACTCCAGAATTCATCGAGACTTTCGGGCAGGGAGATAAATTTCCGATACGATTTATAAACTTCGAAAACCAGATCAACAGGATCAGCCGGACTGGAATCGGAAAGAAA
This sequence comes from Spirochaetales bacterium, assembly GCA_024233785.1. Lineage (GTDB taxonomy): Bacteria > Spirochaetota > Spirochaetia > CADAEX01 > CADAEX01 > JACKPD01. Next base: position 19,203 of record JACKPD010000028.1, on the reverse strand, counting down.
TTGCATGAATTCACTGATGGTAAAAATCTGAGGACTCCAGATGGTTTTTCCTGCTGCTTCTGCCAGATACTTTTTGAAGAAGACACCGGATCTACGGTTGGGGAAGATCATACATAAGTCGGAAACCCCCGTTCCGTATTGATGAAATACCGATTCAGCCAGTGTTTTTAAAAATGGCACTTTCGTGTTCATAATGTGCTTCTATAATATTTTCCCTGGAAGCTTTGCCTGTCTTCCAGCATTTTTTCAAAAAGCCTGAGAATTCCATCGTATCTGATTCCCCATGAAGTATTCAGGTTTAATGAAGGAGATACTTCTCCTGCAATTCTTTCCACCACAAAGGCAGGGTTAAGGCGTTCGACAATTTCACATACAAGTTCCAGGTATTCATCGAGTCCGTATAAATGAAAATTTTCAGGATGCTGCATAAATTCCTTTGCCATCAGGGTTCCCTTGATAATTTGCAACTGATGAAATTTGACGCTATGGAGAGGAAGGCGCGACAGAATATCAGCCTCCTTCAGGATTTCGTCACGCGACTCTCCCGGCAGCCCAAGAATCAGGTGTCCGCCTGTGAGAATGGATCTTTTGGCCGATTCCTCCAGAGCCCATACTGTCTTTGCAAAATCGTGCCCCCTGTTGATTCTTTTCAGCGTCTTATCATAGCAGGATTCAATTCCGTACTCCACAACCAGGTAGACCTTTTTACCCAGCTCCCCCAGGTAATCCAGAATTTCCTCATTTACACAATCAGGACGGGTGCCAATCACCAGACCAATAACTTCCGGGAACGACAGCGCCTCTTCATAAAGCTTCACCAGGTTCTTAAGGGGAGCATATGTATTGGAATAAGCCTGAAAATATGCCAGATACTGATTTACCCGTTTGTACCTCTGTTTATGAAACTCAATACCTTCCTGTATTTGCCTGCTAACCGTCTTTCCGGGCTGGCAATAGGAAGGATTAAAGGCATCATTATTGCAATAGGTGCATCCTCCCTTTCCTACGGTGTTATCCCTGTTGGGGCAGGTAAAACCGGCATCAATGGCGAGTTTCTGAACCCTTTCACCAAAATGCTGCCTGAAATATTCGGTATAGGAATTAAAACGCCGCTGATGTCCCCAGGGAAAGTTATTATCCATATTTCACCTCCTCTGCCGTATCAAGCATGACATACCACAGGTATCCCTTTATCTGACTATAGCCCAGTTCTTTCAGGAGACTCATATACTTCCATATCTGTGATTGGTTAGATGAGTTTTTATGCACACCGAATTTATAATCGACCACAACGGCAAAATTGCCCTTAGTCATAACACGGTCGGGTCTGTATTCAATTCCACCGGGGAGTAAAATATCCCTTTCATTATAAACCTTCCAATCCTCCCCAAAAAAGTCGGGAAAAGGTGTTTTTCCAAGCTTTTCTTTAAGAATACGGAGGATTTCATTTTTCCCTGAATTATCAATTCTACCTTCCATGAAAGCTTTTTCCACGACCTTTTCAAGTTCGTCGGGATGATTCAGATCGGCCATAAGCGAATGCATAATCAAGCCGTAATCAATTACAGACCTTCCTGACTTCCCTTTTTCAAAAAACTCATCAGAGCGATAATTAAGTCGTATTTTCTGAGGAAAGTTTACCACAGGATAGCTTTCAAAAATCTCCGAAGCCGGTTTATCAGATGTTTTAAACCGGGGATTGGTTTCCATTTTGCCATACTCAAAAATTTTCCCCTGAACATGATTTATTATACCAGCATTCATATAAGGGTAGTTGGGATTTTCGATGTTTTCGTGGAGCAAGGATTCATGAAGCAGGTCACCGATATTTTTTATTTTTTGACCAGGGGAAGCAAAAACATACAATTCCTGCACTGCCCTGGTAAAGGCAACGTAGGCCAGATTGAGGCTGTCGACAAAAGAATGCAGCATCTCCAGAAAATAGTCGTTGGAAAATGAGGTCCGGGCAAGACGACTTCCATAATTAACCGGCACAAACGGGATTCCTTCAAAGCCCGATCCCTCTGTACTGCACCACAGGATATTTTTTAAGGAAACAGACGGTTCCATATCCCAGTTGCAAAAAGGAATTAATACTACCGGAAATTCAAGTCCCTTGGCTTTATGAATGGTAAGAATTCGGATAGCATCCTGTTGTTCCGAAATATTAAGGGTTTCCTTACTGCCCTGATCCTCCCAGTACTCCAGAAATGTATTCAGATCAGCCGATTCCTTTTTCATAAATGAAATAATGCTGTCCTGAAAGGCCTGGATATAAGGCACATCCGGCTGACTTGTATTTAATTCAAAGATGAGGCATAATTGTTCGACAAGCTCGAAAAGTGACAAATGAATTAATTCCTCATGCCTCTCGTTAAGATTTTTATAAACCTTGGAAAAATAACTTTGGTCATCGTCCTTTTTCCCAAGGAAAATAAGGTGTGAATCATAATCACTGCCTGCACCACCGCTTAGGTAGCGAATGTACTCATGCCGGATAAATGCCTCATTTATTGCATCATCCGGATTTCTCAATCGCTTCATAACCGCCAGTAAGAGCTGTATGGCAGGGTTTTGAGAAATATAAAGGGAATCATTGGATATGAGGTTAAAATTGCATCCCTCCAGCTTATCGGGATTATTGTTTTTAAAGTCAATCAGAATCGATGCCAGTTGTTTGCCCTCTTCCCCTTTCCTTACAAGCAGAGCTATATCCCCCGCCCTGTAACCCCGCTTCTGAATGTCGATGATGATTCCCGGCAATTTTTCCTTTATGATTTCCAGATAGTCGGATTTATTGACTCCTTGCTCTATCATGGTAAACCGGACATAACCGCCCTTATTGTTTTTTCCATCCGGAATTAACTGCTCAGATCCTTCATAAGCAGATCTGATCATTTCAGCCAGAGCCTCCAGGGAATTTTTTGAGCCTGATTCGGCTATTTTTGATAAGAAAAACTGTCGCAGGACTTCAGGTGAGGAAGAAAATAGTTTGTTATTAAAACGGATAATGTTTGCGGCAGACCGGAAATTCTCCCTCAGTCCTGCCTGTCTGAAAAAACCGGGAAAGCTTTTTTCGACATCGAAGGCAAGGATTTTCCAGTCAGAGTTTCTCCAGCGGTAAATGGATTGCTTGACGTCTCCGACCACCAGGCTTTCGTTGTTGGAAGAAAGTCCGTTCAGAACCAGAGGCCTGAAGTTTTTCCATTGAAATACGGAAGTATCCTGAAACTCATCCAGCATAAAATGCTGATAATAATTTCCAGCCTTTTCATATATAAAAGGAGTATCATTATCAGCTATTATTTCATTAAGGAATTCAGAAGAATCCGAAATAAGAAATATATTATTATCCAGTGTTATTTCCCTTACTTTGGCAGACAGATCAGAAAGTATTCCGTAAGCAAAAATGAATTTACGGATCTCCATGGCTGTCCAGAATTTCTCAAAATTCTTATCCGAATAATCAATTGCCTCTTTTAGCAATGCGTTTAGACCGTTGTTGAATATTTGCAGTATCTGATCTTTTTCGGGGGAGTTTTTCGTGTACCAGGCATCAGGGTTATCAATGGCTTTCCGAGGATTTGTACCCGGAATAAATTTATCATAATCAGATTTTTTTCCTTCCAGAATATTGTAAAAGAAATTCAGAGCCCCCTTATTCTTATTACTGAAATCATCGGCCTCAAGCCCTGAAGCATGGATCAGATCATAGGCTTTTTGGGAGATTGAGATAAGCTGTTTCCGGAAAACTTCTATTTCCCTGGTAAGCTGTGCCCGGTATTCACGGATTTTATCGGAGGATTTGAAAATTTCGCTATGGCTGAGTGACAGATTTCTGAATTTCTCCTTAAAAAGCTCAGCTCCCAGACCAACCAGATCTGCTTTAAGGTTTACAGACTTTCCCTCCATTATTTCTTCCTCAGCAAATAAAATCAGCCACTCCCGGAGAGTATCATTCTCATCCATTGAATACAGGAGGTTATCAACAGCTTCACTCAGGATACGGCTATCATTCAATTCCAGGTTATACCCTGCCTGAAGTCCTATTTCACGGGTGAAAGCACGGATAACCATCTGGAAAAACTTATCAATTGTTCCTACAGAAAAGCGGGAATAATCGTTTAATATGGATTTCAGGATTTTTCCGGATCGTCTGGCAACATCCGTTTCGTCCAGTTTATACAGCTTGGAAAGATGGTCCATATACTCAGGCTTTGCAGGCTGTGAACCATCGTATACTGAGAGTCTGAACAATGTTTCAAGGATACGGTTTTTCATTTCGGAGGCCGCCTTATTTGTGAAAGTAACAGCCAGGATATTGCGGTAGGCATACTCATCCCTGAAAAGAAGCTCAAGGTAACGGAGGGTAAGAGTATATGTTTTACCCGATCCGGCCGAGGCTTTATAAACCGTAAGTTCCGACATGGATTAGAAATCTGATTAGACGATTACTCCAAAGCTTAAATATACCAAAAAACTTGATTATGTAAAGGACTTCAGTTATTCAGAATTACGGTATCGTTTTATAATTTAATGATGGAAAACGGGAATTAATCAGGAAAAAGCTCCCTTTCTTCAAATATTTAAGGCGAAAACATTAAATATTTGTATTTTAGTTTCACCTAAAACTAAAACCCAATTCTATGAAAAATCTTATTTTGACAATAATTCTGGTATTCGTGGGAGGCACACTATTGCAGGCCCAGATGAATTCAGGAAGTAAATTTGTTGCCGGTTATAACCAGCTGTCTTTTAATTCAAATTCCTATAAAGAAAAGGGAAGCAGTGTTGAGCCTGATAAATACACCAATTTTGATCTCACCACAAAGGCAGGGTATTTTATGAAAAACAGGATTGCAATCGGGGGAATGGTTAATTATAATCTTAGCCGGACCAATTATAAAGTCTCGATGTCAAAATACACAAATACCAGTTGGTTAATAGGGCCGCTTGCAAGATATTATACTGAATATGGCTCACTTATTCCTTTTGCTGAAGCTTCAGTTGGATTTGGAATGAATGTAAGTAAACAAGAATCAGACCTATACAATAGTGAAACCAAGCATTCAGTTTTTGGACTGAAAGGCGGTGTGGGTGCAAATTATTTTCTGAATGAGAGTATTGCTTTTGAAGGAATGCTTTATTACTATTACAATACTTTAAAACCAAAATCCTCAGGTGCAACAGGACCCGGACATATTGAAAGCGGCCTTGGAGTTAATTTCGGAATTATTTTTTATTTTGGAACCATCTGAAAAACAATTGGTGTAAAGATAAAGGACAGGCTTTCTATACAGGTCTGTCCTTTTTTTATGCTAATTTTAAAAATCACTTTTTTAATCTTAAATAATGAAAAAGTTCGTTTTAATCCAGATTGCTGTTGCAATTAATCTTTTCAGTTGTACGGCTCAACCCCCTCTTGAAACCGTAAGCAAAGTTGATTTAAGGAAATATTCAGGTACATGGTATGAAATGTGTCACCTGCCTGCTAAGTTTCTCGACGGATGCAGTTGCACCACGGCAACCTACAGTCTGGAAGCCGACGGACATGTTAAAGTATTCAACAAATGTCTGAAAGACAACGGTAAATGGACTTCCATTACCGGAAAGGCATTCGCAGTTACGGGAACGGGTAATTCAAAACTTAAGGTTCAGTTTTTCTTTCCCTTCCGGGCCAACTATTATATAATTGATCTGGCTGATGATTACAGTTATGCGGTTGTTGGCGAGCCCCGCCGGAAGTACCTGTGGATATTAAGCAGAACCCCGCAAATGGACGAAAATCTTTACAACGAGCTGGTTAAAAAATGCGGAAACAAAGGTTTCCCGGTTGAATTCCTCATCAAAACCCGTCAGGAAGGTTGTGAAAGGGAGGAATAATTACCTCCGATGAATGATTTCTAAAGGCTTCAATGCAAATACTGTCCCTTTTCCAAAAAAAGCCTAAATTTGCAGCCACAAATATTTTATCATGTCGAAAAGAGTTGTTGTAGGATTATCAGGTGGGGTGGATTCGAGCGTCGCGGCTTATCTTCTGAAAGAGCAGGGATATGATGTGACCGCTGTTTTCATGATTAACTGGCATGATAAAACCGGCCTGCTCAAAGCCGACTGCCCATGGGATGAAGATGTTCTTTTTGCTGAGCTGGTTGCAAAAAAAATTGGAATACCTTTCCATGTAGTCGACCTGAGTGAAAAGTACCGCTCCAGGGTTGTGGAATATATGTTTGCGGAATATGAAAAAGGAAGGACCCCAAACCCCGATGTTCTTTGTAACAGGGAAATAAAATTCGACGAGTTTTTTGCAGCCTGCGAGCCTTTCAATCCTGATTTTATTGCTACAGGGCATTATTGTAAGAAAGACGAGATTCAGACCGAACACGGAATAATGTACCGCCTGCTGGCCGGCGATGATCCGGGCAAGGAGCAATCTTATTTCCTTTGCCAGCTTTCGCAGGAGCAACTCAAAAAAACCCTTTTTCCTATTGGTCATCTTAGAAAATCAGAATTACGTGACATTGCCCGTAAAGCCAAACTTCCTTCGGCGGAAAAGAAAGATTCACAGGGAATATGTTTTGTAGGAAAAGTAAGCCTTCCCGACTTCCTTCAGCAGCAATTGAAATCAAAGGAAGGAGATATTATTGAAATTCCGGAAAACTTTCCCGGATACCAGAATAAAACGGACGAGAATCAAAGCCTTGAAGATTTTTCCGGAAAATATGAATATACGGCATCTGATGGTGAAATGGTTGGAAAACATATTGGCGCACATTATTACACCATTGGACAAAGAAAGGGACTCAATGTGGGAGGAAAGGCAAAGCCTCTTTTTATAATTGCTACCGACACGCAGAAGAATATCATATATGTTGGACAGGGACAGGATCATCCCGGACTGTTCAGAAAGGGTTTATTTATTCCAAAGACTGATCTGCATTGGATCCGTCCTGATCTGGAAATGATTTCAGGGGATGAAAAAGATTTTATGGTCAGGATACGCTACCGCCAGCCCTTGCAGGAAGCCCGGCTTTACTGCAGGAACAATGGGATGTATATCATATTCAGGGAAAGTCAAAGGGGAATAACTCCGGGGCAGTTTGCAGCCTGGTACAGTAAGGGTGAATTGATCGGATCGGGAGTTATTGATTAATGGCTTTTCTGTCATTCTTAATCCCCAAAAGCTAAAATGAACAAGATGGATACCGGCAAATTAAAAGAATTATTTTTCAGGAACTTCGGAAAGAATTGCACTGAGGTTTCTTCGCTTGTTCCTGCAGGTTCTGCAAGGCAATACTTCCGTCTAAGGAATGGCGATATCACTGCTGTTGGTGCTTTCAATGCTGATGTACGTGAAAACAGGGCTTTTTTGGGCTTCACAAAACACTTTCTGAACAAAGGCCTCCCGGTTCCTCAAATATATGCTGTTGCCAGCGATGAAATGCATTATCTGCTTGAAGATCTGGGAGATATTAATCTGAAGGATATGACCGATCCTCTCCGGAAATCCTGGTCCTTCCCGGTGGAAATGATTCCATGGTATAAAAAAGCACTGGATCTTCTGATTCGCTTTCAGACCGAGGGACACGAGGGTTTGAACTATGATCTTTGTTTTCCAAGGGAATCTTTCGATAAACAATCTGTTTTATGGGATCTGAATCATTTTAAATATTTCTTTCTGAAGCTGACCAGAATTCCTTTTGATGAAAATAAACTGGAGGACGAATTTATTCTCCTGTCGGAACAAATCGATCTGGTCGACAGAAACTTTTTCCTGTTCCGGGATTTTCAGTCGAGGAATATTATGATTAAAAATAATAATCTCTATTGTATTGATTACCAGGGAGGCAGAAAGGGAGGACTGCAGTATGATGTTGCCACTCTTCTTTTTGAAGCAAGAACAAACATTGATACTTCCATACGGATTCAATTGCTGGATTATTACCTGGATAATTTACTGAAGATACAGCCGATGATAACAGACAGGCAGAAGTTCATGTCGGCCTACTATCTTTTTGCACTGGTAAGGCAACTTCAGGCAATGGGAGCCTACGGATTACGTGGGTGGGTCCAAAAGAAGCCTTTGTTTCTGCAATCGGTCCCTTTTGCCATTAAGAACCTGGCTTACTTCCTTGAGTCAGCGACTGAACAGATGAGCGAATTTCCTGAGTTAAAGAGAATTATGGAGGCAATGCTTGTTAATGAAAAACTGAACCAGCCAATCCCATCCCCTCCGGAAAAACTGAGAGTAGTTATAACAAGCTTTTCTTATCAAAAGGGAATACCTGATGACATGACAGGTGAAGGAGGCGGTTTTGTTTTTGATTGCAGGGGGATTCATAATCCGGGTCGCTTTGAAGAATATAAAAACCTAAGCGGACTGGATGAGGAGGTTGAGCGCTTCTTTAATGAAAAAACTCATATGAAAGAATTTTTGCAGGACGCATTTTCACTGGTTGACAGAAATATTTCTGTTTACACGGAAAGGGGCTTTAAAAACCTGCAGGTGAGCTTTGGCTGCACCGGAGGACAGCATCGGTCAGTTTATGCCGCTCAAAAACTTGCTGATCACCTTGAACATAATCCCGATTTAACTGTCTTATTAGAACACAGAGAATTAAAGGATCTTAATTTAAGTAAATGAGCAAGACGCTATGTAAAAAAGGAGACAGCTTAAATAAGAAGGATAAAAAGCTAAAATACGAGTGTAAAAAATGTGGTGGGCAAGCAATCAAAGAGGAATTCTGTTGTAAACCGAAAAAAATAAAAAAAGCTGCCTGAAATGAAGAAACGAGCAATGATACTGGCAGCCGGGACAGGAACGCGGCTTTTGCCTTTAACTGAAAACAAGCCTAAAGCCCTTATTGAATACAGGGGAAAAACCCTGCTTGAGATTGTTCTTCGCAGGCTGATACATCACGGATTCCGCGACGTTGTAATCAATATACATCATTTTCCCGAGCAAATTGTATCTTTCATTGAATCAAAAAAGAACTTCGGAATTAACATCAGGTTTTCGGATGAATCCGATTTGCTTCTGGATACCGGAGGCGGAATAAAAAATTCTTCCGGGCTTTTTGAAGGGGATCCCGTCCTCATTCATAATGTAGATATTTACACAGATCTTAACCTGGAAGAACTCTATAATTTTCATAATGATTTTGAGCATCTTGCCACTTTTGCGGTTAAGGAAAGAGAGACAAGCCGGCCTTTTCTTATGAATGACAGTAATATTTTGTGTGGCTGGCAAAATCTGGAAAGCGGTGAAAAGAAGCTGACCAGAGATAGCTCTCCCCTTCGGCAAATTGCCTATAGTGGAATTGCAATGCTAAGTCCTGAATTTATCGAAATGATGCCCCCTGTCTCAGTCTACTCATTAACCCCTGCCCTCCTGGAAATATCCAGAACAAATGAAATTCAGCTATTCGAACATTATGGCGCATGGAAAGATATGGGCAAGCCATCAGCCTTTGCCAAAGAATAGTCAACACCCTTATAGTCATTATTCCAAAATAGTTTCCGATTTTTTTGATTTTAACTGAACCCTTCATCCAGTTATCTGTTTCTCCAAAAACTAATTTAACTATGAGAGCAATAAAAATAATTTTCCCGAAAGTCTTTTTTCTAAGCCTTTATATTTTCAGCTTCATTGCTGTGTCAGCTCAGGAGAGCCATTTAAAGAATATCCACCAGCTCACCTTTGGCGGCGACAATGCGGAGGCATACTTCAGTTATGACGGTAAAAATCTGAGTATGCAAAGCAATAATGCAGCCTGGGGTTTAAAGTGCGATCAGATTTTCAATATAAAAATAAAAAAAGCCTTGCGGGATACCACGTACAGACCCGATATGGTCAGTACCGGTAAAGGAAGGACCACCTGCAGTTTCTTCCTCCCCGATAACAAGCATATTCTATATGCCTCAACTCATGCCGGAAGCCCTGATTGTCTGGAGGTGCCTGTAATTCCGGGGAAATATTTATGGCCGGTATATGATAGTTACGATATATATGTTGCTGATTTAAAAGGAAATATCGTTAAAAAGCTTACCGATTCACCAGGCTATGACGCAGAGGCAACCATTTCTCCAAAAGGGGATAAAATTGTTTTTACCAGCACCCGTGGCGGTGATCTGGATTTATGGACTATGAATCTAGATGGCAGCGACCCAAAGCAGGTAACATTCGGCCTGGGTTATGACGGTGGCGCTTTCTTTTCCCCCGATGGTAAGAAACTGGTTTTCAGGGCATCAAGACCCCAAACGGAAGAGGATATTAAGGAATATAAAGATTTCCTTGCACAAGGACTGGTTGCTCCTACCAACATGGAGATTTACACCTGCAATGTAGATGGCAGCGATCTGAAGCAGGTAACCCACCTGGGAAAAGCTAACTGGGCACCTTACTTTACCCCTTCCGGTGAAAAAATTATTTTCTCCAGCAATCATCATTCACCAAAGGGATATGATTTTCAACTCTGGATGGTTGACCTGAATGGCGATAATCTGGAGCAAATAACGAATACCTCTGTATTTAATGCATTCCCAATGTTTTCCCCCGACGGAAAGAAAATTGCCTTTTCTTCAAACAGGAATAACCATGGAACACATGATACCAATGTTTTTATAGCAGACTGGGTTGAATAAGTGTAAATCAAATCCCTTGCTATAAAAGGACAGTATAGAAAATCCTTAGATGCAGGTAATCATAAAATCCTGTTTTTAATACTACTTTAAAAAATATTACTTTTGCCAGATAAAATTTGGAATTATGCCATCAAATGAGGAAGTATTAAAAAAAATTGAACTGTGGAATACTGAGTTTTCACAAAAGCCTGCCGGGGAGGTTCTGAAGTTTTTTCTGAGTGAATTCAAATCAAAGATTGCACTTGCTTCAAGCCTTGGAGCTGAGGACCAGGTTCTGACTCATTTGATTGCAGCGATTGATCCCTCCACAAGGATATTTACCCTGGATACAGGCCGGTTTTTCCCGGAAACCTATGATCTGATGGCAAAAACCAATGAGAAATACAGGATCAGGCTCGAAGTATTTTTCCCTGATGCCGGCGAAGTCGAAAGTATGGTAAAAGACAAAGGCATTAACTTGTTCTATGAATCCATTGAAAACCGAAAGCTGTGCTGCGGAATACGTAAAGTAAATCCTTTAAAGAGAGCTTTTAAAGGCCTGGACGTTTGGATTTGCGGTCTAAGGAAGGACCAGTCGGTTACCCGTTTCTTTACGAAAATGATAGAATGGGATGAAGGCAACGGACTGATTAAAATAAATCCACTTCTGAACTGGACAGAGAAAGAGCTCTGGGCATATATCCATGAAAATGAGATTCCCTATAATGAACTCCACGATAAAGGCTTTCCCAGTATTGGCTGTCAGCCATGCACCAGAGCCATAAAACCAGGTGAGGACATCCGTGCAGGCAGATGGTGGTGGGAAAACCCGGAGCAAAAGGAATGCGGTCTGCATAAAAAATAAATCCTCAAACAAGCATAGGAATTGGACATTGCTTCCCTGCCGGCATAATATTCTTAAAAATTTTCAAAAAAAGTAATTTGAATTCTTTTTTGCTAAATGAATTTGTCTAAATTTGCATCCCGTTTGCACTATTTAGTGAGAGTCATGTGAGCAGGATATAGAGTTCTTTCTATAGAGATTTCCAGACGCCCGGATGGCGGAACCGACGAAGGAGCTCCCGCCTGACTTCAGGCTAAGAGAGATTTGTTGGATTTTGAAAATGTTCTTTATATGTGATTTCTTCTGCCCGGATGGCGGAACCGACGAAGGAGCTCCCGCCTGACTTCAGGCTAAGAGAGATTTGTTGGATTTTGAAAATGTTCTTTATATGTGATTTCTTCTGCCCGGATGGCGGAATTGGTAGACGCGCTAGTTTCAGGGACTAGTATAAGCAATTATGTGCAGGTTCGAGTCCTGTTCCGGGCACCAACCATAAGTAGTTGTAAAATTATTTTTTATATTTGCAGCACTAATTTTTAGGTGTAATTTTTTGAAATATTGCCCAGGTGGTGAAATTGGTAGACACGCCAGCTTGAGGGGCTGGTGTTCGCAAGGACGTGCTGGTTCGAGTCCAGTCCTGGGCACATTGAAGAGTTTGCAGATTTTGATCTGTGAGCTCTTTTTATTTTAAGAAAACCCCGATTCTAATAATTCTCCATTCATACGAATTCATTCTGTTAATTAATATCCCCCTTTTCCTATTCACCTTAGTGTGAAAAAATTTAACTTACCTGCCTGTATCCATTTTAAAAACTGCATCTAAGAGCAATTCAGTTTCAGAAAATTTAAAATCGCAATGAAAAAGCGACTCATGCGACAATTTTCAGAATTGAGTAAAATTATTTTCAGATTCGTATTGTTAAAAAACCAGCATTAACTGGTTTTGGTACAGTATTTGTTTTATAACTACAAAGCATTAAAAAATTCAAATTAAAATGCCGGGAGGATTTATTATGAAAACAACAACTAAAATACTAAGCATTGCAACCTTACTTATTGCAGCTGGTTCAGTTGGCTTTTCAGCATTGGCACAGGAATATGATGATGTATATTATAGTCCGAAAAAAGATGCTAAAAAAGTTACAACCACTGAAAGAGTAGCTTCTCCGGAAACACAGGTTAGTAATGAAGCCGTTCAGCCTTCATCAGCGGTAAACAATACATCATCCACTCAGGAATCTGATGGGATGACTGATTATGAACGTTACGCTCTTGAAAAGGAACGTGAATTCCTGGGTGGCGGTGATACCACTACCATAACCAATTATGATGCCAACCGTCAGAATGCATCTGATGATTCGATGGAGCAATCTGCACCTGATTACAGTTACACAGAAGAATCAGACAAGGGGGTTGTGGTAAACAACTACTATTTTGATCCGACTGATGATTACGATTTCTATTATTCATCAAGGTTCAGAAGGTTTCACACTAATTATTACGGATACAATTATTACGACCCATGGTATAGTGATATGTACTATTACACCTATGATCCTTTTTACTGGGGAACAAGTATTTACGTAGGTTATCGTTGGGGAGGATTCGGATTCTATGATTATTACTATCCATCCTATTATTCAAGCAGATATTACTATGGATATTATTCACCGTATTCATACTGGGGATCACCTTATTATTACAGTTCCTATTATAATGGTTATTACCATGGATACTACAACGGATATAACCATGGATACTATAACGATTACTATGGTGCATCCTACTATGGACGTAACACTTCCTATGGTCACCGTTCTTCACGTTCCGGATTATCACCATATAGTTCCGCCAGCTACGCAGGTACCTCGGCCAGGAAATCAGGCGGAATAAACGACCCCAGATACAGAACCGTTAATACTTCCTCTGGTGCAGAAAGGAAATCGTATGCAAGCAGTGACAGCCGGACCAGCACAGGAGTAAGCCGTTCTTCAGGAACTACCGGTACTCAGGGTGTCAGCAGAAGTACTAATACATCCACAAACACCAGGAGTCAGGTAAATACTCAGGGAACAAGCCGTCAGAGTTCTACAGGTTCAGGTACATACACACGTCCATCGAGTCGCGATTATACACCAAGCTATTCCAAACCCAGGACATCAACAAATCCTGAGTACAACAGGAGTAATAGTAGTGGCAGCACATACAAAAGCAACCCTGCAAATACTTCTTCAGGAAGCAGGACAAACTCAACTTATACAAGACCTTCATCGACCTCAGGGTCTGCAGGAAGCAGGAATACTTATACACGTCCTTCTACGTCTTCCGGTTCGAGTTACTCCAGACCTTCAGGCAGCAGTTCTACCTATAGCCGTCCCTCTACTTCAGGGTCAACTTATACAAGACCTTCAAGCAGTGGATCCAGCTATTCCAGACCTTCAAGTTCGAGCTCTCCAAGCAGATCTTCAGGCAGCAGCTATAGCGGAGGCTCCAGATCATCAGGTAGCAGTTATAGCAGTGGTAGTGGAGGTGTTTCAAGGTCATCAAGCAGCAGTAGCAGTTCTGGCGGATCAAGATCCTCCAGCAGCTCTTCCAGCTCAAGATCTTCAAACGCAGGTACATCCTCAAGATCGAGCAGGTAAGTTTAGTTGTTCTTTATAAAATTTTCCGGGAAAATTCTATCAGATATTTCTGGCAAATCCCCTGTTCCTTTTATTTTAAATTATGAAATAATTATAAACAGGGGATTTGTTTTAACCTCGAATATATACAGATCATGAAAAAGATTATATTAATATTATCAGCCGCACTTATTTTCATTGTTGATCTAAGTGCTCAAAATGAAGACGACGCTCTTCGTTACTCCAGGCAATACGTCAGTGGCTCCGCCAGGTCCGTTGCAATGGGTGGTGCCATGGGAGCAATTGGTGGGGATTTCACAACCTTAAGCATAAATCCTGCCGGAATCGGAGTATACAGAAGCAATGAATTCTCTTTCTCTCCTTCGATTAACTGGAATACAACCAGTTCTGATTTTCTTTCAAATAAAATTGAACAAACCCGCTATGGTATGAAAATTGGAAATATCGGGTATGTTGCCACACATAAATCTGGCAAGGATGAAGGTATTATCAGCACAAGCTTTGGCTTTGGATATAATCAGCTCAATAATTTTAGTCAGCAGGTTTACATGTCAGGTATAAATAATACCAGCAGTATGCTTGATAATTTTACCAATGTCTCGAATAACAATCCTTCAAATGTTTCCGACTTTTATGAGCAACTTGCCTACAATGTTGATATTGTAGCCTTTGATACGGTGACCTCCAAATATTTTAATGACTTTAACCGATCCGGTTACGGACAGTTGCAGGAAAGAAAAATTTCAAGCTCCGGCTCTCTAGGAGAATATGCATTTTCAATGGGTGCAAATTACAGTGACCGGATATATTTCGGAGCCACATTTGGTGTTCAGAGAGTTCGCTATGAGAGCAGTATTGAGCATACCGAAACCGATCAGAATAAGACCATTGATTATACCGACCAATTTGTTTTTCATGAAGACCTTCTTACACGCGGCTATGGCTTGAACCTTAAGCTTGGAATAATTGCCCGCCCTGTAGATTTTTTAAGACTGGGTCTGGCATATCATATTCCGACATTCTATTTTCTGAACGACAGGTTCAGTACAGATATCAGTGCTACCTACGATAATAATCTTGGAATTAACCCAAAATCATCCTCTTCCGATCTGGGAATCTATGATTACCAGTTAAAAAGCCCTTCAAAGCTGGTTGGAAGTGCAGCGGTCACCATTGGTAAACTGGGAATGATCAGCATGGACTATGAAAGGATAAATTACGCAGGCTCGAATCTTCAGGCTACCGATTATGCTTTTATCAGTGAAAACAATGCCATTAAAGACAACTATAAGGTTGCGAATAATCTCAGGTTCGGTGCTGAGTTAAGAATGGGAACAGGGTACCTTCGCGGAGGCTATGGAATTTATGGCAGCCCGTTCAAGGTAGTAGATCCAAAGGCAGAAGATATTTATAAGGTTATTTCAGGAGGAATAGGACTTCGTACATCCGACTTCTTTATGGATCTTGCCTATTCCAGCGGAAACTCCAGCCAGGCCTATTACATGTACCTACCGGAAAATGCAAATAATCCGTCCTTTAATAAATCAAACTTAAATAATATTGTTTTAACAGTAGGATTCAGGTTCTGATTTCCGGGTTTTGAAATAATACGAAAGAGTGCCGGTAAAGCACTCTTTTTTTTTTGAAAAAATCTGATTTCAATACCCTTGTGCAGGAAACACTGCGAAATCCATGTCACTATCTTAAACTTTTCATTAAAACACCTCTGGATTCAGGTCCCATATTAAACAACAAATCAATAATACTAAGGTTGGGAATAAAGCCATTTTGCTCCTGGAAAACCTGCGAATATTGAACGATTTTGAAATCAATATCCGTCTGTACTGAATTCTTGGGTTGAATAAGCGATCGCAAATCGATAATTCCCTGATGTTCACCCGGGAATAAAAATTCATCAGTAAGTTTTGGCTCCACCTGAATTTGCAAAATTGATAAGACCTCCTGGATCAGGGGGAAGCAAAGATCGATTAGGAATTTGTGCTCTTTCTGATAATAAGGTTCGAAAACATCCCGGTAGAATTCAAAATATGGAGATGAGCTATAGGCAGACAGAATTCCCTTCCAATGCATACGCCTCCAATCGGTATCATAATCAATATGGGCATCCTTCACCTTCAGATGGTCTCCCCTTCTTCGTTTCACGGGAATACTCAGACTTAACGCACCATTTGCAGCATGAATATCGCAGCGGTTCCTGTAGGTCTGCTTTTTGTAGCTGTCGTACTGCTCAATACGTATTTCCTCATATGCATAAAACCTGCTATAAAAACTGATCGGTCCCAGATATGTTAAGGGAAGCAGCAGTACCTCCGGAGAAGAAATATTACTATCAGGTTCCAGGATGAGATTTATTTAAGTTCAAGAGTTACAACCGACATAGGAGGAATCTGAGCAGATATTATTCCATTCTTAACACTGCCTCCTTTAAATTCTGAAATCTTAACCATGTCAGGATGATCAAAACTATTAAATGAAGACAAGGATGCAGCGGTAATGATAGTACCTGATATATTTCCTTTGCCGATCTTTGCCTCATCTCCGAGAAGACATTTAACGTCCTGAGATCTATGAGGATCAATATTGACAAGGCTGATGTGGACGGCTCCATTTTTATCTTTCGAAGCGGAAACGCTTACCGCTTTCATGGTTCTGCCATCCAGATTATAATCGGGTGATGTGAGTTCAGCTGCAATCAGAGTAGCATCATGATGAACTTTGTACATGTTGTAAACATAATAGGTAGGAGTCAAAACCATTTTTTCCTCATCGGTAAGTATTAAGGATTGCAGCACATTTACCATCTGGGCAATATTTGACATTTTAACCCGGTCGCAATGATTGTTGAATATATTCAAAGTCACAGCTGAAAGGATAGCATCTCTGAGAGTATTTTGCTGCAGCAGGAAACCGGGGTTGGTTCCCTCTTCTACATTATACCATGCGCCCCACTCATCAACCATCAGTCCGACTTTCTTTTCCGGATCATATTTATCCATGATAGCAGAGTGTTTACTCACGAGTTCCTCCATCGAAAGGGCTTTGAGGATGGTTGTAAAATATTCCGACTCATCAAACTGTGTGGCAGATCCTTTATCCGACCAGTTTTTAGGAACTGTGTAATAGTGCAGCGAAACTCCCTGCATCAGGTTTTGAGGAATAGCTTTCATCAGAACCTCCATCCAGTTATAATCAAAACTGTTAGGTCCTCCGGCAATTTTTACAAGCCTGTTATCACCATAATTTCGGCAATACGTAGCATACCTGCGGTAATTATCCGAGTAGAATTCAGGAGTCATATTTCCTCCACATCCCCAGTTTTCATTGCCAACTCCCCAGAATTTAACTTTCCATGGTTCCGGATGCCCGTTTTTAGCCCTCAGCTCCGACATGGGGCTTTCTCCTCCAAAAGTAATATACTCAATCCATTTCGACATTTCCTCTACGCTGCCACTCCCCATATTTCCGCATATATAAGGCTCAGTGCCCAATTGCTCGCATAAATCGAGAAATTCATGAGTTCCAAAGCTGTTGTCCTCGACCACTCCTCCCCAATGCGTGTTTACCATTCGCGGACGGGAATCTTTGGGACCGATGCCATCCATCCAGTGATACTCGTCAGCAAAGCACCCACCGGGCCATCTAAGGTTGGGAATTTCAATATCTCTCAGGGCTTTTACCACATCATTTCTGATTCCCCTGGTATTTGGAATTTTGGAATCTTCCCCAACATAAATTCCGCCATAGATGCAGTGTCCCAAATGTTCTGAAAATTGCCCGTAAATATTTTTACTGATAACAGGGCTGTTTTCATCCATTTTTAGTTGTACCTTGACCTGGGCATTCATTTCCCCTGGAAAAGCAGCAAAAATTAATACCAGGGATATAAGACTGACGGTATGCAATTTTTTCATATGAAAGATCTTAAGGTAATGATTGTATAAATCCTTTCATTCGGTGGCATCAACAATTTTAAAGAAACGATTCCAACGGATACTTTTCGGAAATGATTTATCCTGATCGGTCGATAGCCATACAAACTTAGGTTTTCCAATGATATGGTCCTCAGGAACATATCCCCAGAAACGTGAATCGGCAGAGCGATGGCGATTATCTCCCATCATGAAATAATAGTCCATTTTAAAGGTATATTCAGTAGCTATCTTTCCGTTTATATAAATTGTACTGTCGTTATACTGCAGGCTATTTCCTTCATAGGCTTCAATAATTCTCTTGAAAAAAGGCAGATTATCAGTATTAAGCGGAACGGTGACTCCTTTTTTAGGTATCCAGATAGGTCCGAAATTATCCACGCTCCAGGAAAATTTCTGACTATGCGGGAAAATCTGGTAGTCGGGAGATCCATAGATTTGCCTTTCCACTTTGATAATATTGGGAATTTCATTTTTAATTTTCTCCGCGGTTTCAGCATTCAGTGGAATAAAATATTTTGGATTATTCTGCACTCCAAGGTATTCGCCTGAAATATTATACTTTTCCATAACCCGCGGGTTCAAAGGCTGGCCGTTTGTCTGAACCAGATATTCATACTGTACACCTTTAAACTTCGGCTGAGCTTCGCCGTTTACGAAAACCATACCATTTCTGACTTCAAGGCTGTCGCCGGCAACTGCCACACAGCGCTTAATGTAGTTATCCTTTCTGTCGACCGGACGAACCACGGTATGAAAGTTCCGTGAACTAAGCACGGTTTTCCTGGCTTGCTCGAGATAGGCTTCCCAGGACCTGGTCGGTGTTTTTGTATATTCGTCCTGTGATTTTGCACCCATGGCCAGTTCCCTGAGAATCGAATAATACGATCTTGCAGATTGTTCAACAACAACAGTATCGCCTGCCGGGAAATTAAATACCACAATATCGTTTCTCTTTACTACACCAAATCCTGCGAGCCTCTTATAGGGCAGTTGAATCCACTTCAGATAGGATTCAGTATTAAAAACAGGGAGTCGGTTCTGGGTAAAAGGAAAAGCGAGAGGAGTATTTGGCACCCGCGGGCCATATGACATTTTACTAACGTATCTATGATCGACCACCAGCATGGTTCTCTCCATGGAA
>JACKPD010000027.1 GCA_024233785.1 Spirochaetales bacterium | reverse complement strand
AGAATCCCGCTGATCCGGGAATCCCTTCCGGAGTAATGCTGCTGCTGCCCGGGACAAGAATGCTTTTCGCTTTTTTAGCCGCTGTTTTTATTTCCGCTTTATTTTTATCCCTGCTGATAATTAAAAAACTGCCGGAAAAGTTAATCAGAATATTGAATCTGAAAAAACAGGAAAACCGCAGAAAAGAACTGCTTTTGATTCTTGAAAGTATAGCGGACAATCCTTATTCGGCGGCGCTCCGGGACAAAGCCGTGGACGGTAAAACAGCTGCCGGAGTTGTCTCAGGGAAAATTGTTAAATCGCTGAAAGAGTTCCTTGAGATTGTAACAGGAAAAAGAATTACATGCCTGACTACAGGAGAGATTGTAAAAATTATTGAACACCCTCCCGCGGATGAACTCTTTTTTCTCGATACCATTAGATTTTCATCCCTTTCTACAGCCGGGCCAGGCGGATTTTTTGAGAAAAAGGGGACGGCAGAAGCCCTTACAGTTTCAGGCGAGGCAAAATTAAAGGAAACAGCTGAAAAAATATACAGTTTCGCTCTTTCGCTGGATAAGGCGGATAATTTTGAAAAGAAAGAAAAAGGAGAACCCGGCGGTGTTTGAAAATCCTTTTTTTCTTCTCCTTCTTCCGTTATCCCTGGCTGTTTTCTGGTTTTCAGAAATAAGGAGGGGAAGGGGGGGAGTCCCTGACTCCGCGTCAGGCGTCTTTGTACCGGAAGCAGGCTCTCAGGGCCGGATAAACAGAACCCTTCATTCAGCGGAAATCCCGGACAGGATTATGCATAAAGCTGTAAACCTGATTTTTATGGTTTCCATAATACTGATTGCGTTTTCACTTTCAGGGCCGCAGGCTCTAAGGAAAATCGATAGATATCTTGCAAAGGGGGATGATTATTTTATTCTGCTTGATATCTCTCCAAGCATGGCGGTAAAGGAAAACGGTAAAACAAGACTTGAAATCGCAAAAGAAGCAGCCCTTGAAATTGCAGAGGCATCGGGAAACGATTATCCAGGACTTGTGTTTTTCGGCAGCGATGCCGCTATAGTTCTGCTTCCAACCCCGGACAAAGAGTCCTTCAGGGAACGCCTTGAATCAGCAGGGGTGATGGAACTTGGAGAGGCTACCGCATTGGGCAAGGCCCTTGGGACTGCCCTTTATTACCTTAGAAATTCTGAATCTGAAGGGAAAAGAATAATTATTTTATCTGACGGGGGAAGCAATTACGGCGAGCTCCCTCCGCTTGATGCAGCCCTGATGGCTTCTGAGCTGGGGATTCCTGTCAGCTGCATTGCGACAGGGAGCGCAGCCGGCAGCCTTGATGTTATAGTTGAGCCGGGCCCTGTCAGATCTGCTGTAAGGGGGAAAATCTCTGAAAGTTATAATCCTGCTGTGCTTGAACAGATTTCTGAATATACGGGCGGCTATTTTCTGGAAAATCCGGGAAGGCTTGATCTTGGCATCCTTGCTGCCGGTTTAAAAGGGCCGGAAGTAAAAATGGAAACAATAACGGAAAAGACTGATTTCTCAAACTGGTTTTTAATTACGGGCGCAGTCATGCTTCTGCTTTCCCTGGTTATCAAGATTTATTTTCTCAGGGAGCTGCTGCCTTGAAAAATCCGGAAATTCTTCTTCTGTTACTTGTGCCTCTCGCAGTTTTCTACACAGCTTTGAAAACCGGAACTGATAGATCTGATTTTTTTTATACTGTTACAGTTTACAGGAGAAAAAAAGAAGCGGCATCTCTTTTTAAAATCAAGTATTTCTATCTCGCGGTTCTTTACTGCTTTGGGATGTCCCTGATTATCCTGTCTTTATCTTCGCCATTTGTTATTTTAAAAAACAAAAAAGAGGATGGCGGCCTCTCATCCGCATTTCTTAAAGATACCCTCTTTGTTTTTGACATTTCACGAAGCATGCTCTCTGATGACGGAGACGGGGAAAGCCGGCTTGAAAAAAGTAAAAAAGCTGCCGCCGAAATTATTTCACGCACTACCGGGCGGTCCGGTATTGTAATTTTCAAAGGAGACGCTTATACGCTTATCCCTCTTGCTGAAAACAGGCATAATGCAGTTATTGACTCTCTCTCCGGCATCAGTCCTGATATTTATTCACAGGCAGGAACAGATATCGGGAAAGGGCTTTCAAAGGCACTGGCTTCCTTTCCTCTCCATGAAAAGACGGAGAAAATAATCTATCTTTTTACAGACGGGGAAGAGCCTGAAAAAGGTTCCTTTGATGATACGGCTCAGGCAATAGGTAAAAAGATCAGAGATAATAATATTTCTCTGTTTATAATCCCCCCTGACAGGAAATCAGCCTCACCTGTTCCAGGTTCTGATATCTTGTCAACTCCTGATTTTGAAATGATCGGAGAACTTGGTAATCTTCCAGGGGCAAGAGTTCTTTCATATAATGAGATAATCCATGCCCCTTCGGCTCCAATGGAAACTGCTGGGGAAAATGATCTTTCCCGGTATTTTACAGCATCCGGCATATTGATTTTACTTGCCGCTCTTTTCCTTAAAGGCATTAAATGGCGGGGTATTATATGACATGGAATAATTCCGCGGACCGTTTTATAAAGTTATCCGCTGTTTTACCTCTGCTTTTCCTCTTTTTCTCATGCTCATATCCAAAAGCCTGTTATGATAATCTCTCGGGAATATATTCTGCCCAAAAAGGCAGATACGGAAAAGCTCTCGCGGATTTCGGACGGGCATCCGTATCGAAAAAAACAGGACAGAATGAGGGTGTCGACAGGTATGTTGATTTTAATATTGCCTCGGTATACAGGGAAATAGGTGAAACAGACAGCGCGGAAAACAAACTTAGATCTATTGTCCACGGGGGAGACAAATCGCTGGAATTCAGAATAAACTATGAACTGGGCTCTCTTGCATATGCAGGGGGCGACTATGAAAATGCGGCAGGTTTTTTCAAAAATGCTGTTCTAATTGATAATAGTGATATAAAATTAATCCGGAATCTTGAGCTTTCGCTTTTAATGCTTAAAGAGGAGAGCAGGAAGAAAGCCGGCAGTAAAACTGCGTTTTCAGAATCGAATCCGGACGCTGACGGCGATGGTAAAAATAAAGGACACATTAAAAAAGAGAGCACAGATAAATTACTTGATTTCATGTTTTCAGGGGAGGTCCCATTTTGGCAGGATGCTGCAGGAGAGGAGAGCGCAAAGAAAAAAGACTGGTAGCCGCGCTCTTTTTATTTTTTGGGTTAAATTTTTTTATCTCTGCCGATCAATATATCGGGCAGATAATACTTGAAAAAACATCTTTCCTTGTCAATGAAGAGTTTAAGCTAAGTATCCTTATTCCTGAGTTGGCGCCGGCACAATTTTCAATAACCGCTCCTTCAATACCTGAGGGCTTTCAATTGTTAAAGGGCCTTTCATAAGACCGGGAAGAAACGGCTCAATTGTTGATTACTATCTGCTTCCTGTAAAAGAGGGAAGGTTTATAATTGAAAGCTTTAAAGTCAATACTGAAGAAAAGACACATTTGACAATCCCTGTATTTATTACCGCTGCAAACACTTTTCAGATAATGGGGCGTTTTGATAAAGTTCCCCCGATTATAAAGTGGAACATTCCTGATGATAAATATTTTCCAGGCGAAATTATTCCTCTTCAGTTTATTATTGAAAACATTGAAACTTCAGATTTGATGATTGAGACAGCTGTCAAACAAAAACAGGAAGGCTATGTAAGAAAAATATCAAGTTCAGGGGAAAAAAATGAAAAACAGCTTTTTGCTAAAGAGGTAATGACCGGAGAAATCTATGATGTTTCTTTTCATGATCATATTTTTACAGCCATAAAACCTGGAGAGACACTGCTGCCTGATGTAGAAATATTTCTTTCCAAAGGGTCAGCCGGCTACCGGACAGTTCTTAAGGGAATTCCGGTATTTATTGATAAGGCCCCGGGAACAGACAGCGGCACCGGAGCTATAGGTGATATTATCTATAAATATGAAATATCTGACAATACAATTTCAGATGACAAGCCTATTGTCATAAAGCTTAAAATAACAGGAAGAGGTAATTTTTTTGGAATAAATATGCCGCTCCCCTTTACAGATAATCCGGAATTTGCTGAATTAACTTTAATTAAGGACCAGTCTGACATTGCTCCGGAGGGAAAACTGTTCAGAGGTTACCGGGAAACAACCTGCCAGCTCAAAAGAATTAAAAACCCTGTAAACAAAAATTTAACTCCGGAAAAACTGATACTGACAATTCCGGATTTTACCTGGTTTGAAGAAAGCTATTTTAAACTTCCTCCGGGTATGGGCTTTAAAAGAGCGCCGGGCGTAAAAAAAGAGATTGATTTTTTGTATAATACTCCTGTACCTTCTGATATATTACCGGACAGTCCGGCACCTCTGTTCCAGGGGAAAGTTGTCATTAAAATAATGGTAATTATATTTGTTCTCTTACTGGTTCCTGCAGTTTTTTTTATAAGCAGGAAAACGGGGGGGAAAATATTTATTGTTCCTGTAATTTTATCAACTGCCGCGGCAGCCCTGTTTTTATTTTACAGATTAGTCTTTTCCCCGCCCTTATACGGCGAACTGAAGTCAGACAGCGGCAGCAATGTACCTGTCTATTCAATCCCGGAAATTAGCGGAAATATAAAAACAACACTTGTGGAAAAAACCAAAGTCAGAATTATTGACAGCAAGGACAGTTTTTATCTCATTAAACTTCCTGAGAGGGAAGAAGAAGGCTGGATAGACAAAAAAAACATTATATTGGAATGAAATCATGAATTTTGGCGATGTACTTGAAACATGGGAAAAAAAGAACGCAAAATATCCTGATAAGGATAGAGAACGCAGTCCCGGGTCCGGACAAAAAAGATTTACAGGAATAAAACAGCTTAAGAAAATGCATGTACAGGACGTGCTAGATCTGCACGGACTGACGTCAGCTGAAGCTGAAAAAGCTTTATGGAAATTTCTCTCTGATTGTAAAGATAAAGGGATGACAAAAGTCCAGATCATACATGGAAAAGGCCTTCATTCACCTGAAGGGTCAGTTTTGAGCGGTGTAGTTGATAAAGTATTAAAAGAGTGTCCTTTCGCCGGAATTACAGGCATTCCTGACAATAAAAACGGCGGATCAGGTTCCAGATGGGTTATTCTGAAATAACTATTTTTCCCTGTATATTATTCTTCCTCTTGTAAGGTCATAAGGGGATAATGCAACTTTTACTCTATCACCAGGTACAATCCTGATATAGAATTTTCTCATTTTGCCGGAAAGATGGGCCATAATGATGTGTCCGTTTTTCAGTTCTACCTTGAACAATGTATTGGGTAGAGATTCTTTTACAATACCGTCGATTTCAATTGCTTCTTCTTTAGCCAAGTTCCCTCCAGCTTTAATTCTACTTATAAATCAGTTCTATAATATTTTAATAAAAATCCTTTGTCAACAAAGAATAAGGTTGACATTACATGAGAAATTGTGCAAATTACCAATCTGAAATTGAAAAAGTTGAGGGTATTTATGGATAATGAATTTAAGGAACGGATGGAAAAGGCATTATTTGACTTAAAAGAAGAAATTATCAATAACCTGATATCAGAAAACGATTCATTCAAGTCGCTTGTTGAAGACATAGACCCTAAAGATCTTGTCGATATTGCAGCTGATGATATTGACAGAAAAATGCTTGAAACAGTCAGCTCTCAGGATATTAAAAGGCTAAGGCTTATTGACTCCGCATTGTCAAGAATAAAAAACGGAAGATACGGCCTTTGCATGAAATGCGGTAAAAAGATTCCTGAAGAAAGGCTTACCGCAATTCCTTATGCCCTTATGTGTATAGCCTGTAAAACCTCAGATGAGAAAATGAACCGATAATTATAATAAACATTTTAAAACAGCCGATATTCTCTATAGAGGATAAAAATGGAAACAATTTCGGCTGTTTCAAATTCTTCAATCCCTTTTACACATATTGTCAGGGCTGCTTATTCAGGGGGAAGGATTGCTGTACAGGTAAATAACCCTTTGGGCGGATATGCGTCATTAAAGCATATAACAGGAGTACCGTCTTTTCGCAGCAGCGGCAGTGTTTCATTAACCCGGCTTAAACAGCTTGATACCCTTATCGATCAGATCAGTAAAATTAAAAGCAGGGATATAAGCGTTGATCTTGAAAATAAAAGCAATGCATATGTTGAACACCTTATTACCGGTTTTTCCGGAGAGCTTAGGAACCGCCTTGGTTCGGCGAATTCCGGTTATTATCAGGGTATATACGAACCTGGTTCATTGCTGAATCTTACCGCCTGAAATGTTTTATCTGATATTTGTCTTATCAATAACAATTCTTTTCTATTTAATGATTCCGGAACAGGCGCGTTCATCGCAAGAAGGGAATGGAGGGAATTCAGGGAAAAAATCATTGCCTCCTCCTCAGTTCCTGTTATTGATTTCAGAAAGCCCGTACTGCCGGAGTCTCGGGATATACAGGCACCTATAAATTTTTCGGATCTCTTGAAGCAATACAGAATGAATATGAAGTATGGCTTAGAAGCGGTAATTTTACTGTTTCAGTAGATATGAAAAGGTTAAAATATATTTAATACCGGCCTTTTCTCATACAGAAGAGGAAAATGATATTTACGAAGATAACAGTGAAATAATAATTGATGAAATGCCGCAGGTACTTAAATGGGAAAGATTTCATTCTCTCTCTCAGCAGACAGATGTTATGGTATGCGGACCCTCTTTCCTTGAAAAGGGAAAGCTATTTTTAAATCTTCCGGTAATGATAATATTACATTTCTTATTTATGACGGCAATCCTGATACCCTTCTTAGAAGAGGAGTCTGGGCTGGTAGACACAGAAATGAATTCTGGAACACCTATACTCCTGTCTCACTAATCGCAGGTTCATTTTCACTTTTTCTGATCGCCTATTACCTCTATTCAATACCGGGTTTACTTTTTGCCGAAAATTACCCTCTTATTAAGTCTTGTCCCTTTTATGCCGCTTTTCCCGCCGGGAGTCATTCTGTTTTTTTCATACAGGCATTTCTGGAAGAAAGCGCGATTTTTCAGAGCGGAAAGAGACCTTTTAAAGCTGCCGCCAGGTTTTTCAGCGGAGACCATTTTAACGGAAGCGAATATTGCAGGGATCCTGAGAAAGGGATAAATTACTGCTTCAGAATGCTGGATTCCCAGGAAGATGCTGCCAGGCTATGCGGCAGCGGTAATGTAAAGATCAGAAGCTCATCTGTTCTGAATAAAAACATGATATCAGGACCTGACTATTATTACTTTTTTCAGGCTGGTAAAACTCCTTCGGACCCGCTCATTGAAAACATCATAATAGAGGGAAACCCTGCAGATCTTTCAAGGGAATGCAGAAAGAAATCAAGAATTTATGAGTATATATCAATTGCGGTATTCTGTGCCGGGATGGCGGTTAATGCCGTAATAACATATCTGTTTATTTTATCACTCAGCAGATAATCCTGATTGTCCTTTCGACGGCGGACCGGCCTGCATAGAACGGCCGCCCGCAGCAGCTGAACGTCCCGGTCTTTTCCTGTATGAAGCGCTCCTGTCCGGTGCTTTACTGCTTCTTGTGCTTCTGGCAAGGCTGATGCTTAGTTTTTTCCCTTTAAATACAGTATTGTTCAGGTTTTGAACTATTTTGTCTGCTCTCTCTGATGTGACATCTGCAAATGAATAATTATCAAGAACTTTTATGTTCTTTACATCTGTTTTATCCGCAAGGCCGGATGAAGAGAAGATATTTGAAATATCTTTTATAAAAAACCCCTTATTTCTTCCAGCATTAATAAAAAGGGTTTTGTATTCGCCTGAAGCTGTCTTTTCTCTTTCAAACAACGGAGTTCCGTCATAAAGCTTCCGGAGCAGAAAGGCCGCAAAATAGCCTCTCATAAAAAAGGGGACATTTTTTTTAATCAATTTTTTAATGTCTGCAAGTTCCTTAATATCAGGGCTTTGTTTAATCTGATCTGTAATGTTCTTTATATAGCCGCTTTCGATTGATTTTTTTTCTGTCATCACTGCTTCTTTATCTTCAATTTTAATAATTACCGGTTTTTTAAAATAATGGTAAAATGAATACGCGTGCTCTCTTTTTTTTGTAAGCACCATAAAAGACTGCTTTCCGCTGAGCTTTGAAAATATAAACTCAATATCTTTTTCAAATCCGTAAAGGTCATCTATGCAGCTGTCTTCGATTATACAGCCCTGTATTCCTTCGAAGGATATGTTATCCCTTCTTATATGGTCAATTATTCTGTCAGGTGTGCCGATAAAAATATCAGGCTGTTTGCGCAGCAGATTATAATCTTTTTTGATGTTTGTTTCAGAACTTGCTGCAATTACCGTGAGATTTGTTATTTTTTTTGAAAAGAGTTTTTTGAAAATATTATTTATTTTTTTTACATTATCCGGAGATGATGCAATTATTAAGAACTTCAGCCCTGAAAGTGAAGCATTGGTCTGAAGTATTACAGAAACAGCTATTCCGAGATTTTTCCCGCACCCTTCGCTTGTTTCTGCAATTATGTACCTGTTATCAAGAGATGCAGGAATCAGCTTTTTCTGAAACTGATTTGGACCCCTGAATCCCGCTTTTTCAATTATCTTCCTGTAATTTTCATTATCTTCTGTAAGTTTTGATTGATGCAATATATCTTCCTGATGATGTAACTTATAATTAAAAAATAGTCTCTGTTTAGAGATTTGTCAATAAAACAGCCGAAGTTATGCCGTTAGGAGTAAATATGTTTGATAAAAAGATAAATATTTTACTGGCACTTATCCTGCTGGTTCATTCAATACCTGCTTCGGCAGATGTTTTTGAATATAAATACAGAGCCGGAGAAAAATACAGGATAGTATCTGAAGTTGAAGAGGATGTTTATATAAACAGGGCATATTCACACAGCGCAAGACTGTTGAACAGAATATCTGTTGAAACTCTTGAAGCAAAGGACGGAAGCGGACTTCTCCACGGCAGGTTCCAGACATCAGAGAGGAGTGTCGGGAAATATTCAACTTATGAATTGACCGAAGATTATGAATCACTTTTCTGGAGAGACAGCCGGGGGTTTTATGATATTGACAGTAAATACTATATGCCTGTTGTCAGGGATGTTCCTGTCTTTCCTGAAAGGGATATCCGTCCCGGCGATACCTGGAGCGCTGAAGCAAGCGAGGTCCATGATTTCAGGGAAAGTTTCCATCTGCCGCAGCCTTACGAATTCCCGGTTACAGTTTCATATCAGTATCTTGGAAAGGATGAGACAGGCCGGTTTGATTTTATAAGTATAAAATACAGTGTTTTTCACAAATCCGGTTTTACAGGGATGGGGCGTGCAGAGACAATTTATCCTGTAAGGGTTACAGGTTATTCAAGCCAGATATTGAAATGGGACAACACGGCAGGCAGGCCGCACAGCTACTCGGAAGAATTTGACCTTGTTCTTGATCTTTCTACAGGTGATTCTGTGGAATATACAGGGACGGCTAAGGCTGAGGTTGTTGAATCTGCGGATATGGACAGGGACGCTCTTGCGAAGGACATGAGAGAAAGTCTTGACAGTTCAGGGTTTAACAGCGTAGCGGTTGAGAAAGTTGATGAAGGGGTTAAAATAATAATTGACAATATCCAGTTCCAGCCCGACTCTTATGAGCTGATGGATGTTGAACTGCATAAAATTGAAAAAATAGGGGAAATACTGCTTAAAAATCCGATGCAGGATATTCTTATTACAGGACATACCGCATTCGCGGGGAGTGAAGAGGGGAGACGGGTTCTCTCCCTCCAGAGAGCAAGAGCAGTCGCAGAGTATCTGCTGTCTCTGGGCGTAAGAGAGGAAAAACAGATAAGGATACAGGGCAAAGGCTCAAGCGAACCTGTTGCGGATAACTCAACTGAAGAAGGGCGGAAAAAGAACAGGAGGGTTGAAATAACAATCCTTGAAAATTAATTGCCGGACAGACTTCATGCCCCTTATTTCCTTTGCTTTTTACCTTCCTGAAACTTATATTATTGGTATGAATTGCATCCGGTAAATATTGCCAGCAATTTTCAACCGGGAAAAAGAGGATAGAATAGTGGAAAACAATAAAGAAGAAAATGTCTCAAACATAAACCCCAAAGGAAACCAGAAGGGAAACCAGAAGGGCGGCAGCGATAATCAGTGGAATAAGGACTGCAAGGACTGCGGTCCCCAGAAAATTCCGCCGATATTTCCTCAATTCAATAAAGGACAGTTCCATTTTTCAATATGGTTTTTTGTTATCGGCATGATCCTTCTGATGCTTGTAAATACTTATGTAAAGGAACAGATTCAGCAGAAGATACCTTTCAGTGAATTTAAAAGCAGGATTGAAAATAACAGCATTAATATTGTTCAGCTTAAGGAAGATTATTATATCGGAGTAAAAGGAACCATTGGCCCGGACGGGCAGATTAATCCGGATGGCCCTATCTATAAAACAGTTCCTGTTGATGATCCTGGATTTATTGAGCTTCTTGACAGCAAGGGGATAAATTATTCCGCTATAAAAGAAAAGAACTCATATATTGTTGATCTTCTTCTGGGATGGATTGTCCCTTTTGCCCTGCTGATGTTTGTCTGGCGGTTTATGCTGAAAAAGATTGGCGATCCCGGAGCCGGGGTTATGACTTTCGGCAGGAACAAGGCACAGATTGTAGCTGAGGGGAACATAAAGATTACATTTAACGATGTAGCGGGCGCTGATGAAGCAAAGGAAGAGCTTGAGGAAGTTGTCGACTTTCTCAAAAACCCTATAAAATATACCGAAATCGGGGGGAAAATACCGAAGGGCGTTTTGCTTGTCGGCCCTCCGGGAACAGGAAAGACCCTTCTTGCAAGGGCAGTCGCCGGAACCGCCGAAGTTCCTTTTTTCAGGATGAGCGGATCTGATTTTGTTGAAATGTTTGTCGGAGTCGGCGCCGCAAGGGTAAGGGACCTTTTTAAACAGGCCAGGGAGAAAGCCCCGTGTATTGTTTTTATTGATGAGCTTGACGCGATAGGCAAGAGCAGGATAAGCGTTGCCGGCGGCAATGATGAAAGAGAGCAGACCCTCAATCAGCTTCTTGTCGAGATGGACGGTTTTGATTCCACTACAGGTGTAATTCTCCTTGCCGCCACAAACAGGCCTGAAGTACTTGATCCGGCCCTTCTCCGCCCCGGCAGGTTTGACAGGCAGATTATTGTTGATAAGCCTGATCTTGTCGGCAGGGAGGCTATACTCGTTCTTCATTCAAAGGATGTGAAGCTTGATGAAAAGGTTGATCTTAACGCGATTGCGCGCGCAACTCCCGGTTTTGCCGGGGCAGACCTTGCCAACATAATTAATGAAGCGGCTCTCCTTGCCGTGCGCGCGGGACGGGATAAGGTCAACCAGAGCGACCTCATGGAAGCGATTGAAAAAAGTGTCGCGGGCTTAAGGAAAAAGAACAAACTGCTTAACGAAAAAGAAAGAAAGATAGTCGCCTATCATGAGACAGGGCACGCGGTCATTGCTGCCGTTACCGAAGGTGCGGACCCTGTCCAGAAGATTACAATTATTCCCCGCGGGATAGGGGCTCTCGGCTACACACTGCAGATGCCGACAGAAGACAGGTTTCTTTTTTCGCGCGGAGACCTTTTGGGAAAGATAGATGTTCTGCTTGGCGGAAGGGCTGCCGAAAAGGTGATATTTGATGAAATTTCCACAGGAGCGGCAAACGATCTGACAAGGGCTACAGATATAGCCAGAAAGATGATTACAGATTATGGAATGAGTGAAAAATACGAAAATGTTGTTCTGACAAGCAGGGGCGGCACTTATATGGGAGAGCCGGCCGGAGCAGGCCTTTCGAGAGAGTATTCGGAAAAAACACATCAGTATGTCGACGAGGAAATACATAATATAATAAAAAGCAGGTATGAGCATGTTTTAAAGCTTCTTGCTTCAAAAAAGAGCTTATCGAGAAGATTGCGAAGCGGCTTCTTGAGGTTGAGACTGTTGATGCAGCTGAGTTTAAAGACTTTATGGCCGGTTAAAGGTGAAAAAGGGTGATTGCGGTTATACCAAGGGAGGCTGCAAGAGGACGAATGTTCCCCTCTCCATTTTATTATAAACCCTTTCAGGAAAGATATCTTAATTTCGGAAAAACTGCTGATAATTATATCTGCATCAGACAGGTCCTGATTCCCGGAAAAAGGGTTGCTGTACCCGATGCATTTCATTCCGGCTTTTTTCGCGGCCTTAACCCCGTTTGCAGAGTCTTCTATTACAACACAGCTTCCGCACACTGTTCCAAGGCGTCCTGCTGTTTCTATAAAAATATCAGGTTCAGGCTTCCCTCTTTTTACCTGGAAACCGCTTAAGTAGACAGGAAAAAATTCCGCAAGGCCTGCGGCTTCAAGAAGGACCTTTATGAGGTCAGGATGGGATGAAGAGGCAACCGCGGTTTTTAACCCGGCGGATTTTATACCGGAAATAAGTTCAGACACTCCGTCGATCGGCTTTATTTTTCCTATCCCCCTGAAAAAATTAACCCTGAACTCTGTATCCTCTTTTACAAGCTCTTCAACGCTTTTTTCAAGTGAATAGCTCTCTTTTAATCTTGTCCACATTTTATCCATTGCGAGTCCGACAAAGCTTTGAATTTCATTATCTGTTATCGCTATACCTATCTTCGCGAGGATCTGTTTTTCAGCCTCAAAATGGTAAGGTTCGCTGTTTACAAGCACACCGTCCATGTCAAAAATCACAGCTTCTGCCATTATTTATTTTCTCCTGATTTTTATTGTATCCAGATTTCCTTGAAAGAGTGCGGTTTTTCACAGTATTTACACCTGAATTTATCGCCTGTTATCCTGTTGAATTCCGCCGGGACATTCTCCCCCTGCGAGCTGTGGCTGATGCAGTCCGGATTTCTGCAGCAGATATTGGGAAAATTGAAAATCCGTGGAGGCATTCTCAGCTTCAGTTTTTTTATAACTTTTCTCTCATTAATAATGTTTACAGTACATCCCGGCGCAAGGGCCGCAAGCTGTTTCATTTTTTTTGTTCCCGGTTCGGGCAGGCCGGGCCTGAAAATCATCCCTTTCATCTTATCCTGTTCGCTTCTTGACCTGCTTATCCATTCTCCGCCCTTTCCGTAGAGTTCAAGGACCCTTATAATTCTTGCAAGGTGTTCCCTTATCTCTTTCTCGCTTTCTCCCCTGCATATGTGGTCGATAACAAGCCCGTTTGAGATGGGCTTTACCCCTTCGGCATAGTCCTTCGTGACTATAGTTTCTTTTAACGGCAGCTCTTCGATAAAATCTTCAGAATCCTGGGTATCCGCACTGCCGTTTTCCCCGTATTTATAATCAGAACCTATTTTTCCGGCAACCAGGCCGAGCAGTATTATTCTGATTACCATGCCGTTGGCAGACTGCTCCTCCCAGCCGTTAAGGGGCGTCGTGTCAAGGAAGGTGGGAATTGTAGGATATAGTTTGTGCCGGGGCAATGGATGATAGAAAATAGTATCTTCCGGGATTTTATCGAGAAATTCCTTTCTGAAAATTATTTTATACCGCAGTTCGTCCTGTCTTTTCAGGATATCATCTCCCATTCTTTCAAGCTGCGGTCTTGTGAAATACCAGACCGGCGCTGTCTGTCCTGTTTCCATATAGCTGTCTATTGAGTCAAAAATATTTACTTCAAATCCGTTGTCTTTCATTTTATCAATATAATATTCAGGCATTCCGAGTTCGCGGGGAGCTACAAGATCAATTTTAACGTTTTTGAAAATTGTCAGTCCGTCCGCTTTTGAATGAACCGTCCTTCCATGATAAAGGTCTCCTACAAGCGCAATATGAAAAGATGTCCTGTTCCACTTATTTCTTTCGAGAAAAGTAAATTCATCAAGAAGCTCCTGAGTGGGATGTTCATGTTTGCCGTCTCCCGCGTTTATAAATGAGGGGGTCTGCTTCATCCTGTTTCTTCCGGCATAGAGTTTTCCGTTCTCCTCAAGCCATCTGCAGAGCCCTTCCTGTTTGCTTCTTACGATAAAAACCAGGTTATCGTATCCGCAAAGGGTATTGAATGTATCCGCAAAGCTCTCGCTTTTGTTTATTGAAGAGTGATTTGCCTCGAGATTACTCAGTTTTACCCTGTGGAATTCAGCCGCGTTCTTGAAAGATTCCTTTGTTCTTGTCGAATCTTCAATAAAAACCTCATAGACGCCGAAATCGCTGTCATTGATTCTGTATTTCTCAAGTTCGCTTTTATTGTTTTCCTGAAGAAGTTTTTTCAGCTCTTTAGCTTTATCAAAAAGAAAAAGTCTCTCATCGAGGGAAAAATCATCGATAACCGCAAGACTTCTTCCTTTGAACAGATTACTCATACTGGTCTCCCTTCTGGTCTTAGAGTCGCTGGAAATTTGAAATTTTCTGAAAAACAGTCGGTAAAAATGACCATATTTTCGTTATTTTAAAACAGCGCGGTTAAAATTGCAATCTTCTATTGGATTCAAAAATATTATTTGACAGGAAGTTTGGTAAAAACTAAAATTTCATTTATGGAATACAAATTAATTATAATCAGGGTTGATCAAAGAGAGGATGCGGCAGCTGATGTTCAAAAAGTACTTACAGAGTACGGCTGCAGCATAAAAGTAAGGCTCGGACTTCACGATGTTCCGGGAAACACCTGTTCGCCTTCCGGTCTCATCTTTCTGGAGGTTGTAGATGAGGAAAAAACCATAAAAACAATGGCTGAAAAACTGAACAGAATTGATAATGTTTCTGCAAAATATTTAACAATCTGAAAAAAAGGTTTATAATCAGCTGCCATCATAAGTTTTTCTTGTCCAGGAGGCAGCTGATTGAAAAAAATACTACTTTATTTACTTATCTCCTTATTGTTTTTTGTTGTTTCATGCGGAAAAACAGCTTCAGAACAGGGTGTTTCTGGGCAAAGTGAAAGCAGATCATTTTCTGTTACAGACAGCCGCGGTGAAACTGTAGAATTGCCGGGAGAGATAAAATCAATCGCGGCATTCCCTGCGCCTCTTCCGCATATAATCGTATATCTTGACGGAAACGCGGAAAGGATAAAGGGGCTTCACCCCCTTGCCAAAAAAGCTGCAGAAGTCTCAGTTCTTTCCAGAATTGCCCCTTCCCTTCTTGAGGCGGAGGACAACTTTCTGACGGGAAGCCTTCTCAATACGGAAGAACTCCTGAAAATAAAACCGGATGTCTTTTTTACTGACCAGGTGCTTCAGGGGATGGATAAACTGAAGGAATCGGGGCTGCCAGTAATTTACCTCGGTCTTGAAAAGGACAGGATGAATTACCGCGGAAAGGAGATTGAATTCTACAGCCCAGAAAAATCAATCAGGGGATGGGTTGATATAACCGCGGCAGTGCTTGGTACGGAAAAGAAAAAGGCAGCTGCTATATTTGAAGAATGGGATAGTGTAAAAAAAGAGATCGCGGAAAAAACAGCTTCAATCCCTGATGAAAAAAAGAAAAAAATACTTATTGTATTTAAAGCGGCCGGGAACATGGTCGCGGGCGGCAATTCCTTCGGCCAGTACTGGATCGCATCAACCGGAGGAATAAACTGCGCGGATGAAGTTACGGCAAATCATCCCGCTATGGTCAAGATAGCTGATTTTGAGCAGGTGCTTAAATGGAACCCTGATATTGTTTATCTTACCAATTTCGCAGAAACTATGCCTGAAGATATTTACGGCAATAAAATACAGGGGCAGGACTGGTCAGGGACATCAGCCTATAAAAACAGGGCTGTTTATAAAATACCGCTTGGAAATTACAGATGGTATCCGCCTTCTCTCGACGGCCCCCTGATGCTGAAATGGATGGCAGTGAAGAACTATCCCGGTCTTTTTAACTGGGACATGTACAGGGAAATAAGGGAATACTATAAAAAATATTTCAATTACGCTCTGACCGATGTTGAGATTCATAATATCCTTAATCCTGCAGGGAGCGGTAATTTCTGATGAGAACCGGAACCGGCGTATGACCCTGAAAAAAATATTCCTCTTTCTTGTTCCCGCGGCGGCGGCAGTTTTTCTTACAGGCCTCTCCGCGGGAAGATACCATATCCCCTTTTTAAGGGTCCTTGGAATACTTTTTCACCCCTTATTCGGATTTGAGAAAAACTGGCTTCCTGTAGAGGAAGCAGTGGTCCTTAACCTCCGCCTGCCGCGGGTAGCCATGGCAGCTGTATCCGGGATGGGCCTTTCCGTCTGCGGCGCAGTCTACCAGGGAATATTCAGAAACCCTCTTGTAAGCCCCGGAGTAATAGGCGTTACATCAGGTGCCGGGTTCGGGGCAGCTCTTGGCATCCTGCTTTTCGGCTGGGGTATTGGCGCCCAGCTTTTTGCGTTTATTTTCGGTTTTGCCGCTCTCCTGATGACTTTATCCATAACAGGAAAAACAGGCGGGAACGCAATACTTGTTTTTATCCTGGCCGGGGTAGTGGTAAATATGTTTTTTCAGGCAGGAATATCATTTCTTAAAATAATTGCGGATTCGGAGGATCAGCTTCCTTCGATTGTTTACTGGCTTATGGGGTCACTTTCACAGACAGGCAAAGAGCATTTTTTCTTTACGATGCCTCTTATAATTATAAGCTCTCTTCTTTTAATAGCCGCAAGATGGCGGATTAATGCCCTTTCCCTTGGAATAGATGCCGCAAAATCCCTTGGAGTTAAAACAGGTGAAAGCCTTGTTTTTATCCTTTTCTTTTCAACACTTGCTGTCTCCGCAGTCGTCTCTGTTGGAGGAATAGTCGGCTGGGTTGGGCTCATTGTTCCGCACATGGTAAGAATGGTCGTCGGTTCCGACCATGAGAAGCTTCTTCCGGCTTCAGCGGTTGCAGGCGCGATCCTTTTTATGCTGATAGATATTTCAGCCAGGATTATTGCTCCGGTTGAGATCCCGCTTGGAGTAATAACTGCGTTTATCGGTACACCTGTATTTATTTATCTTCTTGTAAAATCAAAGGGGAGCTGGGTTGTCTGATATGTCAAAAAAAGGAAAGGCAGTAATCACTGTAAATAATCTCTCCTTTTCATACGGTTCAGGTAAGCTGATATCAGATCTTTCCCTTTCCCTCATGCAGGGGGAAATTCTCGCAGTCCTCGGCCCAAACGGTGTCGGCAAGACTACGCTTCTCAAAATACTCGCAGGGCTGCTGAAAAAATACTCAGGAAAGTTTGAAATCGGGAAGGAAGTCTCATATGTTCCCCAGATTTTTTCAACAGGGGTAAATTACACAGTCTACAACATGGTCCTTCTCGGAAGGGCCGGGCACCTGGGGCTTTTTTCTTCCCCGGGAGAGCTTGACAGGGAAAAAGCGTATGAAGCTCTTAAAAAGGCGGGTATTGAGGATCTTTCAGAGCGGAGGTTTTCCGAAATCAGCGGGGGTGAAAAACAGCTGACACTGATTGCAAGGGCGCTTGCCTCAGGGGCCGAAGTCCTTCTTCTTGATGAACCGACAAGCGATCTTGATATAAAAAATCAGGAACGGATGCTTGAACTGCTCTCGGAGCTCTCCTTAAAATCAGGCTCAACAATTATTTTTTCAACTCATGATCCCTCCCATGCACTTGCTGTTTCCGACAGGTCAATTTTCCTTGGAAAAGGGGGAATTTCCCGGTGCGGCGCTACTGAGGAAATAATTACAGGTGAAAACATTAAAAAATACTATTCTGCCAATGTAAAAGTGACAAAGCTTGAAATTGAAGGTAAATTTTTAACATACTGTCTGCCGATATATAATATAATTAAAAGGGATAAAGTATAAGTTATGGTATTTGACTCGAAATCAATATATGCACATGCTCTCTATATTACTGAAAAATACGCTTCAAAGCCGGCTTATATAGTTAATTATCTTGAAGAACTTCTGCATAACAACACATCCCCTGAAACAGAAGATACATATGTAGAAAAAATACGTGAAATAATAAAGGAAAATACAGACAGGGCCGGAGGCATCCTTGAAAGTTCAATCAGGGAAGCAAGGGAAAAAGCAGCTGATGCCGGTAAAGGCAGCGCCGCGCTTGAAGAAGCTCTCGCAAAAGCATCCAAGGAGATAAAATTCAGAAGAGAAATCGAGGAATTCTATCTCCCCAGACAGCTTATAGATGCCATCATAGAACTTGGCCAGATTCCTGAAAATTCAATTGAAACAAAAATCGGAATAGCATTTGTCGATCTTGCTGATTACTCTTATCTTTCCAAATTTTTAAGCCCAATGGAAAACCAGACTGTACTTAACGGTCTGTTTTCAGCATTTAACTGGGTATTGATCAAGAGGTCCGGCTATTTAAATAAAATTGAGGGCGACAGCATAATGTTTCATTTCGGAGGTCTTACCGATCCAGTTGTACGCCATATGAAGGAAGAAGATGCTGTAAGGCATATAGCCCATGAACTTTTTTACACGTGCGTGGAACTTCAGAGGATCTGTTTTCTGTTTAATCAGGCTGATGAATCTTTTTTCGATGAAACAGTGGATCCGGAAACTATAGCAGCTGTTAGAAAAGCCTTTGATATAATAAGCAACCTCAGATCGGGAAGCGAATTCGCCTATTCGATCAATGCACTTTTTCAGATAAGGATCAGGATAGGGGCAAATGTCGGTGATGTAACTATAGGCAATTTCGGTCCAGCCGGCGCAAAACAATGGGACGTAATAGGCATGCCTGTTATTGAAGCAAAGCGGATGGAGTCCACTGCTCCTATCGGGGGCCTTCGGATCTCAAAAAAATTCTTCGACGCGCTTACTGAAGTCGGTGTTGTTGAAGATTATTTTAACCAGTTTAAGAGGGAAGCCCAGACCAAAATGGGTTACTTCAAGGATATCACAATTGATGAGCTCTTTCAGTATAAAAAAGTACTTCTTAAGGATAAAAAAAATGCGGTTTTTGAAAGCTACAGCGTTCAGGTAAATCCTTCCCTGCCTGAAGCTCTTTCTGACCAGGTAAGGCTCCTCCTTAATAAAGGGGAGGCTGGATTTGATAAAATTGTTGAACTGCTTGAGTATTACAGGGGAAATAAATTTGTCATCAATGCCATTGAGTCTGTATTTATTCAGAAAGGGGTAAATCTCAGGAAGGAAGAGATCCTCAAAATAATGTATCCTGCAAAATACAGGCTGTTTCTGGAAAAACTGGACAACGACACTGAGCTGGTCAAAAAATTCATTAAAATAACCTATACGCTTTATGAAATGTTCTGCAAGCTGGGGATGTATCAGGACAGGGTAAATTCCATGCCCGGGCATATTCATACAAAAACAGCAAATTATACAAAGGATAATGCTGCTGTTTCTTCAGACGGTTCAACTGATTCGGAGGATATTGCCGGTTCTGTTGTTTCATATTTCAGAAAGAAAAAACTGGCAATTTATTACAGAACATATTTCTATGACATGATTTATCCTACCTTTTTTCTGACAATCAGAGCAGCCCTTGTCGAATATGGAGCAAGCACGGGCAGTCTTGAGTGGGAAAGTGTTGAAGAGCTTTCCGAAGATGTTTCCGGAAATATTCCTGAAGTCTCTGCGGAGGACCTGCCTGAGGATTATCCGGTATTACAGGATGCCGGGGATGCCGCTGCTGCGGCAGAAGTTTATGAGGATCTCGAAGAGCTTGATTCTGAGGAGCCGGAGGCTGCTGAAGAAATTGAACCTGCTGTTTATAAGGACCTCGAAGAACTGGAAGAGCTTGAAGAGCTTGAAGAACTTGAATCTGAGGAGCCGGATGAGATATCAGCCGCAGAAGAGCCTCTTAAATCACCTGTATTAAACAGTCCCGATGAGAATCTTGAGGAACTGGAAGACGCGGAAGCGGATGCAGACATACCTGAGCTGACAGACGAGCTGACGCCGGAAGAAGCGGAAGAACTCAGCGATGATGAACCTGAAGAACTTGTTGAAGAACTTACCGATGAAGTCTGATTTTTTCTGAAATATACTTTTTTGTTATTGA
The DNA here is from genome assembly GCA_024233785.1 of Spirochaetales bacterium. GTDB lineage: Bacteria > Spirochaetota > Spirochaetia > CADAEX01 > CADAEX01 > JACKPD01. The sequence goes on along the minus strand of JACKPD010000027.1, from coordinate 5,534 downwards.
CTTTATTTTAACTCCTGTGCTAACTTTCCGCCGTTTATTTTCATGTTGACTGATGCTTTTCAGGAGGAAAAATGAAGAAGTGTTTTTTATATCCAGGCCAGGGAGCTCAATATCCAGGGATGGGTAAAGACCTTTGGGACTACAGCGATAAAATCAAGGATTTGTTCAGGACAGCGTCTGAAAGCGCGGGGATTGACCTGCAGAATCTGCTGTTCCATGGATCTGAAGAAGAATTAAAACCAACAGACAAGACGCAGACTGCTGTAACACTTGTAAATATTGCCTCTTCAATGCTGTTAAAGGAACGCGGTATAGAAAGCGATATATGCGCCGGGTTCAGCCTTGGCGAGGTATCCGCATTCTGGGATGCCGGTATCATAAATATTGAATCGGTATTTGAAATTGTAAGGGAACGGGGCGCCATTATGGAAAAAGTAAGCAGATCTCTGGATTCACCTACAGGGTCTCCCGGAATGGCTGCTGTTATCGGACTTGATTATGATACTGTGGACAGTGTTTTAAAAAATTCAGGTCTTAATGGAGTTTTTATTGCAAATTACAACAGTCCTTCCCAGATTGTGATATCAGGTACAGACAGCGCTCTCTCTGAATCAGAGAAGCTGTTCAAGGAAGCCGGTGTAAGAAGATTTATAAGGCTTAAGGTTTCAGGGCCGTTCCACTGCCCGCTTATGAAAGAAGCTGAAACAGAATATGCGGAAGTTTTGAAGAAATTCAATTTCAGCGATCCTGTCAAAAAGGTGTATTCCAATGTTACAGGCAAACTGGTAACCTCAGGGGATGAGGCTAAAATACTTTGTTCAAGGCAGCTTACGTCTGCGGTACTTTGGGTAAATGAAGAAAAAGAACTTTTAAATGAAAAAGTTGAAATGTGTATTGAATCAGGGCCGGGAACAGTACTTGCCGGACTCTGGAAAGCTGCAGGCGGAGACCCTATATGTCTTCCTGCCGGCAAAATAGATGAAATATTAAAAATATAAACCGGAACAGGAGGTTTTACATGTTAATAAAAGGAAAAAAAGCACTCGTTACAGGCGGGTCACGGGGTATAGGACGGGAAATAGTGTTGTCGTTTCTTGGTAATGGCGCATCGGTATATTTTCTTGATTTGAATGAAAGCGAATTTATGGATGAATATAAGGCGCTTGCCAAAGCAAACGGGGCTGAAGTTTATTTCAGCAAGGCAAATGTTGCCGATGAAGATGAAGTGACTGCTGTATGCGAGAAAATTCTCACGGAAAGCGGCGGGATCGACATACTTGTAAACAATGCGGGAATAACACGAGACGGACTGATTTTCAGAATGTCTTCAAAAGACTGGGATGATGTATTAAAAATAAATCTCACAAGCGCTTTTTATATCAGCAGGGTAATCTCAAAAGCGATGATCAAGCAGAGGGGCGGAGCTATTATAAATATTGCCTCAATTGTAGGTGTAATCGGGAATGCCGGACAGTGCAATTATTCAGCATCAAAGGCAGGCCTTATAGGGTTTACAAAAAGCCTTGCCCGTGAGGTTGCTTCCCGCGGCGTAAGGGTTAACGCGGTTGCTCCCGGTTTCATTAAAACCCCGATGACAGATAAGCTTAACGAGAACCAGATTAAAGCGCTTTATGATAAAATTCCTCTTGCAAGGCTCGGTCTTCCTTCGGAAGTTGCCTCTGTCGTCCTTTTTCTTGCCTCTGAACTTTCATCTTATGTAACAGGCCAGGTCATAAATATTGACGGCGGAATGGGAATGTAGGTGAATATATAATGAAAAGAAGAGTAGTTGTTACAGGACTTGGTACAATATCCCCGATAGGTAATGATACCGCGTCTTTCTGGCAGTCAATAAAAGAGGGTAAATCAGGGGTTGGAAAGATAACAAGGTTTAATACTGATGAATATCCTGTATCAATAGCTGGTGAAGTAAAAGATTTTGATGTCTCATCGGTTGCGGAACCGAGAGAGGCAAAAAAGCTTGACAGGTTTACCCTTTACGCCCTTGCCGCTACAAAAGAGGCGATGACAGACGCTGCCTTAAAAGAGGGAACAGTTGACCCCCAAAAGCTCGGCATAGTGATTGGAAACGGCATAGGCGGGTTTGAATCTGTAGAGGAAGGGTATGAGAAGCTTCTGACAAAAGGGCCCAGGAGAATACCTGTCCTTACAATACCCAAGCTGATTACAAATATTGCGCCCGGTAATATCGGCATCCTTCTTAATGCCCAGGGACCCTGTTACTCTGTCGTAACAGCATGCGCATCAGGCACAGACGCGATTGGAAACGCTGCAATGTGGATACAGAACGGCACTGCGGACGTAATGGTTGCCGGCGGTGTAGAAGCATCGATCACGAAACTCGGACTTGCCGGGTTCTGCGTTATACAGGCGCTGAGCAGCAGATACTGCGATACGCCTGAAAGGGCAAGCAGACCGTTCGACAGGGAAAGGGACGGATTTGTAATGGGCGAAGGGGCCGGTATTCTTGTTCTTGAAGAATACGAACATGCAGTGAGAAGGGGCGCCAGAATATACTGCGAACTTTCAGGCTACGGAATTTCATGCGATGCGAATCATATTACAGCACCCCATCCGGAGGGGAGGGGCGCGATTCAGGCTATGAATATGGCCATCAATGCCGCAGGGCTTAAGCCTGTCGATATAGACTATGTCAATGCTCACGGAACATCGACACCGCTTAATGATAAAACTGAATCTCTTGCGATAAGAAAAGTTTTCGGCGAGCATGCATATTCAGGCCTTAAAGTCTCCTCAACAAAATCCATGACCGGCCACTGTATTGGAGCTGCAGGCGGGATAGAGGCTGTTGCTTCCATTCTTGCTATAAGGGACCAGTATTTTCCGCCGACAATCAATTATGAAAACCCTGATCCTGAATGTGACCTCGATTATGTTCCCAATAAGGGGGAAAACGGGAAAATTGACGCAGTAATATCCAATTCACTCGGTTTCGGCGGGCACAATGCTGTTGTCCTTTTTACAAAGATGTAAAAAGCAGCAGACCCGTTTTTATATATTACACGCGGGGCGGGGTGCTTAATGCCCCCGCTCTGCGTTATCATCTGTTTATCTTCAGTATAAAGACACAAACCCTTTAATCTGCTACTATTTCTTCATGGCAGCTTTTCTTGAAATCAGAAATCTTTCATTTATCTACCCGGAATACAACGGGATAAAAAAAAGATATATCTTTAAGGATTTATCCCTTTCTGTAGACAGGGGAGAGACTGCGGTATTTCTCGCCCCGCCTGAATCCGGTAAAACCACACTCTCAAGAATAATAACTGCTCTTGTCCCGAGGTATACAGGCGGCATTCTTGAAGGAGAAGTTTTCATAGACGGTAAAGATATAAAAAAAGAAAAACCCTATAACCTTCTGTCCATGGCCGGAATTGTTTTTCAGGACCCGGAAGAGCAGATTTTAACACCCCGGGTTGAAAGTGAAATCGGGTTTTCCCTTGAATCTTCCGGTTATGATTATGATATAATTAAAACCAGGACTGATCATGCAATTTCTAAAGTACAGATTGGTCATTTAAAAGGGATGAATCCCGCGTACCTTTCAGGGGGAGAGAAGAGAAAGCTCCTTTTCGCGTGTCTTGCGGCATCTGACCCTGAGCTCTGGATACTTGATGAAACCTTTGAGGAAATCGATCCGGAGGGGAGAATTTTCCTCCTTGAATACCTTAAGAATGAGAAAAAAACAGTACTAATCCTGACTTCTAAAATGCTTGATATCTACAGAAAATACTGCGGCAGGTTTTTTCTCTATGACGGCGACTCGCTCCTGGATGAAAAAATAAAGCCGGACCGTGTGTTTATGGAAAACGCCCTTAAATGCGGTGTATACCTTGACAGCAATAAACTTAAGGCGAATATAAAAAGACTCCCTGCAGACAAAGATTCACCTGACTCGCCTGTACTGGTAAAAGCCTCGGGAATTAAATTCAGATATCCGGATTCGGAATTTTCTCTCAATATTGATGATTTTTATTTAAAGAGCGGTGAAGTTACAGTACTTCTCGGAAGGAACGGCTCAGGCAAATCAACCCTTGCAAAGATTATAAGCGGCCTGTTGATTCCCGATAGAGGAAATGTCTGTCTTGATAATGACGGGAATCCGGGCATATCTTCTCCGGATGAACTTAACAGAAATACAGCCTACCTTTTTCAGAATCCCGATTTTCAGCTGTTCCTCCCGACTGTAGGGGAAGAACTTGCGTTCGGTCTTAAAACCCGCAGAATTGACAAAGAAGCGCAGAAAAAGATGATAGAGCAGACTGTATCGCTTTTCCGCCTCGAAAGTATTGATGCCCCGCCCGCGATAATGAGCTACGGAGCCAGGAAGAGGCTGCAGGCTGCGATCTATTATCTGCTTAACAAAAAGATTTTAATAATTGATGAGGCTGATTCGGGTCTTTCCTTCAATGATTATACCCTGATCTTAAAAAGTCTTAGAAATCTTGATCCCCCGCCTGCTGTAATGATCATCTCTCACGATATGAGGCTGTCTGCAGGTCTTGCGGACAGGGTCCTCATTATGGAGGGGGGCAGCCTCTTAAGCGGCGGTTCTGATGAAAGATTCAAAGAACTGCTTGATATCTCAATGGCAGAGGTCCTCTGATGTTTACCGAAACATACCTCAAGGGAAACTCTGTACTGCACAGGCTTGATCCGAGGATTAAGCTCTTCTTTCTCATTTTTTTATCAGCCCTTTTTTTTGTTCCGCTTTCTGTATTCAAATACTATGGTATTTTATTGTTTATTTTTGCATCAGGTATCTATTCTGCCGGTTTCAGGGATGTTTTAAAACCTGTAAAAATTATCGCCCCCCTTATCATTTTAATAATGCTTCTTACTCCTCCGTTCCATTCAGAGGGGACAGTCTATCTTGCGATTAATGGCCGGCCGTTTTTAACAAGTGCAGGCCTTTATGAATCTTTTCATCTTGCGGGAAGGTTTCTCGGTCTTACTCTTCTTTTTTATATCTTTCTGAGAACGACAAAAATTGAGGATTTTATCCTTGCCTTAAGGTTTTTCGGACTTTCATACAGGATGTCGCTTATGATATCGCTTACTGTCAGGTATATTCCCTACATTTCGTCAATTTATGAAGGAACTCTTGATGCCCATAAAATGAGACTCACGCCAGACTCCCCGTATATTTCGAAGTGGAATTTTCCCTCCCGTTTCAGAAAACTTCTATCAGTTCTTACATCTGTTATGATCCAGGCTGTTAAAAGTATCCCGGCCCTCGCTATGGCTCTAGAAACCCGCGGTGTCGGAAGGAACAATTTACCCGGCCGGATAAGGAAAATGAAAAGCCTCAAGGAGTTGCGCGGGGAACTAATATTGTCTTTTCCGTTTATATTGATTATTGTAATCTACAGTTTTTTATAAGGAGACAGGGAATGTCAGACTCGAATAAATTTACAGATACAGCAGCGTTCAGAATTGCCGCAATAGCAGTATTATCAGCTATTGTTACAATCTTTACTGTTGCCGTAAGA
>JACKPD010000026.1 GCA_024233785.1 Spirochaetales bacterium | reverse complement strand
ACAGAACAGGAAGCGGGAGTCGCAAAATTCGGTCTTATTGCGGCAGCTATAGCATTTGGTTTCGGGGCTCTCGGAGCAGGTCTTGCAATCGGAAATGTAGGTTCCGCAGCCATGGGCGCAATCGCGGAAAAACCTGAACTGGCTTCCCAGGCACTTATTTTTATCGCGCTTGCTGAAGGTCTTGTAGTATTCGGATTTATAACTGCGCTGATGATTCTGGGTAAAATTTAGGGCCAGGTCATGAAATACTTTGTTATCGGCGATGAAGATGCTGTATTAGGTTTTGGGCTTGTCGGGGTTCAGGGTGTAAAAGCAGAGACCCCGGCAGAAGCGGAAACCGCGTTTAACTCAGCTCTTGAAGACAGCGATGTCGGGATAATTATCATTGATTTTAAAATAGCTGATATGATAAGGCCCCTTGTCGACCGGTATATTTTTACAGAGCAGTTTCCGCTGATAGTTGAAGTTCCCGGCCGGGAAGGGAGGCTCCCCGGCAGGCCGGGTATCAGGGCTATGGTTAACGAGGCTATAGGCATAAAACTTTAAGGTTTTAAGGTGCAGAATATGAAAACATCCAGTGACGATAGAAGCGAATTGATTTCAGGTATTACCCTGGACGCGAAACAGGAGGCAAAACTGATTATTGAAGATGCCGAAAAAACTGCTGCCGATAAGCAGATGTCCAAAGAGATGCAGATTAAATCCATAGACAGGGATACTGCAAAAAAAATTGAGCAGCAGGTCTCAGTAATTGAGAAGAACAGCGCATCGGCAATATCTGTTGAAAAGAAAAGGGTAGTACTCAAGATCAGGGAAAAAGTTATTAACAATGTTGTTGAGAAGGTCCGGGATATAATCGGGGAGATAGGAAAATCAAAAGATTATCCTGAAATCCTGCGGGGCTGGATTCTTGACGCTGCTATCGGGCTTGGCGAGGAAGAGGCTGTAATAAACGGTTCTGCAAAAGAACTTGAAATTTTAAGTGACAGTTTTTTAAGGGAAACTGAAAAAAGGTATTTTGATCTGACAGGCGGTAGAATACATCTTGTAAAATCAGATAAAAATCCTCTTTTCGCCCAGGGCGTGGTTTTAACATCAATGAATAGTAAAACAGCATTTAACAATCAGGTACCTACAAGGCTGTTAAGATATCAGGCTGAAATGCGGAAAACAATTCATAAAGAGTTTTTCGCGTAAACTGATGTTGATAAGCAAAGTAGTGCAGCTTGAAACAAGATAGAGGTTCGGAATGAGAGAACGGATAATAGGACAGGTCAGAAGAGTAAATGGACCTGTAATTGAAGCTAAAGGCGTTACAGACGCGATGATGCTTGAACTGGTAAGGGTCGCTGAAGTTCGCCTTATCGGTGAGATAATAAAACTTGAAGGGCAGACCGCTGTAATCCAGGTATATGAGGATACAACCGGTATCTGTCCCGGAGATAATATTTACGGTTCAGGTATGCCTTTATCGGTAGAGCTGGGCCCCGGTCTTATAGGAACAATCTATGACGGTATCCAGAGGCCTCTTGAAGAAATATATAAAATATCAGGACATTATATTGAAAAAGGAATCCAGGTTTCTTCAATCAGCAAGGAAAGGAAATGGAGTTTTGTTCCTGAGGATCTAAAACCCGGTGATATTATCTATCCGGGTGAAATCATAGGGTCAGTGCAGGAAACAGAACGGATAAATCATAAAATTCTCATTCCTCCGGGCGTCAGCGGTACTTTAAAGAAAATATTCCCTGAAGGAGAATACGCTGTAGAAGATCCTGTAGCAGTTGTTGAAACCAAAGACGGCGATGTCAATGTTGCAATGCTCCAGAGATGGCCAATACGTGTTCCCCGCCCTGTAAAAGAGAGGCAGCCGCTTAATATTCCCCTTATCACAGGGCAGAGGGTAATAGACACCCTTTTCCCTATTGCAAAGGGCGGTACTGTCGCAATCCCCGGAGGGTTCGGGACAGGAAAGACAATGACTCAGCATGCCATTGCCAAATGGTGCGACGCGGACCTTATTGTTTATATAGGCTGCGGCGAGCGGGGAAACGAGATGACAGATGTTCTCACGGAATTCCCGAAGCTTATCGACCCGCGTACAAACAGAAGCCTTATGGAAAGGACGATCCTTATCGCGAATACATCCAATATGCCTGTATCCGCGAGAGAGGCAAGCATATACACCGGCGTAACCCTGGCTGAGTATTTCAGGGACATGGGTTACCATGTGGCTGTAATGGCGGACTCGACATCAAGATGGGCTGAGGCTTTAAGAGAGCTTTCGGGCCGTATGGAAGAGATGCCTGCGGAGGAAGGCTTTCCGGCTTATCTTCCCACAAGGATTGCGGAGTTCTATGAAAGGGCCGGCTACATGAATACGCTGTGCGGCAAAGAGGGTTCGGTTTCCCTTATCGGAGCTGTATCACCTCCCGGCGGCGACTTTTCAGAACCAGTAACACAGCATACAAAACGGTTTGTCAGGTGTTTCTGGGGCCTTGACCGGCAGCTTGCCAACGCGCGCCACTATCCGGCTATTTCATGGCTTGAAAGCTACAGCGAATACCTTCTTGAGGTTATTCCCTGGTGGGAACAGCATGCCGGACCTACGTGGTCTGACGACAGGGCTGAGATGATGGAACTGCTGCAGAAAGAGGTAAGGCTTCAGCAGGTTGTAAAACTTGTAGGGCCGGACGCTCTTCCTGACAGTCAGAAATTCATAATTGATGTCTGCACCCTTTTCAAGAACGCGTTTCTCCAGCAGAACGCTTTTGATGATATTGACAGATTCTCAACTGTTGAAAAACAGATGAAGATGCTTCAGGTAATTCTGACATATTACAGAAGGGGATCCGAAGTTTTAAAGAGGGGCGGTACCCTTGTAAAGCTCAAGAAAATGAGTGTCAACCAGGACATTGTAAAGATGAAATTCAATGTGCCTAACGAAGATCTAAAGCTTCTCGACAAGCTTACAGCAAGACTCGAAAGGTCACTTGATCAATTGGAGAGCGTATATGTCTAAGATAGATATGCATGAAAAGCAGAAAAAACTTAAAACAGGGCTTGAATATATCGGTGTGGACAGGATTGACGGGCCGCTGGTATTTATAAAAAAAACACATGCAGTCGGATACCGCGAGCTGGTGGAATGCGTCGACCCTTCAGGGGCAACAAGGCTCGGCCTTGTCCTTGATACGTCAAGCGATATAGTCTGTGTCCAGGTTTTTGAGGGGACTTCCGGTCTTACAATGCCTGATACACATATAAGGTTCATGGGAGAGCCGCTCAAACTCGGAGTAAGCGAGAAAATGCTCGGGCGTGTCTTCAACGGCCTCGGCCACCCGATAGACAACGGGCCGATGCCTGTCGCGGAGACTGAACTTGATATAAACGGCATGGCAATCAATCCCACAGCGAGAGAGTATCCGAAAGACTTTATCCAGACAGGTATTTCCGTAATTGACGGAATGAATACCCTGATCCGCGGGCAGAAACTTCCGATCTTCTCGGGCAACGGACTGCCGCATAACGAACTTGCTGCGCAGATAGCGCGGCAGGCGAAAATAAAGGGGAGCAAGACAAACTTTGCCGTAGTTTTCGCGGCAATGGGAGTCAAGCACGACGTTGCAAGGTACTTTGTAAGGTCTTTTGAAGAGACTGGAGTCCTCGACAATGTCGCGCTTTTCCTTTCCCTGGCAGATGACCCCTCAATAGAAAGAACAATTACTCCCCGTACCGCCCTTACCCTTGCCGAACATCTGGCATTCAACAAGAACATGCATGTTCTTGTAATCATGACAGATATGGCGAATTACTGCGAATCTCTTCGTGAGATTTCAACTATCAGGGGTGAAATACCCTCAAGGAAAGGATATCCCGGATATCTCTACTCAGACCTTGCAGAGCTTTATGAAAGATCCGGAATGGTTAAAGGTTTCAGCGGTTCAATTACCCAGCTTCCTATTCTTACAATGCCTAACGATGATATATCGCATCCGATCCCTGACCTTACGGGATACATTACTGAAGGGCAGATAGTTTTTGAAAGAGAGATGTACAGCCGAAATATTTATCCGCCGGTGGCGGGACTGCCTTCCCTTTCAAGACTTATGAAAGACGGTATCGGAGAAGGAATGACAAGGGAGGACCATCCCCATCTTGCCAGCCAGCTTTTCGCGGCCTACAGTTATGTCAAGGATGTCAGAAACCTGGCCTCCGTTATCGGAGAGGAGGAGCTGACCCCCCTTGATCATCAGTATATGGAATTCGGCGAAGCCTTTGAAAGACGTTTTGTTTCCCAGAAAATGAATGAAGACAGATCAATTGAGGAAACATTGAATCTGGGATGGGAATGTCTCGGTCTTCTTCCCCAGGATGAACTCCACAGGGTTACTGAAGAAGAGATCGAAAAGTATTACGGCAGATAATGAAAACAAATATAGCGCCTACAAAAACCAACCTGCTCTCACTCGGCCATGAATTAAAATTCGCAAGACTGGGTTATGAGCTGCTTGACCAGAAAAGAAACATCCTCGTCATAGAGCTGCTGAATCTTGTTGACCAGGCCGCAGACCATGAGGAGAAGGTGGAAAAAGCCCTTGCTGAAGCGTACAGGACACTTGAAGAGGCTGTCATCGACATGGGTAAACTGAAAGTGACTCAGGTAGCAAGCGCCATAAATATTGAAAGCCGTGTTAAAATTACCCAGAGAAAAGTAATGGGGGTAGGTCTTCCTGTAGTTGATACGGGGTTTGATGATTATCCACCTTACTACAGCCCGATGAACAACAGTTTCTGGATTGACAGCTCACTTAATGAATTCAAGGCAGTTCTCCAGATTATGGGAAAACTTGCCGAGCTTAAAATATCAATCATGCGGCTTGCAAGGGAAGTCAAAAAAACAATCCGGAAGGTTAACGCTCTTGAGAAGATTGCCATTCCGGAACTCAGGGAAACAGTAAAGTATATTCAGAACAGGCTTGAGGAGAATGAGAGGGATATGATTATCCTCCTTAAAATGATTAAAACAAGACTGGAAAAGAAAAAAGAAAAAAGCGATAATTAATTCAGGAGAGCTTCATGGACGGACCTGTTAAAAAGATAATGGTATATGTTGACGGCACTGAAGAATCAATAACAGCTGCACAGTACGGAATCTGCCTTGCGAGGGCGACCGGGGCAGAGTTTTATGCATTATACATTGTAAATACAAGAGCCCTGAGTGACCTTGTAAACGCTAAAATATTCCTGCAGGCTGAGGAAGAGGAATATAAGAATGACCTTGAACATGATGCTGACAGGTACCTTAACCACATTAAACAAATGGCAAGAGAGAAAGGGGTCGCTGTAAAAACCCTGAAATCAAGCGGAAGCGTCAATGTGGAAATAAAGAACAATGTTAATGAAAATGAAATTGATCTTTTAATAATAGGTGAACTTTCAAAAATAAGAAGCAGGAGAGATGAGCTTTACAACGAAACGGAAAGGGCAATGAGAAGCGTAAACTGTTCAGTGTTGATTGCCAAGGATGAAGAGCGCATCTGGAGTCTTTACAACCAGCTTGTTTAAATATACAATGATAACCGTTTTTAAGAAGGATGGAGAAGAATGGCTATAGTAGATCTTATATCAACCAGCGTGGTAAGAGTCCCGCTGAAATCAAAAACAAAAACTGAAGTAATCCGTGAACTTGTTGATGTTCTCGATAAAGCAGATAAAATAAGCGATAAGGAAAGCGTCTTCAAGGCTGTAATAGCAAGGGAAAACATGGGAAGCACAGGTCTTGAAAAAGGTATTGCGGTTCCCCACGCTAAGACAGAAAAAGTCAAAAACCTCACCCTTGCTATCGGAGTTGCTCCGGACGGAGTTGATTTTGACGCGCTTGACGGTGAAAAGTCAAAACTTTTTTTCCTCCTGCTTGCCCAGCCCAACCAGTCCGGCCCGCACATAGAGGCGCTTGCCGAAATCGCGCGTATTACCCGCTCGCAGAGTTTCTGCCGGCTTCTTGTAAACGCCGCTACTCCCGAAGAAGTTGTGGAGCTTTTCAGGGAAGACTGAAATACCTTTAAAATTATCAGGGAAAAAAATACCCGTTTCATGTAATGAAGCGGGTTTTTTATTTTAAGTATCCGGCGTTTTAATATGAGGCAGCTGTTATTATATCCTTTTCTTAAGCTCTTCCTTTACCTTTCCAAGGACCTCCTGATACTGCTCGTCAAGCTGTCCTATGGTCTTGTGAAGATAATCCAGAAACTCAGGGTCCTTCTCCGGGGTAAGGTGTACTTCTTTTCCAAGCTGCTGCGACAGGGCCATTTCCTTTTCCTTTAGTTTTCGGGCATAGCTGTTTTTAAGTTTCTCAACCGCAGAAGTTTTATTCTGGAGATAGTTGTTATAAAGGCCTTCTATCTGGTCAAACAGGAAAAGCACCTCTTTCTTCTTTTCGGCAATTGCCGCAAAACCGTCTTTCAGCCTGCCGATTTTTTCAAATGAGTTTTTATCTTCAGGCAGTTTTAAATTGCTGCTTAATACCTTGAACATCCCCTCTTTTACCCATTGCCTGTTGTTTTTGTCCGCAGCTTTTAACTTTGCCTCAAGAGAAGAGGGTTTTATACTGCTTTCCTCAAGGTATTCAAATGCGGCTTTTCTGCCGGCTTCATCAGCCTCATTCTTTACTATCAGACTCCTGTCGCTTTTTACACTGTCTGTTTTTTCAAGCGCAAGTTCAAGCGCGGATTTTATTTCACCCATATATCTGTTCTCCAGTTTTTTATTCTTTAATCGGGACAGACATGAGTCCCGTATAACTGAATTTTAATAACATTCTCCGTCATAGTCAAACACTATCCGAGTTTTATGAGTACAAGACCTGCTGTAATAAGGGTAATCCCTGTTATTTTAAAAATAGTAGGTTTTTCCTTAAGGAATACAAACCCCATGACAGACGCAATAACTACGGAGAACTCTCTCATCGAGACAATATAGCTTGCCCTTTCAAGCTGCATGGCAAAAAGTATAATAAGATAGGTCCCTGATGAGCCGATCCCGATTATCAGCGTTTCCTTTAAATTGGCCCTGACAAGCTTAATGGATTTTTTTACTCCGCCAGGATTCGCAAATCCGGCCAGAGATGTAAGGGCAATAAGGTCGAGAATATTGACATATACAACGGGGTTAGCAATTCCTACCCCCAGCTTGTCTGTTATTGAGTAGGTAAAGATGAATATGCCTGTAAGTATTGAGACAATGTATGATTTAATATCCCTTTTCTGATTTTTAATCCTGCTCAGCCCGATAAAGACTATGCCGGAAAAGACCGCTATGATACCGATCGCGGCAGCCGGTTCTATTATTTCTTTCAGCAGAAAGAAGGAGAGCATCGTTGTCCCCGCGACTCCGGTCCCCCTTGCTATGGGGTAGGCTGTTGAGATGTCCCCCCTTGAGTAGGTATAGAGAAGCGCCAGGTAATAGAGACCGTGGGCCGCGGCTGAAACAAGAATATAAATAAAAGCCCTGCTTTCAATGCCGAAAGTTATTACTGAGTATACTGTATAAATGAGCATAAGTAGATTTACAGCGACAAGGCCGTACCAGAAGATTGTAAAATTACCTGATACTTTTTTTGTGAAAAAATTCCAGACCGCATGAGTAAAGGCCGCAAACAGGACCAGGAGAAAAACACCCGTGTTCATAATCTTTTCATGCTGAATATACCATCTTTTCGGTTATTACAAAATCAAGCCTGATATCATGTGCTTCGGATGGAACTTTGTCAGTTATCTGAAACTGGAACGCAATGCCGGCCTTGACGCACTCATTTTCATGTTTTGACAAAAACCTGTCATAAAAACTTTTCCCCCTGCCGAGGCGCATGCATCTTATGTCAAACGCGAGTCCCGGCGCGAGGAGAACGATGCTGCGGGATTTAAAATCATCATCTGAAACTTTAAGGGAGGAGGGAGAGGGTTCATACATTCCGTAACTGTGCATAACAAGGTTTTTATCTGACAGGGAATCAATGTAGTAAAACTCCATGATCTCCCCGTCTATTCTCGGGACCGCGCATTTTTTACCTTCGTTAAGCGCGGCTTTTATTATACCAGCGGTTTCAATTTCATCTTTCATTGAGAGAAAAGCAAGTATGGTATCGGCACTTTTCCAGGCATCAAGCTCCTGTAAATTCCCTAGGACCTTAAGGCTCATTTCTGACCGCTTTTCTTCTGAAAGCTGAAGCAGCAGTTTCTTCATACTGCTTCTGAGATGTTTTTTATCTTCCGGTAAAGACAGTCCGTCCATTCCTTTCTCTACTTCCTGCTCCTGTTTTTTATCTCTTTAATCTGTGTTTCAATATTTTCAATCTCTATTGAACTGTCAAAGGAGAATTTGAGATTGAAAAGCCATATGGCGATGAAATTGGAAATAAATCCAGGTATTATTTCATACAGATAGTTTCCCATGCCTGTGTTTTTCCAGAGAACAAGGACAACTGTCCCTGTTACCATTCCAGCGAGCGCAGACTGCCATGATGTTTTTTTTGAAAAGAGCGAGGTTAATACAACAGGCCCGAACGCTGCTCCGAATCCTCCCCATGCGTAGGAAACAAGTCCCATAACAGTATTTCCCGGCGTTAACGCAAGGATCAGGGCTATTGCTGAAATTATCAGGACGCAGACCCTGCCCATCCATATCTGCTGGGCATCGGTTGCGTCTTTTTTGACAAGATGTTTATAGAAATCCTCTGTCAATGCTGATGATGAAACGAGAAGCTGGGAATCAATTGTCGACATTATCGCTGCCAGAATCGCGGCAAGGAAAATACCTCCAAACCATGGATTAAAAAGCTTTTCAATCATATATATAAATACTTTTTCTTCAGTTCCGCCTGAAAGTCCCGGGAATATCGGAATCCCTATAAGCCCGACAAAAACCGCGCCAGTGAGGGAAATTGTAACCCATATCATTGCAATTGCTGTTGATCTGGGCAGCTCTTTTATGGATTTGATGCTCATGAATCTTGCAAGTATATGGGGCTGACCGAAGTATCCGAGTCCCCATGCTACTGTTGAGATAATAGTTAAAAGGGAAATCGCTCCGGTACCGTCCCTGAAGAGGGACATTGATATTTTATTGGCCTCTATTGCTGAGGCAATATTGGAATATCCTCCGATATGGAAATATGCTGTAACAGGGACAGCTATTATAGCAATAAACATAAGCGTTCCCTGAAACAGGTCGGTCCAGCAGACTGCCATAAAACCGCCGAGGAATGTATATAAAATCATTACAAACGCGCCGGCTATAACTGTTATTTTAAAATCAATTTTAAACATTGATTCAAATAGCCTTCCCGCCCCGACAAGCCCGGATGAAGCGTATATTGTAAAGAAAACAAGTATTATTATAGCTGAAATTATTCTTAAAAGACCTGTGGGGTCGTTAAATCTTCTTTCGAAAAATGTTGAAAGCGTTATTGATTCTTTCTCCTGCGTATACAGGCGGAGCCTTGGCGCTACAAGTATCCAGTTCAGATATGTTCCGATCAGAAGACCTATGGCTATCCAGCTCTGGTTGACGCCTGAAAGGTATATGGCTCCGGGAAGGCCCATAAGAAGCCATCCGCTCATATCGCTTGCCTGGGCGGAGAGGGCCGTAACCCAGGTTCCCATTTTCCGGCCGCCGAGAAGGTAATCATCAATATTTGATGTTTTTCTGTAAAAGTGGATTCCTACCCAGAGAAGAAAGAAGAAATAAAGAACAAATGTAATAATTGTAGGTGCGCTGATCATGTTTCTGTCTCCATGCTGCAGATGTGATGTTTTATTATATTAAATAAATTATTTATTTGAAATATAAAAAAGCCAATAAAGCCAGAAATCCCGCAAGCAAAAGCACAAGCTGTGAATCAAATGAAAGCTGAAATTTTCTTGCTGTTTTCTGCAGGTATTTACCGGGCCTGCTCATTATAAAAAAATAACAAAATATCCCTGAAATTATAATAAGGGCAGTTTTAATATATTCTGATGTATTCCATGGCGAGGCTGTCTCAGGTCCGCTTGTTGCGGTAACATAAAAGTTAAGCGCTGAAGCAAGATGCTTACCGAAAATCCCTGCAAGAAGGCAAAGGAGGGCAAGAATACCCATCCCTGTGTATCCTGCAGAAAAGCGTTTCCCTCCGGTAAAGGCTGCTGATGCTGCTGATGAAAGCTTTCCCCTGAAAACAAGCGACAGCTTGGTAAAAGAGGCAACTGTCCCGACTGATGAGGCAATCAGAATCCAGTATGCGGCTGGATAATACTTTAATCCTGAGAGGATCATGTTTTTACTGACAAACCCTGTAAACGGGGGAACGCCTGTTATGCTTAACGCTCCGATAACGAAAAGAAGCGCTGCCAGCGGCATTTTTTTTGCCATCCCGGATATCCTGTCAAGGGACCTTTCTCCTGTTCTTATTATAACAAGGCTTACCGATAGGAAGAGCAGGCTTTTGAAAAGACCGTGGCTTATTGCATGGAAAAGCGCCCCTGTAACTGAAAGTGAGGTGCCGGCCCCGAATCCGGCGAAGATAAAGCCCATCTGGGACACCGAGTGCCATGCCAGCAGCACCTTGAAATCTGTCTGCGACAGGGCCCGAAGCACCCCTATAAGCGCTATTGCCGCTCCCATCCAGAGGAGGAATATTCCAGCCTCAAAAATAGCAAGTACAATTATAAGTTTCCAGACAGCGAAAAAGGAAACTTTTATAAGCACGCCTGAAAGTACGGCAGAGACGGGGTGGGGTGCAAAGGCATGCGCGTCAGGAAGCCAGGTATAGGGGATAAAAGCGGTCCTTACACCGATCCCGGCAATAAGGGCTGCAACTGCAAAAGCAGTTTCAAGTGTATGTGTATTGTCCGAAGAGAATACTCTCTTCATATCGTCAAAAAATAAAGATCCTGTCTGCCTGTAGACAATAAAAATGCCTATCAGGAAAAGACTTATCCCGAGTGAACTGAGCATAAGATATTTAAAGCTTGCGAATATTGATTTTTCTTTTTTGGTATAAGCGATAAGAACGTAGGTGCTGATTCCTGTGATCTCAAGACATACAAAAAGATTGAAAAGATCATCCGCAAGGAGCATGCCCGCCATTCCAGCGTGAAGAAGAAGAAAGAAAAAATAAAAATCGCTGTTATATTTATTTTCTGAAAAAGTATAAAGCAGTGAAAGGGATGAGACTATATTCATCAGCGCGAGTCCTGTCCATGCCAGCCGGTCAAGTTTCTGGCTTATCCCTGTAATGATTGACCAGCTGCCTATCACATTGCTGTAAATATTCCCGGCGGATATCACATCGGAAAAGAGAATCAGCAGTAAAAACCCGGCCGCAAAAGATAAAGCTGCCGCAGTTTTTGCCAAGGCGGAATTCCTGATGCGGCTTATCTTGCATATAAGGGTGAAGAATGAGGCGGCAAGAGGTATTATCACAAACAGGATAATCAGCTTATTGTTCACGTCTGCCTTGCCTTTTTTTCGATTTCTCTTATATCAAGTGTACCGTAAAGTCTGAATAACCTGTAGATAAGGGCAAGGGCAAGTGCTGTTATGCATAACCCGACTACAATTGCCGTAAGCATCAGGGCCTGCGGAAGCGGGTCAACAATATTTATTTCCCCGGCGGTAATTATCGGGGCAAGGACACCTGAAAGGGAACCTGTGTAGATAAATAAAATAATAACAGCCGTGTTTATAATACCGAGAGCGATTACCTTTTTTATAAGGTTCCGGGATAGGATGAGTCCTGAAACACCGGTAACAAACAGGGCAGCGATGAGTGTCAGGTTTATCATTATTCCTCTCTCTCTTTGAAAAGGTAATAGCAGATAAGCGTTATGCCTGCGCCAACCTTAAGCCCTATGATAATATTGAGTAATAATATAGTGCCGCCGCCGGGGATTGCTCCGGCCCCCTTAACTTTTAGAAAACTGGAAAGGAAACCTTCTCCGAAAACAAGGCCCGCAATACCTGTCAGCAGAAATGCAAAAAACCCGTACGCTTCGGTGTAATGGACAGATTTGAGGGGGAATACCTCGAGGACCCTTTCGGTCCCTTTTGCGAGAAACAGAAGTATTACCGCCGATGCTATTGTAACGCCTCCCTGAAACCCTCCGCCGGGGGAGAGGTGCCCGTATGTCAGCAGGTAAAAACCGAAGAGCAGTATGAACGGGGCCAGTTTGCGTGATACGACATCAAGAATATCTGTTTTTTTCATTCTCTGCTTCCCATAAGAAATACAACGCCGGTAACTGATGAGATAAGCACTATTGTCTCCCCAAGTGTGTCAAAAGCCCTGTATCCGAGGTATATAGCCGTAACCAGGTTTGCCGCCCCTGTTTCAATATGGCTTTTTTCAAGAAGAAACTGTTTTGCCGTATCAGGGGCCCTGTGGTCAGCGAAAATCAGCGCAAAGATAAGCAATAATGAGAATACTGCAATTATCAGGATATGAAACAGCATCTTCAAGGTTTTATCTCCATTTCAGTTTTCCTTATTATCCAGATATAAAGAAAAGTAGAGACGCCTGCTCCTACGGCCGCCTCAGTGAGAGCGACATCAGGCGCGTGCAGAATGAAGAACAGAAGGCTGCTGAAAAGGCTTAAAACCGCAAGGAGGATTACCGCGGTCAGCATATTGCGTGATACAAGGATTATTACAGCAAGCAGGACATGCAGCGCGAGGAGCAGTGTTGTCATTCCTGTCCCCCCTTCCGCCGCCAGGGGATTATTTCATTTTTCCATGCGTAGAGCGCTATGATGTGGGCTGATACCGGGCTTGAAATAAAAAAGAAAAGTGTTATTACAAGTATCTTTCCGGTAACGGCCGAGATGCCTGAGTCTATCATTGCCGCTATAAATACCGACATAACCGAGGTAGTGCTGCATGTCGATGAAGCCTGAAGCCGTGTATAGGGATCAGGGAAAATAAGGACACCGAGAAGCCCCATCAGATTAAATACGGCCCCAAGAATCAGGAAGGCGAAGACTATCCATTCTGTCATTTTAACGCTTCTTTTTTCCCCGTGTACCTTGCGATAGCGAGTATCCCGACAAATCCGAATATATCGTAGACAAGCGCCACATCAAGATAAACATGCATGTTTTCCATAGCCGCGAACAGAACCAGAACAGCAAGTATCTGGGCTGATATAATATTCAGCCCGATCAGGCGGTCTGCCGCGGTAGGCCCTGAGAGAACCCTGTAAAGGCTTATAACGCCGGAACCGATAAAAAGATAGATAATAACACTGAATGCGGCCTGCGTATTCATACAAAAATCCTTTTCAGTATTTTTTCCATTTTCCCCTTGATAAGTTCCCCGGCATAACGCGAATGTGTTGTCTTTGCCTCAAGCCAGTGGACTATCAGATGATCATCATCAAGGCTTAAGGTTATTGTTCCGGGAGTAAGCGTAATTGAGTTTGTAAGGATAACCCGGGCAATGTCGGATTTAAGCCTTGTCCTGAAATGAACAACCCTCGGGTTTATATTGCCCCTTATTACATTGTATAAAACCGCGAAGCTCGAGGCATACATTTTGAATAAAAGAAATAAGAGATAGAAAACAAGAATATGAATATTAAAAACAAGGCCACGCCTTTCCGCCTCTTTTTCATCTATGAAGAGGCTGTAGGTTAATAGCGCTGTCAGTATTGAAAAAAAAAGGCCCATAACCATGGAAAAGGGATTAAGGCTTCCCGTAAACAGCATCCATCCCGCGAAAAGATAAACTGAAGTAAGCATTATCCTTGTTATTTTCCATTTTACGGCCAGGTTCATTCATCATCCTCCCCGGCAAAAGCGTTTATGATATCCTCAGCAGACTGCGCGCTGTAAAGCGATTCCCTGAAATCAGGATCATGAAGAAGTCTTGCCAGTTTGCTTAACAGCCGCAGATGGCTTCCGGTGCTTCCTTCCTTCCCCAGTATAAGGAAAAAGAGGGTTGCCGGTTTCCCGTCAATGGAATCAAAATTGATCCCCTCTTTTTTCCTTCCGAATGCTATTATTGTTTTTTCAAGCCCGTCAACAATTTTGTGCGGGATGGCGATTCCATAGCCTATTCCGGTAGATGCTGATTTTTCCCTTTCGCAGATATCGTTAAGCAGCGGTTCTGTATTATCAATTTTCCCGCTGTCTTTAAGGACTTCAAGGAGCTCCGAGATCGCGTCCCTTTTCCTGACAGCGCTCATGTCAAGTTTAATACAGTTTTTATCAAGAATCCTGGATAATTTTAGCAAATCAATCCTCCGTATCCGCAGGCACAAGGCCCCTTGCATAATCTAATGGGAGAGTGAAGAGAATTCCTGTTCCAGGTTCATCAAGGCCGCCGCAGACCTTATCAAGCAGTTTTTCAAGACGGGGAATCGATTTTTCGTTCTGTATGACAGAGAAAATTGTTTTATTGTATGGTTTATTTCCCTTCATGAATTCCTTGAAATCCGCGAAAAGGGGAACTTCATAGGTTAGAAACCTCCCCATTCCTTCAGAATCAAGAATTGTAGCGCCTGGAATGCCTGCCTCAAGATACGCGGCAAGCACCTCTTCGAGAAGCTCTTCTTTATTCAGTACAAATACAAGCAGTTTCATCGTGATTTATTTTCAGACACAATTATTTATCTGTCAAGGAGATTCTCGGTATTTATCCGGCTTACGCTGCAGCCTGCCGGGATAAATCTTCCTGCTGATTGTTGACAGTATATAATAATAAATATATATATAACCCACTTATTATTACCGGAGAAGAATTAACTATGGAACATCATTCACATATTTTTCAGGAAAATACAGACAGGGCGGAAATACGGACAAAAATTGTCATGATTATTACTGCTGTCATGATGGCTGCTGAAATTACAGCCGGCACCATGTTCAACTCCATGGCCCTTCTCGCAGACGGCTGGCATATGGGTACCCATATGACAGCATTTCTCATAGCAGTCGCAGCCTACCATTTTTCAAGAAAATACAGGGATAATAAAAGATTCAGTTTTGGAACAGGTAAAATAGGTGTTCTGGGCGGGTTTGCGAGTTCTATTTTGCTGCTGGTTGTCTCCGGATTCATGATTTTTGAATCAATTGACAGATTAATTAACCCGGCAGTAATACAATTCGGGGAAGCCCTGGTAGTTGCTGTTATAGGACTTGCTGTAAATGTTATTTCAGCGTTTTTATTGAAGGACAGCCATTCCCATTCTGAAGGGGGCCATCATGGGCATGGACATCATCATGATAAAAACCTTAAGGCAGCTTACATACATGTAGTTACGGACGCAATAACATCGGTAACAGCGATTATCGCGCTGCTTATCGGATTATATTACGGAATCGGCTGGATTGATTCTTTAATGGGTTTTGCAGGCAGTGTCGTTATACTTATATGGGCTTATAACATTATAAAAGAAACTGTAATAATATTGACGGACTATACCCCTTCTTCTACTGATCTGGTGGAGGAAATAACAAAAACAGTTGAATCTCTGAGCGAAACAAAAATATCGGATCTGCATGTCTGGCAGGTCAGTTCCGGAAAATATGCGGCAATAGTTTCCATTGCGGCAAAAAATCCAAAGACTACAGCTGAATATCATAAATTAATAAATGTACATGAAGAGCTGGTGCATCTATCGGTCCAGATTATTGAGAAATAGTATACATTACTAACAGGACCTTGGCTTCTTTTTCGCGGTAAAAATATTCATTTACAAATACAGGGTTTACAGCAGTTCTTCAATTTCCTCTTTCTCAAAGAAATAATCCGTGCTGCAGTTGTGGCATGTTACCTTAAGCGGCAGCGCGCCATCCTCAAGAATTGATTTGATTTCTTTTTTGTCCATTGCCGAGAGAAAGGAGAAAAACCTCTCCCTGCTGCATCTGCATTTGAAATTGACGTGGCCTGATCCTATTATCTCGATACCGAGCGATGAAAAAGCTTTCATGATAAAGCTGACAGCGTCTGAATCTTTAGAAAAATATCTGCCGATTGAAGGGATTGTCCCGATAACATTTTCAGCTTTTTCAAGCAATTGCTGAAGATCTGTTTCTTCAAAGATACTGTGCGCAGCTTTAATGTTCTGCTCTTCGGGAAGCGCCTGGAGAAAAATCCCGCCCGCGCCTTTGGGAACTCCCTCTTTGTCAAAAAAAACACTCAGGTTAAAGGCGGTTTTTTTCTGTTCCGAGACAAGGTAGTAATTCGCAAGGTCTTCGGCAATCCTTCCGTGTTCAATCATGACCTGGCCTGAATAGCTTTTATTGGTCTCAGAAAATCTTGTTACTGAGAGAAAGCCTGCCTGAAATACAGGGGAGGTATCAAAAGTATTCATGTCCGGCTCAAGCGGTATCGGGTTCTGGAAGAGGTATCCCCGTATCTCTCCGTTTGAGTGAGCTTCGACAGAAAGCCCTTTTACCGGACCTGAGCACTCTATCTTAAGCTTTATGCTTTCATTGTCTTTTAATGTTGCCGCCATAAGGGCGGAACCGATATGCGCGTGGCCGAGGATAAGGGTTTCCATTACGCCGAGTGTGTGGGTTTCCCTTATCCTGTTTACAAGCTCGGTTGCGTTGATAAAGTATCCCTTTATCCTGCCGCCGGCAAGCAGAAATCTATAAAGTATGTTCTTATGGTCAGTTATCATATTCATGAGGGCAATGTTTTATTATTCGGAAAAAATTGTCAACCGGTAACAGGGAGGACACCTGCGGAAGCTGTATTTAATGCATCTGATTAATGCCCACGTCTTTTTTGAATCTTTTTTTCCCTCTTCATTATATATTTATCTTCATCAGCGGCTTTTTTTTCTATCTTTCTTATTTTTTTCTTTTCCAGAAGATATTTTTTTTGTTCTCTTTTAAAAGACTCCAGTGCTTTTCCAGTGTTTTTCCCCGAGTCCTTCCCGTAATACTCTTTTTTTACCTTATATCCGGGTTCACATTGATAGAATTTCAACTTGTGATATTTATTTAAGTAAAAGTCAAGCAGATGATTATTTGCAGGTTCAGGGCCGAAGGTATACCTGCCGACCAGCAGAGAGCCGTCTTCCTGATATTTTTCAATCAAAGCGATCCAGAACTGCCCGTTAAAGATGATGTTTGATACAACTCTTTCCATTTTAATCCTCCAGATATAAATATATTGGAGGTAAAAACGGACATCTTTCGATGGTTACGGGATCTTCGGAAACTGCCTGAAGACCGCCCTGACTACCTACAGGGCTGTGTTTTTTTTCTACCTGATATTGAGATTTGCAGATACATTATCATTATCCAGGGATTTTGACAATAAACGGGAGCTCTCTCTCTGCGGATGCTCCTGCCTTGCCCTTGCAATTACCTGCCGGGAGCCGGTATAAAAAAAGGTAAATCCTATTGACAAAACGAGCCATGTTTATATAAATTAACTGTAAATTAAACACGGGCCTATAGCTCAGTTGGTTAGAGCCCTCGACTCATAATCGAGTGGTCCTTGGTTCAAGTCCAAGTGGGCCCATAAATAAAAAAGCCGCCGTAAAGGCGGCTTTGCTGTTTTTATTATCCCCTGTGGATCGGGATAATTGCCTTGCAGGCGGCCGTTACTATCGGATAGGCTATCGGCGAAGAAGTGAGCGCAGGGTGTGTCCCCATCTGGAACTTAACAATATCATCCGCTGTCATCCTGTGAAGGATACAGGCGCTTATTACATTGATCATCTCTCCAGTGGATTTGCCTCCTGAAACAGCTCCTCCTACCAGGATACCTGTATCCTTAGCAAAATCATTTTGACCTTAAGCATTGTTGAGTTCAGCATTCCTCCTGGGTGTGTATCGGCGGCCCTTTTCCACAACAATATTCATTCCGTTCTCTCTTGCCGTCCTCTCAACAATTCCGGCAACCCCGAAGCCCTTTCATCTATAACTGTCGCAGGCCTTATTACTCCGCAGTTGTGATGGACCGGGGAAAAAAAAGGTTGGCGCCTGCAATTCTGGCTTCAGCGGTGGCGACAGAAACCGCATTACGCCCGAAGGTTTACCGTCAAAAAATGATTCTTTCGTCGACGGTCGCCGCGAAAACACTGCCTGTCACTGTAGGTCCTCATCAGGCATTCAACCTTGATTGCTTTCCTGGAAACCTGTTTCAAACCCGCTTTTCAGCAGGTCTGCAAATTTCGGCACTGCCCCTATTCCAAGGATCACAATGTCTGCTTTATTTTTCCCTTTTGAAGTACGGATTCAACAGCGCCCCCCCTTCAAGGCACCCTCTCCTACATCAGGGACCTTTACTCCGATGTTCTCAAGTTTCTTCAAGACTTCATCGCAGTATTTCATCATCCATTGCCATCGAAGGCACCTGTAAACATTTCCCTACTGTAACATTGGCTTTTTCTATTCTTGACATTCATCAGCCGTTATACCGATAAATCCTCCGCCGATTATTGTGTCCTTTGCGTTGTCCATTTCGCGAGAAGGCCCTTTAGGCGGGCAAAATCCTTTTTAACAGGATAAACATTTTCCTTTTCAATGCCTGGAATCGGCGAATAATCGGAAGTGACCCTGTAGCAATACAAGCTTTTCATAGTTTAATGTTCACGCCGTTCTTTAGTGTAACTATCTTCTTTCCCCTGTCATCGACTGCTTCATCCTTGATCAGGTCGATTTTTGTTATTTTCAAGAAGTGCGTCGCTTTAACTTGGGCTGTTTTCAGGCCCTCCCAGTACCAAAGAAATATAATTCCCGCAGAACCAGAACTGTCCCTTCTCTACGGACAAGAATTAATCTTTTGTCCGGATAGTGTCTTCTCTGACTCACTCCGGCTGTAATTCCACCAGCAATCCTCAATATAACAACATCAGCTTTAATCATAAATCTCCTTAAGTGTTTTTGTTTGAAATCCAGTTATGAGTCAAAACTATACCTTAAAAAATTATCCTTGTAATTGACCTGGATGGTACTGGAATCTCACATAAATATAAAAAAAAATCTCTTTTTTGGTTTCCAGCAGGCGCTGTATTCCTGTAATAATCAGCAGGCTCTTGATAAAAAGTGCCCTCAGGCGGATAATGAAGATCATCAAAAAGGCGATAACATGGACAGGATTGAATTATCAGCACTGTCCGCGCTGTTTCCAGGGCTCTCGGACCGGGAGATTGAAGCGTTAAACCGTCTTGCAGTTGAAAAAATATTCCACCGGTCAATACACAAAGGAGATGGAGGAGTCAGGGCGCTTTTCCTTTTTAAGGAAGGCAAGAAGGTAAAGCAACTAAATCATCGTATAACGGAAAGGAACAGACTATTCAGATGTATAAACCCAGGAGATGATGGGCCTTTTACCTTGTTTTACAGGAGTTCCATTCCCGCCAACGCTGTAGCACTGGAAGACAGTGTTGTTCTTATGTTTCGCACCAAAATGAGAATACGGCAGAAGCTGCCCCTTCTCTTCTGATTAATCTTTTTTTCGCCCTTGCGATGAGGATGAATGAGTGTATCAGGACAGTTGAGTTTCTCGCGTTAAAGGAAATACCGCAGCGGCTTGCATCCTATATCCTTGTCGCATCTGACTGCGATGGAGAAACTGAAGAAATAAAACTCCCAGTCAGCCAGAGGGAGCTTTCGAGGGTCCTCGGGACAACACCTGAGACTCTTTCCCGTGTGTTCGCGAGATTTGTTAAAGCGGACATCCTCCAGCTGAAAGGGCGTGCGATTCACATCCTTGACCGCAGCAAACTTGAAGACATATCAGAAGAGTGAAAACATACCGCCTGTCTATCCCCGTCTGAGGGCCAGCTTCTCTTTTTCACCGAGGTATCCGATCATTCCCGCGATTACTATTGCGAGGCTTAAAATATTAACCGGATAAAACGGGTCCCCGAGCATAAGCACTCCGAGAAACATGGAAAAAACCGGGACAAAATTGATGAAAAAATTGGTCCGCGATACACCTATTTTTGATATGGATTCCTGCTGCAGGGTATAGCCCAGGAAAGTCGAGAAAACTCCCATGAATACTATTGAACCCCAGACGCTGCCTGACCAGGTGATGGGGGATTCCCCGCTGGCGGCGATAAACGGAAGAAGGAAAAGGGAAGCTCCCATAAATGTATAAAATGAGGATACAACTGATTTTATTCCGGAAGCGAATTTGCGGATTAAAAGAGAATATATTACCAGGATAACCATTGCGGAAATCATCAGGACAGTACCCGCGGTCCCTGTCCCGGATAATAGCAGTGAAAAATTCCACTTTACAACTATTGTAAGCACACCGAATGCCGCCGTTATTAGATACATCAGCCCTTTCCTGCTTAAGGGTTCGCGGAAAATAATAAATCCGAGCAGGGCGGAGAGAACAGGGTTTAATGTATTTATCGCGCTTGCCTCAAGCACATCAATAGTATGCAGAGCTTCGAAAAAGAGAATATGGTACCCAGCCATTCCGAAAATCCCTATACCCATAAGTATTAAAACATTTTTAGGCGCTATTCTGAATGATATCTTTTTAACATTCCCGTAGATGAAAAGGCAGATGACAGCTATCAGAAACCGGTAAAAGCTCATCACAAGCCCGCTTACCTCTGCTCCGCCTATCTTCCCCGCGATAAATGCGCCGGACCAGCATAACGCGGCGAAAAACATGTAAAGATATGATTTATTCATCTTCCCTCTCTTGTTGTAAAAAAAAGTATCTGAAGTTATTATATTGAAGATGGATGTGTATGATAATATGTAAAAATCATTTAAGGAGGATATATCGATGATAAAACTGACACCGGAAGTAAAGACAGCGATAGAAAAGACAGACCCGATCTGCATAGCAACTGCTGATAAAAACGGGGTTCCCAATATTGTTTATATCAAATGCCTGAAAGCTGTCGATGATGAGACAGTTGTAATCTCTGACAATAAATTTTTCAAGACAAGGATAAATCTTGATGCTAACCCGGTTCTGGCGTTTGTAGTCCTCGACAAGGATACAAAAAAAGCATATCAGGTCAAAGGGAAAGTGAAGTGTTATACTGAAGGGGCCAAGTTTGATGAAACAGTCAAATGGGTCCACGAGAAATTTCCTCACCTCTCACCTAAAGCGGCATTTTTTATGAAAGTGGATGAGGTTTACTGCGGGGCCGAAAGGCTTTCCTGAAATATCCTGAATATGGTTAAAGATCCCCGGTTCTATGAATGGCGCCCTGACAGCCCTTACAGGATATACGCGGACGGGAAATGGAAGGGGGAGCGTCAGACGCCTGATTGGCGCAGAAAGGCGCTTGACTTTGCGGAGGGCAGTTTTAAAAGGATTGATGCTGTCTCTGGTATCCTCGAGCAGGGGGGAGAAGGGAACATGCAGGAAGCCCTTTGCACGCTAGCGAGGGAACTGTTCTTTCTCCACCTTACTGTAAGGGAATCAAGCGGCAGGGCGGTAAAAGCCCTTGACCTCCTTTCCAGGTATACAGCGCCTGCTCCGGTGCCGGCAGCCGCCCCTGAAGGGAAGGAAGGCACTCTCTTTCAAGGCTCATTCCGGGATCTGCCTTTCGAGCCTGCTGAAGGCCCTTATTTCCCCCTTCACGCGTGGCTATTCAGCGCTGCTGTATTCGGAAAGCATAAGGAGAAAGAGTGGCAGGGTAAGGCGGAAGAAGAAGGGCAAAGAATCAGTCCGCACAGCGGAAGCACAGAAACGGCGGAACTTTATAATTTCCTCCGTGGGACACTTATTGTTGAGGGAAGCGCCGCAATACCCGGTGTAATAAGCGCTGTGGAAGAGCTGGAAAGGCGGCAGGATGAAAACGGCTTCTGGCCGGGCATAAGCCCATGGCATGGATATAACGTTCTTGCCCATTCAGATCTTGCTTCCGCCGTCAGGCAGCTTGATAAAATAGAAAAAAATATAATCGCGATGCAGAACCGGGACGGCTCGTGGGGAATTTCTGGTGATGAGAAACCGCTTGCTACTTTCCTGATGGCCCATGCGCTTGCAAACCGCGGTTTTCTGAAATAAGCGAGTCCCTCAGGTAAAAAAACAATCCCGGTACATGAAAATATTTCATGCAGAAAGCCGCGAACACTGATATACTCATAATAATTTATAAATACGGGGTTTTCTGATGAGCATAATTATGAGCTGCTGCGTAAGGAATATAAAAACAACAATAAAATTTACCGCGGTTTTAGTCTTTATTTTATCAGCCCATATTCTTTTTTCCCTTCCCTATCCTGATGACTTTTTTGCAAAAGCATTTTCAGAAACCGGCCTTCCCATACTTATTTTAGACTCTGAAACCGGGACAATAACCGGTTCCAATAAGGCCGCACAGAAATTCTACGGATACCCGCAGCAGCAGCTGGAGGGAATGCTGATTGACGAAATCAATATACTTCCTCCCGATATTCTTGCCCAGGAAAGGGATGCGGTTAGAAACGAGAGAAGAAATTACTTTGTATTTCAGCATCTGCTTTCAAACGGGGATGTAAGAACGGTTGAGGTATACTCCCGTCCTGTCAAAACCGGAGGGAAAACAATGCTTTTTTCTGTTATCAACGATATTACAGATAAAGAGAATTTAAGAAAAAAACTTGCCAGAACCCTTGAAATACACAGCTCCGCAGAACACCTTGCGCAGCTTGGCCACTGGGAGCTTGATGTGCGCAGCCTGACAATAGATGCGTCTGAAGGGGCGAGAGTTTTATACGGTTTTGACAGGCTGCCTGTTACGCTTGAAGAAGTAAGGGTTACTGCACTGCCTGAATACCGGGAATTGCTGGATAAAAGCCTTAAAGGCCTTGTCACGGGGAATGAACCTTATGATGTGACATTCAAAATAAAAAGAAGATCAGATAACGCAATTCTTACAATAAGATCTGTTGCCAATTATTATCCGGAAACAGGCAGGGTCTTTGGAATACTGCTTAATATGACAGATTTTACAGCCCGCGCCGAACTGCTGAAAAAGCGGACAACAATGTTTTTTATAATACTGGGTATAATACTCCTGCTGCAGTTGTTCGTCATTATGGCAGCCTATAAATCAATTATCAGGAGAAAAAGGGCTGAAGTTGAGATAAGAAAAAGGGAAAATCTTCTCGGGAGAATTTTCGATATCCTTCCTGTGGGCCTTTGGATTGCGGATAAAACAGGGAAGCTTAATTACGGAAATCAGGCCGGGATAAAAATATGGGGCGCAGATAAGAAAGCCGGAATTGATGAATATGGTCTTTTCAGGGCCAAACGCCTGCCTTCAAGGGAAGAAATAAAAAGTGAGGACTGGGCTCTTTACCATACAATAAATGAGGGTGTAACTATAAAGGATGAGCTTCTTGAAATTGAAGGATTCGACGGTGTAAAGAGGATAATTTTAAATCACACAGCTCCTGTAATTGATGAAGAAGGTAAAATTGACGGGGCTATAATAGTTAACCAGGATATCACAGAAGTAAAAAAGATGGAGGATGAAAGGATAAAATTCGAGCGGCAGATACAGCAGACACAGAAGCTTGAGAGCCTGGGTGTTCTTGCGGGAGGTATCGCCCATGATTTCAATAATATCCTTATGGCGGTCCTTGGACATTCGGAACTTGCACTTGACGAGCTTTCCCCCATGTCTCCCGCAAGGAGAAGTATCAAGGAAATTGAAACTGCCGCCAGAAGGGCCGCGGAACTTTGCAGGCAGATGCTTGCCTATTCCGGGAAAGCCACTTTTTTTCTGGAAAAAGTTGACCTGCGTGGAATGATCGAAGAAATGGTGCATCTTCTGCAGACATCGATTTCAAAAAAAGCGATACTTAACCTTGATCTTGAAAAAGGGCTTCCCCCGATTATGGCTGACCCCGGGCAGATAAGACAGATTATAATGAACCTGATAATTAACGCTTCTGACGCTATCGGCCAGAGAAGCGGGGTAATTACAATATCACTGGGCGCAGTCAAATGTGACGCTGATTATCTTAGCAGGACAGATCTTTTTAAAGAGCTTGCGCCCGGGTATTATGTTTATTTCGAAGTTACAGATACAGGCTGCGGTATGGACCGGGAGACGCTGGAGCATATTTTCGAGCCTTTTTTTACAACAAAATTTGCCGGAAGGGGACTCGGCCTTGCCGCTGTGCTTGGTATTGTCCGCGCCCACAAAGGCGCAATAAAGGTTTACAGCGAGAAAGACAGGGGAACGACATTCAAGGTACTTTTTCCGGCTCTCGAGGCCGGCAGTTTGAACGGCAGTACTGAACCCGATAAAGATATCGCTGTATGGAAAGGCAGCGGTAATATCCTTATTGCGGATGACGAGGAAAGCCTCCGGGCGCTCGGCTCAAGCATGCTTGAGCATCTGGGTTTCAAGGTGATAGCGGCGGCAGACGGAAAGGAAGCTGTTGATCTCTATTCAAGTTATCCTGAAAAAATCGATCTTGTTATACTTGACCTTACAATGCCGCATATGGACGGCAGCCAGGCTTTCAGCGAGCTGAAAAGGATAAATCCCGAGGTCAATGTAATAATCGCGAGCGGCTACAACAAGGATGATGTGGGGGCCAGGTTCGCGGGCAAAAACCTTGCCGGGGTACTGCAGAAACCGTACAGTATGTCCAAGTTAAAAGAGCTTCTTTCAGTAATATTTAATGGTAAAGCGGAAGGGTGAGAGATAGTTACTGGAGCCCTTTCCTGATATTTCCTTTTGATATATTACTGCAAAGCTCATTTATTCTTGCTTTTCCCTTTGCGTCGGGATTATCGATATACTCTTTAAACGCCGCAGTAATGACCGGTATTGTATCTTCGGTGTGTCCTGTAAAACTGAAAGACCTCAAGTCAATTATGAATTTAGAAACTTTGCCGCTGAACCCTGGGACCATTTCAGGAACAGAAATATAGCTGCTGTCATAAAGTTCTGTGTAATTCCAGCTTCTTTTGTATATTTTAAGCCTTCTCCCTTTAACTTCATCAAGGTTCTCATCTCCGCAGGAGCAGTAGTAGCAGCTTTTACCGCTTGTTGTTTTCCCGCATCTGTATCCGAGAAGACACTGTCTTGTGGTCATCAGCTTTACAGATGAGTAGATAAACATGGAAACCGGTATTTCAGATTTTTCAGCAAGGGCGGCTGTCTGCTCTGCTGAAATCTCAAGCGAAGCTATTCCCTCAGTGCATCCTGATACCATGGACAGCTGTTTAAGGGCAAAGCTGTTTGTAATGTTCAGGTAATTGCCGGCTATCCATTTTTTTCCGGATTTATCCGCAGCCCCGGCAAGTGAAGTATTATTAAGCAAAATCAGGGGACAGCTGCTTTTTTCAATATAATCCATATACTTTTTTTCAGCTTCCCGTTCCATTACCGCCGGAAATACAGGTATAAAACTTTCATCAATTATCACACCGGGGTCTGAAATTTCAAACATGATTGTTACTGCGTCTCCGTAAATGGATTTGAGCTTGTTTGCCGCGGTCTGACTGTCAAGATATACTGCCAGTGTGCTTTCCCGTTTCTTTTCAGAAATTTCTTCATGAGAATTATTCTTTTCATTATATTCTATAAGAAACTTCTCTTTCCCTTCCGCCCCGGCTGTCCCGAGAAGGGAAGCGGTGCATCTTCTCCTTGCATTGTTGATTTCTCCGGCCGGAATAAAGAGGTTGTCTTCCCATTTTTCAAATAAGG
>JACKPD010000025.1 GCA_024233785.1 Spirochaetales bacterium | reverse complement strand
AAAGGAGCTGTGTAAGGATCATCAGGATCGGCAGCAGCCTTATATCGCTTCCAATAACAGGAATGGAGGCCGGCGCAAAGCTGAAAATTGAATCAGCGACAGAAAGGTCTGTTATCCACGGGCTGATGAATCCCGCTCCGCGAAGTTCAAAATGGCTGCTTAAAAGGCCGTAAAGCGCTATAAAAATAGGCATCTGGAGTAAAAGAGGCAGGCATCCGCCGACAGGGTTTACCCCTTCTTTTTTATAAAGTACGGAAATTTCCTGGTTCATCTTCTGCGGGTTGTTTTTATATTTCTCCTTAAGCTCCATTACCTTGGGAGAAAGGCCTGACATCTTGCTGGTTGATTCATAACTTTTATGCGTAAGGGGAAACATGACAATCTTTACAAAGATAGTCAGAAGGAGAATAGCGACCCCGTAGTTGGGGATTATCCCGTAGAAAAAGTTAAGAAGCACTTTAAGTATCTGCTGCAGCCAGCCGAGCATCGCGCCCGAGTCAAGAACAAGGTCAAGATCAAGTCCTGTTATGCTGAAGCCGTTTTTATCCGCATCGTTGTATAATTTAAGTATATTTCCCCTTTTGGGGCCGATATAGAACCTGAAGGTGTCTATGCTGTTTGAGCTTTTTATTACAGGCCTCGAGAAAAACATCCTGGCCCCTTCATCAAACCCGTCAACAGGGCTGTTTGAAAAAACAGTTCTGTAAAGTGTTGAATCAGGTATACCTATGACAGTAAAATATTTTCCCGATATGCCGGCCCAGGTAAATCTGTCATTAAGCTCTACCTCTCCCTTTCCGCGCGGCATTTTATGTATCTTCTTCTTACCGTCTGCTACTGTTATGTATTTTCTGAATTCCTTTCTGTTGTCAATTTTTTCAAACTTCGGGCCTATCTGCGGGCCGAAACTTAAGGTATACGCGAAACCGTTGTTATCAAGCCTTATTACATCATTGTTCCGGTTTACCATCTGTACCTGCAGTTCCATCATGTATTCATTGGCTTTGAAAATATATTTCTTGATTATGGTAAGGGGTATTGTAACTCCGGACCTTCCCGGTATATCAAGGTCTTTTGTAAATTCAACAATGATATTGTCATTCTGCGAATATTTCCTCATATCAAAATAAACTTTAAGGGTCTCAGCGTTATAATCACCCATCTGCAGGTTAAACGCGGTGAGTTCTTCTGAATTTTTATTTATCATTTCAAGAGGAACATCTCCGTCGAGGTGTTTTTTAAGCTTGATTGATTTGACTGTGCCCCCGAGATTTGAAAAAACAATATCAAAAACCTCGGTTTCAAGATTGATTTCCCTGTAATAATCGGGGTCTTCTTCCCTGTTTGTTATAACAGAAACAGCAGAAAGGTCTACTTTTGAAGGTTCTGTCTCCTCAAGAGACCCTGAGGCCTTGTCAGCAGGTGAGGGCGCCTCTGTTTCAACAGAAGCCTGAGAAGCCGCCGCAGTATTCGGGACGGCGAAAAATTTTTCCTGAACATAAAAACCTGTTGTTATAATAACAACAGATAAAACTATTGCGATAATAGTATTTTTTTCCATTTTAACTCCTAAAAATCATGGAACAGGATCATGCCCCCCCTTCTTGAAAGGATGACATCTCAAAATCCGTTTTATGGAAAGAAAACTGCCTTTCAGCGGACCGTATTTTTTTAACGCCTCTATTGCATACGCTGAACAGGTTGGATAATAAATACAGGATGGGGGAAAAAGCGGAGATATAAGTTTTCTATATATAATAACAAGTGTTATAAGTATATTATTGAAAAATTTTTCCAGCAACATCCATAAGTCCTGCCTTCTTTAAAAGAGAAACAATTATATTACTGGCAGACTGATAATCAGTTATCTTTCCGGTCAATAAAAATATAAGATCATATCCTTCCGGCAAATAGTTTTTTACTTCCCGATAAATTTCTTTTATTATTCTTTTTGCCCTGTTTCTCTCTACCGAATTGCCGTATCCTTTCCTTAAAACGACAGCGATTCTGTTCCAGGTAATTCCATTCCTGCAATATAATAATCTTATGCAGGAATTTTTTTTGCTGTCAGATAATTCAAAAACTTTTGAAATATCTTTTTTTCCGATTCTTTCCTTTCTAGTAAGGTTTTTTCTCATCTGCTGCAGAGAGCTTTTTTCTTCCCTTCTGTCTTCTTCTCATCAGAACAAGTCTTCCGCCGACTGTTTTCATTCTGGCCCGGAATCCGAATTTTCTGTTTCTTTTCACTTTGCTTGGTTGATAAGTCCTTTTCATTCAAGAAACTCCTTATATTGTTTCTAACCATGGTTAGATTTTTATCTATTTATTAATTTACAGAGGTTTTACTATAATTTATTATAACGGCGGATGTCAACTGATCAGCTCTTTTTGGTTTTCCTTAAGACTACCATAATTTCATCAATTTCCTTATCCGGAAACTTTTCGCTTATCCTCTGAATTATCTGGTTTTTTTTAAGATTGATTATCTGTATCCAGCCAGGATGATCAGCCTCGATTGTAAGAATATTTTTTTTATAGTCCTTTATCCTTGAATGGGATGCGATGTCGGTCCCCGCAATATTTTCCCATGAGGTAAAGATTGTCTCTGTCCCGTTATCCTTTATTTTAAGGTTATCAAAAAATTCCTTAAGTAAATCTCCAGCTCTTTTCATTGTTCCCTGATAACTCCGTTTTTTACTGTATAAAATATTCCCCTCTTTCCGCCCATCAGCGCCTCTTCGCCAGGCAGAAAAGTATAAAAAGCCTGTTCATACTCAGGGAATGCATCAATAAACCTTATTTTCCTTGTTTTATCAAGCTCAAGAAGCACGTCATCGAGCAGAACAAGCGGCTTTCTTCCTGTTTTAAGCCTGTAAAAATCCGCCTGGGCAGTCCTCAGAGACAGCGATATAAGCCTCGTCTGTCCGGTTGAGGCTATTTTTGTAAAATCCTTTTTATCCATGTAATAAAAAAATCCGTCCCTGTGGGGGCCGCTTAGTGTTGTCCCGGCCGCAAATTCGGCGTTTCTTTTCGCTGCCAGAAGCCTTGCTGTATCTTCAGCTGATGAATCAGGGTTCCACGAAGGTCTGTATATTATCCTTATTCCTGCATCAAGTCCTGAAACCTTTGAGAAAACAGGGCTGAAAGTCGAATTGAACTCTTCTATGACTTTTTTTCTTGTCCTGATTATCTCAAGCCCCTCTTCCGCCAGCTGCATGTCCAGAATTTCAAGAAGATCTGTTGAGTTTTCCTTTAAAAGCGCATTTCTGTTTTTAAGTATCTTTTCATATCTTCTTAAGTTATCAAGAAAAGAAAGGTCAAAAAGGCTTATTGTCTGGTTGAAAAAGAGCCTTCTTCTTTCAGGCGGGCCGTTTACAAAATATATATCATCATGTGAAAAAACTATGCATGGATTATTATGGATAATCTCTTTTCTGTCTTTAATCCTTTTTCCGTTAAGCTGGATTGCTTTTTTACCGTTTACAAGGGTTAAAAATACAGTATTTTCCAGTAAATCAGCATCCTTATAGAGTCCCTTTACAGACAGCTCTTTCTCATTCTCTTTGATTAAAAAAGAATCATACCTGGTTCTGAAGGAATTTCCAAAACAGAGGCTGTATACTGCTTCGAGAAAATTTGTTTTTCCCTGTCCGTTTTCACCGACAAGGAAAATATCAGATGAATCTGTGTTTACTGAACAGTTATCAAGATTGCGGAAATTATATGTTGATACAGAAATAAGACCCAATTAAGCCTGCTTTTATACCTGCATAGGCATTACTATGTGAAAATAATCCCTCTCCGGAACAGAATTTATAGTAATGGCTTTTGAAGATTCTGTAAATTTGATTGAAACGTCATCCTCTTCCATAACCTTAACAGGCTCAAGCAGATACATATAATTAACAACAAGCGTATAATCATCCCCGCTGTATTCGCAGGAGAGTGTTTCATGCGCTGTTCCAATATCGCTTTCTTCAGTATAGATTTCAACCTTGTTTTCAGATATATGCATATAAACCCTCTTTGATTTCTGTTCGGCAAGTACAGAAACTCTTCTGAGAGCGGATAAAAGATCATTTTTCCCGATAATAGCTATATGGTCCTGTTTTTCAGGTATTACTCTCTGATAATTTGGAAACTGCCCTTCTATAAGGTTTGAATATATCTTGTTGCTGTCAAATTTGATAAATAAAGTTTTTTCAGAAACAGCAAGGAGAAACTCACCTTCTCCGGATGCAAGTTTTTTGATAAGGGAGAGTATTTTTACAGGAATGATTATGCTTTCAAAATTTTCAGCCAGGGAAGAGGAATCCTTGCTTATAAGGGAAAGCCGTCTTCCGTCTGTTGCAACCATAATTATTTTGCCGTCTCTTGATTCAAGGTATACTCCGTTCATGAAATACCTGGTTTCATCATCGGAAACCGCGAAAATTGTCTGGTTAACCATTTCAATAAAATCTTTCTGGGAGATTGAAAAATAGCTGTCATCAGAAACATTTTTAAGGGAAGGATATTTTTCCGATTCAATTATCTTAAGCTGAAAATTAATATTTCCGTCTGAAGATCTTATATCAAGTTTCTGGTCTTCCACAGAAAAAATAATATCCCCGTCAGGCATTGCCCTCAGTATTCCAAGGAATTTATCGCAGTATACTGTTGTGCTTCCCGGAGTTTCCACGGAAACAGGTATTTTTGTTTCAAAGCCTACTTTTAAATCTGTAGCCTTGATTACAAGCGAATTGCTGTCCGCTTCAATAAGCACATTTGAAAGTATGGATAAGGCATTTCTTGAAGAAATAATATCCTGCGCTATTGATATTTCGTTAATAATTGAATTTTTACTGCAAGTGAACTTCATATTTATCTCCGCAAAAAAAGTTGTTTAAGGTAACCTCAAATCGAGGTCCCTTATTATTAATATATTAATAAATTCTAATAATCATAATAATAAGGACGCTGCAAATGTGCATAACCGCCTTAATTATATATTAAATAACAATTTATAATGTTGATGAAATACAAAGGTTATCAACATTCATTAACATACATCAACAGGTAACTGTTTTATCATTAAAGTTACACACAATTGTACCATACTTATACAGAACATATAAACAGCTTTTCAGCCTTTTGAGCTTTGTTCTTTTATAAGCCTTACAATGTTGTTTATTACAGGTTCCATTGTAGGATCAGATTTAAGGCTTCCTTCAATCTTCTGTATTGCATGCATGACTGTAGTATGGTCCCTTCCCCCGAAGTCAGATCCGATCTCTGTTGTTGAATACTCTGTAAGCTCCCTTGTTATATACATGGCAACCTGACGCGGAAATGCTACTGCCTTTGTCCTTTTTCTCCCTCTTAAGTCTATATGGGACAGATTGAAATATTCAGCAACCTTTTTCTGGATAATATCTATTGAAACATTGCTCTGCCTTGAGGTTGTAAAAACATCAATAAGCTGCTGCTGGGCAATTTCCTTTGTTATCTTTCTGTTTACAAGCTCAGCGTAAGCAACAAGCTTTATAAGGGCTGATTCTATGTCACGTACATTTGAGGTTATATTCTGGGCAATGAGCTCGAGAATATCATCCGAGATTTTTATGCCGAGTGATTCTACCTTGTTTTTAAGAATCGCGAATCTTGTTTCAAAGTTCGGGGGGTTAAGCTCGACATTAAGGCCCATTTCAAATCTGCTTTTCATTCTGTCTGTAATATTTCTGAGCTCAGACACAGGCCTGTCGCAGGTAAATACCATCTGCTTTTTTGATCCGTAAAGCGCATTGAATGTATGGAAAAGCTCTTCCTGCAGCCCCTCCTTGTTCTGGAAAAAATGGATATCGTCAATCAGAAGGAGGTCTACAGACCTGTATTTGTTCTTGAAAACATGAGGCTTGTTTTTCTGCAGGGAATTGACAAACTCATTTGTAAAATTTTCAGCTGTAACAAACACAACCTTTTTTTTAGCTTCCGATTTATCATAAATGGCATGACCTATTGCCTGAAGAAGGTGAGTTTTTCCGAGTCCTACTCCTCCGTAAATCAAAAAAGGATTGTATGCCTTGCCAGGGTTGTTTGATATGGCAAGGGCAGCGTTTGCGGCAAATGAATTATTTTCCCCTATTACAAAGTTTTCAAATGAATAATCTTCCCTAAGGTCGGGGTGTTTTTCCGGAATCTGCTTTTCTATAACATTTGCCTGCTGTCCCTTTTTTTCCCTCGAGGATTTCTCTTTTTTTTCCGTATCATTCTTTTTTACAGTAAATGTAACAGCTATTCTGTTTCCTGACAGCTCTTCCATTGTTTCTGTAATAAGAGAAATATATCTCTGTTTTATCTGATCCATAAAGAAATTGGACGGGACTGAGAGTACAATTGTGTTTTCCGATGATGAAGAGTATGAAATATTGTTAAACCACATTGTAAACTCTTCTTTTGAGATAGAATTTCTTATCTGATTTACAGATTCTTTCCAGAAAATCTCATAATCCCATGATTCCATCTATTACTCCGCAGGTTATCAACAACTTATCCACAAAGAAGCTGATAGTATTAAAATATAGCTATATTTAAAAATTTTATTCTTATTAAGGTAAAAAAATGTAATATGTCAATAAATCTTTATATTATAACAAGTTAATTGTAAATTAACCATGTAGGATATAATAAATTATAAATAATATGTATTTTTTCCAAAAACTCCATATTGTTTTTTATTTTATCCACAAGTTATCAAATTATTCTATATCAGGTTTGTCAAAAATAGAATACTCTTTTTCAGATTTTTGAGCATTGGCAAAGTTTATTATGAAAGAGTTGCTATTTGCAAGATAAAAATATATACTTTTGCAGTATTGCAAATTATTCAATTAAAATCAGGTAAGCAAAAAATGGATGACAAATACTCTGCTCAAAATATACAGGTTCTGAAAGGACTTGAGGCTGTCCGTAAACGGCCGGGAATGTACATAGGTTCCACAGGTCCTGACGGTCTTCATCACCTGGTATATGAAATTGTAGACAACAGTATTGATGAGGCCCTTGCAGGGTATTGCGACCGGATTGATGTTGAAATAGAAAAGGGAAATGTAATAAAGGTTACAGACAACGGAAGAGGTATTCCTGTTGACCTGCATCATGCCGAGAATGTAAGCGCGCTTGAAGTTGTAATGACCCACCTTCATGCGGGCGGTAAATTTGAAAAAAACAGCTACAAGGTTTCAGGAGGGCTTCATGGTGTCGGCGCTTCTGTTGTAAACGCCCTCTGTACATGGATGTCTGTTGAGGTGCACCGCGACGGAAAAAAATACTTCCAGAGCTATAAAATCGGTATACCAGATAAAAGTGTTGAAATAATCGGCGATACAGATAAAAGAGGTACTGTTGTCAGGTTTTCACCTGATATGAGTATCTTTGAAACAGATATTTTCAGCTTTGATATCCTTTCCAACAGGCTGAGGGAGCTTGCGTTTTTAAATAAAAATGTAAGAATAACCATAAAGGATTTACGCCTTCCTACAATCAAGGAACATGATTTTCATTTTGAAGGCGGAGTAAAATCCTTTGTCAGCTATCTAAATAAAAACAAGACAACAATAGATAAAGAACCGATTTATATAACCGGAACAAAGGACAACACCGAAGTTGAGCTTGCACTTGAGTATAATGACGGATATGTGGAAAGCATATTCTCTTTTGTAAATAATATAAACACGAGAGAGGGAGGAACCCATCTTGCAGGTCTTAAATCTGCGCTGACAAGGGTTTTCAATGATTTCCTGAAGAAATCCAAGTTTGCTAAAAAAATGGAAGAGCCTTTGTCCGGAGAAGATGTAAGGGAAGGAATTACTGCTGTAATTTCCATAAAAATTCCGGAACCTCAGTTCGAAGGACAGACCAAGGCAAAACTAGGCAATTCTGATGTCAAAGGGATTGTTGAATCGCTTGTTAATGAATCGCTTACAGCCTATTTTGAGGAAAATCCTGCAATACTTGAAAAGATACTTGATAAGGTTTTAAACGCGGCTAAAGCGAGGCTTGCCGCCCGCAAGGCTAAAGAGCTGACAAGACGGAAAAGCTTCCTCGAAAGCACAGGAATGCCGGGAAAGCTTGCGGACTGCAGCGAAAAGGACCCTGAAAAGTGTGAAGTCTATATTGTTGAGGGAGATTCCGCCGGAGGCAGCGCGAAACAGGGAAGAGACAGGCAGTTTCAGGCTATTCTGCCCCTTTGGGGGAAGATGCTGAATGTTGAAAAAACGAGACTTGACAAGGTAATCGGAAATGAAAAACTCCTGCCGATTATAAATACCCTTGGTACCAGCGTCGGAACCGAGTTTGATGTTTCCAAATTAAGATATAACAAAGTAATTATAATGGCGGATGCCGATGTAGACGGTTCCCACATCAGAACACTGCTTCTTACCTTCTTTTTCAGATATATGAAAGAACTTGTTGAAAAAGGGCATGTATATATAGCAATGCCGCCCCTCTATAAAATAAGTTATGCAAAGATTATAAAATACGCCTATAACGAAGAAGAAAAAAACATATATATGAAAATGATCAAAGAAGAGCTTAAAGTAGCTGAAGAGAAAATAAATGTTCAGAGGTATAAGGGTCTCGGAGAGATGAATCCGGATCAGCTCTGGGAAACAACCATGAATCCTGATACAAGAAGCGTCATGCAGATAAGGCTTGATGATTTCGTAGAGGCAGACGCAATTTTTACGACTCTCATGGGAGAGAATGTTGAACCGAGAAGAAAATTTATTGAGGATAATGCCCTGGCAGTTGCCAACCTTGATGTCTGATTAAGAGTACAATCGAGCCGGATGAAACTAAGGGATAGATATACCCTTATACAGAATTTTTTGATTTACAAATCTTTAATATATAAAAAATAAATCATATATCAAAACAATTATATATTGTTTTTGGGGGATAAATTGGGTGATTTAACAGGACGGGTTATACAGGTATCGGTTGAGGACGAGGTAAAAGAATCATATCTGACATACGCAATGAGCGTCATTGTAAGCAGGGCTCTTCCTGACGCAAGAGACGGCCTTAAACCTGTACACAGAAGAATCCTTTTTGCCATGAGCGAGATGGGACTTCATTATGACAGGGATTTTAAAAAATGCGGAAGGATAGTCGGCGATGTTCTTGGTAAATACCATCCCCACGGGGACCAGTCCATATACGATGCGCTTGTAAGGCTTGCCCAGGATTTTTCGCTTAG
This sequence comes from Spirochaetales bacterium, assembly GCA_024233785.1. Classification (GTDB taxonomy): domain Bacteria; phylum Spirochaetota; class Spirochaetia; order CADAEX01; family CADAEX01; genus JACKPD01. The sequence goes on along the minus strand of JACKPD010000025.1, from coordinate 17,634 downwards.
GTACCCCCTTGTCCGGGGACAGGGTAACTTCGGTTCTGTTGACGGCGATCCCCCTGCCGCAATGAGGTACACCGAAGCGAAACTTGAAAAAATTACAGAAGAAATACTTAAAGACATAAAAAAAGAGACAGTGGACTTCGGGCCAAACTACGATGATTCCATGAAAGAGCCCCTTGTTCTTCCTACTGCTCTTCCCAACCTGCTAATCAACGGTACAAGCGGAATCGCTGTAGGTATGGCGACAAATATGGCGCCCCACAACCTGGCAGAAATTTGTTCTGCATTGACAGCACTGATAGAAAAACCTGATATGGACCTGGCAGAACTTATGCAGCATGTAAAAGGGCCAGATTTCCCTACCGGCGGTATAATTTTCGGGCGGAAAGGGATTAAGGATGCATTCAGGACAGGGAGAGGGAAAATTACTGTCCGGTCAAGGTTCACGCTTGAAACGACAGCATCAGGGAAAGACAGGATAATAGTTACAGAAATTCCTTACATGGTAAACAAAAGCAATCTCATAATCAGGATTGCTGATCTTGTAAAGTCAAAGAAAATTGACGGAATTTCTGACCTCAGGGATGAATCTGACCGCGATGGAATGAGAATTCTTATAGAACTTAAAAAAGGGGTCATCCCCAAGGTAATTTTAAACCAGCTCTTTTCCCATACCAGCCTTCAGCAGAACTTCAACATCAATAATCTTGCCCTTGTCGGCGGGATGCCCAGGCTGCTTAACCTGAAAGACCTTCTTGAAATATTTATCAGCCACAGGAAAGAGGTAATTGTAAGAAGGTCCCAGTATGACTTAAGGAAAGCGGAGGAAAAGGCCCACATCCTTGAAGGACTTAAAATAGCGCTTGAGAATATAGATGAAGTAATCAGGATCATCAAGGAATCAGAGAATGTGGATGCTGCAAAAACATCCCTTATGGATTCTTTCGGCCTTTCTGAAATACAGTCACAGGCTATCCTTGACATGAAACTGCAGAAAATAACATCTCTTGAGACAAAGAAAATTCTTGATGAGCTTAAAGAGATTATGGCACTGATCAAGTATCTTAAAGAGCTTCTTGCCAGCGAAACAATGATTCTCGATGTTATTTCAAAGGAAACCAGGGAAATATCAGAAAAATACGGTAATAAACGAAAAACAGAGATAGTTTCGGATGAGATAGAAGAAATAAATATCGAGGATATGATCCAGAAAGAGGATATGGTTGTCCTTATTTCCAATAAGGGTTTTATAAAGAGAATACCGGTTTCAGCCTATAAAAACCAGGCACGCGGCGGTAAAGGGATATCTTCCGCTAAACTTAAAAATGAAGATTTTGTCGAGCATCTTTTTATTGCATCTACCCATGACTATATCCTTTTTATTACAAGCGAAGGTAAAGCTTTCTGGCTTAAGGTCCACGAGATCCCTGAAGCGTCAAAAGCATCAAGGGGAACAATTGTAAGAACGCTCTTTGCGATTTCACCCAATGAAGATATCAACGCGGTTGTTTCAATAAACGAATTTTCCGATAAAGGCTTTATTTTTATGGGAACAAGGCAGGGCCTTGTAAAAAAAGTAACTACTTCATCCTTTTCCAATGCCAAAACACGGGGAATAAGGGCAATAGACTTAAGACCCGGAGACAGCCTGGTAAACGCGATCCTTACAAACGGTGAGCAGGATATAGTCCTTATGACAAGACGCGGCAATGCGCTGCGGTACAGCGAAAAGAATATAAGGCCTTCCGGGAGAACATCAAGGGGTGTAACCGGGATGAAACTTAAACCCGGAGATGAAGTTACAGGACTCCTTTCCATCAATGAAACAGAAAAAATACTTATCATAACAGAGAACGGCTATGGGAAAAGGATAGACTACAACCTTTTTCAGCATCACGGGACAAGAACCAGGGGCCAGGTTGCCTATAAAACTACAGAAAAAACAGGTGAAATTATCGGTGTTCTTTCTGTTAGTGAAACAGACGAACTGATGTGCAGCTCTTCGCAGGGTACTACCATTAGATTGAGTGTTGAAGAAATATCAATTCAGGGTAAGGCAGCCAGCGGTGTAAGGGTCGTTAATATTGTAAAGCCGGATTTTCTTGTAGGAATTGCCAGAGTTTCAACTGATGCCGAAGAAGAAGAATAAAAATGTTTCACGTGAAACATTTTAGAGTCTGGATTCGCACTCTTTCCAGATTTTATCTTTTTTAGCGTCAGGAAGAAAGGTCGCATAAATATTATTTTTAATCAGTTTAACTATCTCGCTGCCGGTAAATATTTTTTTATTGTAAAGAGTCATGTATTCTTCTATAAGGTTAACTGAAAAAAGAGTCGGGTCATCCGTGTTTATTGTTACATTCATATTTCTGTCAAAAAACTTCCTTACAGGATGCTCTTCAAGCGTTTTTGCATATTTTCTTGTAAAAAGATTGCTTGTCGGGCAAATTTCAAGGGGAATCTGTTTTTCCTCAAGGTGTTTCATCAGTTTTTCATCATTTATGGAACTTATACCATGACCTATTCTTTCAGCTTTAAGCAGATTTAACGCATCCCAGACAGACTCAGGGCCTACATCCTCTCCGGCATGGGCCACAACATGAAAACCGTGCGAAATCGCCTTTTCAAAAACTTTTTGAAAATCCCTGGCCGGTCCTTTAGTTTCAGAACCTCCCAGCCCTATTCCAATGACAGATTTTGAAGGATTGGCAATAACAAGGTCAAGGTTTCTCATTGCATTATCAAAACCGAAGCTTCTTGATACATCAATAATGTATTTAACCTCGATACCGTGCCTGTCCATTATTGTACTTGTTCCTTTTTCAAGGATTTTTATCATTTTCCCGAAATCAAATCCCATTGAAACAAATTTGGAAGGAGCGAAAAATATTTCAGAATAAACAGTGTTGCTTTTCTTAAGATATTCACCGGCATCATTTATAAGATATTCAATATCATTTTCAGTTGAAAAACTGCTCTGTATAACGTTGATGAAAAGATCGATAAACTCTTCAAGGTTTGTTATCTGGAATTTCTTTTTAAGATCTTCTTTATTTGAGATGTCAGTATGGTTGAGATTGTTTTTCTTCATCAGCGACCATATTGTTTCTACAGAAGCTGTTCCCTCGAGATGGAGGTGTATTTCAGTTTTAGGCAGTCTAAGCAGAAGAGTTTTGAAATCTTTCTGCTCCTTGGTCAAGGTTTCTTTAACTTCCATGTTTCTCTCTTACCTAGTATTTAAACACAATAAGGCTGAAATGTAAAAATAAATTTATCATTATTACAATAACGGCATTAAATCGGATAAAAATTAGTCAAACAAATTTAATACATAAAAAAAGGGATTTATACTTACAAAGCATAAATCCCCTGAATATTATTACAATATATCAGATTGATTCAAATAAAAATATGATGCAGCTTTTGCGCTTAAACAGCGTCAACAGATACAACAGCAGGAATCTTACCTTTGATATATTTTTCAACACCCTGTTTGAGTGTAACCTGGGCCATAGGACATCCGTGGCATGCGCCTTTCAGCTTTACCTTGACTTTTCCGTCATCGCTGACACTTACAAACTCTATGTCTCCTCCATCAGCTTTAAGGCTTGGACGAACATCTTCTACAGCTTTTTTAACATCATCTATAAGCATGTTTTTTCTCCGGCAATCTAAAATATATAATAAAGATTACAATTATCATATTAATAGTCAAGTTTATTTTAACTTAAAGACAAACAAATGTTTTTACTATATAATGACTCTAAATGGGAAAAATTATAGTATTTGCAAATCAGAAAGGCGGAGTAGGAAAAACTACTACTGCGGTAAATCTCGGCGCATATATAGCTGATGCGGGAAAGAAAACACTTCTTGTTGACTTTGACCCTCAGGGAAACCTCTCCTCAAGCCTTGGATTAGATAAAAAAAAACCGGGAATATATGAGGTTTTATCGGGAAAGGCTGAAATAGAAGATGTTATACAGAAAACACCGGTTGAAAACCTTTCTGCAGTAGCTGCCAATATCAACCTGACAGGGGCAAATATTGAACTTGTTGATCAGGAAGACAAGGAATACTATCTTAAAAAAATAATTGAAAAGATAAAAAACAATTATGACTATATATTTATTGACAGCCCGCCGTCGCTGGGGATTCTTACCCTTAACGGGCTTGTTGCCGCAGACCATGTAATAATTCCTCTTCAGTGCGAATATTTTGCTCTTGAAGGGCTTACTCTGCTTGTCCAGACAATCGCGGGCATACAGCGGGAACTTAATAAAAAGCTGTCAATCGGCGGTATAGTATTTACCATGTATGATACAAGAACAAATCTTGCCAATGAAGTTGTAAAAAATGTTACAGGTTATTTCAGGGAAAAAGTATTCAGAACTGTAATTCCCCGGAACGTAGCCCTGTCGGAAGCCCCGTCCCACGGTCTTCCCATAAGCATATACCGTGATGATTCAACCGGCGCAAGAAGCTATAAAAAACTTTCTGAAGAGGTAATTAACCGTGTCTAAAAGAGCTCTGGGCAAAGGACTTGAAGCGCTGTTCCAGTCTGTATCTGATGAAACATTGGCAGAAGATAAAAATGGAGTTATTGGGCTTTATGTAGATATTGACAAGATTGTTCCGAATCCCAACCAGCCCCGTAAAGAGTTCAATGCTGAAATGCTTGATGAGCTTGCGGAATCGATAAGGGAAAAAGGGGTGCTTCAGCCGATCCTTGTTGAGAAAAAAGGGGACAGATATATAATAATAGCAGGGGAAAGGCGTTTCAGGGCCTCCGGCATTGCGGGTCTTAAAAAAATACCTGTTATTGAAAAGAATTTTACGGAAGAGGAAAAATACGAGATTGCCCTGATTGAAAATATTCAGAGGGAAGACTTATCCCCCATTGAAGAGGCAAAAGCATACCAGACCCTTATTACAAGCTATAACCTGGGTCAGGATGAACTTTCCAAAAAGATTGGGAAAAACCGCTCGACAATCGCGAACAGCCTGAGACTCCTTAAAATGCCCCAGGACATGCAGGACGCGCTTTCGTCAGGCGAAATATCAGCCGGACATGCAAGGGCCGTGCTTTCAGTAATTAACCCGGCTGACCAAAGGATCCTTTTTAACAGAATTATTAACGGCGGCCTTTCTGTCAGGGAAGCTGAAAAACAGTCTTCGGACCTTAACAACGGAATGAGAAGCCTCCACGGGACCGGTGAGAAAAAAGAGCAGCTCCAGAAGAAAAAAAGCCCCGACGTTATGAATCTTGAGCAGCAGCTTATCGACGCGCTGGGAACAAAGGTAAATCTTAACGGGAGCCTTGCCAAGGGTAAGATTGAAATATCATATTTTTCAAGGGAAGACCTTGAGAGGCTTTTTGAACTGATAGCAAGATAAAAAAATCCGCACCAGCGGTGCAGGGGCCGGTTTCTGCAGCAGATATTCAGTAAAATGATTCCCTGCTTCAAACATGCAGAGACTGTCTGTTACGGCAAAGTATTGTAAATACATCAGCAATATAAAAACAGGAAAAAATTATGGACGAAAACACAAATCTGCTAAAAAACTTTATTCAGAGAATTATTGAGGAGGATATCAGCGCCGGTAAAAACAGCGGCAGGGTTGTAACGAGGTTTCCTCCTGAACCTAACGGCTATCTCCATATAGGACACGCAAAATCAATCTGCCTCAATTTCGGCCTGGCAAGACAGTACGGAGGGGTTACACATCTGCGGTTTGACGATACGAATCCTGAAAAAGAGGAAGTTGAATATATTGAATCGATAAAAACAGATGTTAAATGGCTCGGTTTTGACTGGGGAGATAAAATGTTTTTTGCCTCAGACTATTTTGATAAGCTCTATGAGTATGCTTTGGTGCTTATCAAAAAAGGACTTGCCTATGTCGATACTCTTGACGCTGAAAAAACAAGAGAGTACAGGGGAACACTTACAGAACCGGGGAAGGAAAGCCCGGACAGGAACAGGACTGTTGATGAGAACCTTGAGCTGTTTGAAAAAATGAGGAACGGCGATTTTAAGGAAGGTGATTGTGTCCTCCGTGCAAAAATCGATATGGCGTCCCCAAATCTCAATATGAGGGACCCTGTAATCTACAGGATAAAGTTCGCCCATCACCACAGGACAGGCGATAAATGGTGCATCTATCCTATGTATGATTATGCCCATGCCTTATCCGATGCAATAGAGGGGATAACCCACTCTATCTGCACACTCGAGTTCGAAGACCACAGGCCGCTTTACGACTGGGTAGTCAGGGAGGCTGATGCGCCGTGCCGGCCGCAGCAGATCGAATTTGCCCGGCTTAATCTTACCTATGTTGTAATGAGCAAAAGAAAGCTTCTGCGTCTGGTAAAGGAAGGATATGTTTCAGGCTGGGACGACCCGCGGATGCCTACAATATCGGGCCTGAGGAGAAGAGGTTATACACCTGAGGCTATACGGGAGTTTGCAGCCCGCATAGGTGTCGCGAAAGCAGACAGCACTGTTGATTATGCGCTTCTTGAATACTGCCTCAGGGAGGACCTCAACAGAAACGCTGACAGAAGAATGGTTGTTCTTGACCCCCTTAAAGTTATAATCAGAAACTATCCCGAAAATAAAACAGAATGGCTTGACGGGGAAAATAATCCCGAGCAGCCGGACGGCGGGGGGAGCAGGAAAATTCCATTCTCGCGTGAGATCTTCATTGAGAGGGAAGACTTTATGATAGACCCTCCCAAAAAGTATTTCCGTCTATCTCCCGGAAATGAGATAAGGCTTAAGCATGCCTATTATGTAAAGTGTGTTGACTATAAGACAGACGGCAGCGGAAATGTTACGGAAGTAATCTGCGAATACGACCCAAAAAGCCGCGGCGGCTGGAGTGAGGACGGGAGAAAGGTTAAAGGGACCTCACACTGGGTTTCGGCAGCTGATGCTGTTGAGTGCGAAGTGAGGCTGTACAGCACCCTGTTTATAAAACCGGATCCTGAAGAGGGGGGAGAATTTGTGCATAATATCAATCCTTCCTCTCTCCAGATAATTGAAAAAGCGCTTGCGGAACCGTCTCTTGCCGAAGCAAGGCCCGGAATGAGGTTCCAGTTTTTAAGACAGGGATATTTCTGTCCTGACAGCCTCGACAGCAGAGACGGCAGGCTGGTATTTAACAGAACTGTTACATTAAAAGATACCTGGGGAAAAATATCCTCCAGAAATTAACTCAGGTGCGGATCTTTTTGTAAATAGATTTATGTCCTGCAGGACAATTGGAAAAATAATGGAATTAAGAGTCTTTTTCCTGGTTCTTTTTGCGGCATTTACCCACGCGGTATGGAATTTTTTCAGCAAGAAAGCCTCCGGCAGCCTTCAGGTAACACTTGCAGGCCTCTGGATGGCAAACCTTACCCTGCTGCCTGTTTCACTTTATATTATCTCTGTCAACGGACTGACACTATATGAATTGAGGTTCATGTCTGTTACCGCCCTTGCCCATATTTCGTATTATTATTTTCTCTACCTCGGCTACAGAAAAGGGGACATCTCGGTTGTCTATCCGGTTGCAAGAGGCACTGGAATAGCCGGCACCGCTGTTTTTGCTTTTCTTCTGCTCGGAGAGAGTTTCAGCCCGTCCGGTGTTGCCGGAATAGCTCTTATTTTTTCAGGGGTTATAATAATAAGTCTTAAGAGGAAGCTGATTAAAGGGGATTTAAGTGTGCTTGTCTATGCAGTCTGCGTCGGAGCATCAATTATAACTTATTCGGTAAATGACAAGGCAGGTGTTGCCCACACCAATCCTGTAGCATACCTGAATTTAAAAGACATGATGGCTTTATCCCTCATGACACCGTTTGTTTTCAGAAAAGGGCTTCCCCAGATAAAAGAGACTTTTAAGAAGAGCTGGAAATATTCCATCATAATCGGCTACGGAGCGCTTGGGACATACCTAATGATACTTTATGCGTTTACACTTGCGAATGCAGGATATATTTCCGCGGTAAGGGAGTTTTCAATTGTAATCGGTTCGGTCCTTGGAATAATTTTTCTAAAAGAAAAAATTACCCCCGGTAAAATTATGGGTATAGCGCTTATTACAGCAGGGCTTATTTTAATAAAACTTTCCTGATATAGTTTGATTCCGGAGTTTTTATGCCAGTACAATGGTTTCCAGGCCACATGCACAAGGGAATCGGCCAGATAAGGGAAAATATCGGCAAGTCAGATATAGTCCTTGAAATACTTGATGCGAGAATCCCCTGGTCAAGCCGCAATCCTATGATTGAAAAAATAGTAGAAAACAAACCTCTTCTTATAGTCCTTAACAAGTCGGACCTGGCAGACAGCTCTGTTTTAAAATTGTGGGAAGAATATTTTAAAAAAAACAGGAGCAACAGCGATGTTGTCCAGGTTTCTGCCATAACGGGAAAGAACATTTCCGGTATTGTTGAAAAAAGCAGATATCTCTGCCGCGAATTTGAATGGATAGGTAAACGGGCGATAAGGGCAATGATTATTGGCGTACCGAATGTAGGGAAATCCGCAATACTTAACCATATAGCGGGAAAGAAGAAACAGGAAGTGAGCAACAAACCCGGTGTAACCCGTGATCTTAAAAAAGTGAAGATTTCAGAACGGCTGCACCTTATAGATACACCTGGAGTACTCTGGCATAAGTTCGAAGACCAGGAAGTAGGTGAAAAACTTGCTATTCTGGGGAGTGTGAGGGACAGTATTCTTTACAGGGATGATATAGCGGTAAAAGCCCTAGCGCTGCTTAAAAAACTCTATCCTGTAAATCTTTCCGAGCGGTATGGAATAGAACTTAAGACAGTAGAGGAAACTGCCCCTGATGAGCTTCTTCAGATAATAGGTAAAAAGAGGGGTTGTCTTGTAACCGGCGGCATAGTAGATACTGACAAGGTTTCGCGGATAATTCTGACAGAAGTGAGGGAAGGCCGGCTCGGCGGGCTGTGCCTGGACAGGCCTGACGGTCTGCACTAAGGACAGGCCTTGCGGTCTGCACTGAACAAGATGACCTGCCCTATTTCTTTTTTCTTAAATCTTTAAGCCCTTTTTTCAGTTTTGTCTCACGCATCTCTTCCGCCGCGGCTTTCTTATTCTCATTTTTTTTAAGTATATACATAAACAACAGGCCGCCCGCTATCATAAAAAAGCACAGAAGCTGCCCCTGGGAGAAATTAAGCAGTGAATCAAACCTGTAGATATGCCCCGGGTTTGATGAAAGCGAAAGAATAAACCCTATTTCCTGGTCCGGCTCCCTGAAGTACTCTATAAAAAATCTGACAAGTCCGTACCCGGCTATATATGCTCCGATAAGAGTCCCCCCGGGCAGTTTTCTTTTTCTCATAAAAAACCACAGGAAAACCCATAATAATATCCCTTCGAACAATGCCTCGTAAAGCTGGCTCGGGTGCCGCGGCAGGTTTACATATTCACCGATAGATGTGACATCTATCCCGGCCTTGAGTGCTGTTTCAAGCACCCATCCTTCCTTAACCGGAAAGGAAGGGGCATCAGGGAATACCATTCCCCAGGGAGAAGAGGTGACCCTTCCGAATAATTCTCCATTGATAAAGTTTCCAAGCCTTCCGAACGTGTATCCGGCGGGGGCTGCCGCCGCAAACATATCACCTGTTTCAAGAATATTTAACCTGTTTTTTCTGCAGTAGATAATTACGGCAATAATTACACCGAGCAGGCCCCCATGGTATGACATACCCTGAAGCCCTGTAAAATTGAAATTGCTGTCAAAAGGCCAGAATATAAGAAGGGGGTTCATCCAGTATTTTCCGCTCTGGTCGTAGAAGAGGGTTGAAAAAACACGCCCTCCTATAAGAACGCCCAGGATTGCCCAGAAAAAAAGATTTGTAACTGTATCCTCGGAATAATCAAGGTTTTTTTCTTTTACCTGTTTTTTGAAAAGTATGTACGAAAGGAGAAATGCAATCATGTACATTACTCCATACCATCTGAAAGGCAGTCCCGGAATTATCTCAGGGTGCAGCCAGGTCGGATAATTGATAAAAAAGGGCATATTTACTCCGGTATTAAAATTTATATCCTGCGTTTGCCGCTTTGACAATCTTGGATTTCAGCAGGGTATTTTCCTTTTTCATCTCATTAAGTTCTATCTGCTGTGTTTTTATAATATCAATCATGTCTGCCGATGTGAGCGCGCCGCTGTGAAGCAGCTCTTCCATGGATTGTATCTTGGCTGAAAAATCCGCCTGCGCTTCAATTTCAGCATTCATGTATGACTCATCGAAATAATCCTCATCCGGATTTGTATCATGCCTGTAATCCATCAGAAGCTTTTCAGAAATCCTGTAGAAAGCCTGGGAAAGAACAGACTGCGGTTTATAAATAATTATCGGGAGCCTTGAGTTAAGCGCTACAGTCTGCAGATCATCCCTGTAAAGGACTCCCAGATGCTCAATATCAAGACCAAGGTATTCCCTGCATGACTTCCTGAGCTTTCCGGCTATCCCGGCCTGCCTGGGATCTTCAATCATGTTCATGATAAGAAGGGGGGAGAAATTTTTTATTTTCTCCATAAACCTCTCATAGCTTTCAGGATCTTCCTTCCTGATAACTTCAATAAATTTCGGGATATATACTTTCTGGATTGCGGAGCTGTCTTCCCTTAGTCTGTCAATGTGTTCCCGCGCGACAGTTTTTCTCCGGAAGGAAGTGTCCATTATCCTGAATATTGAATGCTTTATGAATATATATGCATTAAGAGTAGCTGTAAGCGCCGGCATTGTTACTATTATCCCCTGCCCTGAGGCCAGAAACAGGTCGATTGTGTTATAATTTGTTCCTGCTCCAAGGTCCATGATAAGATAATCGCAATCCAGTGCAAAAAGGTTTTTCAGCAGTTTTCTCTTCTGAGATGCTTTAAGGTTTGCCATACCGGGTATTTCAGAGTCTCCGGGGATAAAAAGAAGGTTTTTATAATCAGTTTTATAAATAATTGATTTAAAGGAAACATCAGGGTTATTGATAAAGCTGCCTATTCCCCCCTTAAGGCCGGTCATTCCAAGGACAATGTGAAGATTTGAACCGCCAAGGTCCATATCGGCAAGTACCACTCTTTTACCTGCCTGGGCCAGGGCTATCGCGAGATTGGCTGATACTAGAGTTTTTCCTACTCCGCCTTTACCGCTGGCTATTGGTATTACCTGCATCCTCTACCCTCAACTGCTCTTCGAAATATTTTTTAATTATAAAAATCAGTATAATCATGAATACCGCATCGATCAGTATGATATTAAAAGTAAAAACTATACCGGCTGTTAACATTTTTCCTTTAATAAAAAACTGGGCGATATATACTGCTCCTGATGCTACTCCAATGAATTTTCCTGCAGCGGCCGCTTTCATATACTGACAATACCTGTCTTTATTGTACCACAGAAAAAAATAAAGATAAAATAAAACAAGCTGCTGAGAGGCGATCCAGAGAAATGTATCAATACCTGCTTTTTTCTGAGTCAGAAAGACAAGAAATATAAAACGGAGTAATTCCCAGATAAGCCCTGCCAAAAAAAATTTTTTCATTTCGACAAGTTTACGAAAGAGCGGCATTGGAGGTCAATAAGACGGAGCATTATTTTATTCTTCTTGACAAACTATTGTCATAAATAGATTATTTTAAAGAGAGGTGAATGATGTTTTCAGGAATCAAAAAAGAAAAATATCTCTGGGTTGGTATAAGTTTCGGCCTCTGCCTGGTTTTTATATTTTTTTCATTTTCCCCCTTTGTTTACGCGCAAAGCAGCGCTCAGGATGATCAGAGTGAATATATAACAGTAATTCAGCAGGTTATGCAGTTTATAAAAAACTATTATGTGGATGATGTGGATACAAAAAAGCTGTATGAAGGGGCGATGAAGGGAATGTTTGAAAGCCTCGGCGATCCTTATTCTGTTTTTTTATCAGCCTCTGATATGGATGATCTTTCAGACACAACTACCGGCAAATTCGGCGGGGTCGGCATGTATATAAGCAAATATTACGGCGATACAAGCTTTGACGAGGAGCACCTCCCGTTTGTCCGGGTTGTTGCCCCGATTGAAGGGACCCCCGCGTTCCGCCTCGGAATTTCCGCCGGAGACTATATTATAAAGATCGGGGATAAATCGACGGAAAATATGCCTCTTGATGAAGTCCTCAAAATGCTCAGGGGAGAGCCCGGCACAAGTGTCAATATTACCATTTTAAGGGGCGATGATATTGTTTTTACATTGGATATAATACGCGAAGATATCGTGGTGCCGACTGTCAGAATGGATATCATCGGAAAGGACATCGGGTACCTGCGCATAATCCAGTTTACACCGATGACCCCTGAAGATATCAAGGCAGGGCTTGAGGATTTCAGAAAGAAAGGATACAAATCGCTTATTGTTGATTTAAGGGGAAATCCCGGAGGACTTCTTTCCTCTGTTGCTGATATAGCGGATTTTTTTCTATCGGACGAAGTTATTGTTAGCACAAGATCCAAGATACCTTCTGAAAACAGGGTTTATAAATCTAACAGAAAAACCATCATTCCACCTGATATGCCTGTTGTTGTACTGATTGACAAGGGATCTGCCTCAGCTTCAGAAATTCTTGCTGGCGCGATAAAGGACAACAGGCGGGGGGTTCTTGTAGGTGAAAAATCATATGGAAAAGGCTCTGTCCAGCAGGTAAGGGCTATCGGTGACGGAGGATTCAAGCTGACAATGTCGCGGTATTATACCCCTTCGGGAGTAAATATCGATAAAATAGGGATTGCGCCTGACAGGGAAGTGAAAGAAGAGGAATTTACAGAAGAAGAAACTGAATCATATAAAGTGCTTGTTGAAAAATTCAAGATACAGGAATTTGTAAAAAATAATCCTGCCCCTTCAGAAAAGGATATAGCCTCTTTTATCAGCCGCCTGAGGGGAGAGAATATTGTCCTTAAAGACAGATTTATCAGAAAACTTATAAGGAATGAACTTAACAAGAAAAACAATGATCCTCCTGTCTATGATCTTGAATATGACCTGGTTCTGCAGGAAGCGCTGAGCATTATTCAGAAAGGGGATTTAAAAGGGAATGTCAGTAAACAGAATTAATATAAAAACATCAGAAAGATGTGCTTTTACCGATATAACAACAGCTGTAAGGAGAATTATTGTTTCTGAAAACTTTAAAGACGGGCTCTGCACTGTTTTTGTTCCGCACACGACAGCCGGAGTTACAATTAACGAGGCCGCAGACCCTGATGTAGCAAGGGACATCCTTTATCATCTTGAAAAAAAAGTTCCGTTTGAAAACGGTTATCATCATGTCGAGGGCAATTCCGCGGCCCATATAAAAACGCTTCTAACCGGAAGCAGTGTAACCGTCCCGGTGCATGAGGGATCGCTGCTGCTCGGGACCTGGCAGGGCATTTATCTGTGTGAATATGACGGGCCGCGCAGCAGGTCTGTAATAATAAACCTTGCCTGATGAATGTAAGCTGAATGTAAGATGAAAATAAACAGATGAAACAGTTTTTACTGCCTGCAGAATATCCCGGACAGACCGGAGAGGCGGCATTGCCGCTTGAGGTAATTCTTGACAGCAGAGATACCCATTATCTTAAAAATGTTCTCAGGTGCAGACCGGGCAGTTTTTTTACAGCTGCCGACCGCAGCGGTAATCTGTGGGAAGCGGAAATAAGCGGATTTAAAAATAAAAACGCAATAGTAAAACTCTTAAAGGTTTTGGACGGGGCAAAGGACGGGGAGGATAATATCCCCGAAATAATTCTTTACCAGTGTCTTCTTAAAGGTAAAAAAATGGACATGGTTGTCAGGCAGGCGACAGAAGCCGGAGTTTCAGCCATTGTGCCTGTTGTGAGTGAATTTTCCATTTCAAAAATTGAAGAGAAAAACTGGCAGACCAGAATAGACAGGTGGAATAAAATATGCCGCGAGGCGCTGCAGCAGTCAGGAAGCAGGATTTTACCTGAAATTTCAATGCCGCTTGATCTTGAACAGGCAGCTGTTAAGGCAAAAAATGAAGAAAAAAATATCTCACTGTTTTTTCATCAGGAACCTATTGCCAATAAACCGCTGCACCAGTATCTTTTCTCTGCATCTGAAAAAATCAGTATAATAATCGGCCCGGAAGGGGGCTTTTCTGATAATGAAACAAAATATCTGCGGGACAGCAATTTTTTGCCGGTTTGGCTTGGGAGAAATGTTCTAAGGGCAGAAACTGCGGCAATTTATTCCATCGCCGCGGTTAAAACAATACTTCTGGAGAGATATAAATGGATTCTAACCTCAGACAGTACAGAAAAAGGATAGATGTAGCAGGCATACCTGTAGATGCATTTTCCTCTGAAGACCTTGAAAAAGCTGTCAAAGAGATGCTTGCGGGTAAAAAAAGCTGCAATATAATGCTTGTCTCACTTAGAGATATCTTTCTTGCCAAATTCAATACAGAACTCAGATCCAATATCGAGAGGGCGGAACTGGTTCTTCCTATTTCATCAAGTATTCTCTTCGGCGCAAAATTCCTAAAAAGAATGTATATCCCGGAGCTCTACTTTCCATTTGATTTTGTGATCAAACTGCTCGGGGTGATAGAAAATCATGGAAAGTCTGTTTATCTTGTCGGGGGAAGAAAATCTGTTCTCCGGATTACTGAATCAAATATCAAATCTTCTTTTCCCGGCCTTAATATTGTGGGCAGGTGCGCCGGTTTTTTTCCGAAAGAAATGGAAAAAAATGTAGTAACAGCAATTAAAAAATCTTCACCTGCCCTTATCCTTGCCGGTGTAGGCCTTTCAGGCGGAAGACACTGGATAACGCGGAATACAGCCGCTTTCAATCCCGGAATAATGCTCTGGATAGGAAACAGTTTTGATATTTTTGCCGGCAGAAGATCCCGCCCGGCGAAAACAGGGGGGACCAGGTTTGCTGAAAAACTAGGCAAGGTTTTCAGGAATCCGGTAAAAATATTAAATGCTTTTATATATGTATGGTATTTTTTTGTTCTTTTGTATTACCGGATCAGGGGGTTATAGAAAGGCTTTTCCTTCCGGCTTATTTTATTCAAGTTCGTACAGCTTCAGATATTCATAAATTTCCTTGAGGCTGTTCTCCATTTTCGATGTAATGAATTTTCCGACCCCGTTTCTGAAAAAAGGGATAAAAAGAAGCAATCCCAATGTGTCTGTGATAAACCCCGGAGTAAGAAGCAGCAGAGCTCCGGTCAGAACACCCGCGAGGCTTATAAACTCTTTTCCCGGATATACTCCTTCCTTCAGTTTGATTTTAATTGATCCGATTATTGAGCTTACCTCGCTGAACGCTATAAAAAGTCCTATAAGCCCGGTCGTCGCGGCCAGGGCGAGAATAAGATAATTTCCGAAAAGGCCTCCGAGATGAAGCAGAAGAAATGTTTCTGAAAGAGGTATTATAGAGTAAAGCAGCGCAAGCAGAAGCAGTTTAAGTATAAATTCTTTTTGAAATAGATGCATTATGAAACTGAGATCAAACATGCTCAATATTATCATGAAGACAAGCAAAGTAGCAATAAACAGTAAATAAGATTTATTAAAATTGACTGAATGACATATTATTATTAAACTTAACATATAATTTCTGAACAGGAGAAAGACGTGGGTGTTGAAATATTAAATAAAGATTCGTTTGATTCAAAGATAGTTGAGGGCAGGGAAACTGCGCTTGTTGATTTTTATGCGGACTGGTGCATGCCCTGCAAGATATTCGGGCCAGTACTTGAATCCCTTTCCGAAGATCTTAAGGGGAAAGTCAACTGCTACAAGGTAAATGTTGACAAGGACGGAGAGGTTGCTTCAAGGTTCGGTGTTATGAGCATACCTACTGTTATTCTGTTTAAAGACGGCAGCAAGGTCGACAGTTTTACCGGCTCCCTTCCCAAAGAGAAAGTTAAAAGCTTTATAGACAAAGGACTCGGGGGAAAATAATGCCAGGCAAAAATGTAGCAGTACTCGGCGCAAGCGACAACCCTGAAAGATATTCCTATAAAGCGGTAAAGATGCTTTCAGAACACAACTACAATGTTATACCGGTACATCCGCAGCTTGAAAATATTGAAGGCTATAAGGTAGTAAAAGACCTCTCAGATATTAAGGATGATGTTTATACACTTACTGTCTATGTGGGGCCGGCCAGGATAACTCCGCTGATTGACAGCATTATAAAATTAAAACCTCAGCGTGTTGTTTTAAATCCCGGAACAGAATCTGATGAGCTTAAGGAAGCCCTTAAAAAAGCCTCCATTCCCTATCTTGAAGCATGTACACTTGTGCTCCTTAGAACAGGGCAGTTTGAGAGCGCATTCTGATTTTCATCTTTTGGAATACCATAAGACCGGCAGGTGTTTTCTGCCGGTTATATTTTTTCAGTAACAACCGGCAGATTATGGTTCTTCCTCAAAAAATTATAGGCAAAACTTAATAAAAATCCGCCCGCAAGTCCTGCTACTCCGCCGAATGCCCTTACCGCGTCTGACTGTACTTTCAGAACCGCTCCTGTAAGATAATAACAGGCGATAAACATCAGGAGAGGCAGAATCAGTACAATAAAGCTGTATAAAATTGTTTTTGAAGGGGAAATATATACTTCAACCTCATCCCCTTCGCTTAGATCAAGGGAATCCTGATTCAGGGCTTTGAAATTCTTTGTTTTTATGTTGCAGAATGAAGATGAGCATGCTTTACACTGATCCGGCTTTCCGCATTTTATGGTAATAATATTCTTATCTATTGATGTTACAATTCCTCGTTCGTACATTCTTCTTTAACCGCCTCGCAGGGTCTTGTTATTCTCTCAATCTTAAGAGCTTTTCCTGTTTCGGGATCAATTTCAACCAGAACACCCTGTAGTTCAAGTTTTTCCCAGCAGTCCTTTGACCTTTCCGGTATCTGGGAAAGGAATTTTCTTATCTCTATCTCCGGTTCAAGCCCGCCGACTGAATTCTGGCTGCCTGTTCTCCCCGCGTCTGTTATTACAGCTGTCCCCCCGGCAAGGATCTTTTCATCAGCGGTCATCACCTTCGAGTGGCTTCCAATTACAGCTGATACTTTCCCGTCCCCGTGGTATGCCATTGTCTTTTTTTCGGCAGTTGTTGCCGCATGAAAATCAAATATTATTATATTTGTTTCCCTCTTTATCTTGTCCGCAAGTTCAGGAAGATATGAAAAAGGGTTGCTTAAGTGTATCCTGCTGAAACCTGAGTTTCCAAGCAGGGTAAGTACTCCGATTTTATATTCACCGGATTCATACACCTTCCAGCCCCTGCCCGGCACTCCGGGAGGATAATTCGCGGGTCTCAGCACATAGGGGGCTTTCACAATATGCTCAACCATGTCTTTTTTAAAGAAAACCTTTTCCCCTGCCGTAAGAACGTCGATTCCCAGCTTTCTTAAATATACGGAATGGGTTTTTCCGATGCCGAATCCTCCGGTTGTCCCTTCCGCCCCGGCAATTGTAAAGTCCACTTCCAGCTCTTTCTTAAGCCCGGGAAGAAGTTTTTTGATACAGTAAACCCCCGGTTTACCTGTAATTTCACCTATGTAAAGTATTTTAAGCCCCAAATTCTTCCC
>JACKPD010000024.1 GCA_024233785.1 Spirochaetales bacterium | reverse complement strand
TAAATTATTTACTTGATTTAATTTCCATGTTCCTTTTCTCTGCCATATCTTTTATCTTTTCCGCAAAAACCGGATAACGTTCAAGGACCCTGTCGAAGATATCCTTGTTGAGCCTGTAAAGGTCGCAGTATTCCCTGGTTTTTATTGTCGCTGTCCGGGGAGTGCTCAAAAGCAGCGCTATCTCACCGAAAAAATGCCCTGCAGATAGTGTCGCGTAAACAATTTTTTCATCCTCTGAAACAACATCAACAGTTCCGCGGCTGATAAAAAACATGTCGTATCCCATTTCCCCTTTTTTAACCACATAATCATCAGGAGTATAAACTACAGGTTCAAGGTTAAGAATTATATCACGGATAAGAGCATCTCCCGCACCGCGGAAAAGCGGAACCTTTTCTATCATCTCCTTGTTCAGGAAAATGGAAACATTGGTTTTAAGTGAAACCGGCAGTTCATGCAGAACAGATGTTTCATCATATCCCCGTCTTGTTTCCCAGATGTAATTATAGTAGTCATTTACCTTTTTCTGCAGATCTGTGGGAAGATTCCGGTACTGCATGAAGGTATTTATTTTTTCAATTTTTTCCCTCTGCTGTGCCCGTGCTATATCAAGATTGGCGATGAGGTTAGCAATATTACCGATAATAAAACCGTAAAGTCCTGCTCCGATAATCTCAACACAGATCGTATACAGCATCTGGATTGTTTCTTTTGGAGTAATATCACCGTAACCTATTGTTGTCAGTGTCGTAATAGTCCAGTAAAAAGCCATAATATACTGTTTTACGTTACTGACATCCGCAATATCGCCCTCAATGTAAATCCATCCGCAGGCGACAAGATGGGCAGTGACAAGTATCCAGAAAACAAGCAGGACCATTCTCACGATATTGGGATTAAGGAGAATTGAGGTCCTTGCCCTCCTCAGGGTCTGTACTGCCCTGAAAAGCTTAAGCAGCCTTGCAATTCTTAATAAATTAAGTGTCTGAAGCGTTACCGCGAATCCGGGTCCCCCGAGTATAAACCAGAATGGAATTGTAGCGGCAAGATCTATCCAGAACCATCCCCGAAGATATATCTTTAATACTTCCATTCTGCTTGTAATCAGTTTTCTTTTTACTATAACTGCAGTATTGAAGCGGATAAGAATATCAATTAAAAAAATAATAGTAAGTATCAGTTCTGTAATATCAGCTGAATGCTCAGCGCTTCCGCTGAAAAAAACAACATAGACAGGTATATTTATTATTGTCCAGATTATTACAACGAGAACAAATATTTCCCAGGCGAACCTGATTCTATTGTCAGGCCTGACCATTTTAATTCCTGTAAGCATATATATTTAAATCCAGTAAAAAGTATTTTGCTTCTATTATCGATATACATGGCTTTAAAAATTAGGACGTATTTGCGTTATAATGCATTTCCGTCAGGCAGCCTTGCGGCGGAATACGGAAGATCAGGCAATTTTATCAGGATTTTCAATTTCCCTGGCGTTTATAATAAGCATCTGGAGCCTGTTTTCGACATTTCCGATACTTGTATCCGGGTCATAGTCAAGCGCTATAATCTGGGAACCGGGACATAGTTTTTTTAATGTCTTGATCATACCCCTGCCTGTTATATGATTGGGAAGGCATCCGAAAGGCTGCATTATTACAAATGAGTTTACCCCGGATGCAAACATCTCCATAATCTCTCCCGGGAGTTTCCACCCCTCAGCTCCGATATATGTCACATCCATAAAAGGCTTAATATTGTCGACCAGATTATAGATATTACCCCGGTG
Organism: Spirochaetales bacterium; assembly: GCA_024233785.1. Classification (GTDB taxonomy): domain Bacteria; phylum Spirochaetota; class Spirochaetia; order CADAEX01; family CADAEX01; genus JACKPD01. The sequence continues at coordinate 25,339 of JACKPD010000024.1, read as the reverse complement.
TTCATGGAACCGGAATTCCTCTTTTATAACACCCCATACCTTTTTATGAACAAAATCATATATCCTGTCGGTAATGTCGTGAACAAGATAATGGAAAAATGAGTTGGGGGCCATTTTACGCCTGCCGAGCTCTTTTTCTATAATCGCGGTTTTTCTGAAAAAGTCGTGCATCGCGGGCTGGACAACTTCCATACCGTTAAGTTCAAGGTAGGATTCTATATAGCAGTTCGCGGCAGGATGGTAGTTGACAAGTATTTCACCTACTATTCCTACTCTTGGCTTTCTTTTGTCTGCAAATATTTCGATCCTGTTAAAATCCGCTACAGCATCCCTTAAAAGGCCTATAAGCACATTTCTGCCCCTGTGGATATTTTCACAGAGTCTTCTGACATGGCGGTTGAAAATAATGTCCGTTAGCCCCTTGTTTGTTTCATAAGGCCTTATCCGCCTTAGCATCATCTCATAGGCATCGACAATTGTAAGGCCCCACAGCATTCTTGTCTGATGCTTCAATGTCATTTTAAATCCCGGGTGGATCCCTTTGGTGTCTTTTCCGGTAGTCACAATGGGAACTTCAGGATAGCCTGCCTCATCAAGCGCTTTTCTCGCGAGAGCCGCGTACTGGCCTGCCCTGCATGCTTCGCAGTTTTTGGCGACACCAAGTGCAAACCGTGTTTTTGCTCCTTCGGCCTTTTCAAGATAAGCCAGAGCCTCTCCTATATTTATCTGGGCAGGATAGCATATATCATTGTGCACATATTTTTTACCAAGCTCGATTGCCCTGCTGTCCGCGACGGGCAAAGGCTTAATGCTTATCCCGTCTTTTCGCATGACGGAAGAAAAAACAAGGGAAAAAGCCGGGGACAGATTGGGAGCAAGAATAATCTTTTCCTTTCTGTCCTTTTTTGTATATATAACCTTTTTTTCACATAAAAGCGGTGCGGCTTTAACGGAAGAGCCGTCAGCATTTTCTTTTTTTCTCCTTGCCCTTATTGTCTCTATAAAGGATTTGATCCTGATGTTAAGCGGGCCGGATGATTCGCCTTCGTCAAGCTTGAGGATCAGCATCTCCTTACTGCACCGTTTCTTAAGCTCCCTGGTCATTTCATCTGAAATAATCGCGTCATGACCGCATCCGAAACTTACAATCTGAACAATCTCAAGATTGGGATGAAGTGCCGCTTCAATCGCAGCCCCTTCCATTCTTGTATGGAAGGTAATTGTAGTTTCCATCCTGACATCGGAAAGATCATGACTGTCAAGACCGGGGAGGGAATCGAGCGTAAGAACCGGGATACCCAGCGATGTAAAATAACGGGAAATGCTGTGATTAACAAGCAGATCTGAATGGTACGGCCTTCCCGCAAGCAGTACTGCGAAATTACTGCTTCCTTCAAGACCTGAAAGGACACGAGATCCTTCTTCCCTCATTTCCGCCTTGAATAATGCCATCGCACAATTCCCCTGCTCAATCGCGTCCTTTACAGCATGCCCTTTAAGGCAAAACTCAGCCGAAAGCCAGGATGTAATCTGCCTGTTCTTTAGTTTTTCGTTATACCAGTGGAAAATAGGGGTATCAATTTTGATGCCGGTTCTTGTAAAAAGGTCGCTGCTTTTTTCAACTACCATCGGATATCCCTGAAGCATAACGCAAGTATGGTTTCCCTCAGCCGAGTTGTTTTCCCTCGGCAGCCGTACCATCATGGGAAGGAATATCCTGTCAACGCCTTTGGCAGCAAGTTCCTCGACATGCCCGTGAACAAGCTTTGCCGGGAAACAGGCGGTATCTGAAGGAACATACTGAAGACCCTTCTCATAAATGTCATAGCTCGAAGGGGAGGAGACAACTACATCAAATCCGAGGGCGGTAAAAAGCGTTCTCCAGAAAGGAAGGCTGTTCCAGAACTCAAGCGTTCTCGGAATGCCGATCCTCAGCGGCCTTGATGTATTGCCAGGATCAGAAATATTTACAGGGCTGTGTGATTTACCTCTGCCTGAAGATTTACCTCTGTAATTACTGTTTAAAATTTCCTGTGAGAAAACCCTTTTTACCGGATACTCTTTCATTAAAAGGGTGTTATGAAGCTTAACCATGTCGGGTACGGAATCAAGCCTCTGGCGGGTATCTTTCAGCCTTTTTTTTATGTCCGGGCTTTCCTGATTACCGACTATTTCCCCTTTCTCACATCTGTTTCCTGTAATGTGGTTATTACCGTTGGTAAAAGATATTATGGTCCTGCTGCAGTGGTTCGCGCAGAATCCGCATATCATGGACGGCTGTTTAACATAATCAAGGTCTTTAAGTGCTTCAAAACCCGCGAACCTGCTTAAAGGGACATCCCCGCCGGCAGAGACAGCTTTTTCCTCCATATGTTTCTTGACAAGGAGCGCAATTCCGAAGGCCCCCATTTCCCCTGGATAAGGGGCCCTTACTACATCTCTTCCTGTATATTGTTCAAAAGCCCTTAAAACCGCGTCATTCCTGAAAGTTCCGCCCTGTACAACTATTTTTTCTCCAAGATCATTGAAGTTGGATATCCTCACTACTTTTGTAAAAACATTTTCAATAATTGACCTGCTTATCCCGGCCAGGATATCTTCTGTTTTCTTGCCGTTTTTCTGTTCAGTGATTATTGAGCTGTTCATAAAAACAGTGCATCTTGAACCAAGGCGAGAGGGATTATCAGAGAGGAAGGCAAGTTCCGCAATCCTTTCAACAGCAACTCCGAGCGACTTGGCATAGGTTTCGACAAAAGAACCGCACCCGGCCGAGCATGCTTCGTTAAGGACAATACCTGTAACAATCCCCTTTTTCAGACTGATGGCTTTCATATCCTGACCGCCGATATCAAGGATAAAGCTTACATCAGGAACAAAGAACTGGGCCGCTTCCGCATGGGCAACTGTCTCCACAGTGTGATAATCGGCAAGGAAACCTCTTGCAAAAAGCATCTCCCCGTAACCGGTTGTCCCAAGTCCTAAAACATTAAGTGAAATCCCCCTGCTTCTGTATTTTTCATAAAGCCGCAAAAGAGCATATTTAATTACTTTCAGCGGTTCGCCGTGGTTGCTGGAATAAAAACTGTCAACAAGGCGGCATTCCTTATCAATAAGTACAAATTTGGATGTTGTGGAGCCCGCATCAAGGCCGATATAAACATCAAGAGATTCGGTCCCCTCAGGAATTTCATAGAATTCCCTCCCCTTTTCACTGTTATGACGGGTAAAAAAAGCTGTTTTTTCATCATCATTCTCAAAAAACAGCAATCCAGCCCCGGACTGCTGCGCTTCCCCGTTGACTCCTTTTGTATTCAGTTTTGATACTATGCCGGAAACAGGAAGTCCTTCCCCGGAGGAAGAGAACATAAGATCTATCGAAAGGGCCGCTCCGTATGCGACAAGAATTTCAGGTTTTTCAGGTATAACAACATCATCATCACCAAGTGAAAGCCTTTCCTTGAAAACACTTACAAGTCTCCTGTTAAACGTCAGAGGGCCGCCGACAAAAATGACTTTCGGCTTTATCTCCATACCCTGGGCAAGGCCTCCGATGGTCTGCTTGACTATTGCGTGGAATGTGGAAAGGGCTATGTCTTCTATTGAAACACCGTGATTCAGAAGCGGCTGTATATCTGTTTTGGCAAATACACCGCACCTTCCTGAAATGTCATAAACTGTCTTTCCTCTTTCCGATAGCTCCGCGAACTCCTCTGTCCTGATTGAAAGCAGTTCCGCAACCTGGTCTATAAATGCGCCTGTCCCCCCTGCGCAGCTCCCGTTCATCCTCATATCGGATGCAATAAGCTGGTTTGTCTCCTCATCCATAGTAAAAAAAATAACCTTGGCATCCTGTCCTCCAAGTTCAATGGAAACCCGCACATCTTTATAGTATTTTCTTATCACCAGAGAATTGGCGACAACCTCCTGTATATAGAAAGCGTCAAGCTTTTTTGATATTGCCATCCCGCCGCTGCCGCATACCGCGGTAACAAGTCTTGAATCAGGAAAGATGCGGCCGAAATCTTCAAGCATCAGGCTTAATGTCCCGGAAAGGTCTGCATTATGCCTTCTGTAATCAGAGTAAATAAGATTATTTGTATTGGGTTCTGTTATTGCGATTTTTACTGTAGTTGATCCGATATCTATTCCGGCGTAAAGCTTATCACTCTCTTTTTTCATCTTCCAGAAACACCTCTTCTATATGCTCTGCAAGGTCCGTAATATTTTCTTCCTGCTTAAACTGCTTTTTATTGTACATTTCGCTGTCAACTTTTGAAAGGACCTCTTCGGCTGTTTCCCCTTCCGCTTCACTGCATCCGATAGCAAGAGTTACTTTAATACCTGATCCGCTGTTAAGCCTGTCAATCTTTTCATTTATCCTGTCAATAATCCTGCAGGCGTCATCACGGCCTGAATGAGGAAGAAGCACAAAAAATTCATCCCCTCCGAAGCGGAAAACCATATCAGAGTCCCGGACTGAAGAAATCAGAATTTTGGAAACAGAGATCAGTACTTTATCACCTTCCACATGTCCATAGCTGTCATTTATCTTTTTAAAGCCGTCAATATCGATAAATAAAAGAGAAAGCTCCGCCCCTTCCCTTTTTTTCCTTTTCAGTTCCTTGTCCAGATAAAAAAAGAGAAACCTGCGGTTGTAAACACCTGTAAGGGGGTCGACATTTACCATCTTCCTTAAACTGGAAAGATAATATGCTTTTTCTATCGCAATAGCGGCAAAGTCGGCAATGGTTGTAAGAATTTTCAGATCATGGGCCGTAAAAGTAGTTCCGTCCAGCTTATTGATCAGTTCAATAACCCCGAAAACCTTTCCATTGGTTTTAAGCGGAACACCAATAATCGATTTCGTCTCAAATCCGCTCATTTTATCAAGCGAATTGTCAAATCTTTTGTCTTTTTTTACATCCTCAATAATTATAGGCAGTGCATTATCAGCTATCCAGCCTGTAATTCCCTTACCTTTCTGTATCTCTACACCTGTAAGGGTGTCCGCGGCCTCTCCAACTACAATCACAAATTTCAGGTTACCGGTTTTTCTGTTTACAAGAAGAAGCGACCAGTTATAAGGGGTAAAAATCATACCGATATGATTCATCACCTGATTTAGTGTTTCCTTGATTGACCTGGAAGCGGCAATTGATTTACCAATATCCGTAAAAAAGGAAAGCCTTACAAGATCTTCTGTAATTTCTTTATTGATATTGAAAATATTGCTCATGGTTTTAATTACCCTGACAGGATGCCCCGGAAGCCAGATTCTTCTTCAGTTCTTTTTTCATTCTTTTGATCTCCCTCTCCCTTACCGTAGCCTCTCCCCTGCCGTGCCTTTCTTCGTGATAAACAATCTTAACCGGCCTTCTGCTCCTCGTATACCTGGCACCTTTAATATCTGATGTATTATGCTCTTTTTCCCGTCTTTCAATATTATTGGTAATCCCTGTATAGTATGTCCCGTCAGAGCATTCCGCGATATAAACATACCATAATTCTTTTCCCGATTCCAGATTGGCCCTCTTTATACTTATTCCCCTGTCTGTTTATAATATAACTGAATTCGGAGAAAGTATGCCATTAAATATTGTCCTTGTCGAACCTGAAATACCACAGAATACCGGTAATATCGCCCGGACATGCGCCGCTGCCGGAGCAGTCCTCCACCTGGTTGAACCGCTCGGGTTCTCTATAGAAGACAGATACTTAAAGCGCGCAGGGCTTGATTACTGGAACCTTGTAGATGTACACCTTTACGGCAGCCTCGGGGATTTTTTTTCAAAATGCCCAGGAAGTGATTTTTTTTATATTACAACAAAAGCTGAAAAAACATATGCAGATGCCGAAATTCCGGATGGAAGCTACCTTCTCTTCGGTAAAGAAACAAAAGGGCTGCCGGAAGAGCTTTTAAAGGCCAACTACGGCAGGTGCATAAGGATACCTATGGTATCGGATGCAAGGTCTCTCAATATCTCCAACGCGGCGGCCATAGTACTTTACGATGCCCTGCGGAAACTGGAATTCCCCGGGCTCAAGGCTGACGGAAAGCCGGGGCATTTTTAAAATCCGCGGTTAAAATATGATCAGCCGGGTTCTGCCTGATATCGCCTGATACAGGGCTACACTGCTTTTTCAGTAACGTCTTTACTAATGGTAAAAAAAAATTTAACATTCCGGAATGAATAAAGTTCAGCAGGCGACAGCTTTTCAGGCATTTAAAACAACCATACCCGTCATGTTCGGATATGTTCCCATCGGGATGGCATACGGATTTCTTCTTGTAAAAACCGGCCTGCCCTGGTACTGGGCCCCGCTGATGTGCATCATCATCTTCGCGGGAGCAGCGCAGTTCCTGGCCCTTTCCCTGTTTGCACAGCAGAAAAGCATAGCGGAGATGGCCCTTGCGGTTTTCCTCATCAATTCAAGGCACATGGTTTACGGAATTTCACTGCTTGAAAGATTTTCACTGTTCAAATGGGCAAAACCCTATCTTATATACGGGCTCACAGATGAAACATATGCTCTTCTCACAACTGTAGATCCGCCGGAAGGATGCGACAGGGAAAGGTTTGATTTTCTGATTACGCTTTTCAACCAGTCCTACTGGACGCTTGGAAGTACTCTTGGAGCGCTTTTAGGGTCAGTAATTATGTGGGATGCCCCGGGCCTTGATTTTGCCCTTACCGCGCTTTTTATAGTGCTTCTTGTCGAACAGGTTAAAACATTAAAACGTCCCGGGCCGTTCCTTGCTGCAGCGGCCGGCGTATTGATGTTTAACCTGCTGGGTTTTCCTGGGCAGGCCCTGACAGGAGGGATAGTACTTGGATCGGCATCATGTTTTTTCATGGTTAAAATGGTTAAAAGTGGAGTAAAAAAGTGAATAAAGTATTAATTGCCGCTGCTGCAATGGGGTTTGTAACACTTTTGACAAGGGCATTTCCTTTTCTCCTCTTCTCCAAAAAACATCCCCCTGAGAGGTTTCTCAAAGGGGCGCGTCTTATTCCCGGCGCGGTAATGACAGTACTTGTTCTGACAAGCCTTCCGCTGAAAACCGGCGTTACGGATCCCGCGGTAATTATTCCATGGGCCGCTGGATTATCTGTTGTCATTTTCCATTTCCTCTGGAAAAACGCTCTCCTGAGCATTTTCGGGGGGACAGCTTTTTATATGGCGCTGCTTTATTTTTTCACATAGTATTTTCATCCTTATTAGTTTAGCAGTGTCAAGTATTGTGTTTTTGTTGACAAAAAGCACACATTGTAATTATAATTAATTGTGAAACTTTTTGATTGGGATGAAAACAAAAACAGGGAATTGAGAAAAACAAGAAACATATCTTTTGAAGATGTACTTTTTCTCATAGAAAAAGGCGACATTATGGATATTGTTGAAAATCCCAATCAGGAAAAATATCCAAGACAGAAATATTTTATATTAGAGTTAAACAACTATATTTACTATGTGCCATTTGCAGAAGATGATGAAAAAATATTTCTGAAAACTATTATTCCAAGCCGCAAATACACTAAAAAGTATTCAGGAGGAACAGAAAATGATTAATAAATACTCAGAAGAAGAACTGGATATTTTAAACGCAATTGAAGGTGGTGAGTTTAAATCTGTAAATAATACGGAAAGAGAAAAGAAAAAGTATAGTCAATACGCAGCCAATACACTGAGAAAAGACAAGCGAGTCAATATACGTATAAGTGAAAGAGATCTCCAATCGATCCAGAGAAAAGCACTTGAAGAGGGTATTCCGTATCAGACCCTGATATCCAGCCTTCTCCATAAATATATAAACGGAAGATTGGTGGAATCGAAATAAGCACAGTAATTCAAAACAAAAAAGTCGGGATAGTCATTTTCTTCATAAAGATCATAATATACTTTTCCACAAAACATAAGGAGCAGAAAATAATGGGTGATAAAAAAATACTGGTAACAAAAGAAGACGCTACGAAAGGGGTCCTGCACGGCAATGCAGGGACTTTCAGAATTTATATTGACGGGCCTAACTGCGGGGCAAAGAATTTCTCACTGCTGCAGAATACGATAAAGGCTGGGGCCGCCGGAAGCAGCCATAGGCATGATGAGGAGCACTGCTTCTATGTTCTTTCCGGGACCGGGACTATGAACATTGACGGTAAAGCCTATGAGATGAAGCCGGGAAGCGCCATATTCGTGCCGCCTAACGCTCTGCATCAGCCTGTTGTCGATGAGGGATCAGACCTTAACGTTATTGTAATCTACTCGCCCCCGGGCCCTGAGCAGAAGCTGCGCCACAAGCAGGCAAATGCCTTTGATGATACGGCAGCGGACAATTCAAAATAACAATTCAAGAAACAATTTATGACAACCTGTTCAATTAATTCCGGATAAAAAATGGGGCCTCCTGACGGGGGCCCCTTAAAAATTCAATTAATTATATAAATCTATTTAGAGTCGAAAGCGTGCGCCTGGTTTTCCTTAAGCTGCTGCTCAGGTCCCGGAGGGGCATAGATAACAACATAGGTCATATCCTCTTCAGGGTCTATGTCCATCCTGTGGGGAACGCCTTTGGGCGTAAAGATGGCCATATTCGGCCCTATCCTGTGCGGCTCTCCGTCCATGTAGAAGGTGGCCTTTCCTGACAGTATATACCAGCAGTGTTCCACATCATGGGAATGTTCCTTTCCCGAAGCTCCCGCCCTGCTGGTATTAACCAGCAGAGAGAAGTGCTCGGCGCCTCCCATATCTTTATCAATAAGGACACGGAATATACCAGCACCGCCGTGCAGTACTCCCGTATGGGCCTCATCCAGTGAATATATCAGTTTTCTGTTCAAATCATTCTCCTTATCTTTTGCCTACCACACCTGCGGGGCTGCTTCGGTTTCTTTTACCCTGTAATTAACAATGGTTACAGCTGCAAGAAGTACAATACCGGCAATATCTGTAGCGGGCTGGGGCAGAAACAGCAGGAGCGCGGAAAGGCCGAGGGCTACCCTGTGGATTACGCTCGCTCTTTTAAGCCAGTAGCCCTGCATCATTCCGGCAAAGGCGACAATTCCTATAGTACTGGTTATTACAGTAGCCCAGACTTCTCCCGCCGGCCCGTTAAGAAGAATCGGCGTATAGATAAAAAGCAGAGGAATAATAAAAAGAGGAGAAGCCAGTCTCAGTGCGGCCCAGCCGGCGTCAAGAGGTTTGCAGTCAGCTATTGCCGATGCCGCGAAAGCTACCAGACAGACAGGGGGAGTAATCCCTCCGACATTACAGAACCAGAAAACCAGAAGGTGGGCGGCAAGCATATCAACCCCGAGGTTAACCAGGGCAGGCACCGCGAGAACCGCCAGCAGAATGTAGGTAGCTGTTACAGTAACTCCCATGCCGATAATGTAGCCGGCGACAGCTATAAACAGGATTGTCGTTGGCAGTAATCCGCCTGAAAGTGATATGATGTACTGCGAAAATTTCATTCCGAGACCGGTCATTGAAACAATTCCGACAATTATCCCGATAACACCCGCTGTCGCGCCGACAGTAAGTGAACTTTTTGCAGATTTATAGAAAGCTTCCATAATCCTTTTCGGCGTCATCCTGTTTTCAGGAGTAATCCAGCTCAGTGCTATGGCCGCGATAATTGACCAGAATGCTGCCAGCTGAGGGGAAAAGCCCATGACGATCATAATAAAGATAATAAGGATTGGAAGAAGCAGATACCCTTCCTCCTTTAAAGTCCTTCCGAGAGGGGGTATATCCTTTTTGGGAAGACCCTTGATGCCTCTCCTTGCCGCGATAAAGTGGACCATCATGCCTACACCGAGAAAATAGAGAAATGCCGGGATAATTGATATTCTTACTATTTCTGTATACGGCGTCCTTGTAAAAGCCGCGATTAGAAACGCAGCTGCTCCCATAATCGGAGGCATAAACTGCCCTCCGGTAGATGCTGCCGCCTCTATACCGGCAGCTGTATGGGCGCGGTATCCGAGATTTTTCATTATCGGGATTGTGTAGGAACCGGTTATTACAGCATTTGCAGCGGATGAGCCGGTTACCGAACCTATAAGGCCGCTTGATATAACAGCAACCTTGGCAGGACCGCCCCGGGCGCCGCCAGCAAGGGCAGTTGATATTTTCTCAATCGCTTTACCGGCTCCCGCAGAATCAATAAAAGAGGCAAAAATTATAAAGGGGAATATGTATGTCGCGTATGTGTTCATTACAACGCCCCATATTCCTTCCATGCTGAAGCCGACAAACTCGGATATCCTGTCAAGCCCGAAGCCGTAATGCCCGAGCATTCCCGGAACATAGGGCCCGAAATAGGCGTAAAGCAGAAATACAAGAGCCATAGCCGGAAGAACATAACCCACAACCCTCCTCGCAATTTCAAGAGAAAGGAGGATTACAAGCGCGCCTATAACAAGATGAATTGTGTCCGGATTGCCGATTTTTTTTACTGCATAATTCGGATATATTACGATCCAGACAACAACAACCGCAACAGACGCAATTGCAATCAGTATATCAAAAACTGATGGATTTTTGCTCTTATTTTTAATCGAAGACCTGTACATTAAAAAAGTCATGACCATAGTCAGGATATAGTAGATTCCCCGATGACTTTCCGTAGAGTACGAGCCGGTACCGCAAGTGAACCAGTAAATAAAAGAGAAAAGAGCACCTGTTCCAAAGAGCAGATAATACAGAGCCCTGTTAGCAGGCTCAACAGGCCTTCTGCGTTCAACCAGGGATTCTGCCAGCTTTTCCTTTTTCTTGTCTTTAATTTTATTTTCCATAAAATGTTGATCCTTTTGAATATGATATTAACAGGACATAATCAGGGTTTTAATTTCTTGATAGAAATAAACCCCGGAAACAGCATTTCCAGGGTTTTCATGTTTAATTTATTTTTATTCGGTTATTTCATCTCAGGAGGAATGAGTGATTCAGGAACAGTCAAGCCCTTCTCTCTGTAGTATTTAACAGCGCCCGGATGAAGGGGAACCGGAAAAGTACTCATCTGGTCAAGGTAAGGTCCGATTGTTTTAAGATTATGATGAATACTTGAAAGTTCCTTAAGGTTTGCAGGGTCAAGTCCTATAACCATCATATCATAAACAGCCTTCTCTGAAAGATCCTTCTGAGCTGCCCAGTATACAAGGAAAGAAATACAGGGAGAATCCTCTTTTACAGAACTGTATGTTCCAGCTTTGATAACTGATTTTGAGTAGGATGGATATGCCGCAATAATTTTGGCAAAATCCGCATTTGACGGTGCAATCAGCTTGATCGGCCTCTGCGCATCAAGAGTTACTACAGCTGATGCCGGAGCGCTGCTTGCGCCTGCCGCATCAATTCTGCCGTCCTGAAGAGCTCTTCCCGCATCTTCCCATCCCATGTAGCGGACGTCAACTTTATCAAAAATACCAAGAGCCTTTAATATATTCTCTGAGTTGATAGCTCCTCCGCTTCCTGTATTGCCCATTACTACAGATTTTCCTGCAAAATCCTGGAGAGTGTTAATATCGGTTTTACTTGCAAGTGTTACAAAGTGGTGGTGGCTTTCATAAACACCGGAAATGAGGCGGAAATTCTTGTAGGGGGTTTCTCCCTTGAATTCGCCTGCTCCTGTCCAGAGGTCAAGTGCTGTCATTGCATGGGTTAGCCATGTATCAAGCTGTCCTCTTGCCGCCTGCCTGTTGTTGTCAGCAGATCCGCCTGTTGAAACAGCTGTAATATTAAGATTCGGGTTTGCGCTGCTGATATATGAGGCAAATCCGCCTACAGTAGCAAACCATGATCCGCCCGGCGCGCCTCCGCCGAACCTGATAAATTCTCTTTTAGCTCCCTCTTTCTGTCCGCCTGCAAAGGCAAAAGATGATACAAGCAGCAGAATCAGAATTAAAACTGCAGTTTTTCTAAAAATTTTCATGAGATCTCCTTCAAATTGTTTTGTATTACAATGCTATTGTAACATTGTAAGCAGAATCTGTCTATTTTTTTTTCATACTAAAAAGATAGTATTAAATGGCCGGTTATATGGTTTGGCAATGAAAATTTCGGTCAAAGCAATTAGAACAGGATGGGAAGACCAGGTGCCGGATAAACGCTTCTCACCCTGCCAGCATCAGCCAAAGAGCGCCGGCGGCTGTTGTTATAACTGTAACCGGGAAACCGGCCCTAAGGTAAGATGAAAAAGAGAGGTTTATATTCTGTCTGCGCGCTGTTTCAGCGACTATCAGATTTGCGACCGATCCCATCAGGGTAAGATTGCCCGCATAGGTGGAAGAAAGGGCAAGGGCGCTCCACATGACATCCGGATTTGCCGCAAGCTCTACGACAGGGCGCAGAAGCATAACAGCCGGAACATTGGAAACAATATTGCTCAGTATAAGTGAGAAGGCGCTGAACAAGGGAATACTGTCTGAAATTGCCGCGCCGTACGCAGTTACCGCTTCCTGATAGAAATCGAGCCGGGTAAGCGCCCCGGTTATTACAAACAGCCCTGAAAAAAAGACAAGAATGCTGAAATCAATATCCGCGAATACGCGCCCGGGATTTACCCTCCTTGTTATTACAAGAAAGGATGCGGCTGCAAGGGCTGCGGGGGTAATCGGGAGTCCTGCTGCTATTGATGCTGCCAGAATTACAACAGAGAAAAGGCTTTTATAAAGAAGCGGTTTATATATTAATACTGAAGAAGAAACACTTAAAGAGAACCTGGAATTGTCAAATTCCTTTCTGAAGACAATAACAATTACCAGCCAGGATACGGCAAGCCCGAATACAGAAGGGACAAGGGCCTTAAGCGTATATGAAAAAAAGGGGATGCCGGAGAGGGCCCCGATCATAATATTCTGGGGATTGCCGATGAAAGTCGCAGCTGACCCGATGTTTGCGGATACAGCAAGAGCAACCAGGTACGGAACCGGGTTCCGGGAAGCAATCAGAGCGGTTTCAATCACAAGTGGGGTCATCATAAGCACTATTGTATCGTTCAGAAAAAGAGCTGAAAGCAGCGCTGAAGTGAGGATTATCAAGGCGAGAAGGGCCTCAGGCGTATCCGCTTTCATTGCGATAAGCCTGCCCGTCAGCCTGAAAAAACCGCTTAGCTTGAGGTTTGCATTGATTATCATCATTGCGAAAATCAGGACTATTGTATTAAGGTCAACGCTTGCAAGCGCTTCACTGTAGGTAAGTGAACCGGTCAGTATAAGAAGCGCGGCGCCTGTAAAGGCGATTGTAGCCCGGTTCATCCTAAGGGAAGGTATTTTTCCCGCGGCAATGCCTATAAGCGATGCGGCAATTATTACAGCTGTCATATCCTGAAAGATATAGCATAAAAAAAAACACCTATCCATAGCCGTACCCGCGATATAATAATTGCACAACTTTACCACTTGCTTTAGTATAAAAAAGTTGTGTGGTGGATAAATCCTTTACTGCTTTTTGTAATCTCTTTTTTTCTGGGAATTGTCTCTGTCCTCGCCGGGATAGGAGGGGGTTCGATATATGTTCCTGTAGTAGCCGCCTTTTTCCCTTTCAATTTTGACCTGATAAGGGGAGCAGGGCTGTTCCTGACGCTTGGAAGTTCACTCTCTGCCGCGCCCAGGCTTTTAAAACAGGGATTTGCTGATATACGGCTTTCGCTTCCGTTTGCCCTGTCAGGCGCCGTGTTTTCCGTAATAGGGGCAAAGGCAGGGCTCGCGGCGGACGAAAGGGTATTAAAAATAACGCTCGGAGTAATAATGGTCGCAGTCTCCGCTTTCATGATTCTAAACAGATCACACTCATCATCAAGACTCCCCCTGAAAAAAGACTTTATCGCATCAATACTTCATATCGGAGGGATCTTTAAAAATAACGGAAATGAAGAGGGGAATGAATGGTCAATAAAAAATTCCCTCACCGGAATGGTCCTTTTTGCGTTTATCGGGATAATATCAGGGATGTTCGGGATAGGAGGCGGCTGGGCCGGCGTTCCTGTCTTAAATCTTGTCCTCGGGGTCCCGCTTAAACTTGCGGCAGGAACAAGCAGCATTATAATATCAGCCAATTCATCATCCGCGATATGGGTCTATATTTCTCACAATGCGGTTTTCCCGCTTATCGCCCTGCCCTCTTTTCTGGGTGTCGCTCTTGGTTCAAAACTGGGGGCAAGGTTTATGGGAAAAGCAAGCCCGCGCCTGATCAGGACCCTTATAATTGCGTTTCTTGTATTTTCAGGCATAAGGCTTATAGCGGGCAACCTATGAAAGATATGAATAAAAAATACGGCAGAATCTGCTCATGGATAGACAGATCATTTCTCTTCATCCTGGTCACAGGGTTTATCCTGTTTCTTATTGAACTTTATTCCCACCCGGAATACGGGAGGGAAATTGCCGCGCTGTGGAGAATGAACGGAGAACAGATTGCAAGGCTCTACAATGATTCCGGAATGAACGGACTGCTCCTGGCCCCGTCATACAGGCTCCTTTATTTTTCCATCATTCTTTTCGCCTCTGCTGTGGGAATAAGCCTGCTTGCCCTTTCAATACTTTTCCTGCTAGACAGGGAATATGCAGCTTTTATATTCTCGTTTTTAACTGTACTTTCAATCCTGGCTGCGGCATCCGGCAGTTTTACAGGGTAGACCCGTTAGCGTATGGGGAGAGCCGGTAATTTTTTACATTATCTGTCCGCTGTAGTGAATAATAGTATTTTTTGCATATATTCAAATAAAAAAAGCGATGATATAATTCACAAAATATAAGCCGGTACAGGAACAGCAGGTGGCAATATGATCCGCACAATTATCGAATACTTCGCCAAAAGACATCTTCTGGCAAATTTCATAGCGGCAGGGGTAATAATTACAGCTATTTTCGCATGGCAGGAAACCGGCAAGGAATCCATGCCTGATGTTACCTTTGATATTGTAAGAATCAATACAAGCTATAAAAACGCTTCCCCTGCCGATGTTGAATATTTTATAACAAAACCTATCGAAGACTCGCTAAACGGCATTAACGGGATTTCGACAGTTTCAAGCACATCAGGCTCTTCCTCAAGCTCAATAACTGTCGAACTTGAAGATAATCCTTCCGAAAGAGACAATATAATAAATGAGATAAGAAGCAGCGTGCTTGAAATAGATTTTCCTGATGACGCGGGTACGCCGCGGCTGCGGGAGATAAAGACATCAGAGCGGTCTGTACTCGATATAGCGCTAATAGACCTGGATCAGAAAATACTCACCGCGGAGGGGAGAAAAAGGCTTCAGGATTATGCTGAAACACTGAAAAAGAGAATAGAAAGGCTCAGCACAGTAAGGGAAGTATCAGTTTCAGGGGCTCTTGACAATGAAATTGTAATCCGTCTTGATCCGGACAAACTCGCGTACTACAACATGGCAGTTACAGATGTAATTGATATACTCTCCGCAAACAGTTTCAGACTGCCGGCGGGAGTTATAAAGGACAAGGATGAAATAAAGGTTTCAATCGTTTCAGAACTCGACACACCGGATAAAATAAGGAAATTAATTGTCCGCGGAACATTTGACGGAGCGACAGTAAGAATATCAGATCTGGGCACTGTTGATGAAACGTTTGAGGAATATGTAACAATAACAAAATACAACAGCCATGAAGGGGTAAGGCTGAATATTGTTAAAAAATCATCCGCTGGAATTATAGAAGCAAATGACATGATAATGGCGGAAGTCGACAGGTTTAAAAACAATGTTCTTAAGGAAGCCGGCATTGATACCGTTCTCATGGATGATGAATCAACCGCGGTAAGGGAGAGACTCGCTCTTATTTCAGTAAACGGCCTAATCGGTTTTGTTTTTGTAATCCTGACGCTCTTTATTTTTCTGGACTTTACAAGCGGGTTCTGGGTAGCGGCCGGTATCCCGTTCAGCATGTGTTTCACAATTATTTTTGTATACCTCTCAGGATACACTATCAACAACATGACAATGGCCGCGGTTATTCTTGTTATGGGTATGGTTGTGGATGACGCTATTATTGTCGCTGAAAATGTAGGAAGGCTGCGGCACAACGGAACAGAAAGGAAGACGGCGGTAATTGAAGGGACAGTATATGTCCTTAAACCGGTAATAGCCAGTATTATTACAACATGTGTAGCCTTTACGCCGCTTTACTTCTTCGGGGGACGGTTCGGCAAATTTGTTTCATTTATTCCGCTGCTTATCTTTCTTATGCTGTGCGGAAGCCTTCTGGAAGCATTATTAATACTGCCATCCCACCTTTCCATTGCACTGCCTGATTTCCTTAAAAGAAAGAATAAAAAACTCAACGGGAAAGGGCACTGGTTTGAAATAGTTGAAGATAAATACGGAAAAATCCTGGAAAAACTGCTTGGAATAAAGACAATACTTTATATTCTGCTGATCGCTCTTTTATACACGGCATTCAGCATAGTTTCAAATAAAATGAGCTTTGTGCTGTTCCCCCGGGAGGAAGTGACACGGGTTGATTTTGAAGGGGCCGCGCCGAAGGGAACCGATAAATTCAGGACAGCGGAACTGGCCCAGCAGGTAGAAGAAATATTTCAGCCTTACATAGGCCGGGAAGTTATCGCTGTGAGAACTGATATTGCCCGGAGCAGAAGAGGAGCGGCTGTTGAGGAGAACAGGTTTACAATCGAAGTCCAGCTTGTAAGCCGCGACAACAGAGAGAAATCCTCATCCCAGCTAACTAAAGAGTGGGAGGGGAAATTCCCCTCTGTACAGGGCCTTGAAAGCCTTAAGATAAGACGGGGATGGTTCGGCCAGTCAAGCGGAAGCCCTATTGAAATTCTGGTGCAGGAAAACAATGACACAATCAGAAATGCCCTTGCGCAAGAACTTTCAGAGGAACTTAAGAAGATACCGGGGGTATCATCCTCAGAAGTACAGGAGCAGAAGCGCTTTTCAGAGTATGTCATTGATTACAGGAAGGAAGTCATGCAGCGGCTGAATATAAGTGTTTCAGCCGTGACCAGGACTATTAAAGCGATACTTAACAGATACGAAGTATATACAATAGACAGGGATGATGAGACAGAGCTCCCTGTTCAGGTGACAGTACCTGACAACAGGAAAAAAACAATAGAACAGGTGTTTTCCGTTCCTGTCAAGAATTCAGGCGGATATCTTGTACCGCTTAAAACAGTTCTTGAATACAAGAAAATAGATTCCCCTGAAACAATATTCAGGGAGGATTTTGCCAGAACAATCAGGGTTTACGCTGATATCAGGGAAGGTTCAAAAATGACCCCGGCAGGTGCCGGTGTTATAATTGAAAACACAATCTTCCCGGAGTTATACGCAAAATATCCTTCGTCAAAACTTAAATTCGGTGGTGAAATAAGAGACACAAGGGAATCGGGAAATGATATATTCTACTCAACAATAGCAGTTATCATAATCATTTATGTCGTCCTTTCACTGCTGTTCAACTCCATGGTCAAGCCTTTAATCATAATGCTTTCAATCCCGTTCGGGGCGGCAGGCGTTGTTTTTGCCCTCTATTTTCACGGGATTACAATATACGGTTTTTTCTCGGCTATCGGCCTCATAGGGCTTTCAGGGGTCGTGGTTAATGATGCGATTGTAATGCTTGACAAGCTTGAAAAGGAATACTCAAGGACAGAAGGTCCTTCTGTCAAAGCCAAGGTCGCGTCAATCGCGAAAACAAGGCTCCGGGCCGTATTCCTGACAACAATAACAACTGTCGCAGGTCTGATTCCCACAGCGTATGGATTTGCAGGTTATGATTCCATGCTGTCTGATATGATGCTTGTAATGGCATGGGGGCTGATCTTCGGGACAATTATCACACTTCTGCTTATCCCGATGCTCTACTGTTCGCTCATGTCAATGAAGTATTTCCGGAGGAAAGATGAAGCAGGCATATAGAAATACATTATTTTCCGCAGCTGCCGCTGTCTGTTTTCTTTTACTTGCCGCAGCCCAGTCATCCTTTGCGCTGGAGGAACAGGTCCTTGATACGGAATTGTTTATTGAGAAATCCTGCGCGGCAAATCCTGTGTTCAGCAGGATCCTGACTGATTCGCTTTATCTTAAGTATAAAGAGGCGCTGGAACTTCCGCTTGATAATTACACACTTGACTTTGAATTCTCCTATGATTACAAGCCTGATACAGATAACGGGGGAACCGGATCAAAAATAAGCCTCTCCCGGCTTTTCCCGGCTACCGGAACAGAGGGAAGCATTAATTACCAGTATGCCCCCGGAATGACTGACCCGTCATCTTCAGTCTCCTTTGAAATTTCTCAGGATATTGCGGAAAACGCTTTCGGGAAAGCCTACAGCCTGGAAGGAATAAGAATAGACTCGCAGAAAAAAATAGCACAGTACCAGATTGCAGAAGCTTATGAAGAATACCTGTCAGTTCTGATACAGGAATATTACAGGTGGGTATCTGTATCTGAAAATCTGAAAACGGCTGAAAACGGGTATAAGGAAGGACTGAAGCTGCTTGAAAATACAGAGAAAAGGCGGGCAAGTATGATCGCAAGCACCCTTGATGTCAGCCAGATGAAGCTCACAGTTCTCGATAAAAAAGAAAACCTGCTTAAAATAAGATCCGAATATAACAAGACAGTCAGAAAAATCAAGGATTTCATGAAAGATAAATCTGATACCGTCATAAAACCCGGATCCAAATCCATTAATCTCAAGCTTGATGATGATTTCAATACTGCCTTTGAAAAAATAAAAACCGGGGCAAGAACTTTTATTATCCTTGGCGAGCTTGAGAAATCAGGTCTCAATTCAATTGAAATAAAGAAAAGGGCCCTTATGCCTTCTGCGGAGCTTTTTTCAGCATACAGGTACGGGGGAACAGGGTACCTTCCTGAAGCCGATCCGGTAAGGTCCCTTTCATTCGGTGTCAGGATAAGTACAGGATTTCCCGATAAAAAGCAGAAAGCAGCTCTTGAAACAGCATCAATTGATTACAGTAAAACCCTTTTAAACAGGGAAATAAGCACCGGCAGCCTCCGCCTCGCGCTTTACGAACTTTATCAGCAGATCAAGGATAATGATGCCCTTTCTGAACTTTACAAGGAGAAACTTGCCGCAGCGGAGATGATTCTCAAAGATGAGGAGCAGAACTTTAAAATCGGGAAAAGCACCCTGAAGGATTATACAGACGCAATCAACAGGCTGGATTCAATAAGATATGGTATTCAGTCGCTTAAAGCGCAGAAAAATATTTATAATATTGAATGGATGAGGCTTTCAGATACTCTTGCAGAAGGCAAACTCCCTGATTTGATAAATTAATATAATCAAACTATAATTATAATTATGATTTATTCCTTCCTGACAGACAGGGGAAAAATCAGAACCGGTAATGAAGATTTTATTGCCCTGCCTGGAAAAAAATCAATCTCGGATGACATAAAATACGGCACTGATACTCTCGGATGGCTTTTTGTACTTTGCGACGGGATGGGAGGAGCCAACGCAGGGGAAGTAGCAAGCAGCATGGCAGGTTCGATGCTGATGAAAGAATACTACAGCCTTGACAGGAAACCTGATGATCCAGGCTTTTTCCTGACAGAGAAAATACTCGATATAAATTACAGAATATTGAGGTGGGGTCTGAAAGTACCGGATTATTACGGTATGGGGACAACACTGGTCTCACTGCTGATTGACGGCAGGACAGCATATATCAATTCCGTAGGCGACAGCCGTGTTTACAGATTGAGAGGCGGATCGCTTGAGCAGATTACAGAAGACCAGTCTCTTGTGTGGGAGTACTACAGGTCCGGAAAAATGACAAAAGAGGAGATAAGAAAGCACCCGAGAAACAATATTCTCACCTGCGCGCTTGGAACAGACACTGACATGCTGCTGAGCAGTATTGAAAGCTACAGAATGAATATTGAAAATGATGATCAGTTTCTTCTCTGCAGCGACGGGCTGAGCGACATGTTAAGCGACAGGGAAATGGAAGAGATACTTGTGATGGAGGAGTCTGCTGATCATGCAGCGGAAAGGCTTCTTGCAAAAGCGATGAAAAACGGCGGCAAAGATAATATTTCGTTAATACTTGTCCGAAGCTGACTTTTAATAATTTAAACAAAACATAAAGCTATACTCAAGCCGGAAAAACAGGCTACAATCAGGTTGTTAAAAATATGCATGCCCCGGGAGTCACACAGAAAATGAAAAAACTGACTGAAAGTATTGAATCAAAGCATTTTTTCTCATTCATGGTAAGCATGTTTTTATTCGGAAGCGCACTGGGACTCTTTAACGGTGTCTTCAACAATTACCTTGCGGAGGTCCTTCTTATTGACCGGTTTGAGCGGGGCGTTGTAGAATTCTTGAGGGAACTGCCGGGCTTTTTCCTTTTTCTGCTGCTTATCCCTTTTTACCGCTCAAGCGAAACCCGGATAATACAAATCGCTTTCCTCATCAGCCTTGCGGGGCTTGCTGGCCTTGCTGCTAAATCTGATTTAAGATATTTAAGCATATTTTTTGTTGTGATGTGGAGTACTGGCGAGCACATGATAATGCCGCTCAGGCAGTCGATAGCAATGCACAGCGCAAAACCCGGGAGGGAAGGGTTTGCCCTGGGGCTTTCAGCAGGGGCAAAAAACTTCGGGCAGGTAACAGGATATTACCTTGTTCCGTTATGTTTCATTGCCGGTGCAAAAATAATAAAATTCCAGCATTCACACATATTCAGGTTTGTATTCTTTTTATCAGCTTTCTCCCTTGTTCTGGCGCTGATATCTACCCTCAGACTTGAAAAATCAGATAAAAAAGTTAAAAGGCAGAAAATCTATTTCCATAAAAAATTCACGAAATACTATATCCTTCAGACCTTTTTCGGAGCAAGAAAACAGGTATTTCTTACCTTCGCGCCCTATGTGCTTATCCTGAAATACGGCGCAAGGACAGAACTGATCGCAATGCTTTACGGCATTTATTCAACACTCAACATATTTTTCAATCCGCTTGTCGGCAGGCTTATTGACAGGTTCGGGTATAAATTAATCCTTATCCTTGATTCGATCGTTCTCTTTACAGTCTGCATCGTCTACGGATTTACACACCTCTTTTTCAGCGCAGGAACAGCCTTCGGTATTATATGTGCCGTCTTTGTAATTGACGCGATGCTTTTCGCGGTTTCCATGGCAAGAACAGTCTATGTCGGATCACTCTCGGACTCAAGGGAAGAGGCTTCAGCCACAATATCTACAGGGATTTCACTTGACCACCTTTTCAGCATTATAATCGCGCTGCTCGGGGGGCTGCTTTGGGAGAAGATCGGGATGGAGCTCCTTTTTTCTGTTGCAGCATTCTTTGCTGTCGGGAGTTTTTTCTTTTCAATGTCTCTTGAAAAACCGCTAAAAAAGGGGAGTGTTATTCAGCAGAGGCCCCCGGTAAGGAGTTAAAAACTCTGCAGAAACAGGCTTAACATGAATGTTAAACCTGCTCTGTCTTTACTTTTATTTCAGCTTTTCCAGGGAATGTTCAAAAAATGCAGTAATGCCGCTTTCTTCAAGAAATTCAGGAGCCGCATCAGGTACACCCTTGTAATAGATTTCCATTCCCGGTTTCTTTTTTGAATCATTCTTACCGTAAAAAAGAAAAGTCATTTCAGACATATTCAGAAAAGATCCGTAATCCCGTTTGATTATATTTTCACTTTCAAGTTTTTTATACTTAACAAGGATCTCTTCCTCTTTCGAGAATACATTGGAAGCAATAGCGCTGTATCTGGTATATTTCATCTCTTTCCCGCCAAGCGGGACTATGTTGATATAAACCATATTCGATTTAACGTCAGGACCTTTTAAAACCGCCCAGAAAACAGCCACATCACCGGTTTTAAATATATAATCAGCGCCGTAGTGAGTATTATCCTGGGAATAGCAGGGTACTGTTAATATAATAAAAAATAGTACTGCAAATATTCCTGTTTTTTTCATAAGCTCCTACCTTTCAAGAATTTTCATCCGTTTTTCATCAAGGATTATTTCGACTTCCTGGTCGCACTTAAAAGTCACCTGTCCGAAGGAATCATATAATGATACCTTAATTGTAAAACTTTCTGCCGCGACAGTGTAGTCTACCCTGTCGCCGAGAAAGGCCCTCTCAACAACAGTTCCCTTTATTTTCGATTCCGGGTTCACTTCTTTAAGCCTGACAGCCTCAGGTCTTAATAAAACATCCGCACTGTCACCCGGTTTTACATTTTTCCGGAAATTCCTTACCTTAAATTTCTCCCCTTCAATATCAGCGACTGCTTCTTCATCTGATGAGCTGACAATCTTTGACGGTATCGCATTGATAGCGCCGATGAATTTGGCGACGAATTCCGTTTTCGGATTATAGTATAGCTCTTCCGCTGTCCCGATCTGAATAATATCTCCATGATTCATTACAATTATTCTGTCAGAGATTGCCATCGCCTCTTCCTGGTCATGGGTAACATAAAGAGTGCTTATTGAAAGCGCTTTCTGCAGACGCCTGATTTCGCCCCTGGTTGAGATCCTGAGTTTAGCGTCAAGGTTCGAAAGAGGTTCATCAAGCAGAAGCACTTTGGGTTTGATCACAATTGCCCTTGCAAGGGCTACCCGCTGCTGTTCGCCGCCTGACATCTGGTGAGGAAACTGCTCCTGATATCCTTCAAGTTTTACAAGCTGGAGCGCTTCATCGACCCGCCTGCCGATTTCATTCCTGTCGACACCCCTTACTTTAAGCCCGTAAGCGACATTTTCAGCGACTGACAAATGGGGAAACAACGCGTAATTCTGAAAAACAAAGCCTATGTCCCGCTGGTTGGCCATCTGATCGGTAACATCTTCAGAGCCGATAAAAACTTTACCGCTGTCAGGTTCCTCAAATCCGGCAAGCATTCTCATTGTAGTGGTCTTTCCGCAGCCTGAAGGGCCCAGCAGAGTTAAAAGCTCCCCCGGTTCAACTTCGAGGCTCACTCCGTTTACCGCGGATATCTTTCCTTTAAGCTGATGGATATATGTTTTTGTCAGGTTCTCAAGTTTTATGTTTACAGATTTCATCAAAATACTCCTTCTATGCTCCGAAAAGGGACGTTATCCGCAGCGCTCCAGGCTGCCTCAGGGATTTAAGGACAAAACTTATTCCTGTAATTACAATGAAAACAGTAATTACTACAAACACGGAAAAAGCGGCTGATACGCCAAGGTGCAGTTCTGTCATGTTCTCGAGGATACTTACAGTAATGAGATTCCAGTTAAGGGAAACAAGAAATATTGCGGCGCTTATTGCTGTCATGGACCTTATAAATACTATTCCAAGGCCTGAGAATAAACCCGGCAGGATCAGGGGAACCGTTATCCTTCTGAAAGTATATATTGAACTTGCCCCCAGGCTTACTGAAGCTTCCTCGATTCCGGGATGTATCTGCTGGAGAATTGCGACAGTCGATCTTATCCCGTTGGCGCCGTACTTGGAGACATTACAGAAAATAATTATTAGCGCTGTACCCGTGAGAATAATTGGGCGCTTATTAAACGCTATAAGGTACGCAATACCTACTATTGTCCCTGGCAGTGCATAATTGATCATGGCAACTATTTCCATGAACTTCCGGGAAAAGAATTTTTTCTTTGCTGTAATGTAGCCTACAACAACCCCGTACAGGCCGCCGAGCAGCATACCTGATATTGAGATGATAAGTGTATCCTTGATAACCTCCCGGCCTCTTGTGAATATCGCTTTATAATGGGTAAGTGTAAATGTATTATTAGCTCCGAATGCCTCTATCATCGATGCATACAGCAGAAGAATATAAAAGTAAAGAATGAAAAGTACTGTTAAAAGGCAGATAAACAGAAACAGGTATCTGGTTTTATTCCCGACACTCTTGAATTTTGTCTGCGAACCTGATTTACCGGTTATTGTAACCAGGTTCCTCCTTCCTACCCAGTAGCGCTGCAGAAAGAAAACAGCAAGAGACGGGATAAGAAGGATGAACGAAAGGATAGCTCCCCCCTTCATGTCAAATAATCCTGTAATCTGCAGAAACGCTTCTGTCGGCAGCAGGGGAAACCCGTTACCCGCCAGAATAAGAGGTGTGGCGAAGTCGGCAAGGGATGCGGCGAAAAGGAGAAGAAAAGAGTTGGCGAGGCCTGAGGTGGAAAGGGGGAACGTCACCTTTCTGAAAACGTCCCACCTTGAACTGCCGAGACTGAAAGCCATGTCCTCGACAGTAGGATCAATACCGCCCAGTATACCCTTAAGTGTAATATACGAAATAGGGAAATATGTTATTGTTTCGGCAAAAAGGGTGCTCCACATCCCGTAAACCTCAAAATGCTCAAGCCCCAGCAGATTGTAGGTAATAAGGCCCCTGGGGCCGAATGAAAAAATAACAGTAATAGCCATTGTAAATGGGGGAGATATCAGCGGCAGGATAATAGCCCAGTCAAGAAGCCGCGACCATGATTTGGAAAGATTGGCCCTTACAGCAGTAAAGGCGAAGAAAAATCCCAGGGCAGTACCGCATATCCCGACAAGTGTTCCAAGCAGGATACTGTTCCAGGCCGCTATATGGGTATATTTTTTTCCAAGAATCTTAAGCAGCCCGGACAGCTCGAAATGTCCGCCTTCAGTAAAAGCAATCGAAAGTATTTTAAATATGGGAAAAAGGACAAATAACGCCAGGAACATCCAGATAACAATAACACTGGTAAGTAAAGCAGGGTCCTTAACAAGGTTTCCAAGGGTATCGGTATTTTTCCTTTTAAAAGTCAAGACGGACATTTTTATTCCTTTATTAAAAATTTTTAATTCTGGAGTACAGTTTCAATCCACTTGTCAACAATACGCTTTCTGTTGTCCCCCGAGTACTTCGGGTCTATCGGGAATATTTTGGCAGCGCTCTTTAAAGCTTCCTTAAGTTCCGGCTGTGTTTCAACTCCGGGATAAACAGGTATAAAATTTATTTTATATGGCGCATAATAGTTCTGCATTTTTTCCGATGTAGCCCAGTCTATAAGTTTTTTGCCGAGTCCGGGGTGTTTGGCTCCCTTTATAAGAGCTATCCCTTCAGCGGCTGATCCGATCCCTTCTTTCGGAAAGGAGATTACAACATCATAGCCTGCCTGCTGTGTCTTGAGTGCGTCAACAATAAAGAAAATACCCATACCGGCCTGCCCGAGCCCGACCGGAACTGTTCCGCCGCCGCCTGATTTTGTATATACCTGTACATTTGCTGCAAGTTTTTTCATGTACGCAAAAGCTGCATCCTCATCCCGGTTATTTACCTCAAGGATTGAAAATATTCTTGTTACTGCAGTTCCCGAGGTGCGTGCATC
>JACKPD010000023.1 GCA_024233785.1 Spirochaetales bacterium | reverse complement strand
TCAGGTTTTAAAGGAAGTTTACAGGAAGCTATATGACAAGGGTATGAGGTTTGTTTATCTGGGGAATGTAGACAATATCGGTTTCAATATTGATTTCGCTGAAGTGGCAGTACTTGCCCTGTCCGGCAAACAGGCAGCTTTCGATTTTTCCTTCAAGACACCGGTTGATGTTAAAGGGGGAATCCTTGTTTACGATGAGAGAGAAAGGATAAACTGTGTAGATATCGGTCCTGCAATTTCTGTTAAGGATGTTGAAAACAGGGAAAAACAGGGGAAACCGATTCTATTTAACTGCGCGACAGGACTTTTTAATCTCGAATACCTGATAAACAATATCGAAAGAATAATTGACAGTCTTCCGCTCAGGATCAGCGACCAGGAAAAGGACGCGGGCAGATATTCACAGGCAGAACAGACAACGTGGGAAGTAATCGGGATTCTTGATGATTTTCTGATTTTCGGCGTTGACAAATATAAACGGTTTCTTGCCTCAAAGCTTTTTATGGAAAATCTATTAATAAGCCGCCCGGGGAAAATTGCGGAATTTTTTGATGACAATCCTGAAGATGCGATGAATGATGTCTCAAAAAAGATGAATACGGGTCTTCAGAATATTCTAAAATCAGAAATGGGAATGAAAAATCTTAACGGGGTCTGGCAGTAGAAGCAGGTTCAGAAGCGCCAGCGCAAAAAAAGCTGCCGGCTCACATACACCAAAGCGCAGCAGCAGGGCAGCTTATATTTTAAAGGCACCGGATATTGACGGCGCCGGCAGTCAGGGCATCAGCCCGCTTCTATTGCATCGACAGGACAAACTTCCGCACAGACCCCGCATGA
Source organism: Spirochaetales bacterium (assembly GCA_024233785.1). Taxonomy (GTDB): domain Bacteria; phylum Spirochaetota; class Spirochaetia; order CADAEX01; family CADAEX01; genus JACKPD01. Next base: position 27,279 of record JACKPD010000023.1, on the reverse strand, counting down.
AGTGCAAAGATCCGGGTCAATATATCTCATGTCATCTTTTTCGCTGATTGCTTCAACAGGGCATTCGGGTTCACATGCGCCGCAGTTTGTGCATTCATCTGTTACTTTGTAAGCCATTACTGACCTCCTAAAATTTTATTCACAGATATAGTATATTAACTATTGTTTTTTTTCAATCATTATGTCCAGAATAATATAATTATTACTGAATAGGAACCATAATGACCCTGGAAATTTACAACAGTGCCAATCTTCTTGAGAAATCTGAAATATCGGCGTTCATGGAAAAAATCTCAATGGTACTTAAAAAAAAGGGTAATATACTTCTTCTGCCCCCTGATATCTCCCGTTTTTCTTCCGGTGCCGGCATGCTTTCAAAGATGCTCTACAAATCAGAGGCAGGAAACAGGATAAAAAAGATTATTCCCGCTACTGGCACCCACAGCCCCATGACCAGGCAGGAAAAAAGGACAATGTTCGGGGATATACCTGACACTCTTTTTGCGGTACATGACTGGAAAAAGGACCTTTGCCATGCGGGTACAATTCCTGAGGATTTTATCAGGGAGAAAACTGGCATATGCGGTTATACAATTCCCGTATGGCTTAACAATGAAGTGTTAAGTTCTGAATATTCATCCATTGTTTCTATAGGACAGGTAGTTCCGCATGAAGTAGCAGGAATGGCAAATCACAACAAGAATATCATTATAGGGACAGGAGGCAGTGAGATAATCAACCTTTCACACTACCTTAGCGCGGTTTATGGAATGGAAAATATCATGGGCAGGAGCGAAAACCCTGTCCGCGATTTATTTGACTACTCGGAAAATAATTTTCTTCCTGACCGGGAAATATTTTATATTCTTACGGTATGCGGCAGAGGCAGTGAAACCCCGGAAGGCGGCATAGACGGCCCCGAAGGCAGGAGAAGTCCTGTAAAAGGCCGCGGATACGGGATTAAAGGTATTTTTGCGGGCTATGGTAAAGAGTGCTACCTGAAGGCATGTAAGGCCTCTGAAATGGAAAATATATTCAATCTAGGGAAAAAACCCGCGAAAATAGTTGTTTCACTTGATAACAATATAAAAAGCATGTGGATTGGCAACAAGGCAATATACAGAAGCAGACTCGCTGCCGCAGACGGAGGGGAACTGCTTATTGTTGCGCCGCAGGTAAGCATGTTCGGAGAGGATAAAACACTTGATTCAATGATCCGCAAATACGGATACACGGGAAAAGAGGCTATAACAAAAGCAGTTGAAGCTAATAATGATTTAAAGGAAAACCTGTCGGCTGCCGCCCACCTGATACACGGTTCATCCGAAGGAAGATTCAAAATTACATGGTGCCCGGGGAAAATCGGGAAGGAAGAGGTATTGAAGGCAGGATATGATTATACAGCACCGGAAAATCTGCCGGATGAATATAATCCTTCCAATCTCGCAGAAGGCTTTAATAATGTAAAAGGGGAAGAAATCTACTATATTTCAAACCCTGGTCAGGGACTCTGGAGAGGCTGAGAAGCTTTACCTGCCGCACCCCTGTTTATTTCTCTATATGCGTTCCAGAGTTTTGCAGCATAATAAAACGGGGAATGATCAAAAAAGTCCATTCTTCTTGTCTTTCCGACATGCATTAAAAGTTCCTCAACACCAAGTGTCAGAAATATTTCCTTTTCCTTGATTGCATTGTCTGAAGCAAATTTATTCAGTATTTTATCCTTCAGTTTCCCTTTTTCATCGATAAATTTGAGTATTCCCTTGTGGGTATATTCCTCGCCTGTTTTGGCGAAAAGTATTTTTTTTGAAGGAACTGTTGTAACAATATCGTTATTGTTTACAATCCTGTACACCTTCGCTTTGATTGAATCGGCAAAAGCCCTGTTGCCCGCCCTTGGACAGCCGTAGGTATAAACACAGTCCGCATCAGGAAACCTTGATGCGGCAATTAAAGCGAGCGCGCCGCCGAGACTGTGCCCGGTAAAAAAAATCCGGAGGTCGGGATTTTTATTTTTCTCAACAGAGAGATACCGGTAAAGCATATCCTCCCCTTCCCATATTTCATCCAGCACTTCCCTGAACCCCGAATGGACAAGACCGCCGCTTTTTTCTTTTTTCATTGTTATTTTCAGATCAGCAATAAACCCGGGGACAGATCTTAATCCTTTCATCTCTGTGCCGCGGAACGATACTACAAGATAATCGCCGCAGCTTGCGGTAAAACACCTGGCAACCTTCTTCCCGATAAATGGACGGTAGTTATAAAGGCCCGCGTAATAAAAAGCATATTTTACAAATGAAGGGTGGCAATAGGCAAGCAATGCTGACTCAGATAGAAAACATGCGTTTTCAAGGGAGAAATCATTTTCCTCATACAAAAAACCGGTATGCCTTACCCTTTCAAAATAGGGATAATCCATATTGGGAGGAATAAGTTCATCACTGTCAAATTTTTTTGGAAGCTTTATTTTTTCCGGAAGCATTTTCACCCTCAACAATAAAATCAAAGATACTCTGCGCATCAAGCCTGCAGTTTTTGATAAGTTCCTTTCTCGATCCATGCTCAGGGAAATAATCGCCGATACCCCTGTATAAAAATTCGGTTTTTATCTTTTTCCTGTATAAAAGTGATGCAATATGCTCACCTGTCCCGTTAATTTCCGAGTTATCCTCGAACAGGTAAACCTTTCTGTAACAGGAAACCAGTTCACACAGATAGTCTTCATCCATAGGTTTTAAGAAACAAAGATTATAAATATCATTCTCAATCCCTTTCCTGCTTAGGAGAAAACCTGCCTCGCTGACAGAGGAAAGTATTCCGCCATGTCCCATTAATAGTATTTCCGAGGTGTTTTTATACAGGAAGCGGCCTTTTCCTGTAACCACTTCATGGGACTCGCCTACCGGATCAGGGGCAATATCCTTGGGAAACCTTATCATTACAGGTTTTTCAGACCCAAGGGCATATTCAAGCATCCTGTCCATATCAGTCTGATCATATGGAGAAAGCAGCTCAAGGTTAGGGATACTCCGGAAAAGTGAAATATCAAAAATACCCTGATGCGTTTCTCCGTCGTTTTCAATAAGGCCTGCCCTGTCAACAATAAATATAACAGGAAGGGACTGAAGAGCTGTATCATGAATTACCTGATCTACCGCTCTCTGCATAAATGTTGAATAGATAGCGACAACCGGTTTCATACCTGATGCCGCAAGGCCTGCCGCAAACGTTACGGCATGCTGCTCTGTAATTCCGACATCAAAAAAACGGTCCGGATATTTAAGCTTGAAATTTTTAAGCCCGGTACCTTCAGCCATTGCAGCAGTTATCGCGACTATCCTATTATCTTTCCCGGCATATTCAATAAGGGAGGAAGAAAATGCTTCAGTATAGGTAATTCTGCTTTTCTTCTCCACCTTTCCGTCTACTAAAGAAAAAGGAGAAACGCCGTGATAAAAAGTAGGGTCGCCTTCGGCCTGCTCATAGCCTTTCCCTTTTACTGTGGAAACATGAATTACAACCGGTTTTGAAATCTTTTTTACACTCTCAAGAACATTAATCAGCTGTCCCATGTTGTGCCCGTCAATAGGCCCTACATATTCAAATCCAAGATCAGAGAAAAGGTTGTCCTTGAAAAAAACCGCTTTTACCCCTTTCTTGCACCTGGCTATGGATTCATTTAAAAAACCGCCTATAAGTGGGATTTTTTTCACCATATTGTCAAAATTTCTTTTAAATGTCTGATAAAACAGGGTTGTTGTAAGCCTGCTTAAATAAAGAGACAATGCCCCGACATTTGCGTTTATAGACATATTGTTGTCATTAAGAACAACTATCAGCTCTTTTCCCATATGCCCGGCATGATTGATAGCTTCAAAAGCGATTCCGCCTGTCATCGAGCCGTCTCCGATTACAGCAATCACCTTCCCCGGGATTTTCTGCATATTCATCCCCGTAAGAAGGCCGAGGCCTGCAGAAATTGAGGTGGATGAGTGGCCTGTGTTAAACGGGTCGTGAATGCTTTCAGATCTTTTGGGAAAACCGCTTAAGCCCCCGGACTGTCTTACGGTATGGAACTGCTCTTTCCGCCCGGTAAGTATTTTATGTGCATAACACTGATGCCCAACGTCCCAGATTATTTTATCAACCGGAGATTTGAATACCCTGTGAAGTGCGACTGTAAGCTCCACTACGCCCAGGTTCGACGCAAGATGCCCTCCGTTTGCGCTTACAACTTCAATTATCCTATTTCTTATTTCACCTGACAGTTTTTTTAGATCCTTTATTGAAAGAGTTTTCAGATCTTCCGGAAGGTTAACTGTCTCTAAAAATGATTTATCCAATTTATGTCCCCTGAACTAATTTCCCCTGTACCGCAAAGAATCCTGCTGCTTTTATCTGCCCCGGTTAAGTGTAATCCATCTGATTTTACTTAAACCTGCCGGTTTGAAACCTGAAGCCTTAAAGCAGCATCACAGTTCAAATAAAAATACCCCGAAAAGAGATTATAATACATAGCTTATAATATCATTCCGGGGCTTTAATAGACAAGAAAACTGCTTGTCAGTCGAGTAGACAGATTTATTTTTTGTTCTTGTGTCTGTTCTTTCTGAGTTTTTTCTTTCTTTTATGAGTTGCAATTTTATGTCTTTTTCTCTTTCTTCCGCAAGGCACAGCAGCTCTCCTTATTTATCAATTCCAATCTAACAACCATTATGCAAATGCATCAAAACAGAGTCAACCCCATAATTTTAAATGATGTTGAAAGATTAACAATTAAAGTATATATTAAAATCAATATGGATCAGATCTTAAATGTAATTTCAATCTGTCATACTGATAATGAAATTAATGGAATTATTAAAAAATGTAAAGAGCATGAACCGTCATATACCATGCATTTTTCACAGAATGAGGATTTTTTTTTAAAAATAAAAGATCCTGTTACAATACCTTATTTTAAAATTCATCACAATTTTGACAATCCTCACCCGGAAAACGGCTATACAGGCAAACTTGCCGCGATTATGGAGCAGGTAATTCCTGATCTTTCAGCAATACTCAAGGATACAGAGTACTATTTCGATCCTGCGGAGCTTCTGCGGCCGGTTTTTTTCAAATCATATGATATTGAAGGGCGTAATTATCTTTATCTTGTAAGGCTTGATCTTTCCTTCAAACCCCACGACTGCGAGATCAGAGAAATGGGGGGAAATGATATAACCCATACATTTACCACGCGGAATCTGTTTCTTGATATAAATATACTGCCGGTAGAAAAAATTGTTGAAAAGGAATACGGCAGGATAGATTTTATTATAAAACAGTCAATTTCCCAGACATGGATAGGTGAAACAGGGAGAGGATATTTTATACAGGGTATATGGATGGACAGCGAACTGACAAGATTTTTTACAAAGCTTTTTCTTCAGGATAATTTTCTCTCATACCCTTATTATCCATTTGTCTGTAAATACCGGACAATATCCCATGTCCCGATGACTTTTTCTCCTGATGCAAGGATAAAAAATGTAAAGATACTTGACAGATCGTTTAATTTTCTTGAGCCTTATATGAGAGATATTGAAGAAGAATTTAAAATTTCCACTTTTTCTCCTGAAATGGAACTTTACAAAGAATTGAAGAAAAAAATCAGCAGCGAGTGGTATCAGGATTTTAAATCCCTCGAAATACGAAGATACTTAAACAACCGCGGAATGAGAGAATATGAACTTAAAATCTGATATTTTCCTGAATAAAGAGATACGGGAACTTAAAGTTACTGTAATGGGACTTGGACTCAACGGCGGCGGTTTTGCGTCGGCGGAATTCTTCGCTTCAAGAGGCGCGGATGTGACTGTAACTGACTTAAGAAACAGGGAAATACTGAAAGCCACAATTGATAAGCTCTCCGGATACAATATAAGGTATGTGCTTGAAAAACATGTTAGAGAGGATTTTACAGGGGCTGATATAGTAATTAAAAATCCTGCTGTACCGGCAGATTCGCCATGGCTTTCAGACGCGAAAAGGATTGAAACTGATATTTCCATATTCCTTACGCTTTCATCAAATCCTGTAATAGCTGTAACAGGAAGCAAGGGAAAATCAACAACTGTATCTGCCCTTTACCATGTGATAAAGGAAATTCACCCCGGGGCGAAACTCGGCGGCAATATCACAACCTCCCCTCTTTCCTTTATTGACAGCCTTGAGGCAGACAAAAGAAGTCCGGTAGTACTTGAGCTTTCATCCTGGCAGCTTGCGGACCTTGCAGGTAAAAATGTATTGAAACCCGCGGTTTCAGTCATAACCAACATTCTCCCCGACCACCTTAACCGGTACAGGGGTATGGAAGAATACGCAGCTGATAAAAAACTTATTTACCATGACCAGGATAAGAAGGATTATACTCTCTGCTTTTATGATGATGAGTGGGGGAAAAAGTTTGCAGCGGAAACTCCTGCAAAAGCGCTCTTTTTTTCGGCAGAGAGGCTGCCGGAGGGGATGGAAGGCGCATGGCTTGAAAAAAACGGCGAAGGCTTCATCCGCCTGGCAGGAAAAAAAGAGAGGCTTATCGGTGAGAATATACTTATGCAGGGCAGGCACAACAGGCTGAATCTACTTGCCTCAGGCGCCGCGGCATACCTTTACGGCATTGAAGCCCAGGTTATTGAGAAACAACTTGCTTCCTTCAGGGGCATACCCCACAGAATGGAGTATATCTGCACAAAAAAAGGGATAACTTTTTATAATGACACAACAGCTACAATACCTGAAGCAGTAATTGCAGCTGCGATTAGCTTTACATCTCCTGTAAGGCTTATATCGGGAGGAACAGATAAAAAACTTGATTTCAGTGTTCTTGACAGGCTTGCGGGAAAAACGGAAATGATTTATCTGCTTGAAGGGAGCGCGACCGATAAAATGATCCCTTTTCTGGACAAATATAATATCGCCTGGTGCGGACCGTTTAATTCCCTGTCAGACGCGGCAGAGAAGGCTTTTTCACAAAGCAGAGAAGGCGATACAGTTATAATGTCTCCCGGATGCACATCTTTCGGCATGTTTAAAAACGAATTCGACAGGGGAGATACATTTAAGAAAATTGTTGATTCATTTTAAGACGGTCAGTTAAAAACGACCCTGTTCCTGCCATTTCTTTTAGCTTCATAGAGCGCGTTATCCGCCCTTTTAATTACATCGGAAAAAGAGGTGTCATCTGAAGTATAACCGGAAACACCAATACTTACGGAAAATTTAAGGTGCCCTGCCCCGCAGTCGATCAAAAGGTTTTCAAGCCTTTTCCTTATCCTTTCGGCGACAACCATTGCTTCCCGTTTAGTTACTTCTTCAAGTATAACTGAAAACTCTTCTCCGCCAACCCTGCCCAAAGTATCTATTTCCCTTATAAGTGTTTTGCAGTTTTCACACATTTTTTTCAGCAGATTATCACCTGTATCATGTCCGCATGTATCGTTTATCTGCTTGAAATTATCAATATCTATCATCAATACGCTGAATTGTTTCCCGTATCGTGAAGTTCTGTTAAAAACATCTTTCGCTTTATCGTAAAAACTCCGGTGATTGCAGACGCCTGTAAGTGAATCTGTTGTTGCGAGCAGGTGAAGTTCTTCCTGCATCTGTTTTTTTTCCGTTATATCCGCGATAACCCATATCACACCGTCATCAAGATGGGGAGGATTTACCGCTTTACCATAAAGTGAACACCAGAGTATTCTTCCGTCTTTTGCCTTGAGCTGATACTCAGTCTCAATTACCCTGCCGTCAGCAAGTGTACTGTAATATTTTTTCCCGAATTCCTCATATTTCTTGTTTGACAAATGTATTATTTCAACACTCTTTCCTGTAAGCTCTTCTTCGCCGTAGCCGAAATATTCACAGGCCCTTTTGTTGACTTTTTTTATTGTTCTCCCTTCCTTAAGTTCAGCTATGCCTATAGATGTATTATTAAAGAGAGTTTCAAATTCCAGTATTGTTTTTTCAAGGTCCAGTGACTTGTTCTTTTTATCAGTTATATCATAGCCTTCCGCCGCGTACCTGTCTTTTTTTACTTTATAAAATGCCCACATCTGTGTACGAAGAGTACCGTCCTTAACTTCTACAGTATATTCATGAAAAGTTCCGTCAAATACCAGGTTTTTAGCGGCCTTGAGAATATCCTTACTCTCTTTTGAAGTGTTTTTATCACCATTATTTTCAGCGGAAATGAATCTTCTTTTAAGGAACCCTGCCCATTCTTCAGATGATTTTATTAAAGCCTCAAGTTCTTCCTTTTTATAGAGAAGATGTTTTTCACATCCCCTGTTCCAGTAGAATGTGCCGTCTCTTTCAGAAAAGCATGTAAAGAGAATATTTGAGCTTTCCAGTATTGTCTCAATAACAGACCAGCTTTTATCAAGGGCCGCTTTATAATGCCTGTTCTGTTTTTCCAGTTCGGAAACGGCTGACAGCAGTTCCTCAAACTCTTTTTCGCTGCGGTTCATTTTATTTTCTTCTTCCTGAGTCTTTTATAATAAAAATATCGCAATTTTTCCGCAACCCTGTAGCAATAGTATTTTGGTCTATTCAGCGGAAAATCATAACATCCTGCCATATGGAGAATTACACCACCGAAACCTGTTTTAAACCTGTAAAGCCCGTGCATTGGGTGAGCCGGGTCATCTGCCGGCGGTATCCCGAACATATCGTATGTCAGGCACCCCTCATCTTTAGCATCGCATATTGCCTTCCACTGAAGGGCATAGGAGGGCATTTTTTCCCTTCCGGCGTTTCCGGAAGCGCCGTAAAGGTATACAGCGTTCCCTTTGTAAAAACATGTAATTATACCGGCTATAAACTGCCCTTCAGATTCTGCCATATAAAGTCTTATATCTAATGGTGAATCCACCGGAAATGAAGGGTCCCCTGCAATTTCGAATATTTTCCTGTAATAAGCATAGGAATGGAGCGATATTTTATCCCTTTCTCCGGTTTCCCTGTAAATATCATACCATTTATCCAGAAGCTCAGCTCCGCAGCGGCGTACAGATACACCTTTTTTTGCCGAAAGCTTTATATTATAACGGGTCTTGCTCTTCATTCCCGCAAGAAGAGTTTCTTTGTCTCCGGAAAGGTCAATTATCACAGTTGAAGGGGGCTGAATATCGGAAACAGATTTAAAAAATGGCGCGGGCGGTGAATTCCCTTTATTCCAGGCAAGATCGTAGCGGATAAAAAGACATCCCCCCGGCAGATACTTTCTGACAGCAAGAGAGATATCTTCCAGAGAATCCCTGTAACGTTCATCCGGTGCATGAGGAACATAGGCAAGAGAGATACCCGGAAAAAATTCTCTGATAAGAATTATCAGGCTTTTCCCGTCCAGGGAAAAATAGAGCGGTTTCCAGCCGAACGAGGATTTTAGAAGGGCCCACTGCCTGCTCTGAAGAAAAGAATTCCCTTCAGCTGGCCAGGGCTGATTATTACCATCTGCCATGGAAAGTGAAAATGTATTTCTCATTACTGAGACTTGGCCTCTTTTTCAGCCGACCTTGCCGGTCTGAACCCTGGATGTTTTAATCTCTTTTCCTGCAGCGGCAAGAGCCGATTTTCCGCAGTAAACAATATTGTTCCTTACTTCAAGGGTATTTTCAAAAAATTTATCGATCGTGATTCTCTTCAAATCCTCTTCAGGTGCGCTGAAACCTGAAAGCAGAACACGGTCCCCCGGATTTGCATAATCTGCGAAAAGCACCTCGACGGTCCTCTCTTCTCCTTCAGGGGCTTCCGCCTTTTCAGCCGCAAGCAGCATCCCGTTGCTTTCCACACCCCTGAGTTTTGCCGGTTTGAGATTGTAAACTACAATAATATTTTTACCCAGAAGTTCTTCCTCTTTATAATACGGGACAAGTCCCGACACGATCTGCCTCTCTTCACCGTTTCCAAGATCAAGTGTTTCAATATAGAGTTTTTCCGCTTCAGGATGTTTTTTTATTTCTTTTATTTTAGCGACCCTCAGGTCAACAGTTTCAGAGTATTTTTTTTCCATTGGTACTTCCGCAGCATCGGATTTTTTTTCTGCATTCTGTTCCATTGCTCTCTCCTTCTGGCTTCCCTTGAATCTTTCCCTTAAACGCTCAATAAGCTCATCCTCAAGTTTTTCAAAACATATCTCAGGTTCCATTTTTCTGATTTCTCCTGAAGGATTTCCAAGATTATCCCAGGTAAAATCTTCACAGCCCATAAAATCAAGTACTCTTTTTGAGGTAAAAGGGGTAAACGGCTGAATCAGCAGCGCTATATCACGGACAAGATAAACAAGGTCGGAAATCAGTTCATGCGCGGCCTTCGGGTCTTCATTTTTCATTTTCCATGGTTCTGAATCCTGAAAAGTCTTGTTCCCGTATCCTGAAAGCTCAAAAACCGCATGAAAGGCATCCCTCAGCTCAGCCCTGTCAAGATGGGTTGTTATACGCTCTTCATAAATCCGGACCTGTTTCCAGAAATCAGAGTCCCTGCGCTGTGCGCCGTCAAGCACCTTCCCGTCATAAAATCTTGCGGCAAAGGTAAGAGTCCTGTTTATAAGGTTGCCGAGATTTCCTATGAGTTCAGAGTTGACCTTTTCCTGAAAATCCTTCCATGTAAAAAGCGAATCAGATTTTTCAGGCCTGTTGTAAAAAATGTAGAATCTCCATACATCCGAGGGAATACCTGTTTCCTGGCAGTCTGTCCCGAATACACCTATTCCTTTGCTTTTGGAAAATTTCCCGCTTTCATAATTGAGGTATTCAGTTGAAGACATGTGGTGAAGGGTTGTCCACTTATCACCTGATCCAAGAAGTGTTGACGGAAATATTACAGTATGAAATGGAATATTATCCTTGCCGATAAACTGGAAAAGCTTTACATTATCAGGATTTTTCCACCAGGATTCCCATTCGTCTGTATGATTTGCTGCAATGGAGATATATCCGATCGGGGCATCAAACCAGACATAGAAAACCTTGTCGCGGTATCCGTCTTTAGGGACCGGAATACCCCACTTGAGGTCCCTGGTGATACACCTTTCCTTGAGGCCGTCCCTCATCCAGCTTTTTGTCATCTGGAGCGCATTTCTTGCCCAGAACCCTTCTACAGATCGTTTATTTATCCATTCCTCAAGGAGGGGAATTATTGCGGGTAAATCTATGTAAAGATGATTTGTCGATTTAAGGGCAGGTTCACCGGAACACACGCCGCAGCGGGGTGAAACAAGTTCTGTCGGGTCAAGCAGTTTACCGCAGCTTTCGCACTGGTCTCCCCTTGCGTCCTCATAACCGCATGACGGGCAGATGCCCCTTACATACCTGTCCGCGAGAAATCTCCCGCAACTGTGGCAGTAAAGCTGTTCTATAGTTCTTTCACGGATATACCCTTTTTTATCAAGGGCGTTAAAAAGCCCCTGCGTTACTTCAGTATGTTTCGGTGTGGAAGTCCTTCCGAATCTGTCAAATGATATGTTGAACCATTGATAGATATCGCGATGGACTTTATGAAACCTGTCGCAAAGCTCTTTTGGTGTAATTCCTTCCTCAAGCGCTTTTGTCTCTGTCGCGGTTCCGTATTCGTCTGTCCCGCAAATATAAAGTGTTTCATACCCTTTAAGCCGGCAGAATCTGGCAAATACATCTGCGGATAAAACCTGAATAAGGTTCCCGAGATGCGGAATGTTGTTTACGTAAGGTAATGCTGATGTTATAAGTCTTTTTTTCATGGCATTTTACTATATGTTTCAGCTTTTTTAATGTCAAGTAATCCGATAGTTCTCTTTCTCCTTGACTTGAAAGCTACTCTTAAGTAACCTTTATTAATAAGCTTATCTTTTTTATTTCAGAAGGAAAGTATTTAATTCAGGAGGATTTCATAATGGGCGACGGCAATTTCAATGCACCTTTCAGACCCCCGCAGATAAAAATAAACCCCAAAATTTTGATTGTTTTTTTCGTAGTGATTCTGGCTGGTATCATGGGGGTATCAACTTTTTATATGGTAGACCAGACAGAACAGGCAGTAGTCTTAAGATTCGGGCAGGTCAACAGGATAACAGAACCCGGACTTCATTTTAAAATGCCGTTCGGTATTGAGAGGAATTATAATGTACCTACACAGGTAGTACAGACCATGTCATTCGGCTTCAGAACAGAAAGGCCTGGTATTACTTCTGTATATACCAAAGCGGATTATCCGGAAGAATCAATAATGCTTACAGGAGACCTTAACATTGTTGATGTGGAATGGGTTATTCAGTACAGGATTTCTGATCCGCAGGCCTGGCTATTCAACGTTGAAGACAGGGAACGGACAATAAGGGATATTTCGCAGTCAATTGTAAATATGCTTGTAGGCGACAGGGGAATATTCGATGTTATTGGAAAGGAAAGGGTTGCGATTGAAGCAAGCGGACAGGAACTGATCAACACAAAGCTGAAAGGATATAACCTTGGAACAAACGTAACGACAGTCAAACTTAGAAATATAGTACCGCCGGTAGGAACAGTCCAGGATTCCTTTGAGGATGTTAACAAGGCACAGCAGGATATGAACAGACTTATTAATGAAGGAAAAGAAGCCTATAACAAGGAAATACCGAAAGCCAGGGGCGAGGCAGACAAAATGATACAGGAAGCGCTTGGTTATGCGGCAGAAAGGGAAAACAAGGCTAAGGGTGATGTTGCCAGGTTTAATTCTGTCTACAATGAATACAGAAACAGCAGGGATGTTACACGCGCAAGGCTTTATATAGAGATGATTGAGGATGTGTTTAAAAATGATGAAAATACAGATCTTATAGATAAAAACCTTAAAAATTTCCTGCCGCTTAAAAATCTTCAGAGTACTGGAGGTACAAAATGAACAAGAAATTTATAACAGTTTTCATAACACTGATAATTCTTGTAACAATTCTGGTTGCGATGGGACCTTTTTATATACTTGAAGAGGGACAGCAGGCAGTACTTATAAGGTTCGGTAAAATAATTGATACACAGCAGACTGCAGGGCTTAAAATCAAGATGCCCTTTATTGATAATGTTGTAAAATATTCAAAAAAGATGCTTTCATGGGACGGCGATGCCCAGAGAATTCCTACAAAGGAAAACCTTTTTATCTGGGTTGACACAACAGCAAGATGGAGAATTACAGATCCTGCCAAGTTTTACGCTTCTGTAACATACATGGAGAGCGCCTTCGGAAGGCTTGATGAAGTAATAGATTCTTCTGTAAGAACAATAATCTCAAAGAATTCCCTGAGGGAAGCTGTAAGGAACTCGAATCTGATTAACCAGAGCGAGGCCAAGCCGATGATTCTTGCAGATGCAGCTGAAGGGGAAGAAACCTCAATGCAGCAGGAAGTCAAGGAACTTGCGAGCATGGCGACACAGGCCAGTTTCGAGACAATTGAAAAGGGCAGGGAAAAACTTTCAGAAGAGATTTTTAACGCGGCCAGCGTTATAACCCCCCAGTTTGGAATAACGCTTGTAGATATCATTGTAAGACAGATAAGGTATTCTGACGACCTTACAGAAAGCGTCTATAACAGGATGATAAAAGACAGGAACCAGGTGGCACAGGCTTACAGGTCTTTGGGAGAAGGTAAAAAGGCGGAATGGTTCGGTAAACTTGAAAATGAGCAGAAAACTATCCTATCCCAGGCATACAAGACTTCTGAGGAGATCAAGGGTAAAGCTGATGCAGAGGCAACAAAAATATACGCTTCTGCCTATTCAAAGGATCCTGATTTCTTCGAGTTCTGGAGATCAATTGAAAGCTATAGAAAAACAATGCCGAAATTCAGCAAGACACTTACTACAGATATGGAGTATTTCAAGTATCTGAATGAACAGAGCCCGAGATAATTCTTATATTGTAAAAACAATTCAGTAATACTGATATTTAAAGCTGTTCAGGTCTTTGTACCGGGACAGCTTTTTTTGTTTATAAAAATACTTTATAATAACCCTCATGAAAAATAAAATAATTACACTCAAAAAAGGGAAAGATATGCCGGTTAAGGCCGGACACCCGTGGATTTTCTCGGGCGGAATCGAAAAAACAGAAGGTAAAATTTCAAACGGAGAAATAGCAGATATTTATTCCTCCTCAGGGGAATACCTTGCCACAGGTTCATTTCATCAGGGCAACAGCATCAGGGTAAGAGTAATTAGCAGAAAAAGAAATGAATCTATAGATACTGATTTTTTCATAAAGCGTTTTAAATCACTTGCGTCGGTGAAAAAAGAACTGCTTCCCGCTGAAACAGACGGATACCGGCTTGTACATTCGGATGCCGACATGATACCAGGGCTTGTTGTTGACATATACGGCGGCAGCATAGTGTTCCAGATAAACACAGCCGCAATGGAAGTTATGCGGCAGGATATAATTGAAGCCCTTGCTGCTGTATTTAAACCGGTATCAATTGTTGAAAAATCAGACATGGATAACAGGAAAATGGACAATCTTAAAGCGCTTGATCCTGTAATCAGATACGGCGGGAGTACGGGGCCTGCGTTTTTTAATGAAAACGGGATAACCATGATTTCAGACATGCTTGAAGGGCAGAAAACAGGATTCTATCTTGACCAGAGAGACGCCCGTATTTTTATAAAAGGTATTTCAAAAGGGAAAAGAGTTCTTAACCTTTTTTCATATACAGGGGGATTTTCCATATCAGCCGCGGCAGGGGGCGCATCAGAAATAACAAGTGTTGACGCTTCAGAGCGGGCGCTTGAGATCGCAAGAGAAATATTTGCTGTTAACAGCACTAAAGGAAGCGGAACCGGGAGTAATTTCCCATGGATAAAAAATATCAGGACAGAATTCATCCGTGAAGATGTCTTTGATTTCCTTGCCCGCCTGTTAAAACAGAAAAAAACGGGAGCTTATGACATTATTATCTGCGATCCGCCGGCATTTGCCAAAAAGAGAGAACATGCAGCAGATGCCCTGAAAGGATATACAAGTCTCAACAGGATGTGTTTTGAGGCTTCCTCTTCCGGTACAGTACTGGTAAGCAGCTCCTGTTCGGGGATGATCGGCTGGACAGAGTTCACCAACATGCTGCGCCTTGCTTCCGGTCAGGCGGGAAAAGGGGCATCCATCATAGCTGACTTCAGCCAGGCATCTGACCACACACGGAAAATATCATTCCCGGAAGGCAGCTATCTTAAGACAACCGCCCTCCTTGTTGAATGATTCCTTTGCCGGAGAACTGATTATTTGAGGGAAAAAGAATCTACAGATACTATATTGCCTTTTTTATCCTGGAATATAATAAGGTTATCCTCTTTAAGGATAAAGGTATCAGGATCTGCCTCTATTTCTGAAAATGCTTCCGCTGCAAGATTGTCTGAATAACGCGTGATAACCCACCCTCCTCCTGGCTCTTTTGCTGTGCAGTAGATATCCTTCCCGGATAATAGAATGTATGAACCGCTCCATACCTCTTCTGTTCCGGTCTTAACAGGAAGAAGATCTTTTTTCCCGAGAATGGAAAGGCTGTATTTTCCTTTTCCGTCATTTACCGGTATTACAAAGCCTGATGGTATTTCCGCGTAAAGCCTTCCTGCAGATACGGGAGCCTCTGCTGGTACGGAAACAGCTTTGTTTGAAGTGCTGAAAAAAACAAATTTACCTGATCTGGGAAGAGGGCCTTCTTCAAGCCTTAAAAACGGGGTTCCCGAGGATTTTTCCATTTCCGCGGCAAGTGATTTCTCTCCCGGGACAGCTTCCTTTTTCTCAATAAGTTTATTTGAATCCTCGGCAATTTTTTCCCTTGCTTCAGAAATTACCTCTTCCTTTTTTTCTATTTCTTTCCTTGCAGCTTCAGTCTCTTCCTTTTTTACCGCAAGGGCTTCCTTTTCCTTTTCAATTTCAGCCTGTTCCGCTTCAAGTTCCTTTTTTTTCTCATTTTTCTCAGCTTCAGACGCTTTGCTTTCACTTATCTCTTTCTTCTTTTCTTCAACAGCTTTTTCCTTCTCTGCTATTGCCTTCTCACCCTTTGCGACCTCTTCCTCTTTTTTTACCAGGGTATCCCTTCCGGCAGCCAGTGATTCTTCCTGAAACTCAACAATCTTTTTCCGCTGCTCTATCCCCATATCATCTTCCTTCCGGAGATCTTCAATAACATCTTTTTCTGCAAGCTCAAATGGATCGGGGGCGGCAGATTTTTCAAGAGGAATTACAAGTCTTGTTTTCCCCGGCCAGTTAACATAATTGGTATCAATACCTGCATTTTCACCTGAAATATTTGTAAGTACCATATTTATGTATCTTTCTGTAAAAAACCCGAGATTCCCCCTGAATACCGCATTGTAATATGTAATAAATTCCGCGATAAGCATGGAATCCGCGCTATTGTAGCTGTACATATTCTGAAGATAAGCCGAGATGATAAGCCTTAAATTCCTGATATGGTCAACCTTTGCCCCTTTTTCAAGTATAAAAATATCAGCGCCCATTTTATCCGGTTCTGAAGGGTCTATAAGATGCAGCACCCTGTATTTACCCGGAATAGAAGCCTGAACCGGACCTGAAGAGATTCCATCAGCAAGGAACTGCCCTATAGACATGATTTCGCTTCTGGATTCAATAATTTCATTCGGCCCTTCATAATTTATGAATTCAACTTCCCTGAGGTTTTTCTCAAGCTCTTCCCTGTCTACGGCAGATTCAGCTGAAAGCGCTGCTGTAAATATTGCGGCAGCCATCACAAAAATTAAATATTTCTTCATCTCACACCTCTTTTTCCCGGTATATCATGCAGGAGCCGTCCGGTTTTACTGCTCCATATATTTCAGTAATTCAATTACTTTCAATTGTAATTCACGATTTCTGTTTCGTTCAAGCATTTTAAATAAAAGCTTTTTCCCTTCCTGAGACGGAAAGTATCCATGATATGATGTAATTCCTTTAAAGGACTCAATTATTGTTTCATTGATACCTGGATAGTCATGGAACCGGTTCCAGGCGGATATAATTTCCGCAATACTGCGCCCGTCATAATCGCTGCCCGCTTTTCCAAGTTCTCTTATCTCAACTGAAGCGGCAAAAGGATCGGTTTCCGCTTTCAGTATTTCCCTTAAAAGGGCCAATGCATCGTGGGTTCCTAACCTGCCCAGAATTACGGCAGCAGTGGATTTAACAGAAGCGCTCCCTGGCCCTGTCATGCCCTTTCCGGCAAAAACATTTCCTCTCCCCCTTAAGGCCGAATTCCTGATCATCTGAATCAGGTATTCTTCATCACCTGCAGTAATTCCGGATGATAATGCGTTTTCCGCCAGTTTCATCGCTTTTTCCCTCTCTCCGGGATCATCTGACATTAAAAGTTCGTTAATATAGATCAGAAATCCTGTATCAGGCCTAAGACTGTATAAATCCTCATCTTCGGAATACTGCTGTGTGCTTTTCCTATCAGCAGGGGATGATGCCGGAGCATGAAAAAAATAGATGTTCCAGTCCTCACCTCCCGCTGCAAGGAGGGGACCCTCTTTATAAATAAAGGGCAGACGCGGAAATTCGTCTTTGACGCCGCGTATACCGGTTACAGCTTTTGCGGGAATTGCCTCTTCCCCGTGAGCACCTGATTCCGGATCGAACCAGGAAACAAAACCCCTTCCGCTTAAAAAATAAACATACTTTCCTGCTACAAGAGGGTCACCAGTAATTTTCATTGAAGTGCCGGAGCTGTACAATAAAGTCATTTCATCATCATAGACTGATGCGCTTCCGCTTCTGTGTACTATTGCAAGAATATTACGGCCTGACCGGATTGATACAGCAGGAGACTTTAACTTAAAATTTTTCTGAAGCTCAAGGTCCTCACTATATACAAGCAGCCTGCCGCTGCTGTCGGATGCGTATACTTTTTTACCGGCTGAAACAAGGGCCGTGATACTGTATCCAGAACTATTAATACTTTTAGTTATTTTTCCGCTGCTGTCTACTGATGCGATCCGCCCGGAAGACATTCCGGCGAAAATACGGCCTTGAGCCCCGGCACAAGGAGGGCATGAAAAAAGCAGATCTTCACCTTCCGCCACTTTAATGCTGTTTTTTAAATCAAGCTCCCATCTCTTTCTTCCGCGATAGGAATAACAGGTCAGAATACTCCGGCTGCCGGCCGTAATAACAGCACCTGCTGAACTTATCACAGGAGCGCAGAAAGGAGTTGAATTATTTTTAACACTCCATAGAATACCTCCGGCCGCGTTAACAGCTTTAAGGGTATTATCCCTGAAATATTTATAGATTATTCCGTCAATACCCTGCGCATGAAAGGGGGAAAAACCGCTCCCTGCTTTTTTTCTGGATAAAAATACTCCAAAGCTGTCAAAGCGGTACAGGTACCTGTCTTCAGAGAAGAAAATAATCCCGCCTCCGGGATATTCGAGCGGAGGTCCGCTGATCCTGCCTCCAGTTGAAAAAACTGATTTAAGTGAAAGGGGCACCGGAATTTCATTTTCTGATGGGCATAAAAATGATGTGCATGCTGTCACCAGAATAAAAGTGAGCAGCTTTATTTGTGAAATTCCCGCCAGGAAAGATTTCATCCTGAAAGATTATCCCATATACTCCAGAACGGCAAGCGATTCAGCGTGAGCAGTCTGCGGATAGAAATCAAGGAAGTACAGGTTTTCAAGCCTGTAGCTGCTGCTGGTAAAAAACCCGATGTCTCTCCCCAGTGTCCCGTAATCGCAGGAAAGATAGATAAGTTTTTTAATCCTGTTTTTAACAATAAATTTCTTTACACTCATCGATATACCGCTTCTGGGAGGATCTGCCACAACTGTGTCGGGAACGGCTTTACCCCCGCCCCTGTTAAAGCTGTGTATAAAACTTTCAGCAGTCATTGCGTAAAATTCAGTTTTAAGCAGCTTGTTGTCTGCGGCGGCATTTCCTATATTGCCTCTTGCATACTTTACTGAATTTTTATCAGACTCAACAGAGACAAGCATTTCCCCCCTTTCAGCAAGGAAAGCGCCGAAAACTCCGACGCCGCAGTAGAGGTCAAAAAAACTCCTTCCGCTTGTATGGTCAAGAATAAGGGGAATGGTTTTCCGCAGCATCTCAAGATTGCTCTGAAAAAAACAGTTTACACCGGTCTGAATCATTTTTCCGTTGACAGAAACAGATATTGAATAATTATCCGCGCTTTCACTTTCTGAATGCTTACCTTTTCTCCCGCCGGTATTTTCCCGTCCGAAAGAAGGAGCTCTTTCCGATGCATGATAGCAGGTTTCTTCAGGGGCGAACAGCGTTACCCGCTTTCCCGGCAGGCGCGGACGGCTTTCAAGATATTTATTTATACCGCTGTTGCATACCGGACAGAAGCCGACACCAGTTATTTCACTGCTGTTCCGTTTTTTAAATCCCGGCTGCCGGCTTTCATCCATCTGATGCAGCTGTGCGCGGCACCTGTATCCGTAGGGAGTTCCAGGAACTGTTTTAATCTCATTGCAGACAGTTCTGCCGTTTCGGAGCAGCGCCTCTTTTATAAGACTTTTTCTGATCTCAAGCTGGTATTCATAATCAGAATGCTGAAGTGTGCATCCGCCGCAGATACCGTAAAGATTGCACACAGGAGCAATCCTGTGCTCTGAAGGTTTTATTATTTCCAGTAATTTACCGTTGGAATAACCGCTTTTTGTTTCCTCAATTTCCGCGACAACTGTTTCTCCGGGAAGAGTATCAGGTACAAAAACGACCCTGCCGCTGTTCCGGGCAAGGCCGCAGCTGTTTGATATTATTTTCTCAATATCAAGTTTAACATTTTCCAATTTTATGCTCAGATGGAAAGCCTGTTGTGAGAATGGTAGAAACTGTCACGCAGCGCTTTGACGTCCTCACTTACAAGATAATCGTCAAATTTCATCATCTTGTCGATATATTTACCTTCAGGGCAGAATTCGATAATCCTGTTCGCTATTGTGTCAACAAACTGATGGTCATGAGAAGTAAAAAGCATTGTCTCGGTAAAATCGATAAGACCTGTGTTAAGAACTGATATCGACTCAAGATCAAGGTGGTTGGTCGGTTCATCAAAAATCAGGACATTTGCCCCGGAAAGCATCATTCTTGAAAGCATGCAGCGTACCTTCTCCCCTCCGGAAAGCACCCTCACCTTTTTCTGTGTTTCATCGCCAGAAAAAAGCATCCGGCCGAGGAAGCCCCTTAAATCAGTTTCCTCATCAGGGTTTGTAAACTGCCTCAGCCAGTCGACCAGATTAAGGTCTGAATCAAAAAAGCTGCTGTTGTCTTTCGGGAAATATGATGTTTTTATGGTTATTCCCCATTCAAAACTGCCGCTGTCCGGTTCAAGATTGCCGTTAATAATCTCAAAAAGTGTTGTTTTCGCAAGATGGTCAGGGCCGACAAAAGCTATTTTATCATGTCCGCGGACTTCGAGGTCAAAGTCCTTAAGGACCTGAACCCCGTCTATTGTTTTTGAGAGTCCTGTAATTTTAAGTATATTTTTGCCGCATTCCCTGTCAGGTTTAAAATTGACGTAAGGAAACTTTCTCGAGGTAACAGGCATATCATCAATAGTGAGTTTTTCAACAAGCTTTTTTCTGGAAGTCGCCTGCCGCGCCTTGGAGGCATTTGAGCTGAACCTCTGGATAAACTCCTTAAGTTCGCTTATTTTATCTTCACGCCTCTTTTTTTCGTCTTTTCTCTGCCGCGCCGACAGCTGGCTTGCCATATACCAGAAATCATAGTTGCCGACATAAAGGCTTACTTTACCGTAATCTATATCTGCTATGTGGGTGCATACCTTGTTAAGAAAGTGCCTGTCATGCGAGACTACAATAACTGTATTCTGAAATTTAAGGAGGAATTCCTCAAGCCAGTTTATAGATTCAAGGTCAAGATGGTTGGTAGGTTCATCAAGAAGAAGAATATCAGGATTGCCGAACAGCGCCTGCGCAAGAAGCACCCTTACCTTTTCTCCCCCTTCGAGCTCTTTCATCTTTTTTTCATTAAACTCATCCGGTATGCCGAGACCTGATAAAAGAGTGGCAGCTTCCGATTCAGCTTCCCAGCCGTTCATCTCCCCGAATTCGTTTTCAAGCATTGCGGCCTTAAGCCCGTCTTCTTCTGAAAAATCCTCTTTAAGATATAATGCGTCTTTTTCTGTCATTATATCATAAAGTTTTTTATGTCCCATTATCACTGTCTGAAGTACGGTGAATTCGTCAAATTCAAAATGGTCCTGCTTAAGGACGGCAAGCCGTTCCCCCGGAGTGATGCTTACTTCCCCGGTATGATAGTCTATTTCACCTGACAGTATTTTAAGGAAAGTGGATTTTCCGCTTCCGTTTGCTCCGATAAGCCCGTAGCAGTTTCCAGGAATGAATTTAATATTCACGTCCTTGAATAATACCCTTTCTCCGAATTTCAGTGTTACATTTCCTGTACTGATCAATATTTGCTCCTGTTTTTTTATATGCGCTATATTCTATAATTGATAGCTGCTCTTGTTCAATAGAAGCTGCCTGACATTTTTGTTCCGGGGTATTGTTTAATTAAGCTCATCTTAAATTATATTTCAGCCTTGCATATTTTTTGTTTAATAAAATCTGTAAAGTATTATATAATAATAATTAATATGAATCTTAACTATTTAAAAACATTTTACTATTCAGCTAAGCTCGGCAGTCTTACAAATGCCGCGGCATTTCTCGATATAACACAGCCTGCCGCGACAAGGCAGCTGCAGGAACTTCAGGGCAACCTTGACCTTGTCCTTTTTGATAAAACCGGGAAAAAGATGGTATTAACGGATGTAGGCTATATCCTGTATAACATAGCTGAAAAAATTATTGACCTTGAAAAAGAAATTGATAAGAACATAAAGGATTATCAGAACCAGAAAAGCGGAAATATAAAGATTATTACAACAGAAGGGTTTGGCAACTATTATCTTCCGGAAATGATACTTCTGTTTAAAAAGATGTATCCGGATGTTGTTATAACAATTGATATTGATATTCCGTCCAATATTCCTGATGAAATGTCTATGATGAAATATGATATAGGATTTACCGACAATCCGACCGGCGGCAGTGATATAGTATATACAAACATCCTTGACGACCATCTATTTCTGGTAACCAGTACAGAAAATGAATTGTCAGAATTAATTTATTTTACACCGGAAAATATGACTTCCATTAACCTTGTAACAATGGGGAAGGGATCTATGGAAAGAAAGCTGATAGATGACTATCTTCTTCAGAACGAAATTACCGCCAATATAGTGTGCGAAGTTTCAAGTTACCATTCTCTTAAAAATTATGTAAAAAACAATATAGGAGTGGCTATTGCCCCGAAGTATATATTAAACGATGAAATTACATCAGGTAACCTTGTCGCTATTCCGGAAAGGGATAAATCAATTAAAACCAATTATTACCTGATAAGCCATAAAGATAAATTTTTCAATAAGCCTCTCCACATGTTCAGGGAAATTGTACTTAAATGGTCAAATTTTTATTCAAGAGGACTTCTGGATAATTCAAAATGGGACAACATTCTGCTTTAGACAGCTGATTTAAATATTTTTTTAAAACAGTTAACATGGCGCCATAAAAATGTGCTATATATAATTAAGTAAGGGGCAGCAGGGATGAACATACCTATAAAGAAAAGACTGACTATACTCTCAGTTATAACAATAACTATTCCCCTATTTGTACTTTCACTGATTTTTTTTATCTTTGCGGGAAAAACAATAATCAAGGAATCCACAGACAGGACCATGGAAAAGATGCTGCTGCTCGACAAGGCGCTCACACTTTACATGGAAAAAATAAAGCATACTGTCAATACTATTGCCAACAACCCGATTATCTACAGCCTCGATACAAGGGAATTAATAACCTACAAGTATAATCCTGAATGGACAGACATGATGCCTCTTCATAATTCAGCAACAGAAAAAAATATCTATGATTACCTGAAGCTTATCAATATAAACAATCCTGATTTCGGGGCAGTTTATGTCGGCACAGCTTCCGGGAGGTTTGTAATGTATCCCCCTTCCGGCAGGAGACCTTTTTATGATCCTTCAAAAAGGCCATGGTATAATGAAGCTAAAGAAAAAAACGGAAGAACAACAATTACAAGCCCTTTCCAGTCTTCTGACACCAATTTTTTTGTATTTGCTGTAGCTCAGTATGTCTACTTTATCAACAGCCAGGAATACGGAGTAGTATCGGCAAATGTAGAGCTTTCAACTTTGACAAGGATTTTAAGCGATCTGAATATCGGAAACAATTATGTCATTCTTTCAACAGCCGACAATATAATTCTGGCTAATACAAAAGAACCTGAAACAAGTTTCAAAAACCTTGATTCATCAGACCTGCCTGACCTGTTTCATAAGCTGCCTAAAATCGACAGCGGCTGGACAGAAATCAATACAGGAGGCAATATCTATCTTGCAAGCCGGATCCTGTCAGAAGGAACAGGCTGGTACCTTTACACACTTATTGACAAAAGCGAGGTTGTTGCTCCCTTCAGAAAAGTATTTTTTCTGATGATTGCTATATCTGCTCTTATTTTAACAATATTTACCCCCTTTGCGGTTAAATTTTCAATAGATTCTCTTGTCCCGTTAAAAAAACTTTCCGACCACCTGTTTTCAGTTGCACAGGGCAGCGGCAATTTACAGAAAAAAATTCCGCTCTACTCATCTGATGAAATCGGGACAACAATTGAAAATTTCAATCTTTTTTCAGAATCATTGAATAATTTATTTATCAGGATAACCGAAGCTGAACAGTCGATCTCTTCAAATAATTCAACCTTTTCAAATCAGATGCTTCTGGCATCAGCAGATATAACAAAAAACATATCTTCGATTGACAACATTGAAAAGGAAATTCATCACGCAGAAACATGCATAAGCAATTCATTGAAAATGTCTGAAGAGATTGAACAGGCTGCAGGAAAGAATGAGAAAAGCAGGGATTTCAGCAAGTATGCCGGTATAATAAAAATGGAGATGGAACAGCTTGCCAGCTATTTCAAGTCACTGAGTTCATATGTCTATGATATTAAAAAGACAACAAAAGATATAAATAACTGCATTGACACTACTACAGCATACTGTAAATCAAATAAGGATGAGCTTATTGCAATAGGAAAGCTGTTATCGGTATATAAACTCAAAAATACAGAAACAAAAACCCCGGATAAATCCGGAAATCATTCAGCGGACAGGGATAAAAAAGTAATAAAATAAGTGTATAAAAAATAACCCTTCCGCATTCCGGAAGGGTAAGCTTTAAATCACTTATTCCGGATTAAAAAGAAATTCCCACCCGTATAAATTCACCGCTTTTTGAAGCTTCAACTGCATCATTTATTCCTGACAGCGGAAACCTTATTTTAACAATCTCATTAAACGGATATTTTTCCTTATTTTTTTCCAGAAAAAGAAGCGCTTTGCCGAGGTGTTCAGGGTTATAATTATGAATACCCCTGATTGTAAGATATTTACGCGTAATTGTATTACCGTCAATATTTAAAAGGCTCCCGGGAGTTACAAGCCCGGCAATAAGATACCTTCCCCCGGTCCTGAGATTATCAATCGCTGTTTTTACGGCAGGGCTGAAACCGCAGACTTCAATGGCGGCATCAAGCCCGACACCTCCTGTCAAATCACTTATAATTTTTTTCAGCTGCGCATCATCGGTGTTTTTTGTATTTACAGCAGCTGTTGCGCCGAATTCCTTTGCCATCTCAAGCCTTGAGTCGATTACGTCTGTTATTATAATTTCTTTTGCCCCCGCTTCCTTTAATATGGCGCAGGCATTAAGTCCAAGCAGCCCTGCCCCCTGAACCATTACACAGTCGCCCTTTTCAATACCGATAGTATCGACAGCATTTATAACTGTTGACAATGCGCAGTTCGCAGGGGCGGCAATCTCATCAGGCAGGGTATCAGGTACTTTAAAAACTACTGTGCCGGGCACAATATAGACATATTCGCCGTATCCGCCGAGCAGAGGCGAGTTCAGATTATTATTAATGGATGTGTGGCCGTATTTGACAAGCTTCTCACACTTCTGGGGAAGGCCCTTATTACAGTAATAGCATTTTCCGCAGGAAGCCATGATTGTCCAGGAAATCCTGTCGCCGATATTAAGTTTGTTTCCGAAACCGTCATTTTCTACGCTTTTGCCCATTCGAACAATTTTCCCTGTTATCTCATGGCCGAGTATAAGCGGGACAGGTTCAATCCTCTTTCCTGTTATTGTATGAAGGTCTGATCCGCATATTGTACTGAAAGAGGTCCTGCAAAGTATTGCGTTATCATCTATTTTTTCAGGGAGGGAGAACTCCCTGATTTCTATTCTGCTTCCGATTTTTTCAAATACAGCTGCACTGCATTCTTTAGGTATTTCCATATAACACAACCTTTTTTATTTTACCAGTATGGAAGGAAGCCATGTTACAGTCGCGGGGAATATACATACAATAACAAGCCCCAGCTCCATAAGTTCCCAGAACGGGATCGCCCCAAGATAAATATCCTTGGTTTTAACCTCAGGCGGAGCACAGCCTTTAAGATAAAAGAGGTTATACCCGAACGGCGGTGTACAGAAGGAATCCTGAAGCATAACAGCGATGGCAACAACAAACCATAGCATGTCAAACCCGAGCGACTCGGCAATCGGCAGATAGATCGGGAAGGTAATCATTACAATAGCTATCCAGTCAAGGAACATTCCGAGTACAAAACAGATAAGCATCATTATGATAAATGTACCCCATTTCCCGAAACCCGCTCCGAGGATAAAGTCCTTGACAACAGCTCCTCCGCCCAGACCCATGAATACGCCTGTAAAACAGGTCGCGCCTATCATTACGACAAGCACCATCGCAGATGTTTTTGTAGCATCCGAGACAATCTTTATAAACCCTTTCATATTGAATTTACCGTATGCGACATAAAGGACAAACGCGAAAAAACAGCCAGAGGCTGATGCTTCAGTGGGGGTCGCGATACCGGCGAAAAGAACTCCAAGGACAGATAATATCAGAATAAGAGGAGGCATCAGATTTATGGCCAGCATTTTCATCAGCTGTTTTGTAGAAACCAGTGCCCTTTCTTCGGCGGAAAGCGCCGGTCCCTTGTGCGGGTGTCTCCAGCACTGGTAAAGTATGTATGTAATATAAAGTGTGGAAAGGATAAGGCCCGGAATAATGGCGCCCGCGAAAAGTTTCCCTACAGTCTGCCCGGACTGTTCAGCCATTACGATAAGCATGATGCTCGGCGGAATAAGTATCCCGAGGGCGGATGAGCCAACTATACTGCCGGATGCAAGTCTTTTATCATAACCGTTCTGAAGCATTATCGGGAGACCCAGAAGCCCCATTGTAACGCAAGCTGCTCCGGTAATACCTGTGCAGGCGGCAAGAAGAGTTGATACGACTACAACAGCTATAGCAATTCCGCCCCTTATAGGGCCGAAAAGGTACTGCGCGGTTTTAAAGAGCCCCTCAGCCATGCCCGAGGCGCTCATAAGCTGGGCCATAAGGATAAAAAGGGGAATTGCCGCAAGTGTATAATCCTCCATAAGCCCGTTTATACGTGAAATAAAAAGCGATAAAGCGCCCGGCCCCCAGCCGAGCACAGCGAATATTGTTGCAAGCCCCCCGAGTACAAACGCAAGCGGCTGCCCGAGGAAAAGACCAAAAAAGAGACCGGAAAACATTAGTATAGTTACAAGTTCAGGTGATATGTCGATCATTTTTCATTCTCCTTTTTATTCTTTTCAAATTCTGCTTTCAAAGAAGGAACCACGCATGTTGGTATTTCCTCTTTTTTGAACCTGCTTTCATAGTTTTTCCCGGTAGAGACAATCATTATGCTTCTGACAAATATTGCAAAACCCTGAAGCAGCAGCAGGGCTGCACAGACCGGAATCATTGTTCTCATGGGATAAAGCGGCATTGCAAAGTCGCTCCATGATTTTTCCATGATCTTCCATGAGGCTTTTGCGGCTTTGGTTCCTTCAATAAGTACAACAATAAGAAACGGGAAAAAAAAGATTACAGATGAGATAATATCAAGAATCGCCCTTCCCCGTATCCCGAGCATTTCATAGAACAGGTCTATGGAGACATGGGCCTTGTAAAGCAGCGCGTAGGCGGCTCCCATCATGAAGGTAGTCGCGTAAAGCGCGGTGCTGACTTCAAATGCCCATATAGTCGGGTTATTGAATA
>JACKPD010000022.1 GCA_024233785.1 Spirochaetales bacterium | reverse complement strand
CATTTTATAAGCAGCATTCATCTGCGAATTTTTTCAATATTTGATTTATACCATTCAATAACGGAAATTATCAGTGTCGCGGTAAGCCCTCCGGCGAATCCATTGTTATAAAGGTCCATTCCGCTGTGCCATGCCCCTGTGCGTTCAACCATTATAAGATGTAAAAAACCAGCGGTGATTCCGGCAGCCCAGCCGAATTCCCCCGCTATCGGTGCAAGGGTTGTACAGAATAGTGCTGCAAGTACAGGACCCGGGGCTGAAGGGTTCTTTCCGAAAACGAGACAGGCGATAAATACACCGGCAATCACGGGAATGGAATTTTTCAGGTGTTTGCCGAAAGCACCGAACCCGATTAACGTCATAAGGCCTCCGATTACCGGACCGTTAAAATCGGCTCCTGTAAGAAAAACATAAAGACACCCTGCCGCACCCAGAAACCCCATATTCAAAAGCGCTCCGGATTGTGATCCCATTACCATATAATCCGATGGGAGGCGCCCTGAAAATGACTGAAGTTTTATAAAGACGGAAAGAGCTTTTTTTCCGCCGGCGGCAAGTCCCCAGATAATAAGAAAAAGAGACAGTAAAGGGACAAGAAGTGTAAGAACCATGGAAGGCTCACTGTTCCAGACCCTGCCCGGTTCAAGTGCAAACCCTGAAGCGGCAAAAAATGAAGCCGCAAAAAGAGCAATAAAACCGGAAGTAAGCCCAATATTATAAAGATTGTAACCCTGGTGCAGCTGGAGCATTCTTATGGCAATAGACGGAAGTATTATCCCTGCAGCTATTCCCGCAGCTACACCTGAAACAACCGCGGGCATTCCTGTAAGGCCTATCTCATAAATCACAAGTGTTACTACGGGACCAAGCGCTGTGCCGAACAAAGCTATAATAATGTACTCTTTAAACGATTTTGAAACAATTTTTGCGGATATGTAGACACCTGCAATAATCGGGAGGATATTGACCGGGGTCTTGCCGAAAAGACCGAATCCCATGATGGTAAATACGGCGGCAATTGTAGGCCCTGAAAGTCTTACCTTGTTGAAACTTACCAGGAAAAGCCCAATTGCCCCGACCGCCGCTGAATTTAGAAGCGCGGCCCCTGTACCGCCGGCCAGGGTATAATCGTTTAAAAGACGGGCAGGATGACTCTGAAGAAAAAGGAAGCCTTTTACCGCTGATATCAGTCCCTGATCCAGAACCCCTGCGCAGGCAAATCCTGATATGATTATAATCATCAGAAAATAAACATGTTTTTCGCTTTCAGGCAAGTTAATCCTCCTTAAAGATTGAAAAACTATTTTATAACCTGAACATGGATTTAACAATGAGAATATTGTTAAAACAGGGTTAAAAAAAAGGTTTACATCGTTAGAGGAGAGGACTATGATTAATATACGGAGGGATTTATGGGCGAAGAAAGAAGAAAATATCCCCGTTTAAATCTTGATCAATGTATCCAGCTGTCATTTGGCAAAGAGAAATTTATTGACGCTGTCGCTGTAAATATCAGCCAGAACGGAATTCTGTGCAGTTCGTCTGTGCCTATAGACAATCTTGACATGATGTTTCTGATGATAGACCTGAATATCAATGATGAAATTAAGACAATCAAGTGTGAAGGCCTTCCAATGTATCACAAATCCGTTGACGGGAAAAACATGTTCGGCATCCAGTTCCTGGAAATGGATGAAACAGCTGCCGGAACCCTTAAGCAATATCTGGATTCAGCACCCTAAGCAGCAGATAATTAAACCGCACAGTTTTCAAACACCCCGCTGAATAATTATTCTAAAATTCACTTGACTATCGGAAAAGACTATCTTATATTTTCCTTGTTAGTATTTACTAACATCAGTGAGGAAGGTATGGCTGATCTAACCAAAAGGCAGAAAGAGATAATAGACGCATCGATAAATCTTATTGATGAAAACGGTATACAGAACCTGACAATAAAAAACCTTGCCCAGGCGATGAAGATATCCGAACCGGCTATATACCGTCACTTTGACAGCAAACTGGATATTCTCATTGCGATCCTTGATGATTTTAATAATATAACTGGAAAAAGTCTCAATCCCGCTAAACAGAAACCGGGAAGCGCTCTGGAAAAAATTGAGTATATTTTTACAAGCCACATGGATATTTTTACGGAAAAACCTTCCCTTGCAGCTGTCGTTTTTTCTGAGGAAATTTTTCAGAACGATAAAAAGCTATCCGACACGGTTTACGCAATAATGAAGACGCGGTTTAAGATAATAACCGGTATCGTAAAGCAGGGGCAGACAGCCGGAGAGATAAAAAGCACCATTCCCCCCGAACAGATAGCTCTTATACTGACAGGTTCACTTAGATTGATTGTCACAAACTGGAGGCTCTCAGGACGCGCTTTCAGCCTTAAAAAGGAAGGAAAAGAGTTCTGGGAAACAATGAAAAAATTAATAGTCTGAGACAGGACCTGAAAACAATATATTTATGCGGGCATTGTTAGTTAATGTTAACTACAAAAGGAGAAGAAATGATATGAGACGGAATACACAACACAAACGCGTGATAATATCATTGCTGTTGTTAAACATTATATTCCCGTCACTGCTTATTGCACAAGCTACAGCTGCCGATATTCCATTCCAGGAAATATCCCTCAATGATGCATTGACAGAGGCGCTAAAGTTCAATCCCCAGGCAGGGGCAGCCGCAATGAGATTAAGACAGGCTGAGGCAGGTGTCAGGGCGGCAAAGAGTTCTCTCTTGCCCGACCTGGTGACAATTGGTGATTATACCAGAAATGAAGAGCCGGTCCTGGTCTATCCGATGCACGGCACCCCCACTCCGGCAGACCCCCTTGAATTTGAAAAAAGTATTTATTCGGGAATAATCCGCCTTGATGTACCGATTCTTGATCTTTCCGGTTTGTCGGGAATAGGAGCTGCCAGAAGAACTGTTGATGCCCAAAGAGCCCGGAATACTGTAATACAACAGGGTATCATTGCAGGAGTTATAGAAATCTTTATCCAGATGGGACAGATCTCCGACAATCTGACTCTTATCGACAGCCATATTAAAGCTCTGGAACGAAGAGAGACAGAGTTGAAGACACTTGCACAGGAAGGGCGTGTTTCGCCGGCGCATGTCGCTGAGGCAGGGGCATCTCTTAATTCAACCATCTCAGACCGGCTGGAACTGCTTCATCGTAAAAAAGAGCTGGGATACCGCCTCGGCGGGTTATTAGGCCGCAAACAGCCTGTTTATCCCAGGAAACACACTTTTTCTCTCTCTGCAATCAGCGGAAAGGATCTGACAGATGAACCTTTCCCGGCAGGTCCGAAAACTCTGGCAGCTGAAGCAGGTTACGCTGCCGCGCAGGCAGGAAAAGATGCCGCGCAGTTTTCTTTTGCTCCGCGGGTAGACGGATTTGCATCTCAATCTCTGAGGTCCGGGCCGGAAATTGACTTTTCATCAGAATGGTCATTGGGACTCACTGTAACCCTGCCTATATTTACAGGGGGAGAACGTCTGGCCCGTTTAGGAGCTGCTGAAGCAAGCGCCGAGGCGGCAAGGCATGAAAGGGATTCCGCTTTTATTAATGACCGCAGCGAAGCCTCGATTTTACGCAGCCGCTGGGAGAATACCGCGGTCAGGCGAACATATCTATCTGACGCTGTACAAAATCAGCTGCTCTCTGTTACAGCAACAGAGAGCAGATACAAAGAGGGAAGATCTTCCCTGAGTGATTTACTCACAGAAGAGACAACACTGCTGGAACTTAGAATGCGTGAACGGAGTCTGCTTTATGAGCAGCTTCTTTCATATACCGCATATTATCAAATCGCAGGAAAACTATCTCCATCGTTTGTCCGGACTTTTATTGAGGAGTAATTAATATGTTAAAAAAGACACTAGGTACTATTGTAATTTCTTTGATACTGATTATCCCCGGCTGTACAGGTAAAGATGCCGGCCAGATGGAACAGGAAAACAATAACAGCAAACGCCCTGTCGCGGTGCGGATTGAGACACCCCGAATAATGACTCTGGAGCAGCGTATTTCCTATATTGGAACTATTTATGCCAGGCAGGAGATCCCGATCATAGCCAGAGTTCAAGGGACTCTGGCCGAAATTCGTTTTCGCGAGGGCGAAGCTTTTCCCGCCAACGCTGTACTGGCCCGGCTTGATTCGCCGGAATTGGAAGCAGCAGTAGAAAAACTTGAAACTGAGGTCGATTACTGGAGCCGCAGGAACGAAACAGACAAACGGCTGGTAGAAAAAGGTGCCCTGGCACAGGAACAGTCTGATGCCAGCGAACGGGCAATTCGGAGCGCAAGGGCAGGTCTCGACGAGGCTAAGGCCCAGCTTGCAAAAACAGTGCTTACAGCACCCTTTGAAGGGACAGTTCTCGAATGGCCTACAGAAATTGGGCAGCCGGTTATGCCGGGTCAGCCGCTGATACTTATCGGCGATTCATCGCGTGAAATAAGGGTCGAAGTCGTGGAAGAGGACCTTGCCCGGGGGATAAAAGCTGGAACGCCTGTTGAACTCCTTTTGACAGCAGGTAAACCGGTCACAGCAGGCGTAAGTGCCATAGCGCCGGTTTCAAGCGGCAAGGGGCGGACCTTCTCAGTGACAATCCCGATCCCTAATGAAAGCGGCGGCGGACTCCAGCGCAAGGGGACTTCTATAAGAACAGAATTCATTGTCGACCGCCAGAGCAATGTTGTAGCTGTCCCGACCCGGGCAATTGCTGACCGTGACGGTAAGCCCCATCTGTTTATAATCACCGGGGATACAGCCCATCACATCGAAGTCAAACTGGGTATTTCCCGGGAGGGGTGGATTGCGGCAGATTTTGACTGGAATGGAAAGGACCCGGTTGCTGTCACAAACCTCAACAGTTTGAAAACCGGAGCACCGGTCTATGCGGTTATGACCGAAGGGAGTAAATAATGGCACTTTCAGATTATTCACTGAAGAACAGATATACAATCTATCCGCTCTTTATCGCAGCAGTAATTTTCGGAATTCTCGCGTATAAAAGCCTTCCGATCCAGCTGTTTCCTGATACTGCTCCGCCTCTGGTTAATATCCTGACCTCATATCCCGGAGCTGCCGCTGAAGATGTTGCGGATCTGGTCTCCGATCCCATAGAAGAAGAAGTCGCATCGCTTGAGGGAGTCGTAAAGGTAAGTTCGACATCTCAAAACGGTCTCTCTCTCGTTGCGGTGGAGTTCCGATATGACAAATCTGTAGACCTTGCGGCAGTTGATACCCAGAATGCCGTCTCCCGCATCCGCTCTGCATTACCGGCAGGTATAGCCGAGCCGCAGATTCTGAAATTCTCAACCAGCGACCGCCCGATCATTACCCTCGGGCTGATGGGCTCTGATATGGTAGCTGTACGGGACCTTGCAGAACAGGTGCTTTCCCCCGAAATCCAGCGGGTAGACGGGGTAGCCCTGGTTGATGTCTTCGGGGGGTATCAGCCTGAGCTTTCGGTACATGTCGACAGATCGCGCCTTGAAGCGAACAATCTTCCCCTCACTGCCGTGATCGGGGCAATAGGTTCCCACAATGTAAGCCTTCCCGCCGGTGAAATACGAAGCGAAGGACAACAGTACAGTTTCCGTGTTGATCAGCTGAGTCAGTCTATTGAGGAAATTGCATCAATTCCGATTACTACCCCGGCAGGACAGCGGATCCTTGTCGGAGACCTGTCCCGCATTACTATCGGATCGGGAGAGGATCTCTCCCGCTACAGGGTTAATGGAAAACACGCCATTGCCATGCAGGTTTTCAGACAGGATGACGCAAATACTGTTGATGTTGTACACAGGGTTACAGGTGCATTTGACAGTATAAGGGAGAAATACCCTGAGCTGACAGTGATTGTAGCTGATGAAAGCGCCTCTTTTACCGAACAGGTAGTAGCCAACATGCTGGGCGCTGTCGGACAGGCGCTGGCGCTGGCAACAGTGATTATTTTCCTTTTCCTGGGAAGTTTCCGCCGCGGACTTGTAGTTGCCATCTCAATGCCCATGTCATTCCTCTTTACTTTCGCAGGAATGAAGCTCTTCGGTATCCAGGTCGACCTGGTAACCCTTACAGCGATAATACTGGCAGTTGGGATGGTTGTCGATGCCTCTGTTGTAGTGCTCGAAAACATTACCCGCCATTACCAGGATGGAAACGCGGAAGGAGCTGCCGGCGTCACTCCTTTCAACGCGGCGCTGGAAGGGGCGAAAGAGATACAGTTTTCAGTTATTGCCGGAAATGTTACGACATTGACAGTACTTGTCCCGCTGCTCTTTCTCTATGGATTTGTCGGAAAAACCTTCGGGCCCCTGGCAGGGACAATGATTATAGCTTTTGTCTCATCGCTTCTGGTAGCACTTATGCTTGTTCCGATTCTTACCATGAAGGTTACGGGCGGAGAGGGAAGAATGGAGCGTTTCGCCCAGGCTGCCGCCCGTCCCTGGGATTATCTGATGAACCGTCTCAGGTCAATGTATGTGCATCTGCTAAAATCCTCTCTCCGCCGCCGCTGGGTAATACTTGTCGCGGCCCTGCTGCTCTTTGCCGCCGGCGCCCGTATTCTCATGTCGCTGGGAATGGAACTGCTGCCGAAGATGGACGGGGGGGCAACCTTCGTCACAGTGGAAACTCCCTCCGGCTCTTCACTTGATGAGACAGAACGTGTTGTCGCTGATGTGGAAGCAATAATACTTAAAGAATCTGAACTGGATAAATTATCTGCCCAGATAGGGTTTGAGCCGGGCATGAACTCCTTCGGAGGAGGCGGCGTCCAGGGACCGACCCAAGGGTATATCACTATTACGTGGACACCGCGCACCGAACGGGAAGAGACAATCTGGGATATTCAGGACAGGTTACGGGATAAAATATCACAGGTCCCAGGCATTGAAAACTTTGTTGTCCGCGAATCCGGCAGTACTGCCAAAGCAACAACTGCCTCTACAATTGTGGCCAGCGTCAAAGGGCCCGATCCCCTTATTCTTGACCGCCTGGGGGATGAAGTGCTGAAAACAGTCGCATCAGTACCGGGAACAGTTAACACCTACCGCAGCTGGCGCCTCGATCAGCGCAATGTAATTCTCACCGTTGATACCAACCGCGCCCGGGAACTGGGGCTGCCTCCCGATGAGATATCCCGCGAACTTGTCAGGTCCCTTGACGGCGCCGTAGCAGGAGTGTACAAGGGAGAGGGGGGAAACGACACCCCTATCCGTGTCCGTTATGCGCATGAATACCGCAAAGAACGTGATGACGCCTTCGCTGTCCGCGCTTTCGCGCAGCGGGCAGGGACCACAGTCCCGATCGGAACTGTTACAAAGGGGCGTGAGGTCATGGGACAGGGACTGGTTACGCGGGAAAACCTGCTGCCGACCCTCGATATTCTGGCTCTTCACCAGAATCGTCCCCTGAACTTTGTCTCGCGCAATGTAGAGAACGCGCTTAACAAGCTGCAGGTGCCTGAGGAATATACGATTTCCCTTGAAGGTGAAGAAAAGGATATGGCTGAGTCGCGGAGTGAACTTGCCGGGGCGCTTGGAATCGCCTTTATTGCCGTTTATCTGCTTCTTGTTGCGCAGTTTAAATCCTTTGCCCACCCTATTACAGTGATGATGGCGGTGCCGTTAAGCCTGTTTGGTATTGCATCGGCGCTCTGGATAGCGGGTATGCCTGTCTCAATGCCGGTACTGGTGGGGCTGATTCTTTTAATTGGTATTGTTGTAAATAACTCGATTATACTGATTGACTTCATCCAGCAGCGGCGCGATGCCGGGGTTGACCGCAGGACTGCGATTGAGTCTTCGGTTGATGCCAGATTCCGCCCGATTATGATGACATCACTTTCTACGATAGTGGGAATGATTCCACTTGCAATGGAGTGGGCACTTGGAGCGGAGCGATTCTCGCCTCTTGCAGTGGCTGTTATAGGAGGTATGACTGCGTCGACATTTCTGACCATGATTGTTATTCCGGTGTTTTATTCAGCGCTGGACGACCTTGGTGAATATTTTAAAAAGCTGCGGGGCTCCCGTTGAATAGCTCAGGAGCGCTTTAACAGCAAAGATAGAGATTAAAATATTATTTTATAATAAACAGGAGATAAAAATGATTACAAGAGAACTTGAAAAAACAGATGTTATTGATACTGCCCACGGAATGGATGTAAGGAATATCTATGACAAACCAGAGGCATTAATCAATATAATAACCCTAAAACCGGGCCAGTCGCTTAAACAGCACATAACCCCGGTAGACGTGGCTTTTTTTGTCCTTGAGGGGGAAGGTGTTGTCGAGATAGGAGATGAGAAGAAAACAGTTTCGGCAAATACACTTATAGAAAGCCCCAAAAACATAATGCACTGCTGGTACAATGAAAGTAAAAATACCTTGAGGTTTATGGTAATCAAGACACCGAAGCCTCAAAGCAAGGCAATCTACATCAGCAAATAATAATCCGGCCGGAACTCTTTTCAGGGTTTCGGCCTTTTTAATATCATCAGCTGAAATTTAAAAACAATTTGACAATTCAAGTTAGTATGGAATAAGATTAAACAAGGAATAAGGCTGAGACATCTGAGAGCCGGGAAAAATGGTTTAAACGTGATACCTCTTTTTCCGGCTTTTTTATTTGTCTTTTTTAAGGGTTATATTATGGCAGCCCTGACTTATGGGGCAGCCGGAATATAAAACCATGATCCATCGTCAGGCAATAATTTTAAGGCACCGGATTATAAATCAGTTTTTACATATATCAATAGGAGGATATTATGAAAAAATTGCTGATGATTATTCTTTGTCTTGCGGTTGTATCATCAATATTTGTTTTTGCCGGCGGAGGAAAAGAAAAAGGGGCCGCTGAGGACACGGCCTGGCTCAAAGAGGCGAAAGTAGGCAAATATGCCGAAAACACCTTTGATGAAAAGGCCCTTTACGAAGCGGCCAAAATGGAAGGGGAAATCAATATATATTCCTATTCGTCAAGAGTGCACAAATTCGGTGAAACATTTGAAAAAAAATACCCCGGCATCAAGGTTAATGGATTTGATATGGATTCCGGTGAAATTGTCACCAAAATTAGCGCGGAGCAGACTGCGAAAAACTATGTAGCGGATGTTATTTTTTTAAAAGATGTCGCCGTAGCATACAACGTTCTAGTGGCCAAAGGCCTTGCGCATAACTACGTACCTGCAGACCTGAAAAAGGTTATTGCCAAGGATTATCAGGAGCCGATGCTGGTTCACCATACCAGTATACAGGGGTTCGTATATAACACTGCCAGGAATTCAAAAGAACCGTTCAATTCCCTCTGGGACCTCACCAAACCTGAATGGAAAGGCAAGGTAATCATGCCTGACCCGCAGAAGCTTTCGGAATTTGTTGAAATATATACAGGTATAGTTGAAAACGGGGATGCATTGGCGAAGGAATATGAAAAAGTCTTCAAGGAAAAAATAAAGTTCAGCTCAGGGATCAGCAACGCAGGATATGAGTGGCTTTACAGAATTCTAAAAAATGACGCAATAATTGTAGGGTCAACAAACGATGTTGTTAAGGCCGTAGGGCTCTCTCAGCAGGACAAACCGCCGGTAGGGCTTACAGCATACTCAAGGGTACGCGACGCTGAAAAAGATCCCAATCTAAAATTTGCCTTTACTGAAAATACTACCCCTGTATCAGGATTTTCCCTTAATGTTGTTGAGCTTGTAATTAATAAAGCGCCCCACCCCAATGCCGCGAAACTCATGCTCCGCTACATGCTCGGGGATGAGAAAGGGGGAGAGGGTTATGAGCCCTATTATGTAGCGGGAAACTTTTCAGTAAGAACAGATGTTCCGCCGATTGAAGGGCTTAAGCCGATGTCAGAAATGAAAGTCTGGTCTGCTTCTCCGGAATTTGTCTGGAATGAAGGTCAGCAGGTCCTGGATTTCTGGACATCCAATCTCAAATAAATATCTTAAAATTATATTTTAATCTTCACACTGCCGGTTATCGTCCGGCGGTGTGACATAATTCAGGGAGTAATTTCAGGATGAAAAGTCAAAAAGCCAACGGGGCCGCAGTATCTTACAGTTTGCAGGCAAGAATAGGAAGGGCCAGAAACTATTTACGCCAGCCTCATATCGTAATGTCTATTGTGCTGCTTCTGATTCTGACCTTTCTGGTAATTATCCCTGTAGTAAAAATGTTTTACACAACCTTTGTATGGCAGATGGAAGACACAAGGCTTTCGCGGGCGGCAGAACCCGGCAGCTTTACTCTATTTCACTGGAAAAGGGTTTTTGCCTCTGTTCTTTCAGATACAATGCTCTGGATTCCGCTAAAAAACTCAATTCTGACAGGACTCGGAGTCTCTTTTTTCGCCCTTCTGATAGGCATTTTTCTAGCATGGCTCGTCGCAAGGTCTGATATCCCGTACAGGAAATTCATAGCGGCCGCCGCAGTCATTCCCTATATGGTTCCATCCTATATCCACGCATTAAGCTGGCTTACCCTTTTTAAAAATGAAAGGGTCGGAGGAGTATCAGGTATATTTCAGTATCTTACAGGCATAGTGCCTCCGGACTGGGTTTCATACGGAATATTCCCGATAATAATAACGCTCTCCCTCCACTATTTTCCCTATTCTTTCCTGCTTGTCTCTGCTGCCCTTACCAGCATAGACTCAAGGCTTGAGGAGTCAGGTGAAATTCTCGGCGCTTCCAGAGGCTATATTCTGCGCCGCATAACGCTGCCTCTGGTTATGCCTGCGATTTTATCAAGCTTCATACTGACTTTTTCCAGAACAATAGGCATTTTCGGCACACCCTACTTCCTTGGCTCTCCGGTCAGGTTCTTTACCCTCCCGACTCAGATATACTCAAGCATCAATAACCGCAATTCTGCCTCAGGATTTATCCTGGCTTTTGTTCTTATCGGGATTTCTTCATTCATCATCTATTTAAACCAGAGGATGGTTGGGGAGAGAAAAAGCTTTGTCACAATCGGAGGCAAGGGCTTTGTGGTTACAAGGACTCCACTTGGTAAATATAAATACTATATTCTCCTGATTGTATTTTTCATAATACTGATCTCGGTAGTTCTTCCGATTCTGCTGCTTACTGTTGAAACAGTTTCACTTTATCCCGGAAATTATTCATTTAAAAACCTCACCCTTCTTTTCTGGTTCGGGAAAGGGGGGACAACATTTGCCGAAGGAGAGGCCGGGATATTACGGAATCCCGCAATTCTTCAGACTGCATGGAACAGCATTAAACTTGCTGTTGTATCATCTGTTTTCGCCGGATTTCTGGGAATATTCATAGGATATGCTGTAGTAAAAGGACGCAGGGAAAGGCTGCCCAGGCTTCTTGAGCAGATTTCCTTCCTCCCCTATCTTGTTCCGGGTATTGCCTTCGGAGCCCTTTATCTTGCACTTTTCACCCAGAGAATAGGCCCCATTCCCGCACTTTACGGAACTTTCACACTGCTTGTACTAATTAACGCGGCAAAGGAACTCCCGTTTTCATCGAGGGCGGGAGTAACATCCATGCTGCAGATAGGAGCTGAACTTGAAGAGGCCTCAGAAATAGCAGGGGCAAGATGGGGAAAAAGATTCAGAAAGATAATCCTGCCGCTTAGCATTAGAAGCGCTGTATCCGGATTCATCCTTGTTTTCATCACTGTAATGAGGGAACTGGCCCTGGTTATACTCCTT
This sequence comes from Spirochaetales bacterium, assembly GCA_024233785.1. Taxonomy (GTDB): domain Bacteria; phylum Spirochaetota; class Spirochaetia; order CADAEX01; family CADAEX01; genus JACKPD01. The sequence continues at coordinate 18,130 of JACKPD010000022.1, read as the reverse complement.
GTAACACCGAAAACAAGAACACTTACAACAATGACTTTCAGATACCAGGAGCAGGGATACGCCCAGTTTTCAAGCGCGATAAGCCTGCTTGTCGTGATAATAATCTTCGCAGGTTCTTATATCGCAAAAAGAATTACAAAAACAGGGGAAAAGGATTGATGGAGGACAGAAATGAGTTTTGTTGAAGTAAAAAATCTTACCAAAGTATTCGGCAGTGTTACAGCCGTTGATGATGTATCTTTTTCTGTTGATGAAAAATCTTTTCTCATGCTGCTCGGCCCGTCCGGATGCGGGAAGACTACAATCTTAAGGATGATTGCGGGACTTGAGACACCAACAGCCGGTGAAATAAGGATAAGGGATAAAATAATGTTTTCAAGCGGGAAAGGGATATCAGTCCCGGCAAGGGAGCGGGAGCTTGGCCTGGTATTTCAAAGTTATGCGTTATGGCCTCATATGACTGTTTTTGAAAACATCGCTTTCGGACTGCGGGTAAAAAAGATGCAGGAGAACGCGATTAGGGAAAAAGTAAGAGAATCACTTGCATACATGCACCTTGATGAGATGGCAAACCGTTATCCGCAGGAAATGAGCGGAGGACAGCAGCAGAGGGTTGCCCTCGCGAGAATGCTTGCGAGTGAACCGGCGCTTTTTCTAATGGACGAGCCTCTTTCTAACCTGGACGCTAAACTAAGGGTGGAGATGAGAGCGGAAATCAAAAATATACACGCCCATCTTTCGGCGACAACAATTTACGTAACACATGATCAGGTTGAGGGGCTTACAATGGCAAGCAGTATAGCGGTTCTGAAAAACGGGAAAATCGAGCAGCTTGACCATCCCAAAAAGGTTTATCACTATCCCGAAACGCTGTTCGTAGCTGATTTTATCGGAAGCCCGCAAATTAATATATTAAACTGCACTGCTGAGACTTCAGCAGGAATGACTTCGATCAAGACTGAATCCGGAGATAATTTTAAAACAGCATATAACGCCATCAGCGGCGACCGGAAAAAGCTTAATGCGGCGATAAGGCCGGAAAAAATATCAATTGTTGCATCATCCGGAACTAACACTGCCAGGGTAAAAATCAAAACAGTTCTTCCCGCAGGCTCTGAGACAGTAATTCATGTAGAATACGGCAAAGATCTTCTCAGGATCCTGATGCAGAAAGAGCAGGACCTTAACGCCGGAGAAGAAGTTTTTATCCATTTTCCTGAAAAAGACATTCTGCTCTTTGACCCCGAGACAAAAAAGCTTCTGCACAATTAACAGAAATGACCCTGGTATTGTTTTTTTCCCCTGTACATCTTCTGTACATTTAAAATACAGCCGGTATTTTAAGCTTGACAGGTCTTACAGGCATTTGTACTCTTTTACAATATGAACCTGAATATAGTCAGACTTGGCAGGATGGATTATCTTGAAGCGTTAAGTATTCAGGAATCACTGCTTGAAAAAAGGCAGAACAACACCATAGATAATACACTTCTAATAGTAGAACATTTTCCTGTACTTACAATCGGAATCAGCGGGAAAGCATCCAATATAATTGCCTCAAAAGATTTCCTTGAAAAAGAGGGAATAAAAGTATACGGGACAACCCGGGGAGGAGATGTGACTTATCACGGCCCCGGCCAGATTGTGGGGTATCCTGTCATAGATCTGAAAAATATACATAAAGGGGTGAAGGATTTCATCATCCTGTTGCAGGAAGTATTCATAAGACTGCTTAAAGATGAGTATAATATAACAGCGGAAAGGGAAGAGGGAAAATATACCGGAGTCTGGACAGGGGAAAACAAAATTACCGCAATCGGAATTGCCGTTAAAAAATGGGTAACAATGCATGGTTTTGCCTTTAATATAAACACAAACCTTGACCACTTCAAATGGATAAACCCGTGCGGAATAACAGACAAAGGGGTAACTTCACTTGAAAAACTCACAGGGGAAAAACAGGATTTTGATATGCTTAATGATTTAACTGTAAGGTATTTCTGTGAAGTATTCGGGTTTAATGGAATTCCCGCGGGTCTGGAGGAACTTTAATGCACAACCGTAAACCTGAATGGCTCAGGATAAAGATAAGAAATAACCCGAACCTCACTGATGTAACAAACACGCTTAAAAGGCTTTCGCTTCACACAGTCTGCGATGAGGCAGGCTGCCCTAATAAAATGGAGTGCTTCAGCAAGAAAACAGCGACATTCATGATTCTCGGAAGCAGATGCACCAGGAACTGTACCTTCTGCAATGTCGAACACAACACCCCCTCTCAAGTGGACCAGCTTGAACCGCATCATGTGGCGGAAGCTGTCAGGGAGATGGGACTTAAGCATGTCGTAATAACATCTGTCACAAGGGATGACCTTGATGACGGAGGATCGCACCATTTTGCCGAAACTATTAAGGCGGTAAGGGCGCTTAATAACATAACCACGATCGAGGTGCTTATCCCGGATTTCAAGGGAGTGCATGAACAGCTTGATGTAGTTATCAGGGCAAATCCCGATATCATCAATCACAATGTAGAAACCGTTCCCAGGCTCTACGGGGAAGCAAGGCCGCAGGCAATCTATGAACGCTCTCTTGAGCTTTTAAAAAGAATAAAATCTTCCGGACCGGGGAGCAAAGGCAGCCGTATCTTTTCAAAATCAGGTCTCATGCTCGGTCTCGGTGAAACAGAATCTGAAGTGCTGAAGCTGCTTGAAGACCTTAAGAATGCTGAATGTGATATAATCACAATCGGGCAGTACCTTGCCCCCTCTGTAAGGCATCACCCTGTAATTGAGTACATACATCCTGAAAAGTTCGAATTTTACCGCATAAAAGCGCTTGAAATGGGATTTCTCAATGTCGCGTCCGCACCGCTTGTAAGAAGCTCATATCTGGCTGAAAGTGTCTATAATGAATGCCTGAAAAAAAACCAGGCTGTATTGCCCTGATCTCATCATAAGTTATATGGCGGTTATTGATTTTAATTTCTTGACTATCACAATGAAAAAATAATATCTTCTTCTCATCAAAAAAAAAGTTTTTTTGCTTAATTCCAGATTACGGGGAAATGATGAATAATTACAAAATCGACACACATGTACACACAGCAGAGGTAAGCTCGTGCGGGAAAGTTCCCGCTGCAGAGGTTGCAAGATTATATAAACAGCAGAATTATGACGCCATAATCATAACAGACCATTACTACAGCGGTTATTTCGATTCTCTTTTTTCAGTCAGGTGGGAAGACAAGGTTGACGCCTACCTTCAGGGATACAGGATCGCAAAGGCTGAGGGGCAGAAAATAGGCTTAAAAGTACTTCTCGGGATTGAAATGAGATTTGACATACATCCGAACGATTACCTGATATACGGTCTGGATGAGGAATTTCTATACAAAAATCCTGAAATGTTCAGAATGACGCTGCCTGAATTTACAGCTTTCAAGAAAGGCAAAGGGCTTGCGGTTTTTCAGGCCCACCCTTTCAGGGCAAGGATGGAAATTGAAAAAAACGAGTATCTTGACGGTATAGAGGTGATGAACGGGAACCCGAGGCATGATTCAAACAACTGCAGGGCATATAAGCACGCGCTTTCGAACAACCTCAGAATGCTTTCAGGATCTGATTTCCACCAGGTCCCGGATTTAGCCCGCGGCGGACTTTTCATGGAAGAGATGCCTGCTGATTCAAGAGAATTCGCGGATTATCTGATAGGAAACAGGAAAGTCAATTTAATAGGGGATCTGGTTCTCTGCGCATGATTTTGGAGATAAATTGAATATTTCCGGAATTATTCTGAATAAATACTTTTAATTTCTTTGACAAGGGCCATTGGTAAACATTAAATTTAAAACTGTGAAAAAAAACAATACAATACTGAATACCAAAGAATTTACTGAGTTTATTAATATTTTTTCCTGCCCCCTGATTTCCTATGCTAATTACGCACTGTCCAAAAAAGACAAGGAAAGCATTTTAAATACACACTTTTTAGGGAAATCCCATTCTGTCGCATCGAGACTAGAAGAGGTACTGGATCATTATAACTCAATAAACAATATGAAATGGAAATCTTTCAGGGAAAACGTTGCTGCCTTAAAACTTTTTACAAATGCTACCTATATAACTCTGCATATAAAATCGACATCCCCCCAATATCAATTATTAAGCGGCATTGAAAAATTTCTGGAAGATACTAAAAATGTCCTGGATATTTTTTATTCCGCACTTCAGAGCAGTTTTAATGAATTAGTCAAAAACGGAGAGAGAAATGCACTGGAAAACTGCGCGGAATTTGAAGGCAATTTCTCTTTTTCAGTAAATTTTCCAGTGGGTATACTGGAAACAGATATTAACAAAAGACATATTGATGCACCGGAAAAAGTAATAGTAAACCTCGCTACATCGTATTTAAATCTGGCCAGTGAAAGCCTATTATTGAAGAAAATAGAAAAGAGAGATAATGCAGAATATGAAAAACTTATACCTGACGTTATCAGTGAGAATATAATCAGGACACTTGAGAGTAAATATCATAACCTTCAAAGTCTGTATGATACATATATTGCAAATACAGATATCGAAGATATGGATAATGACCTGAAGCTGATTCGGGGACATGTGTCAATTGTGTATCATCTGCTAGAAGCATCAACCGATCTAATTCATTATTTCGAAAGACACATAATGGATCCGGCAGGACTTAATAACAGCTATTATCAATCACCTCTCAGCAAGGAGGAAGTCCTCGGAATTCTTTCTGATTATTTTCTTAATTACGCAAGTCAATTTTTAACTGCCGGAGTTACACTTTGCCGCGAAGTAATAAAAAATTATGCGGTACAGGGATCGATATCTGTAAATGTTCCCGCATACAGGGGTTTTCATGTCAGGCCTTCCACCCTGATTTCTAAAATTGTGCAGCATTACGGCAGTGAAGTTTACCTGGTAATTGACAATGAAAGATACAATGCGGCCCATCCGATGGAATTATTCTGTGTAAATGAAAAAATAAATGCAGAGAAAAGAAGGAACCTGTCCAGGGTTATCTGCGAACTTAATTCCATAAAAATTCCAGAAAGCATCAGGGATTTTAAAAAGGGGATGAAAAATATTTTTCTAGAGCTTCTGGAGGGCAATAAAATTATAAACTATTACTCTGAATTCTCCCTGCCTGATTTCGACCCGGTAGAGGAAGAGACTCTTGGAGAATTTGCAAATCGGGTTATTGCCTTTCTTCTGGCGCAGGGGAAAATAGATCTTAAAACAAATTTGACAGTTTCATTTGAGGGAGACAGGAGAGTGCTTGCAGACCTGGAGATACTTGCCAATTGCGGGTATGGAGAGGATAATTACGGCAATAATATCGTACTTCCGAATGAGCTTTCATATATCAGAAGATAATTTGAAAGCTAATTATTTGAATTGCCGGAATCCTGACCCGGGTTTTTTTCAGGTCCTGATTCACCATCCATGTATGCGCTGCCGTAAAGGTGATATGCGCAATCAGGGCCAACAAGCCGCCTTGTCGTTCCGCTGTTTTTTACCCTTGCCATCCCCTTTACAATAAGTGTTCTGTAGAAATATTTCTTTTTTATGTATTCCGAATCGGCAAAGGAGGGATCTGCCTTGTCAGCAGGTATCCTGCCCTTGTCACCGTAATCATCAATTTCCTTTTCCGCCATTTTTTCCCTTTTAATTTAAAATACCACCCTGGATACAGACCGGCAAGTGGTCCGGCTGTTTTTCAGAAATCAATCCCTTCTCGGGCCCCTGTTCCCTTATTGTAGCAGTGCTTTACCATTTTCATCTCTGTAACTACATCAGAGACCTCAATAATCCTTTCTGACGCCCCTCTGCCTGTAAAAACAATCTCTGAAGGGCCTTTTCCGAACCTTCCAATTATATCCAGGAGAACATCCTCCTTAATTAAATGAAGGCGGAGAAGGTTTAGAATCTCATCGAAAACCACTATGTCGTAAAGGGAGGCGGACAGGGCTTTTACCCCTTTATCAAGGCCCTGCTGTGCATCCCTGGTAAAAGGGGCGGGATCAGAGCCGTACCTGAGGTGTTCCCCGGCCTTAAGGCGCTGATCTTCGCTCAGAGGCTCCGGTATATAGAACTCTTCCCTTCCGAACTGCATGAAATCTATAAGACCTGGGAAACGGTGAGAGGAAAGGATTTCTCCCGATTGATTTAATTTCATAAACTGAAGGAATAAAGTCTTCTTCCCGTATCCTGCGGCCCGGAAGGCGAGGCCAAGCGCTGCGGTTGTCTTTCCCTTACCGTCTCCTGTGTAAACATGCACCATACTTTATAAAGCCCTTATTGCCATAACAGGACAGCTTTCTACGCAGTAGCCGCACATCACACACTTTTCCTCCATGATAAATGCTTTTTCTTCCCTGAATTCAACCGCATCCGATGCGCATGTTTCAATGCACTTTCCGCATCCAATGCACACCTTCTTTACAACATGAAATCTTTTATCAAAATCCCTGAATGTCGGATCAGGAATTGCTTCAGGATTCCCTGAGTTAAAATAAGCAAGGTTATAATCAACCTCTTTTTCACTTATCATTCCAAGCGCTATCGGGTAATTGCCGAGAGAGCGTGCATACTGCATAGCAGTCCCGTATTTTTCCGCATGATTGCCGCCCGCGAGCACTTTCATAAGATATATCCCCTTCCCTGCCGCGCTGCATTTCGCAATAGCCTGAGTCATATCATCAAGAGTGCCAATTATTCCTCTTCCTGTATAATTAATAAGCGGAAACACTATATCTATCTCTTTTACATCAGCGGAAACAGAAATAAGCTCGGGTGAATGGCCGCTTACCCCTTTGGCCCTGATCTTTCCCTTTTCCTGCAGATCACAGAGAGCTTTCAGTGCGCCTGAGCGTTTCTGATATAACGTTCTGTCTCCCCGGGCAGCATGAAGATGAAATATATCGATATAATCCCTTCCAAGCGCCTCAAGCGCCTCATATACCGCATCCTCCATCCTGCCGTATTCCTCGGCATTGCACTTGGATGCGATAACCGGGGCAGGCAGGCCGCTTCCGATCCTGTCCAGTGCTATTTTAATCGGCCTGTATGTTGAATAAACCTGTGCCGTATCAATAAAATTAACTCCTCCCCTGAGCGCCCTTTCCAAAACTGATGCGGCATCTTTATCTTCCATATTTTTCTGAAGCGGCCCCATTGGCAGGGCCCCGAAACATAATTCTGTTACCTCAATTCCGCTTTTTCCCAGCATAATTCTTTTCATGACGATGTAAATTCCCCCTGTATTTTAAGCAGTGCAATTATAACATAAAAAAAAGAGTTCAAGACCGTTTTTTTATACCGATAATTAATATACAGGCTATTCAGGAAGGAGTTTCACAATGGAAAGAGATGTAATTGAACTGTTCCAGAAAGGGATGGAAATGATGCAGGTAGGCGAATACCAGATTGCAGAACAGCTTTTCAGGAAAGCGCGCGATCTTACAATGGATACACAGCGCAGGATTTAGGACCGGGGCATAAAATGGATAACAGCACCAGGGTGCTTTACTAATAGATATCAGGGGCATCCGGATCCCGGATGATCCCCTATAATTATACGTACCCGGCGGCCCGGCTTAAAAAGGCTTTAAGTTAACGGTTAAATCCGGTTAAGGAGGAAAAAATGTCGGAAGCAGTAAACATGTTCAGGATAAATCAGAATAAAAAACTTTCATCACTGGATGCCGAGCTTTCCGTATGGCAGGACATTGAATTTACACCTTCGTTTCTGCCGGAACACAAATCTCTGCAGGAAAGCCTTTTGAACCGCGAACCATTCCCGTCAATGCCGCAGACTCTTAGAAAACTGAGTATTGTCTACTAGAAAACTGATTCTTATATACCTGTCTGAATCACAATTACCGGAATAATCTTTATTGTCTCTATTAAAAGTTTCAGCTATACTCAGTTTAATATGAATATAGGAATAATAGGCCTGCCTAAATCAGGAAAGACAACAATTTTTAACGCCCTTACAGGGCAGAATGCGGAAGTTACTGAATACTCTTCAGGAAAAGTAGAACCGAATGTAGCTATTGTAGATGTAGGCGATGAACGTGTTGACCGCCTTACTGAAATGTATAAACCAAAAAAAACTATCTATGCTACAACAGAATTTATTGACTTTGTCAGCGCCGCTTCAGGGGCAGGCAAGCAGGGAGGCATCTTTTCAAGCGAAGGGATGACCCTTGTAAAAACTGCTGATGCGCTCCTCATTGTTCTGCGGAATTTCAGCAAGGAAAGCCTTGATGAAAGCTTCGGTAAGGCAGACCCTGAAAGAGACCTTGAGACAATCCAGTCCGAACTGATGCTTGCAGACCAGATAATAACGGAAAGAAGGATTTCGCGCATTGAAGCTGACCACGGAAGGGGGAAAAAAACTCCCCAGTCCCAGCTTGAGGAAAAAGTTATGCGGCGAATATTAAGCGCCCTTGAAGAGGGGAACTGGATAAGGACGATAGAATTTACTGCTGAAGAGCTTGGAGTAATAAGCGGTTTCAGGTTCCTGACAGCCAAACAGGCGCTTATTGTCCTTAATTCGGGAGAGGATAATTACGGAAAAAACAGCGTATTGCTTGAAAAGCTCGGAGAAAAATATCCTGCCCTGGAGTTTGCGGGAAATTTCGAGATGGAACTTTCGCAGATGAGCAAAGAAGATGCAGAAGTTTTTATGGCAGATATGGGCATAACCTCTTCAGCCCGAAACCGCCTGACAAGTTTCGCATACAGCCTCCTCGGGTATATAAGTTTTTTCACAGTAGGTGAGGATGAGGTGCGCGCGTGGACAATCAGGAAGGATGATTCAGCAATCACTGCGGCGGGGGCAATTCACTCGGACCTTGCCAAAGGTTTTATCCGGGCCGAATGCTTCAGCTATGATGATTTAATTACTTACGGCTCTGAAAAGGGCTTACGGGAAAAAGGGCACTTCCGTCTTGAGGGAAAGGAATACAAGGTAAAGGACGGCGATATACTTAACATCAGGTTTAATATCTGATCAACTTCCGGGGTTTATCCTGTTAAGGGTTTATCCTGTTAAGGGTTTATCCTGTTAAGGGTTTATCCTGTACAGAGCACCTCTTCTTTCATCTGTCAGAAGCCAGATAGTACCGTCAGGGGCTTCCCGGACATCCCTGATCCTGCCGATTCTCTCTTTAAGCAGCACTTCCTCTTCAACAACCTCATTACCTCTAAGTACGACTCTCCGCAGGTGCTGCCCGGCAAGCGCCCCCGCAAAAAGATTTCCCTTCCACCGGGGAAAAAGTTTTCCGCTGTAGAACATCATACCTGAAGGCGCTATGGACGGCGTCCAATGAAGTACCGGTTCCTCAATACCGGGAGCCTTTGTACTGCTGCTTATAACACTTCCGCTGTATTCCCGGCCAAAGGTAACAAGAGGCCAGCCGTAGTTTGCGCCCGGTTTGATTATATTTACTTCATCGCCCCCTTTAGGGCCATGCTCATGCTGCCAGATTTCACCTGTTTCAGGATTTACCGCCATCCCCTGAGCGTTTCTGTGCCCATAGGAATATATTTCAGGAAGCGCATCGCCTCTCCCTGTAAAGGGATTATCCCCGGGAATTGAGCCGTCATCATTAAACCTTAAAGTAGAGCCGGCCGCATCATCAAGCCTCTGGGCCCGCCTTCTGTCTCCCCTCTCCCCTATTGTCATATAGATAGTTCCGTCAGGCGCAAAAACTATTCTTGAGCCGTAGTGAACTCCGCTGCCGCTTAACTGCGGAAGCATGTAAAGAACTTCGCCACCGGTCAGGTTATTACCTTCAAGCTTTCCCCTGTAAAGGGCTGTTCCGCTGCCCCCATTTCCTGAATAGGAGTAGGTAAAATAAATGAGGCTGTTTGCTTTAAAATCAGGATGAAGCGCAACATCAAGAAGCCCCCCCTGCCCGCCGGTATGGATATCAGGAAGGCCTGAGACACGGGCAACTGTGCTGTTTTTATAAATGAGAAGACGGCCAGGCCTTTCTGTTATAAGGATGGAACTGTCAGGCAGAAAAGCCAGCGACCATGGATTTTCCAGATTATCCAGGACTTTTACGATATTAAACTCTGAAGGATATGCTGAAAAAAGTATAAAAAGAGAAACAAGAGGTATTATTATAATCCGTTTCATACTCAGCTCCTTCAGATAAACTAATAATTCAGCATATCTGAAGTCAAGGAAAAGAGTCCTGCATGGTCTTTAATATTGGAACTGCAGAATGTCCTGGAGAGGTTCCCGGTTCAGAAACCGGGTTAATCCACGCGGCTCAGCTGGTTATCTATCCGGGAAAGTTTCCCGTCAATTTCATCAACAGAAATATACCTTGCCTCCCGGACAGTCTCTTTTCCATATACAAACACAAGAACGGCCGGAATTGTATAAACTGAAAACTGCCCGGCAGCTGTCTCGTCGTTATCAAGATTAAAATAGACTTTCTTTAATCTGTTATATTTCCCGGCCATCGCCTCAATTTTTGGTTTAAGCGCTTTACATACGCCGCAGGATGGGCGTGACAGATAAAAAAGCACGAATGGTTCACTTTTTATAATTTTCTCCATTTCTTCCCTGTCTGCTATTTCTTCCATAACCGTCAATATACCTCTCAGAATTTTTCCAGAATACTTAATATCTGCTCAGCAGCGGCGCTTTGCGTCTGAGCTTCAACAGCAAGTTTTAATGCCAGGCTTTTTAACAGAATTTTTTCTTCATTTCCATCAGAACTTTTCCCGGATTCATGTTCTTTAAGCGATTCTGAAATTATCCGCGATGTTCTTTCTATTGACTGTTTCTGGTAGTCACAGAACAATTCGTAATATTTTTCAACCTCATCGCCCTGATTAACATTAAAATCCTTCAGGAGATTTGACAAATCAGGAATAGAGAGAACTTTCTTAAGTGAACAGACAACCGTAATCAGGGCTATATGCTCTTTTGAATATTTTTTCGCCTCAGCACGCGGAATTACGCGGTCCTTGGTATAATTATTTATCATTGACCTGGTAACAACCTTGTCGTTTTCATTTTTCCTGTACATCGTCATCTGCCTGTCAAGAAAAGTCACAACCTGGTCCATATAAAGTTCAATTTCAGGGAGCCTGTTCCAGTCTGCAGCAGAACAGCCTGTAAAATACCTGTTCCACTCAATAACTTCTTTTACAGGAGAACTTTCCTTCCCCGGTGATGTGATTTTTCCAATTTTTTCCTGTTTTTTAGATTTCCCCATATTACTCCTGCCTGCTGTTTCACACCATATTCTGCGATGCTTTTTAACATCCAATGCTTTCAGCACATAAGCATGTGTTAAAACAGTAAATGCATTATTACAATATTTTTACATAGTTTGCAATACTATGTGTTGAGCTTTTAAATACAATGTTTTAGTTTATAGTCACTGAAAAATGTATTTAAAAATTATTTTTCAAAAAAACAGCAAGGTTGTATATATGGAAACTTTTAAAAAAAATGTTTATTTATTCGGGGATTCAATAGCAAAAGGGATTGTCTTTGACGAGGTCCTGGGAAAATACACTCATCTGAAAAACAATTTCGCCACATCCGCCGCAGCTTCCAACGGAGTAATTCTTAACAATAAGTCAATGTTCGGCTGTACAATAAATAAAGGCCGGGAAATTATAAACAGGGTACTGAACAACCTTAATACGGGGAAAAAAATAGATTATGCTTTTCTTGAATTCGGCGGAAATGACTGCGACCACAACTGGGATGAAATATCGCTTCAGCCTCTGATTAAGCATAATCCGAAAACACCTGTCGATGAGTTTATATCTGTTTACATAGCTATTGTTGATACATTAAAAAAAAGCGGGATACCAGCAGTCATAATGACCCTGCCCCCTATAGCATCTGATTTATATTTCAACTGGATAAGTAAAAATAATCCCCGGAAGAGCAATATCCTAAGCTGGCTCGGAGGCAATATCGAAAACATCTACTACTGGCACGAAAGGTATAACAGCGCAGTCTGGGAAGTAATAAACCAGACAAAAAGCCTGATGATCGATATAAGGAAATCATTTCTTGAAGATAAAAATTACAAGCGTTTTCTTTGTGCAGATGGGATCCACCTGAATCAGGACGGGCACAATCTTGTAAAAGAAACTATTATGAATACCGCCTTGATTTATAAACCGGCATAAATCATAAAGAGCTGAGCATTTCATGTATCACTTTAAAAAGCGGGCTGCCGGGATCAGATACCGCATCCACAATATTGAAGTGGTTGTATCCGGGCATGGGGATATCGCCTTTAAGCACCTCTTTCCACTTCTCCCTGAGCATTGCGGTCTGTCTCAGAAACTCGCCTGACTCGCTTCCCCCGACACAGGTGTATAGAGGGGCGCCTCCCGCGGGCCTCATATTAACAGGACTTACTTCCGCCGCGGTTTTTTCATCAAGTTTAAGGTCATCCTTTAAAAAGCCGGTATAAACAAGGGGCGAAAGGTCATATATCCCGCTTACTGCAGCGCATCCCTTGACTATCTGACTTAGCGGAATGCCTCTTCCGCTTTTTCTGCCCGAAGTCATCATCATTACAGCAAGGTGTGCTCCTGCTGAGTGGCCTGCGATAAAAATACGGTCAGGATTGCAGCCGTATTCTCCCGCGTTGAGGTATGTCCACTCAAGGGCACCAGCCACCTGATCTGTTATCTGCGCAATAGAAACGGAAGGGGCAAGCGCATAGTTGGGCATAAATACGGCAGCGCCCGATTCTGTAAACGGCGGGGCCAGGAATGAGAAGTCCCCCTTATCAAGACCTCTCCAGTATCCGCCATGTATAAAAAAAAGGACAGGCGCATCCCCCCGGACACTGGGATAAAATATATCGATTGTTTCGTTTTTCTCCTCCCCGTATCGCGCATCAAGTTCGCAGTCTGAATGCTTTCTGGCCTGTGCTGATTTTTTCTTCCAGCCGTGCATTACGGAAAGATGGTCCGGGACCCTCAGTCGCGGATTATATTCATTATTCAGGAATTCTTCTGTCTGATGATTGTCTTGCGGCATAACATATTGTAAACCGACCCAATATATTTGACAACAGCTGATTCAATGCCTAAGATAAAGGCAATGAAAAATTTCAACAGACTTAAGGAAATCCTCCTCTCCTATGTTTCAGCTGAAACTTTAAAATCAGAGGACCCGTACAGAAAGATTCTGCCTGAGTTTATAAATATTATATGCGGCAGTAATGATGAAATCCCTGCTTTTACAAGCGGAATTCCGGGCATTGATCAGTTCCTTGAAACAGCAGCTGAAAAAGCACGGGGTGAACTTGAAAAAGCGGATATCGGGGATACTTTAACCGGTCCGGCGGATAATGATACTCCAGGTACCCTCTGGAGGATTTTCCACCCTGAGGCGCTTAATATAACAGGAAGGGAAAAAGAGGCTGAAAAAAATCTGCGCAAAAAAAGAACAGTAAAAATTACCAGGAGACCTGACAGTCCTGTTACAGACCCCGGGAGGGAACTGCTCTTTACCTCAAATATCCTGCTCACACTGCCGACTGAAAAAATGCAGGAAGAAGGTCTTGAATTGGCCCCTCCTCTGCTAAGCCGGCTCAAGGGGATGCTTTCACTGCCTCAGAAATACTGGTATGACCATCCTATTCCCATCGGCATAAAGAAGGAGAATAACGAAATTCTTTATGGTCTTAAAAATCTCGATAAAGCTGTTGCATTTGAAAAAAATCGCGGAACATGCGGTAAAGATATCAAAGTGCCTGTACTCCTCTCAGTAAGCGTTACCCATCCCGGCCTCGATGAAATCGCGCTTGATTATCTTGCACAGGAGCTTGAAAAAGGAGGCCTGCCTGAGCATCTTGATGTATTTGTATTCGGAGAAAAGGACACACAGGACCTCATGGAAAATATACTGGTTCCCTCAGCTGTGGAAAAAGGACTTTCAGATTCCGCAGGTACTGCGCGGGGCCTTCTCGGGGTTTTCGGCGTTGACGGTGAGTACGGCAGGCACTATTCATTTTTAAAAGCAATTGCCGCGATGTGGAAGCTCCTTATGAACCATGCTGTTAAAGGAGTATTCAAGATTGATCTTGATCAGGTATTTGACCAGGAAACCCTTGTAAGTGAAACCGGAAAATCTGCTTTCGGGCATCTTTCATCCCCCCTCTGGGGAGCTTACGGGACAGACTGGGTAAACCGTGAAGTGTTCCTCGGAATGATAGCAGGATCACTTGTAAATGAAAAAGACATTAAAAAAGGCCTTTTTACACCTGATGTGGATTACCCGCCGGCCGGCGCGGATAACGGCGGAAGGGCGGATTTAAAAAGCGAAGATAAAATATTTTACTCACGGCTCCCCCAGGCCCTTTCAACCCATGCGGAAATGATATGCAGATACGGGGAAGACGGCGCGCCGGACGGAAAAAGGGAATGCCTTCAGAGGGTGCATGTCACAGGGGGCACCAACGGAATCCTGATTGAGGCGCTCCGCAGATGGAGGCCCTTTACCCCCTCTTTTTTCGGGAGGGCGGAAGACCAGGCTTATATCCTTTCAAGTTTTACAGGCGGAAGGTCTGAGAAGGGAACGCAGCTTGCCTACCTCCACCAGAGCGGCCTTATAATGAGGCATGACAAGGACGCTTTCGCAGCTGAGGCAATCAAGGCTGCCGAAGGGGGAAGGCAGACAGGGGACTATATCAGGATGCTGCTTTTTTCACGTTATGCGGAATGCCTGCCGGGAGGCAGGGACTCTGTAAAAGAAAGAATTGACCCTTTCACCGGCAGTTTTGTGTCATACCTGCCGGTTACGACAGCAGTCCTCAGAATGCTTTTTAAGTCGGAAGAAATGCTTGAAAGCGGTAAAAACAAAGAGGCACAGCAGTTTATCATTTCTGCGGCACAGCGGCTGAAAAACGCTGTTTTATTCACGGAAACAGAGTTTGAAAAACAGCTTGAGTGGGAAAGGAAGGGGTGGAACCTTTATTACGATATACTGGAGAAACTTGAAAAAGAAAATGAGACCGGAAAGCTTATCAGAGCCGCCGCAGATAAAATCCTCTCCTGCAGAATCCAGGATTGCGGAGAAGGGGCGAACAGATGGTAAACAGCTCTGCAGATGAAATTAAAGCAGGCACCCTGGTTCTTTATAAATCAGGCCCTGCAAGGGTTTTAAAGACAGGAGATAAAATTGAAATCGAACTTGCAGATAAAAAGACACTTCAGGTCAGGGTCAAGGACATAACATTTCTTCATCCCGGCCCAGTTGAGGACCTTTCCGGGCTGAAAAGCCGGAGTCAGGACAGCAGCGGATTAAAAGAAGCATGTCAAATCCTTCAGGGAGAAGACATGACTCTCAGGGAGTTAGCGGAGCTTGCATACGGCGCTTTTACGCCCGAGACGGCCTGGGCAGTATATACAGGGCTGCTTGACGGTCTTTATATTACAGGTTCTGCGGAGAGAATAATAATCCGCTCAGAAAGCGATGTTGAAAAAGAATTATCAGCACGAAAACTTAAGGCTGATGAGAAATCAGCATGGAATAATTTCACCTCCGGTGTAAAGAACGGAATAATCAGCCCTGATGATAATAAGTATCTCCGTGACCTGGAACTGTTCGCCCTTGGAAAGCAGGGGGGGAGCAGACTGCTTAAGGAAATCAGGATGCAGGAGACAGTTGAGAATGCCCACTCCCTGCTCCTGAAACTCAAGTACTGGGATTATTATATAAATCCCTATATTTCAAGGTTCGGGTTTTCAGACGGCAATAAATATCCTGAGATAAATATAAGCGAAAGCGGAATATTTAACCGGGAAAGGCTTGATCTCTCCCGCCTTGATGCCTACGCAATTGACGATGAAGGGAACACAGACCCTGACGATGCAATAAGTTTTGAAGATGGTAAACTCTGGATACATATCGCAGACCCGTCATGTGTTGTAACTCCCGGATCAGATGCTGATATATTCGCAATGAACCAGGGAGCAAAAGTCTATCTTCCTGAAACAAGAATATCAATGCTTCCCCAAAATGCCGCAGATACATTTGCGCTTGGCCTGATGAGCGAATCACCTGCTCTTTCATTCTGCATCAGACAGAATGACGACGGCTCAATAAGCAGCTGCGGTATTTACTTCTCAAGGGTCAGGGTAAAACGGATTTCATATAAGCAGGCGCAGGAGGCAATTAAAAGCCATCCGTTTGACAAAATTCTCGAGGCTGCCCAAAGATACAGGAGGCGCAGAAGTGCGGAAGGCGCATCAAACTTTGATTTTCCCGAAGTAAATATAAAAGTTGAAAACAATAAGGTTTCAATAGCACAATACCGCCGCTATGAATCTACAATGATGGTCCAGGAAGCGATGCTGATGGCGGGGGAAGCGGCCGCTGCCTGGGCAGATGAAAACAGGATACCTTTTATCTTCTCAACCCAGACTGGAAATCAGACAGAAAATCAGACAGGGTCTCCGGCAGCAGATCTTGCGTCCATGTTTGCGCTCAGAAGGAAGATGAGCCCGGGAATAATAAAATCAGTTTCAGACGTTCACTCGGGACTCGGCCTTCCTTCCTACAGCCGGGTAACAAGCCCCTTAAGGCGTTACCTCGATCTTGCCGCGCATCAGCAGTTAAGACTTCACATGGCAGGGAAAAAGGTCATGACAGCTGATGAGATAATCAGCAGAATAGGAGCCGCCTCTGCCGGGGCTTCAGCAGTACAGAAGCTTGAAAGGCTTTCAAATATGCACTGGACTCTTGTATATCTGATCCAGAACCCGGATTGGGAGGGCAAAGGGATAATTGTTGAAAAACGGGACAGGTCAGATACTGTAATTATACCTGAGTTAGGACTGGAAACGGTTATCCCCTCTCAATCAGACAAAACTCTTAATGATGAAGTAACGTTTAAATCATCAGGAGTTGATCTTCCTAATCTGAAAGGATATTTTACCGCGGTATAAGAGGGATGACAGGTTTACAGGCAGAGCGGCTGTAATCTGTAATTTTACATAAAAAAACCAAAATAACCGAAAAATAATCCAAAGAATACCATGAAAACGCCCCAGAGGCGGGATTGCCTGTAGAATTTTTTACAGTATAAAAGGGACCGGGGGGAAATAATTATTACAATTCCGCCGATGAATAACATCCAGCTGATAATAGTAATCAAAACTATCCAGTTCATAGTCCAGATATTGTGATAGTAAACCAGAATTGTACCTGTTATAATTGCCAGCGTGCCTGCAATGTAGGTCAGTACCGGCGATCTTCCGAATTCGTTGGCAATAGCTGAGAAATTAATCTTTCCGGTTATAACGCCGATACCGCTTGAAATATAAATAACAGCAATTATTCTCGCCAGTAATACTGATAAATCCATATTTACCTCCTGCCGTTAACTATTGCTGATTCCTTAAACTTAACTTTTTGCATATCCATTATAAATTATGATACTATGGAGTAATTATAGCAAGGATAACGCAGGAAAATGAATATAGCTGATTTAATTAATATCAACTCCCGGATCAGGATAAGGAAAGAGGCTCCCCTCCCTCCGGACGCCGGATGTGTTGTTTACTGGATGCAGCGCTCCCAGAGGGCCTTTTCAAACCAGGCGCTCGATACTGCCGCGGAGTGCGCCAACAGGCTTTCCCTTCCCCTAGCTGTAGTTTTTAACCTGGTGAAGAACTATCCGGGCAGTACGGAAAGGCACTACAGGTTTATGCTTAACGGTCTTGCTGAAACAGCCGAAGCCCTTGAAAAGAAGGGCGCGGGATTTTTTATCCTTGAATCTGACAAAGAAGCGCATGAAGCTGTAATACGCTTTACACTATCTGTTAAGGGGGCCCTGCTTGTTTGTGATGAAAACCCTCTTAAAACACCTGAACTCTGGAGGGATAATACTGCAGGGGATATTCCACTGACTTTTATTACAGTTGATTCCGATGTTGTTGTTCCGTCATCCCTTTTTGAGAAAGAGGAATATGCTGCCCGGACCTTAAGACGGAAGATCAAGCCTCTTATTGAATTATATCTTGAAGATGCTGAAAATACCGCGCTATTAAAGAAATGGAAAAGGGGAGAAGGAACCCCTGACGGCAGTATA
>JACKPD010000021.1 GCA_024233785.1 Spirochaetales bacterium | reverse complement strand
TCAGACCCGCGTAAGGGAATCTGTCGGAATAATATTTCAGGACCCAAGCCTTGATGAACGACTTACTGCCGGGGAGAACCTTTACTTCCACTCGCGCCTTTACCATGTGCCGTCATGCGAGATAAAAAAGCGGACTGATGACGCGCTTGAACTGGTTGGCCTTACAGGGAAGAGAAACGACCAGGTCCTTACTTTCTCAGGCGGTATGAAGAGGAGGCTCGAGATAGCAAGGGGCATTATCCATACACCGAAAGTCCTTTTTCTTGATGAACCGACAATCGGACTTGACCCCCAGACAAGAAAGCATATCTGGAAATATCTTGAAGACTTAAAAAAAAGGGAAGAAATCACAATTCTCCTTACTACCCATTATATGGAAGAAGCTGAAATCTGCGACAGGATCGCAATAATGGACCACGGCAGGATCATTGCTCTTGATACCCCCGCTAATCTTAAAAAAAGCATCAAGGAAGATATAGTTACAATTACTACGGTAAATAACGAAGAAACCTCAGCTATAATTCTTGAGAAACTAGGGCTAAGGGCTGAGCCGGAAGGGGATGCGCTACGGATTACAGTCCCTGACGGAATAAAATATCTGCCGATGATTTTCGAAGCTGCAGGAAGACGAATAACAGGCGCTGATATCAAAAAACCTACACTTGAAGATGTATTTATTAGTCTTACCGGCAGAACGATCCGGGATGAACTTTCAAACAGCAAAGACAGGCTTAAAAGCGCTGTCAGGAGGAAAAACAGAAAGTGAAGGCATTTTTAATCGACAGCCTTGTAATAGCCTGGCGTGATATTATAAGAAGCACAAGAGAGAAAAGCAGGCTTTTCAGCTCTATTGTAAGACCTGTTATATGGCTTTTTCTCCTGGGCAGCGGACTCAGGGGTTCTTTCTCACAGATGCCCGGGGGCTACACATATACCCAGTACATATTTCCGGGGATGCTTGCAATGAATGTTCTCTTTGCTTCGGTACAGTCAGGCACAACAATTATCTGGGACAGGGAATTCGGTTTTTTAAAGGAAATACTGGTTTCGCCTGTATCAAGGTCTTCCATCGTATTCGGCAAGACAATAAGCGGCGCTGTCGTAGCGACGATGCAGGGGCTTATCGTGCTTGCGCTGTTTCCGTTTGTCGGACTGCGCCTCTCTTTTTTTCAGATAATTATCTGCGCGGCAGCACTTTTCATGATAGCGCTTTCCATTACATCGCTTGGAATACTTATAGCTTCAAGAATGACCTCTTTTGAGGGATTCGGATCAATAAATAATTTTATTGTCATGCCGCTGTTTTTCCTGAGCGGGGCCATGTATCCGGTTGACAAAGCGCCGTACTGGCTAAAACCGTTTATAATGGCAAATCCCCTTTCATACTCGGTCAATCTGCTAAGGGGAATTATACTCGGGACTGAGGGGAGATTTTTTATTGATCTTGCCGTTATTGCAGTTTTTCTGCTTACAGTATTCTCAATAGCAACATTTATCTTCTATACTGACAGAAGATAACCAAACATATAACCGTATCCACAGGAGGCTGTGATGAAGTTCGAAGGTAAGGTTGTAATTGTAACAGGTTCAGGACAGGGAATAGGGCGAGAGATAGCATGCGCTTTCGCGTCAGAAGGGGCGTCTGTTGTTATTGCGGAGATAGTGCCTGAAAGCGGCATGGAAACAGAGGATATTATAAAAAGCGCAGGCGGAGATGCACTTTTTATTGAAACAGATGTAAGCAGCCCTGAAAACAGTGAAATCCTTATGAGGAAAACAGCGGAAAAATACGGACGTATCGATGTACTTGTAAATAACGCGGGTATTTCAAAAAAAACCCCGGTCTACTCACTTGCGGCAAAAGAGTGGCACAGAATAATTGACACCAACCTTGGAAGCGTGTTTTTTTTCTCACGCGCGGCAGCAGGTTTTATGAGAAATACAGGAGGAGGCGTCATCATAAATATCGCATCGACAAGGGCATTCATGTCAGAGAGCGGAAGTGAAGCCTATGCGGCATCGAAAGGGGGGATTATATCAATTACCCATGCACTTGCCGCGTCCCTTGCCCCTGAAAGAATCCGGGTAAATTCCATAGCGCCAGGGTGGATTGAGACAGGCGATTACAGTATTCTTACAGGTGCCGATCATCTCCAGCATTTCTCGGGAAGGGTAGGCCGGCCTGATGACATAGCCAGGGCATGCCTTTTCCTTGCCTCTCCGGAAAATGATTTCATAAACGGAGCAAACCTTGTAATTGACGGCGGAATGACCAGGAAGATGATTTATGAAGAATGAAATAAGTGTAATTGCGGCAGCTTATAACTGTGACTATGATTCGGGGGTGATATGATAAGAATGATTAAAAGCCCGTCTTTGATAAAAGCTTCGGGGGTACCTGAAAAAAAAATTGAAGAGTATTTCGGGAATGTAAACTCAAAAAGCGGCGATGTCAGCATTGCGCTGATGAACAGCCCTTCCGGCTGGGAAGAACCGTTCCAGAACCCTTCCTTTGACGAGTATACTGTTGTTCTTGACGGAGAGCTAAGGGTAGAGTGCGGCGGCGCGGTTTATGATGTAAAGGCGGGAGAAGCTATTCTTGTCGGGAAAAATGAAAGGGTAAGATACAGCACGCCGGCAGACGGGGGTGCAAGGTATATAGCGGTCTGTCTTCCCGCATTTTCTCCTGATACGGTTCACAGGGAAAATTAACTATGATTCAATACATATATGATCCTCCTCAAAATACAATGCCATTGATAAAACAGCTGTTTGCTGAATACACAGCCAGTCTGAATCTGGATTTATCATTCCAGGATTTTCAAAAAGAGCTTGAAAATCTTCCCGGCAAATATGCGCCCCCTGAAGGGGCTTTGATTCTTGCGGCGGAAAACGGGATTCCGGCCGGCTGTGTAGCCTTGAGGAAATTCGGAACTGACGGGGATATATGCGAGATGAAAAGACTATTTGTCCCTGACAGTTTTAGAAAAAGGGGAATAGGAAAAGAGCTTGTCTGCAGGATAATTGCTCAAGGGTCTGCGATGGGATACGGTTCAATGCTTCTTGATACGTTAAGCACTATGGCGAAGGCAAGGGAACTGTATGAGGCCGCGGGCTTCAAAAGAATTGACCCGTATTATCATAATCCTCTTGAGGGCGCAATTTTCATGGAGCTTGATCTTAAAGAAAAAAAATATATAAGGGATAATTTGCGGGCCCTTTCTCTTTTACCGGGTGAGCGGGAGCCTCTGCCTGAAAGTTATATCTTTGATTACGGCGGAGTAATAAGTTTTAATCAGAAAGAGGAATATCTTATTAAAATGGCAAAAGCGGCTCGGGCTGGTGATTTCAGTCTTTTTGAAAAGGCTTACAGGGAAAACAGACATGATTATGACGCAGGTACTGCTGACGGGAGGCAGTACTGGGAGAAGGTGTTATCTGTACAGGGAATTCTGCCGGATGAGGGGCTCTGCCGGAAACTTATTGATATGGATATTGAGGGCTGGACTGATATAAACCATGAAACAGTTGAAGTAATCCGCAGCCTTAAAAGCAGGGGCGCATATCTTGCGCTGCTATCCAACATGCCCCAAGACATGCTTGAGTTTATCAGGGAGAACAAAAACGGCGGGTTTTCATGGCTTGACTGTTTTGATACCACCCTGTTCTCCTGTGAGGTAAATATCTGTAAACCTGATCCTTCAATATTCGCCCTTTGCCTTGAAAAAGGGAGCATAAATCCAGGCAGCGCTGTTTTTATCGATGACATGAAAGCCAATATCAGCGGGGCGGAAAGATGCGGAATAAAGGGGCTTCTTTTCAGGGGGGCAGATAATCTAAAAGAGGTTTTTGGTCTGCTGTAATTTTATAACAGCATAGTGATATACATAATTTATTAGCGAGAGAGAAAAAAATGATATTCAAAAATAATGAGTTTACTCCAAAATTGTTAACAGTATTAAGGGAAGGTATTTCCAGGGAACAGCTGATTAAGGATATAATATCAGGTGTAATTGTGGGGATTGTTGCCCTCCCGCTGGCGATAGCTTTCGCGATAGCAAGCGGTGTTTCGCCAAGTCAGGGTATTATAACCGCTGTAGTAGCCGGATTTATTATATCAGCATTTGGCGGCAGCAGGGTGCAGATCGGAGGGCCGACAGGAGCATTTGTAATTATTGTTTACGGAATAATCAGTGAATACGGGCATGACGGCCTTATCGCCGCCACATTCATCGCCGGTTTTGTCATGATAATTATGGGGCTGCTGCGGTTCGGAAGTTTCCTTAAATATATTTCATATCCCCTGGTAGTAGGTTTTACAAACGGTATAGCCGTAATTATTTTTACAACACAGATAAAGGATTTTTTCGGGTTTACCGGCATTGATGTCCCTGCTGAGTTTATATCAAAGTGGTATGTCTATTTTACAAATCTGGACAGGATAAATATTTATGCTGCCCTTATTGCGGCAGGGTCTGTAATTATTACGCTGCGGTTTCATAAAATAAACAAAAAAATTCCAGGATCTCTTGTCGCAATTATACTTGGTACAATTGTTGTAAAATATTTCAACCTTCCGGTTGAGACTATCGAGAGCAGGTTCGGGGCAATCCCTTCAGGTCTTGGACTGCCGTCGATGCCCCATTTTACACTTGATATGATAATCAGCCTTATGAAACCGGCAATCGCGATCGCAATGCTTGGAAGTATTGAATCGCTTCTATCGGCGGTTGTGGCAGACGGTATGACAGGCGGCAGACACAGGTCAAATATGGAGCTTGTTGCCCAGGGAGCCGCGAATATTGCCTCAGCCCTTTTCGGGGGAATCCCCGCGACAGGCGCAATCGCAAGAACAGCTACAAATGTAAAAAACGGGGGGAGGACCCCTGTCTCAGGCATAGTTCATGCCCTTACCCTCCTTCTGATAATGATCCTTTTTTCAGGGTTTGCAAGGCTTATTCCCCTTTCTGTCCTTGCCGGGATCCTTGTTGTTGTCGCTTTCAGGATGGGGGAGTGGGATGAGTTTTTTCTTATGATGAAGAGCCATTACCTTGAGGTGCTGGTCCTCCTGCTTACCTTTTTTCTTACTGTTTTTTTTGACCTTGTGCTTGCGATAGAGGTCGGCTTTGTTCTTTCAAGTTTTGCTTCCATGAAAAGGTTCAGCGATGTGGCAAGGGTAAAAAGCTCGGATGAGCTGATCCGGGAAAAAGCTGAGCAATGGGAGACATTATTCGAGGAGGAGCTCCCCAAAATACCGGAAGGTGTTCTGTTGTACGAGATTTACGGCCCCCTCTTTTTCGGCGCTGCGAAGGAATTTCAGGAAAGGCTTGAGGAAATTGATGAGCTTCCGAAGGTGCTTATACTGAGGATGAGGCATGTGAGCTTTATTGACGCGACAGGTGTCTACAGGCTGAAAGAGACTATAAAAAGATTCACAGACAGAAAAGTAACTGTAATCCTCTCCGGTGTCTCCTTTTCCGTTAAGCAGGAGCTGATAAAGGGAAGCCTTTTGTCTGTAATAAGTGAAGAAAACATAATTTCATCAATATCCAGGGCGCTTCACAGGGCGAAACTGCTTACAGGAATAAAATCTGCTTGATATCAATACGTTTTCGATGATTTAAGATTTCAATAGGTCTTTTTGTTTAAATCCTTTCCAGTCCCGGACGCAAAAATAAGACTCCCTGCCGTAAGTCTTATTACGTCCAAGAGGATTCGCCTTCGTTCCGGCAACATCCTGTTGCCGGACTCAGGCCGCCTCAGTCACTGACGCCGACTTCCTGTCGGCTTTTCCTCCCGCTGGTCGGCGTTCCTTCGGTTCGAATCCTTTCTGTTAGACAAAAAAAAAGAGACCGCCCTGTGGGCAATCTCTTTTTTTTACGTCCAAGAGGATTCGAACCTCTGACCCTCGCCTTAGAAGGGCGATGCTCTATCCAGCTGAGCTATGGACGCGCGAGTCGGGATAGAAGGACTCGAACCTTCGGTCTCCTGCTCCCAAAGCAGGCGCCTTAGCCACTAGGCTACATCCCGAAAATCTGCTGAATTATACTGTTATCACTTTACATGGTCAAGATATGGATGCTACTTTTAACCATGAAACAAGCCGATATCAGGGACCTTGCGGATGATATATTCAGCCTTCTGGACAGCAGTTATCCGGATACAATTGAGTTCCTCCGCTACCGCAGCAGCTTCGAACTATTGATCTCGGTTATCCTTTCAGCGCAGACTACAGACCGGCAGGTGATGGAAGTAACCCCGGCGCTTTTCAGCAGGTATCCCGGCCCGGAAGAGCTTTCAGAAGCCAGACTTGATGACATAATGGATATAATCAGGTCTACAGGTTTTTATAAGGTTAAGGCAGATAATATCAAAAAAACAGCCGGAATGCTTGTTCAGGATTTCAATAGCAAAGTTCCTGATACAATTGAAAAACTCATTCTTTTACCGGGTGTGGGGAGGAAAAGCGCCAATGTGATTTTAGGCGCTGTATTCGGAAAACCTGCTGTAATAGTTGATACCCATTTCGCCAGGGTTGTAAAAAGGCTCGGCCTGACAGAACAAAAAG
The DNA here is from genome assembly GCA_024233785.1 of Spirochaetales bacterium. Taxonomy (GTDB): domain Bacteria; phylum Spirochaetota; class Spirochaetia; order CADAEX01; family CADAEX01; genus JACKPD01. The sequence goes on along the minus strand of JACKPD010000021.1, from coordinate 27,306 downwards.
ATCCTGATAAGATTGAATATGAAATTGCCCAGCTTATTGCCGGAGAAAAACAGTACAGGTTTTCCATGACAGTAAATCTTCACGGCAGGGAAGTATGCCATGCCCGGAAACCACTGTGCGGCAGCTGTTTTTTAAGCCGCCTCTGCAGAAGCGCTGTTCTTTGATTTAAATAAGACTGATTTTATAAGCCTATTCTGAAAGTATTTTCTCCCATTCATCATCAGAAAGACCTGAATCTGAAAGGTGCCTGCTGAAATATTCAGAGCAGTTTTTAAGCCTTAAAGCTGTGTCAATTGAAATAGCGTGTTCAATCTCGCATGCCGCACTGTCTGATTCTGTTTTTGAAAGCATGAGGACAGATTGAAGAAAATTTCTTATAATGTCGTGTTTTTTTCTTACAGTAGCAGCAATTTTTTTCCCTTTATCCGTAAGTGAAATAAAGGAATTTTTTTCATAGTTGACAAGATCCCGCTCTTTGAGGTTTTTAAGTGCTGAAGTTACAGATGACATTTGAACTTTTAGCTGGGCTGCAATATCCTTGACTCTGGCTACCCTGTATTTTGATTCGAGAAAGAGAATAGCCTCGAGGTAGTCTTCAAGACTTGTTGACAGTTTGCCCTTGTTGCTTGTCATAATAATATAAAGTACAACAGGGCGGGCATATTTGCAACCAGAAAAAAATGAGATTCATGAGGTTCATATTCAAAAAAAAACTTGCAACTGCTGCCCTTCGGATTTATTTTATATAATTATTGTGCTATATATAGTACAATTTTATTTGTATAATTAAACCGTATATTATTAAAAGAAGGTGAACAATTGAATTCAAGGGAAAATCATAACTTTGAAAGTTTTGAAGAACTTAAATTACACTACATTAACAATCTCCCGCTTGATATTGGAAATATTTCCGATAAATTCGAAATTTTATCTTCTTCCGGGATAAATAAAGTAAAAGCCGCAGAGCTGAGAGCTGATATTCATAAGCTGGCCGGATCAGCAGGCAGTTTCGGTTTTAAGGAAATAAGCACAATACTAAAAAGGATTGATCAATATTTTGCAAAGTATATTGATAATAACACATCAGAAAGTGATTTTAATACGGATTATGTAAAGGAGACAATTCAGGAAGTAAGGGATAAACTTTCAGGATCGAAAAATCCCTCTGCTGTAAGAAACCGGCATTCTGTTACAGCGCTCCCGGTCACACATGGAAGGGTCTTTGAGAAAATTCCTGCCACCTGGGATAAAAAAATGATTATATGCAATCCTGATAAACAGATTTATCTTGAAGAACTGAAGGGCAAGCTCTCATATTTCGGATATCAGGTCGAATATTTTACAGATAAAGATGAAGCTATGGAGCGGATTGAGAATGAGACTATTTACCTTGCGCTCATTGATGTCGACTGTCTTCAGAAAAATCCTGAATCCGGGGCAAGACTTGTTAAAATAAAGGAAAAAAGGGAATGCACAAAGTTTATATATACATCGGCACATAATGATTTTTTGACCCGTCTTTTCGCGCTAAAGACAGGGGGGGACGCTTTTTTTGAAAGCCCGATAAATATTATAAAGCTGGTAGATAAAATTGAATTTTTCGCAGACAGCCGAAGAATAAAGCCTGATCACATTCTGATTATTGATGATGATATGGATACTCTTTCCTACTATGCGCATCTTTTTCAGGAGTACGGGATGATAACCTCGGTTACTTCTGACCCATATTCTGCTTTTGACCTGATAATCGAGGCTTCTCCCGACCTTGTTTTTATTGATATGCTGATGCCGGGCTGCAACGGGCTGGAACTTGCCTCTGTAATAAGACAGCATGAGGAGTTTGTTTCAACCCCTATCATTCTTTATTCTGCTTTTGACAAGCCTGATATTATTGACAGCAGCGTACCTTTTTCCGGAGATGAATTTATCAATAAATCTGTGAATGATGAAATACTTGTAAACATTGTCACCAGCAGGATTCACAGGTCAAAAAACCTAAGGCATTTTATGGAGAGGGATTCGCTTACCGGGCTGCTTAATCACACAAATCTAAATGACAGCTTCTACAGGGAGCTCCTGCGCGCGGACCGTATGCAGCTTCCTTTAAGTTACGCGATGATAGATCTAGATAATTTTAAATCTGTTAATGATAAATACGGACATCTTGTCGGAGATACAATACTTAAAAGTCTTGCTTATATGCTTATTGAAAGACTCAGAACTACTGATATCATAGGCCGTTACGGCGGGGAAGAGTTTGTTGTGATCCTTAATAACACTTCTGTTGAAAACGCAAAAAAGGTCCTGGATGGGATAAGGGTTAATTTCTCCAAAGTCCCTCACAGCACAAAAGATGAGCAGTTTAGTGTGACTTTCAGCTGCGGTATAGCAGGCTATCCTGATTTTTCTCTTGCGGAAACTATCTCCGAAGCGGCTGATAAAGCCCTTTATACTGCAAAAAATCAGGGAAAGAACCGGGTTGTTATCTATGGGGATAGTTAAAGCTGTTTCTGCGGCAATACTGATTTTTTTTAGTATTTATTTTGTTTCCTGTGATTCTAACGAAGGTTATTTCTACGGAAAAATTAAAAGTAACGGTAAATACGAAAAAACATCACTGCGTTTTGAAAAAAGCAGTGACAGGAAAACAGGGTATTATAGATTTAAAAAACCATACATTATCGAAAACAGCGGTCAACCGGTTTTCTTCAAATCTGATATACCTGATGTAAATGGACCGTTATTCTTTACCATACATACGGCCTCACCTGATACAGGGGCAGATTCGAAACACAGCATTGAAATTTTTTCAGAAGGGCCTTCTAAAGCAGAGCTTTTTTTTAAAATTCAGGGGCCTTTATCTATTAAAGGCTTTTCCATCACTGAATTAACCGGGGAAAACGGGTCAGAAAGATATCCGGCCGGGAAAATAACAGAAGAGAAAAAATCGAATATTCCCGGAGCTTCAGGTCCGGTTGAAGTGAGGATAATAGAAAGTACGGAATACATTGAAGGTTTTTTCCGGGAAAATGGAGTTATTTATCAGAGTGAAAATTTTCACAGAATTTCTGAAGACAAAGAAGAAGTTTTTACTTTTAATTCCGGCAGCGGAAACGGAATTAATAACCTTGATAAGATAAAGATAAGAGTGGAAAACGGACCTTTGTTCAGTCATGATGAAAATACATTGCTGGTTAATTTTTATTCCAGGGGTATTAAAAAAAGTGTTAAGGCCCTTCCTGTTAAGGATGAAATGATTTTTACCCAGGCTGATTTAAAAACAATCTTTCCTGCTCTGCCGGATGAGTTAAGGTTTTCTGTCACTTCTTTAAAAGGAGCTGCCGGGCCTGCTGTAAAGGGTGTTTCAGTTTTCCGCAGATCAGAAAACAGGACTAATTCTGATTATTCAGCGATAAAAGCTGATTTTAATTCCATGCTTGATTACAGTATGGAAAATTGGAGAAACGGGAATTTTGAGCTGTTTTCCTGGTCGGTTTTTCCTGAATTCCTGCTTATTGATACAATAGACTACAGATTCCAGAATGCAATGTTTAAAAGACTTGCCTTTTTTGTAGAAAAACCCGGCACAGCCGGAAAGCTTCTTACAGACAGTGAGATGGAAAAACTGCATGGATGGAATGCCCATGATTACAGGGCCGAGGATCTTTGCAGGTTTTTTAATCTGGCGGAGAAAACAGGTTTTATCCTCTCTGAAGAAGAGAAAATGCTTAAAGTACTTCTTCTTGAAAATAAAATAATCCGGAAAGATAAGGGCGGAAGGGAATATCTTCCTGCAGGGGGCGGTATTCTGTCTATCTCAAGGGAGTCAAACCCTTTTCTGAGGAAAGTGTTTATTTCCCATGAGGGATATCATGGTGTCTTTTTTTCATCAAAAGAGTTCAGGGAAAAATGCGGATTGATATGGAATAAAACACCGGATGATGTAAAAACTTTCTGGAAATTTTTCCTTGCGCATAAGCACTATGATATTTCAAACAATTACCTTGTTATTAATGAATTCATGGCATACAACCTTCAGCAGACGCCGGAAAAGGGTAAAGATTATTTTTTTGAATATATAATTCCAGCTCTTTATGATAATTATCCTTCCCGTAAGGTTTTTCTGGATAATATCAATGAGAATTACAGGGAAGAATTCTATAAAATAAGCACTGACATTGCAGATGCCCTGTTTGAGACAACAGGCCTTCCTCCCGGCAAACTTCTCTTTATTGAAAACAGCCCTGAATCCTGATCATGCCATTTTATTTTCAACCTCTGTAATCGCCTCTTCTATTGCATTGAGAGCAAAATCCATTTCTTTTTTAGTTATAACCAGAGACGGGGTCAGGGTAAGTATATTTCCCATTGTAAGCTTGAAGCTCACTCCTTTCGACAGAGACCTGTACATAACCTCTTCAGCCTCTTCCGCTGCAATCTCACGTGTTTCCCTGTTCTTTACCAGTTCAATCCCGATAAAAAGACCTATTCCTCTTACAGCTCCTATAAGCGGATGCCTCTCCATCATCTCATTAGCTTTTTTTAGTGAATACTCCCCCAGGATTCTTGAATGCTCTACAAGCTTGTTTTTTTCAATGTAGTTGATTGCGGCAAGGCCTGCCGCGGCTCCAAGAGTGCTTTTTTCGTGTGTGAAGTGCCCAAGGGCAATATGGCCGGCAACATCAAGCTTTTCGTCTGCTATTACTGCCGCGATTGGAAATACTCCGCCTCCGAGTCCTTTCCCGATGACAAGAATATCCGGTGTAACATCAAAATTCTGGCATGTAAACCACTGTCCGGTTCTTCCAAGCGCGTGAGGTATTTCATCGAAAATAAGGAGAGCCCCGTATTTGTCACAGGCTTTTCTGACAATCTGCCAGTATTCTTTGGAAGGGACATAAGGGGTGCTCCTCATAGGTTCTGAAATAACTGCCGCGATATCACCCTCTTTTTCAAGAATATACTCGATATACTTTGCCCAGAGTATTTCCCACTCTTCAGGTTTTCCTATGTCCATAAACCTTCTGTGAATATCAGGAGGGGGGACATGTTCTGTTCCGCTTGAAAGGGGCCCTATCCCTTTTCTGAAAACTGCCTCGCCCCCGATAGAAATTGTGTCCAGTGTAGCTCCGTGAAAAGAATCCCACATCGAAATTGTCTTATATCTTCCTGTCACAATGCGCGCAAGTTTGATCGCGATTGAGTTTGCTTCCGCGCCTCCGGGGGCAAATAGCATTTTATTGAGATTTCCCGGTGTGAGCGAAGCAATTTTTTTGGCAAATTCGATCACAATTTTGTTTGTATAACGGCGTGTGCAAAAAGAAAGTTCATTCAGCTGCTTTTTAACCGCGTTAATAACATCCTGGTTCCCGAATCCGACCTGATGTACATTGTTGCCGTGGAAATCAAGATATTTTCTTCCTTCATAGTCTTCAATCCATGCTCCTTTAGCTGATTTAAGTACATTCAGGCATGGAGATGAAAGCGACTGCTTTATAAAATACCTGCTGTCCTCATCAAGTATTTCAGCGGTTTCCTTTCCAATATTTTCATCCTGCCACTGTTTTCTTTTTTCCGAGATATTTATATCACCTTCCAGTTTAAGCTGGCTGCTCATTTTTTCCGGCATAGGATCCTCCTTGATTATTTTTTAAAATATAGCTGAGAGGTAAAATTGTGTCAACAAATGTATATACAATTGAGCTGAAAAAATAAAATAAAGGCTTTGTCTGAAATTATTATAAATTAATATAAGTATTAAAATAAAACATAATAAAGTTATTACATATGATAAAATGTAATGTATATAATAATATATAATTATTGACAAAATAATAATTCAGCCGGGATAATAGATTAAGCGAATTTATTTACTGTTAAAATTTAGTTAAGAAAAGAGGAGAAAAAAATGAAGAGAAAACTATTTCTGATTATCCTGCTTATTGCCGCTTCCGCATTTATATTTGCGGCCGGTGGTGCTGAATCAAATGCAAAATATTCGGCAATTATGGGAAGTTCCAGCCTTGGCGGCACCTGGTATCCTACTGCATGCAGAATGGCAGGGGTCGCAATGCAGTATGGGGGGATTACGGTAACGGTTCAGTCTTCCGGGGGCGGTACTGAAAATGTGAGGCTTATGCGGCAGAATCAATACCAGATGGGACTTGTAGAACCTAATATCGCAAATTATGCTTACCGCGGAGAACAGATTTTCAGGAGTGATGGCAAATATGATAATCTTTCATTTGTAATGAACCTTTATCCTAACGTAGTTGCTGCGGTTGTAATGAAAAGCGGTCCGATAATGACAATGTATGATTACAATCCTGAGAAAAACGGCGGGAAAAAGTACGGTTTTGCACCCGGCAGCCCTGGTTCGGGTGATGAATTCTGCTGGGAAGAGATTTTCAGCGTCTATGGGGCCAATAAACAGAACATAAACTGGAAACCATCTTCACACGCGGAAAGGGTCTCTTCGTTTAAAGACAGGATTCTTGAAGGGATAGGATACCAGACAGCTCAGCCGTCCGGCAGCATAACTGAGGCCGCCGCTCTTACACCGATAAGAATTCTTGAAATAAAAGGCAGGGAAAGAGAAGAGATAATCAGGCAATTCCCATGGTATTCACCGGCAAAAGTGCCTGCCGGTATGTATAACGGACAGGATACAGAGGTGGAAACTATTGCGCTTGGGGGTTATGTTCTGGCAAATAAAGATCTTTCAGGCGACCTGGTTTATAAATATCTTGATTCAGTTCTTGGAAAGGGGCTAAAGGATGTGCAGAATGTCGCGACTGCCACAAAAGAAATCACCCTGGAAAACGCTCTTAAAGGAAATGAATCATTTGCAATACCTCTTCATCCTGGCGCGGAAAGATATTTTAAGGAAAAGGGGCTGATAAATTAATTATCTATAAAAACGCCTTTAAAAAACACAACGGCCGTCATTTTGAAACTGGCGGCTGTTTTTTATCTTTCTTAATTATTTAAAGTTCCCCGAAAAATCAGGAAGAGGGGAATTGTCTTAAATAATGAAATAATCGCATAATTTCTCATTATTCGAAGCAGTTCCAGTGATAGAGACAATAGAAGCCAAAAAAGAGTTGACAAAAGATTGAATCAGAGTGATAATTTTCCTAACAGTAAATTAACTAAATTTTAACACTAATAAAGGAGAGAAGTATGAAGAGAATTTTAATTTTTCTACTGATTGCCTTCCTGTTTACCAGTTTTGCATTTGCAGCTGGACAGGGAGAAGCTGGTGGAAAAAAATACTCAGCAATAATGGGAAGTTCAAGCCTTGGTGGATCATGGTATCCTATGGCTAGTAGACTTGCCGGTGTAGCAATGAAGTACGGCGATATCGTTATAACTGTACAGTCATCAGGCGGCGGAACAGAAAACGTAAGACTTATGAAACAGGGTCAGTATAATATGGGTCTCTGTGAACCAAACGCAGCCAATTATGCATACCAGGGAATTAAAATGTTTGCCAAAGAAGGCAAATTTGATAACCTCAGATATGTTATGGGCCTTTATCCGCTTCCTTTGACAGCAGTTGTTCATAAAGACGGTCCTATAATGAGCCTCGGTGATTTTGATAAATCAAAAACAGGTAAAAGCTATGGTTTTTCACCTGGAAGCCCAGGATCAGGCGATGAAGTTAGCTGGCTTGAAGTTTTCGAAGCTTACGGCGTTAAAAAAGATGACATGAACTGGAAACCACTTTCACATAATGAAAGAGTAATGGCTTTCAAAGACAGAATTCTTGAATGCGTAGCTTTTGAAACAGCTCAGCCTGCAGGTGCTATAATCGAACTTTCAGCTCAGAACCCGATCAGAATTATTGAAATCAAGGGCGCAGAAAGAGACAAGATTCTCAAAGCTCTTCCTTTCTATGGTAAATATACACTCCCTGCTGGAATGTATAACGGTCAGGATACAGCAGTTGAAACAATATTCCTCGGCGGATTTTGTCTTGCCAATTCAGATGTTCCTGAAGATTTTATCTACAAATTCCTGACAGCAATTTATGGACCTGGTCTTCCTGAAGTACAGAGTGTATTCCCTGTAGCAAAAGAGATTACTCTTAAATCAGCTATTCTTGGAAATGAGAACGGAGAAATTCCTTTCCACCCAGGTGCTCTGAAATTCTACAAGGAAAAAGGTCTTCTTAAATAATTCTATTATTTAGAGTTTGAGAAAGATTAAAAGCCATACCGTAAGGTATGGCTTTTTTTATGTTCAAATGTAAACAGTACAGGCATAAACGGTAACTCCGGCAGTAATGTGCTCCTGACAGGGCAGATGTTTTATCCTGACAGGTTTATCAATTATTGGAAAATTATAAGGATAATATGGTTTATCTTAAAATTACTAAAAAAAATTTGTATTGTATTATTCAGCGTTATTAAATATAGTATTTAAAGTAATGAACTTATATCATTTAAAGACTTTTTTTTATACGGCTAAATACAGAAGCTTCACAAAAGCGGCAGATGTACTATGTATTACACAGCCGGCTGTTACAAGACAGATCCAGGAGCTACAGTCTACTCATAACCTTGTTTTGTTCAACAGGATAGGGAAAAAAATTCTTCTCACCGATGCAGGTGAGGCGCTCTACTCCCTGGCTGAGAAAATATTCGAGCTGGAAATACAGGTTGAAGAAAGCATCCGGGATTTTCAGCAGCAGAAAAGCGGTAAAATAAGTATTGTTACGTCCGAAACTTTCGGCGGCTTTTATCTTCCTAAAATTATAATAAAGTTTAACCAGAAATATCCTGATATATATGTTTCTGCAATGACTCTTAACGATTTTTTTGTTGTTGATTATGTTTCAAGACTTACCTATGATTTCGGTTTTTTATCAAAAGAGATGTCTCATCCTAAAATTATTGTAAAAGAACTGTTTGAGGAAGATATTGTCATGATAAGCAGCCCGGAACATCCTCTTGCGGGAAAAAACATTATTGAACCTCATGAACTGGATAACATCCCGATGATAATGCCTGAGCCGGACAGCGGTACCCGCAATATTCTTAACGAATTCAAAAAAAGACATGATCTGAAATTTAATGTTGTTTGTGAGTTTTCAAACAACGATTCAATTAAAACCCTGGTTCAGGAAGGAATGGGAGTTTCCCTGATCTCAAGAAATGTTGTAAAGAATGAGATAAAGAGAGGCGAACTAGCTGCTCTTAATATAAATGATAAAGGTTTAACAAGAAAATATTATATCGCATATCATAAGGAAAAATACTTTACAAAGACGATAGCTGAATTTATCGCAATTACATACCAGTGGTCTAATGAGTATATGAATGAATACGGCCGCGGTCCGGTCTCATAATTTAACCCTGCATCGATAATACCTCTTAATATAATATCCATAACCCATAATAAAATATGATGATAATTATGATTAATAATTATTGACAAAGCCCGCTCTGGAAAAGATAATATATTTAAGATTATTAATCTTTATAATAAGAATAATTAATTATTATGCAACAAGGAGATGAGAACGTGGCTAAAAAATTATTTGCTCTTGCGGGAGCCGGAAAAATCTGCGGCTGGGCACTTAGAACTGCTGTAAAAAATTCAGACAAGAATCTTTTTGACCGGATTACAATCGGAGAGTATAACCTTGAAGCTGCAAATGCGCTTAAGGCTGAGCTTGATGATCCAAGAGTTGATGTTGTAAAAATCGATATCAATGATGAGGCCGATGCAATAAGTAAAATGAAGGGGTATGATGTTGTCCTGGATGGTTCAACAATCAAATTGAACGGTATTTCAACAAGGATTATTGCACAGGCCGGATGCAGCGGCTTAAATCTTAACGGTTTCGGTGAAGAGTATAAATACAGCGATATTTTTAAAAAGAACGGCAGGATTCATATTCCAGGTTACGGGATGACGCCGGGGCTTACAGATTCGATGGTGAGGGCAGGGTCTGAAAAACTTGATAAAATTGATACAGTAAGAGTAAGCCACTGTGCATTCAGGCCAATAGCGTATTCTCCTGCTATTTTTGAGACAACTTCATACGAGTATGATCCGAACCTTCCAGGCAGGGTTGTTTATGAAGACGGCCAGCTTAAACAGGTTCCCCCGTTCGCACGGGAAAGGCTGATTCCTACACCGCTTCCGTACGGGACAAATCCGCAGTACATAATCCCCCACTCGGAAGTGCATACTGCTACAGAATATCTTAAAAAAATAGGGAAACCGCCCAGGCTTGTCGAGGTAAGGGGAACCTGGCCGCAGAAAAACATGAGACTTATTAAAGCTCTTTATGAATGGGGCATAATGAAAAATGAAGAATTCACCTATAACGGAACTGAAATGAAAATAATGGATGTTATCGGCGCATATCTTCAGCAGAAAGAAGAAGGAAAAGTGACAGATCTTTACGGATACTGCCTCTATATCCAGCTTCTGGGTGAAAAGAACGGCAGGAAATATGAGCAGGTCCTCTACCATACACACCCCAAATCAGACGGTTCGGTTAAAGGCTGGGAAGGTCTTACCGCCTATATCAGGAATGTAGGTACCCCTATGGGTATAGCTGCGCTGCTTATTGCCCAGGGTAAATCAGCAGGAACAGGCTGTGTAACACCTGAAGAAGCATTTGATCCCGCTGATGTGTTTGCGGCGCTTGAGCCGATCGGGATCAGGATTCACCAGTCTGAAAGGGAAATTGCTGATTATAATTATTGATTTTAGGGGATTAGAAAATAGATCTCTGGAAATATAATTTTTCCGGCCCGGACTGCAGGGACCTGCGGTCCGGTTTTTTTATAAACCAATATTTCCTATAATAAACAAACTGCGATAAGCTGTACGGATAAGTTGAATACAGTGTATTACATCACCGGTGAAAGAATTCTTATTGCTGAATTTCTGAATTTTCTGAATATCCCTGTTTTCTGGAGATATGCTCTTGTAACTGTTTCTGAAAATTCCAGGTCTTTGTAGAAAGATGTAATCATTTCCCCTGCTATTTCTGAATCATATATAAGGGCGTTTATTTCATAGTTGATATGGAAACTCCTCATATCAAGGTTACAGCTTCCGATTGTGACTATTGTTCCGTCAATAATAACAATTTTTGAATGCATAAACCCTTTTTTGTATAAAAATATATTTACGCCGGCGTTTAAAAGGGGCTCGAAATAGGTATGAGCGGCCCAGTATGGAATTAATTTATCAGGGATACCAGTCATAAGGATGTTGACGCTGATACCGCTTAAAGCTGCTGTCTCGAGAGCTGTCATTATACTCTGATCCGGAATAAAATAGGGAGTCTGGATATATATTTCCTTGTTTGCATTGGTAATCATTGTGAAATACATCTGATGTATGGAATCCCATTTGGAATCCGCACCGCTTGTTGCTACCTGAATAGGCATTTCTGTAGCTGTAATAGTGTTTTCAGGAAAATACTTTCTGTCGAGAAGAAGTTCATCACCGCTGTTATACCAGTCTACGAGGAATACAGTCTGAAATATACTTACGCTTTCTCCTATAAGCCGGATCTGGGTATCTTTCCAGCTTTCAAACCTGCTGCCGCCGGATATATATTCATAACCGACATTCATCCCTCCCGTATATGCAATTTCTCCATCAATTACAGCAATTTTTCTGTGATTACAATAGTTTATTTTGATAATTGCAAAAGGGGCAGCAAGATCAAGATAATATTTGTATTTTATTCCTGCTTTTTTAAGCTCTCTTTTATACCTGTAGGAAATCCTCCCAAAAGAGCCTACTCCATCAAAAAGAAGCCTTATTTCAACACCTTCAGCTGCTTTCTTCAGCAGAATTTCCTTAATTTCTTCGCCAAGACGGTCCGATGTCCAGATAAAAAACTCAAGGTGTATTGATGATTTTGCATTTTCAAGATCCTTGATTAAATCCCTGAAAAATTCCTCGCCTGTATGGTAGATGCTGCAGTTGTTTTTCAGTGTCAGAATTGAACTGTTTGAGTTCATAAGAAGGTTCATCAGTTTGTTCTTGTCATTTTCAGCTTCATCGGGCAGGCTTCTTTTTTTTAAAAAATGTTTCTGATTGTTGAGTATTGTTTCAAGATGAGTGCTGAAAAGCGTGTCGGGGCTCTGTTTTGTAAGCTTTGTTTTTTTCCAGTTTATCCCAAACAGGACAAAAGTAAAAAGTCCGACAACCGGGAAAAAAATTATAAGCATAATCCATGAAATTGATACTTCAGGGGGCCTGTTGTCCAGAATAATTATGAAAACAGCTATAACGGCATTTATCCAGAATATATAATTTAATATCTGAGCAGGATTCATGTTTATTCCTTAGAATAAACAAAATATACTACAAAACGTTAAGTATTCAAGCATATTTTTATTGTTTAATTGTTTACAAAATAGTAAAAAACTGCTAATTTCTTAAAGCCTGTTAGCAGGAAATTACAGAATACTAATTATTATTTAATATAAAGGCAGGAATTTTCAAATGGCTCGAAGATGTGATATATGCGGAAAAGGCGTTCAAACTGGAAACAATGTCAGCCATGCTCATAATAAAACAAGAAGAGTGTGGAGACCGAACTTAAGAAAAATCAGGGGTTATGTAGAAGGCAAACTCAGATCAGTCAAAATCTGTACAAGCTGTCTTAAAAGCGGCAAAGTAACAAAAGTCTGATAAATTTTTCCGGTATCTGAATCAATCATTTTTCAAAAATTAATTTTCAATCCATCCCAGGCAGGTCTCACATGGAACGGAAGCTCTTTTTCCAGGGCTTCATGTTCAATATTATGGCACATGTGAGTGAGCCAGGCTTCTCTGCACCCTGTTTTTTCAATCATTTCAAGCGCCTGGTCAACTGAAAAGTGGGTTGGATGCGGCTTATATCTCAGGGCATCAATAATTAGTATTTCAACTCCTTCAAGTGCCTCAAAAGATTCAGGCGGTATAAAGCTGCAGTCGGTGAGATATGCGAGGTTTCCTACCCTGTATCCCAGTATATCAACTTTTCCGTGCTTTATTTTTACCGGCCTTATAATGATCTTATTTTCAGTATTTGTACTGCTGCCATGTCCCGGATTACAATCCGCCGGTTCAGCCTGTACAGTCAATTCTATATCCTTTATTTCATAGAATTCCAGTCTCGGTTTACCGCCTCCGCCGCCTGCATCATTGTTAATATAGCTGAAGCGCTTTTTTACATCGCTTATTGTCACAGGATTTCCGTAAACAGGTATTGGTTTATATCTCGAAAGGGGGCGGAGGTCGTCAATTCCATGTATGTGGTCAGCGTGGGAATGAGTGAGGAAAACACAATCCACCTTATTTATTCCTTCCCTAACGGCCTGTAGTCTGAACTCTGTTGCTGTATCGATTACAATGGAAGCTGTTCCTGATTCAATCCATACAGAAGCCCTTGTCCGCTTGTTTTTTTGATTCTCTGATTTACATACAGCACAGGCGCAGCCGATTACCGGAATGCCGTGAGATGTCCCTGTTCCCAGAAATGTTAAACGCATAGATAGTTTATAGCAGATTAAGCTTATTTTTGCATCAATTCTTCAGCCTGTTTCAGTGGATAATTGCACAGAAGGCATCCATGTTTAAGTTTACACAGAATAAATATTTTTCCATAAATATTTTCCTTTTTTAATTTCTCCTGATTTTTCAAGATTTAAAAGCGCTTCCCGTATCTCATCTGGTTCCCAGGCTTCAAGCGAGCAATAGCTTTCTGAAAAACCATGCCATATTTTTATAATCCTGTCTGACCCGAATCCGGTTAATATCTGTGAAATCTCTTTCCCTGTAAGCTTCCTGTTATTGGCCCTGATAACATTAATTATCTCATCCGCCCCCGCCGGGCTCTCAGCTTTTGTGCCGCGGCATATATCGCATCCGCTGCAGTATGGAATTTCATCAGAAAAAAAGGAGAGAAGCTTCTCTCTTCTGCAGACTGCTGTATTCCGCGCGTAGTCAATCATCTGTTTCTGTCTTGAAAACTGGAATTCTTTCATTATGCTGCAAGGCGGGGGAACATCCGCATCTGCTTTACCCATGGGATTTTTATCTGCAAATGCTGCAGGATTGTATAAAAGGACAGCTTCTGATTGAAGTCCGTCCCTGCCTGCCCGTCCTGATTCCTGCAGATAAGCTTCGACAGATCCCGGCGGGCCCCTGTGGATAACTGTTCTGATGTCAGGTTTGTCTATACCTAAACCGTAAGCGCAGGTCGCAGCCAGAATGCCGTTTTCAGATGAAAAAAACCATTTTTCAATTTTTTCTTTTTCATTTTTTTCAAGCCCTGCGTGATAGAAGAAAACATCATCACTTCCCGGGGAGGACCTCAGCATCCTTGAGGTAAGCTCCGTGTCTGTCCTGCTCGCGCAGAATATTACAAGCGGTTTTTTACACTTTTCCGCATATAAAGAGGTGTCCCTGTCCATACAGATTGTCGGAACTACACTGTAGAAAATATTGCTCCTGTCAGGGCTGCCCGCGATTATGTTGACCTGGTTTTCCCCGAAGATGAGGTTTCTGATTTTAGAAAAAATTGAGGAGGTGGCTGTTGCTGTAAATGCAGTGACGCATTCGGGTTTTATAATATCAATTATTTCTCCTGTTTTCAGCAGCGCATCCCTGAATGTTTCTCCCCATTCAGGAATTGTGTGGGCTTCATCCACGACAATATGGCTGATAACCGGATTCCCGGTTTTTCCAGGGGAGAAACATTTCTTTGCAAGAGGATAAAGCGACTCAGGGTTTGTCAGCAATATCCTGCATTTCCCTGATTTAGCATCCTCAACAGCCTTGTTTTTTTCCGACCTGTTAATTGATCCTGTCAGCACTGATACTTCGATGCCCGCTTTCTTAAGCCTTCTTTCCTGGTCTTTAACAAGGCTTAGAAGGGGGGACAATACTATTGTCGGTTTTTCAAGAAGAAGGGCCGGCAGCATGTAGCATAGTGATTTACCGTATCCGGTCGGAAGAATAACAATTTGTCCCGGCAGAGCATCACCGGTTTTTTCAGCAGCGGAAAGTATATTGGAGATTACAAGTCGCTGGTACGGATAAATATAACTGATTCCGAAAAAATCATAGGCAAGTTCATTGAGCCGGTCTTTAACTGAATCCATATTTGTATTAACATGTAAACAAGTCAAAACAATTCACAAGTGCTGTAAAACAGCTGTCAAAAACAATATATCTGAATTTTTAAATTTGGCGTATGACAGTTCGGGAAAATTATTTACACTGAAAAATAATCATTTTATCGGCGCCTGATGATATTTTATGGGGATTATAATTTTGAAAGACAATCTGCTTGAAGTTCTTAAAAATCTTTTCCTGATAACAGGAGGGTGTGTTGTTGCCGCAATTGCCCTGAACGGGATCCTTATTCCTCATCAGTTTGTAAGCGGGGGAATAGTAGGTATCTCAATTCTGCTTAATTCTATTTTTCCTTTTATTTCGGTTTCAATTTTTAATTTTATTCTGAATATTCCAATTTTCGCCGCCGGCTGGATATTTGTCAGGAGACGGTTTTTTCTCTACAGTATTGCCGGTATATTAAGTTATACAGTTGCCCTGCATTTTTTACAGTTCATAATACCTGTACATGACAAGATACTTGCCGCGATTCTCGCCGGAATAATATCCGGGATAGGCGGGGGGATGATTCTTAAATCCAAGGGATCGGGCGGAGGTCTTGATATCCTTTCTGTTATACTGCTTAAAAAGTTCTCAATCAGGGTCGGGTCGACAATTCTCGGGTTTAACTCAATTGTACTTGTTTTGGCAGGAATCATGTTTTCCATAGATTCGGCCCTTTATACGCTGGTTTATATTTTTGTTACATCAAAAATGACAGAAGTTGTACTTACCGGCCTCACACAGAGGAAAGTTGTCTTTATCCTTTCAGATAAATGGAGGGAAATCAGCGGTAAAATAAGGAAAGACCTTTCAAAAGGAATAACTGTTTTAAACGGCTCAAGGGCAGCCTCAGGGAAAGAGGCCCATGTCCTGTTTACTGTCGCGACAGTCAGGGAATCTGTCAGGATAAAAGAGATTGTAAACGAGAAAGATAAAAAAGCGCTTATTGTTATACAGGAAACTGTGGATGTCGCGGGACGGAGGATGGACAGCAGGCCTGACTGGTAAATATCAGAAAGGACAGGTGAGGATATAAACCGCTCAATTTTTTCGGCTGCCCTGGAAAGCTGCCTGCCTGATTTTTTTAAGTGGGTTATTTCCGCTTCAAGCTCCATGATATCGAAAAAATTTTCGTATGAATCCATGCTGCTGTCATCTTCGAGTTCTTTTTCCCTGATCAGCTCCTCAATTTTTACAGCAAGAGGTCCTGCGTCTATTGATGCTTTTATCAGAAGCTGCTTTACCGCTGAGAGGAAGACAAGGTTTTTTTCACCGCAGGAAGCGATTCCGCTGGAATTTTCAATAATAGCAAGCGCGGCCTTTGCATACTCCTCTGCTGACCTGATTACCGATACTTCTTTTTTAAGCCTTTGAAAATCCTCATCTGTACTGAACCCTGAGTAAAAATAAAGTGTGCGCTCTTTTGTAATTTCATTTACAGCTTCAAGTATCTCTTTTTCATCCAACTGCTTCCCTGTAATGGCCCTCGCATCGCGAAGCGACCTTGCAAGAACAGTATCAGTAAATATTTCTTCTGTATAAAGCGGTACTGAATCCGGCCGCGGACCTGCGGGCTGCGGCAGAAGGGAACATGATGTAATGAGGAGGCAGAAAATAATTAAAAAATAAATGCCGTATGATGGGGGTAAATGATAACTGTCAGTTTTCCGGGAAAAAAGACCCGAAACCGATTCCTTCTCCGTTTTCAATTTTTTTCCTTACTGTTTTCCCCTTAATCAGATCCGCGAATTCCGGTGAAAGGCCGGGTTTTAGATTTTTTTCACTTCGAAGCGGGGCGAAATCCGCCTCTGTTATTATCTCGCCAGGGTATATTGTCCGCAGTGCGATCAGGGACCTGTTGGTGGTTCCGTAATTTCCTTTTTCTGAAGGGGCAAGCCTTTTGATACCGTCTCCTGCTATTGTATTAACTTTGGTTTTTCCGAACCTTTTTTCAAGGTCGGCATAGATATCTTCTCTGTCCGGCATATTTACGGATCCGGAAGCATATTGTTTAATTTCGCCGCTCATTTTTTTAAATTCAGAAGGGTTTAATGAAATAATATCATCGAGTCCTCCCCCGCTGTTATCCAGTGTAATGTGTTTTTCAAGCATCACTGCGCCGAGGGCCAGCGAGAGAAGCGGTACAAGAAGCGGGTCTTTTGAGTGGTCTGAAACCCCGGTATAAAAACCGAAAACGGCAGAAAGTGTTTTTATAAGAGACAGGTTGTAATCCTCTTCCGGCGCCGGGTAGGAGGTTACACAGTGAAGAAATGTAATGCCTGTTCCTGTTATACTGACTGCCTTTTCAATATCGGTCAGCGTTGAAACCCCGCCTGAAAGAATCAGCGGCAGGGAGTATCCTGAAACCTCTTTGAGAAGCGGATAATGGTTAAGCTCGGGGGAGGCTATCTTTATCATTGAAACTCCGATATTTCTAAGAAGCTGTGCGCTTTTTATGCCGAAAGGCGTTGCCAGAAATGTAATACCGCATTTTTCAGCTTCCTGCTTCAGTTTAAGATAAAACTCCTCATCTTTTTCAATTTCCTTAAATCTTTCATAAATGCTTGTTTCTCCTCCGGGTAGTTTTATACTGCCGCAAAGAGGATGAACTATCTCATCAGCGAAAACAACCTGGAATTTAACGCAGTCAGCACCGGATGCGGCTGCTTTTTCTATCAGCTTAAAACCTTTTTCAAGTGAACCGCCATGAGATGTTCCTGCTTCAGCGATAATATACATATTTTTCCGCCTGTTAACCGTATATGGTTTATTAATTTACCGTTATATTATACAATAACAAAAAATAACTCGACAAGAATACCTTGTTGTTATAATATTTATTGAGAGGTATTTATGCAGTATTTAACATGCGATGTATGCAAAAAAATGATAAGCGATCCTGTCAGGGGGAAAAATTATGTTACCCTCAGAACCAGACATATTTGCAGAAAATGCAATCTATCAATAGCCAGGGAAATGCAGGACAGGGCGGAAGCTCAGAATGTTCCCTATGACTTTCTTGAAAAAAAAGGCGAGTATGTCGCCGCAGTTGAGAAAAAGTGTTCAAAATAGGGAAATGATTCTTCTACATATATGCTGCGCCCCCTGCGGTTCGGCTTCCGTTGAAAGGTTACTTCGCGAAAACCGTGAAGTAACCCTTTTTTTTTCAAACTCCAATATCGCGCCTGAGGAAGAATACCTTAAAAGATTAAAATATGCGGAAAAACTTGCATCTCATTACAATATCCCTTTGATTAAGGATAATTATGAGCATGAGAGATGGCTTACATATATAGCAGGTCTTGAGGATGAACCTGAAAAAGGTAAGAGATGCAGTAAATGCTTTTATTTTAATCTTGAGAACACTTCCCGGAAAGCCGCCGAACTTGGAATAAAAGAGTTTACTACAACGCTAACCATCAGCCCCCATAAAAATTCAGGGCTTATCTTTGAGACAGGCGGCATTTTTCAGGGATTTAAAGAATATGACTTTAAAAAGAAAGACGGGTTCAGGCGGAGCATTGAACTTTCAAAAGAGCTTGACCTTTACAGGCAGGATTACTGCGGCTGCGAGTTCAGCCTTGCGGGAAGATCAGGGCCGGGGTTAAAGGGCTGATTTTTAACAGTACTGATTATGCCGTGAAAGGCCGGACAGACTGAAGAGAGGCTTGAAGACCTGCCTGCCGGCCTGCGGATGAAAAGCCGGGTCAGAGAAGGTCCGGCATTGTTTCAAGCCCCTGGATGATATAGAGGGGTATCGTGTCTGTTTCAACTTCAATTTCAAGAATAGTCCTGTCAAGTTTTTTATAGTATTCAAGAAGGGGCACTGTCTGCTGTCTGTAGATATCCAGTTTTCTGTTTATCTCATCTTCGGAGTCGTCTTCCCTCCCTGTCCTGTCTCCCCCTGAGTTTGACTTAATCCTTTCTTTTATTACAGCGGGATGCGCCTCAAGCATGATCACCAGCCTGACGTCAATTATTCTGCCCAGTGCTTCAGCCTGTCCGGTATGGCGCGGGAGGCCGTTAAGGATTATTATCTCGGTTTCAGGGCCGGAGGGAGATACACTTTCCCCGATAAAGGCGGAGAGGAGTTTTTCCGCTATATTGAAATCCCCGTCCTCTAAAAGGGTATTGGACTTAAGCACGTTTTTTATGGTCTCAAGCTCTTTTTTTGTAAGCTTTACACCGCTCTCACCTTCTTTTCCTGCTGCCCCGTCTGACAAGGCCGCCGCCTCCCTGAGTTTCTCCCCGAAATCAAAATGGCGGTATGTTTTACCCCAGAGGTTTCTTGTTTCAAGCTGCTGTCCCAGCGGCGTTTTCCCTGTCCCTGTCGGGCCCAGAAGAAGAACGGCTTTATATGTGTTTGTGTTGTTCATTGGAATTCCTTTCTTTACAGTGTTCTGATGCAGTGCTCTAGAGCAGATAGATATCTGTTCTCCTGTCCTGGAACAGGGCGCAAAGCGGTGTTACAGACTTGTCGTCTGCAAGGGCGGGGTTGATATCCACCGCGAAAAAACCCTCTTCAAAACCGCCGGCCTGCACCATTATCCTGCCGTCAGGGTCTGTTATCTGGCTGCACCCGGAAAAGGTGAGGCTTTTATCCCCGTTTGTTTCTGTCCCGAACCTGTTTGCGAGTATCCAGAATATCCTGTTTTCCATGCTTCTTGAACGGGTCGTGACCTGGGCCTTGCCTGTAAGGACAAGGTTTGAAGGGTGGCAGATCACCTGCGCTCCCTGCAGTGCAAGGGTGCGGGCTGCTTCTGGGAAAAGGTGGTCGAAGCAGACCAGGAGGCCTATTTTTACCCCTTTTACATTAAAAACAGGGAAACCCAGGTCTCCGGGGGTAAAAAAGAGTTTCTCCTCGTGGAAAAGGTGATTTTTCCTGTAAGTCCTTATCTGCCCTTCCGGGGTAAAAAGCAGTGCGCTGTTGTAAACCGCGCTGCCTGATTTTTCGGCAAAGCCTGTAACAATTGTCATTTTTTTCTTTACGGCAAGTTCCGCGAGTTTTTCAGCTGATTTTCCGGGAACAGTTTCAGCAAGGTCAAGCACTTCCTGCCTATCATTAAAAACATAGCCGGTGAGCGCAAGCTCGGGCAGGACAGCAAGGTCAGCTTCGCACCCTGACAGGGCATCTGTAATTTTTTTAAGGTTCTGTTCCGGTTCTCCTAAAGCCGGGGCGAACTGATAGAATCCTGCTCTCATATCTGTCTCCTTGATAAAATTTGCTAAATAGTATAGTATATATGATATATAAAAAGTCAATTATCCGCCATATTCGGCAGAAAAACACATTCAAAAAATTGTATATTTTCTTAGTTTTTTATATTTTCTATAGTATACTTGATAGGTATACTTTTTTTGGGGGAAAATTGATGAGAAAAATGATTATTGCGGCTTTTATCCTGATTTTTGCGGCAGGCGGGCTGTTTGCTGTGGATGTGACTGCGACCCTGCCTGGGGTTACCTACCTTGGCAATCCTGTAGATATATCTGCATTGTCTGCTGATTTAGATCTGGCAATTGCTGATGCAACAACAGAACTGCAGCGATTTGATGAAATGGATGACCTTGCGCGCGGTTTTTCAAACGCTAACTCATACGCCGCAGATGCCGCGACTACGAGGGGGCTTATGGGATACAAGTTCCTCACTGTTGCAGTAGGTACAATGGTAGGCTTCCAGATGCCGAGCAACAGCGCCGAGGCGCTGGGCGATACAATTTCAACCATTGAGAATGACGGTGACGCTTATTTCGGCGCGGGGTATCAGGCCCTTGTTGTAAGCGTTGGCCTTAACGCGGGCTTTCTTGTGGACGGGCTTTACCTTACAGGGAAGATCGGAAAGTTTTCAGTGGATACCGATGATATAAGCTACGACTCATTCGTATTCGGGCTCCTTGCCAATTACCAGCTTGTCGATCCCTTTTCAATCGGGATCCTGAAATGGAGAGGGCTGCAGGTCGGAAGCGGTATTGTTTATTACAAGACAGTAGCTGAAATGACACTTGAGGTTGACCCTGTAGCAACACCAGTTTCAATAGACCCAGACGGTGCTGGAGGAATACCTGCTCAGGCAACCAATTTATACCTTGACCCGACAATTGTTGCAGAAATAACTTCTTCAGGTTTCAAGATCCCTGTTGACCTGATAACAGGGATAAGGCTTTTCTGGATAGCAAACCTTTCCTTCGGACTAGGTGTCGATATGAACCTGGGCGGAAGTTCAGAAATAGCGCTAAAGGCGGATGGAACAACCTATGTCGGTGATGAACTTACTGCAGTTGGAGCTGTTGTTACTCCCGGTGATGTAAAAGTAAACGGCGGCACAGACGGCGACGGAGCTGACCTGTTCCGCCTGAGGGCAATGGCAGGCATTGGTTTCGGACTGGGCCCGCTAAAGATAGACATACCGTTTACATATTATTTTGACGGTACAGGGCTTGGAACAAACATAGGTCTCACAGGGGCGCTGACCCTTTAATATCTATATAAAAGGAAAAAGCTTTAACATAATTATAATGCACCAGGGTATCGGCCAATTCGGCTGATACCCTTTTTCTTTATCCGGCAAAATGTGGTATAGTATATTTATCACATAACTGCGGTAAGGAAGGAAATAATGCTTGAGAACAGGATACCTTTAGAAAAACTTACGGAAAGGGTTTACCCCAGGGTGGAGGACGAGAGAGGCTTTTACTTCAGGGATATAACGGCGATAATCCATTCCTACCCGTTCAGGCGTCTCAAGCATAAGACCCAGGTGTTCTTTTCTCCCAAAAACGACCACATCTGCACGAGGATAGAGCACGTGATGCATGTGGCGACAATATCAGTCACAATCTGCAAGGCGCTGTCGCTTGAGAGCGACCTTGCCTGGGCCATCAGCCTTGCGCATGACCTGGGCCATACCCCGTTCGGGCATACAGGAGAGCATATTATTTCTTCGCTTCTGGCTGGTCAGGGCGGATTCAAACACGAGGGGTATTCTCTCCGCGTAGTCGACCATCTCATAAACTACGGGAGGGGGCTTAACCTTACTTACGGGGTCAGGGACGGGATAATAAACCACTGCGGCGAGGTTTTTGAGCAGAGCTACCGGCCCGATTTCACGGTAAAGGTACTGTCCGCCCTTGAGGGCAGGTCCGCCTACCCTTCGACATGGGAAGGGGTCGCGGTAAGGGCCTCGGACAGGATCGCATACCTCGGGCGCGACCTTGAGGACGCACTGCAGCTGAAAATAATCGACAGGAAGCAGATTCCCCCGGTCGTGACAGAGACACTGGGGAAAAGCAACAGCGACATGATTGACACTCTTGTTAAGGACGTTATCCGCTATGCCAATAAAAACGGGGAAATAGGCTTTTCAGACAGTATCTATAACGCGATGATTGTGCTGAAGGACTTTAACTACAAGAATATCTACAACAGCAGCGTGCTTGAGGATTTTCACAAGTTTATCGAAAGGGTGCTTAAGACGCTCTGGGAGTATCTCTCCTCAATTTTTGCGAAATACGGCTATGAATATGAAAAATATAAAGAGGAAAAAACAATGCTCGCCTCCCGATTCAGCGACTTTCTTTCCAAGATGGAGGATTTCTATAAAAATACTGAAAAATCCGATAAGAATGTCGTGCTTGACTACATTGCGGGGATGACTGACGCATACGCGCTTGACTGCATATCGGAACTCTACCTCCCGGGTAAGTTCTTCTATAATTTCTACACCTGAAAAAATTATTAATAATACCCGGGATTAAATGGTTATACTGGAAACCATTCAATATATTCAACTGAATACAGGCTTTACATCCATGGAGTTAAAGGGAGATGAACAACTTATCAGGACTGATTTGGGATAACCTGTGGCTGGTATTATTTACTGTATGGGGAATTCCCCTCGGGTATTTCCGCAGTAAATTCCGGAAGATAGTATATAAAACAGACAGCTGGCTGATTAATATCAAGCCCTATTTTATAAAAGAGACCAAAGCTCTTTTTGTTACCCTGTACCCTGATGACCCGGAGTACATAAGGGTACGGAATTTCTACAGGCTATATCTTGCGGTATATCTGCTTCTATTCCTCTCCTGGTATTTTATTGATTGATGAATACTGATAAAAGGAGAATCATCCCTGACGTTGCTCTTGAGTATTAAAGGTGTAGAATATAATATTTCACCGTTGGAATAGTTAACATAAATAGTTTTACCATGATGGAAATTCCGGGAAGATTCCGGTATAACTCATAAGTATTAATCTGATTTTTTATGGAGGGGTGTTTTGAAGTTTGTCTCAGGGATTAGTTGCAGCGACAGGAATGACCGGGGGCTCTGGTTTATTTTCAGCAGGAATAAAATGCTTTATAAAAAGGACGGGGATAAGGTAACCGTACCCAGGCTTTTATCGCCCTCTGAACTGGGGCTTATAACAACACCTCCGGTATACCTGGGACAGGCTGACGGTGTAAACTGCTGGACCGCGGAGTTCATTGATACGGAAGATAACACCGCTGACTGCAGCATCTTTCCTGAAAATACTGATTTAAAAAATCTCCGCGAGCTTTATCCCCTGCTAGGGGATGAGGTGTTCTCCCTCGCAGGACGGGCACTGCAGTTAAACAACTGGAACAACAGCTGGCAGTTCTGCCCCTCCTGCGGCGGCCCGCTTGACAATTCCAGTGAAGAAAGGGCAAAGATCTGCGGTAAATGCTTAAAACCGTATTACCCTGTAATATCGCCCGCAATAATCGTAGCTGTTACAAAAGGCGACAGGATCCTTCTTGCAAGGAACCTGAGGCACGCTGGTTTTAAAAGGTTCAGTATACTTGCCGGTTTTGTCGAGCCAGGCGAATCACTTGAGGAAACAGTAGCCCGGGAAGTCGATGAAGAAGTAAATATAAAGGTAAAAAACATCAGATACTACGCGAGCCAGAGCTGGCCTTTTCCCCATTCTCTGATGCTGGGGTTCACTGCTGAATATGATTCAGGCGAGATAAAAGCTGACGGGATCGAGATAGGGGAGGCTGACTGGTTCAGCGCGGACAATCTCCCTGAAATACCGCCTCACGGCAGTATCAGCAGGATACTTATAGATAATTTTGTCAAAAACAATTCCTGACTCCGCGAAGAAGCGGTATCGGAACGGCAGGGCGGAAATAGCGGAGGGCATACCTGTGGAAAAGGATGATATCATTGATGACGGAAGGAAATATCTTTTTTACCCCTGGAAAAAACAGAAGGCATCTCCACCCCCTGTAATTGAAAAGGCCTCAGGCTGCTGTTTCTGGGACAGGGACGGGAAAAAATATTTTGACATGTCTTCCCAGCTGGTCAACATGAACCTTGGCCATGGGAACAGGGAAATAATTGACGCGATAAAAAACCAGTCTGAAAGAATCGCGTATATGGCTCCCCATTATCCCCTCGATGTCAGGTCTAAGCTGGCAAAAATAATAATTGAAGAAATTGCGCCTGATAACATGGGTAAGGTGTTTTTCACGCTTGGCGGCAGCGACGCGAATGAGCATGCCTTGAGAATAGCCAGGGCCTTCACGGGACGGCACAAGGTCTTAAGCAGGTACAGGTCATATCACGGGGCAACGGCAGGCTCTGCAAACCTTAGCGGCGAACCGAGGAGGTTCCCGTCAGAACCTGGCATGTCAGGTTTCATAAAATTCTTTGACCCGTACCTGTACCGTGAAACGGTTGATTTTAAAAGTGAAGAAGAAGCCTCACAGTATTATCTTTCAAAGCTTGAAGAGCAGATACTCTATGAGGGGGCTGACCAGATCGCGGCAGTTTTTATTGAAACAATCACAGGCACAAACGGCGTAATAATCCCCCCTGAAGGGTATCTTGAGGGGCTTCGCGGTATCTGCACAAGGTACGGAATACTCCTTGTCTGCGACGAGGTAATGACAGGCTGGGGAAGGACAGGTGAGTGGTTCGCGTTCATGCACTGGAAAATAAAGCCTGATATCATCACCTTCGCGAAAGGGATAACATGCGGCTATGTTCCCCTCGGCGGAGTAATTGTCAGCAGGGAGATAAGCTCATATTTCGATGAAAATAATTTCGTAAGCGGCCTTACCTACGGCGCCCATCCGGTCGGCTGCGCGGCAGGAATTGCCGCGATAGGGGCCTACAGGAAATACAATGTATTTGAAAATGTAAAAAAAATGGAAAAAGTCCTGGTCCGGGAACTTGAATTACTTAAGGAAAAACACACGTGTCTAGGCGATGTTAGGGTAAAAGGGCTCTTCTGCATGATTGAGCTTGTCAGGGACAGGAATACAAAGGAACCCCTTGTTCCTTACAATTCCGACCCGCAGGGGATGATGGGGGAAATCACCTCAATGCTCCTTGCGGAAGGCTTTGCCACATACAGCCACGAGAACATGATCTCGGTCTCGCCGCCTCTTGTAATAACTGAAGAAGAAATAATTGAGGCATGCGGGATCCTCGACAGGGTGCTTGAATGGGTGGACAGCGAAATAAATTGAAAATGTTAATAATTTGAAGTAGTCATTTTGCTGTTTTGAATTTTCTGTCAGCCTGATCAGGTACAAAATATCATGTTTGCATATCTTAAAGTTATCCAATTTATGATAAAAATTATTTAATATAATAGATTTTGTGATTTTAATGATTATTGTATTTGTGTATAATTTCACTCTATATACCGCATAATATCAGGTGAAAAAACCTGTGATACAGAATAGTTATGCCTAAGAGGAGGTCCAGGTGGGTAACAAGGAAGCAATGTTGCGTTTCAAGGAGATGCAGGCTAAGGCATTAGCCGGCGGCGGTGAGGCAAGAGTCGCCTCCCAGCATGAAAAAGGGAAACATACAGCGCGGGAAAGAATAAATCTTCTCGTTGAAGAGGGATCTTTTATTGAAGACGGGACATATATTACGGGACGGGCTGATAATTTCGGCCTTGATAAACTTAAGTTTCCCGGAGATGGTGTTGTAACCGGAAGTGCTAAAATAAATGATAAGCAGATTTTCCTCTCATCACAGGATTTTACAGTTCTCGGGGGGTCGCTCGGAGAAATGCATGCGGAACGGATTGCCTCTGCACAGAGCCTTGCGCTGCAAAACGGGACTCCATTTATACAGATAAATGACTCAGGGGGAGCCAGAATCCAGGAAGGGATTCTCTCTCTCGGCGGATACGGGAAAATCTTTAAAAATAATACAATTTCATCCGGGGTCATTCCCCAGATTTCTGTAATACTCGGCCCCTGCGCCGGAGGTGCTGTTTACTCGCCCGCCATTACTGATTTTGTTTTTATGGTAGACGGCATAAGCAACATGTATATTACCGGCCCGGATGTTATCAAGGCTGTAACAGGCGAGGAAATAACACATGAAGCCCTCGGCGGTGCTTCCGCCCACTGTGTAAAAAGCGGTGTTGCCCATTTCATGTATAAAACAGAGGAAGACTGCCTTGAAGGCGTGAGAAAGCTTCTCAGCTATCTTCCGTCTAACAATATGGAAAAACCTCCCTATGTCCAGACAGGCGATTCTCCCGACAGGGACA
This sequence comes from Spirochaetales bacterium, assembly GCA_024233785.1. GTDB lineage: Bacteria > Spirochaetota > Spirochaetia > CADAEX01 > CADAEX01 > JACKPD01. Next base: position 617 of record JACKPD010000021.1, on the reverse strand, counting down.
CGTCAGCCCTGAACGACATAATACCTGAAGAGTCAAACAAGTCTTATGACATGAAAGACTGCATTAACGAAGTCTTTGATGAGGGGAGTTTTTTTGAGGTCCATGCCGAATACGCGAAAAGCGTTGTAGTCGGTTTTGCAAGGCTTAACGGCAGGACAGTTGGTGTATTCGGCAACCAGCCGAAGGTTTTCGCCGCCTCCCTCGACATAAACTCTTCAGACAAGGGGGCGAGGTTTGTAAGGTTCTGCGATTCATTCAATATCCCTATTATAACCTTTGTCGATGTCCCCGGCTTTCTCCCCGGTGTTTCACAGGAACACGGCGGTATAATAAGGCACGGCGCCAAGATCCTTTACGCTATAGCGGAAGCTACAGTTCCGAAAATCGCGCTTATCATAAGAAAATCATACGGCGGGGCATTTATAGCAATGTCGGCCAAACAGCTCGGGTATGACAGGTCTATAGCATTTCCGTCAGCTGAAATTGCTGTTATGGGAGCTGAAGGGGCAGCCAATGTCATATTCAGAAAAGAAATCAACGCATCAGACGATCCTGCTGCCAAAAGGACGGAAAAAATTGATGAATTCCGTGAGCAGTTCATGAATCCTTTTGTCGCG
>JACKPD010000020.1 GCA_024233785.1 Spirochaetales bacterium | reverse complement strand
TGCCTATTACTTTAATCATAATGTAAATTATAGATTATGATTTTTAGGTTTGCAAAAAAATAGTTTTAAATTATAAAAAGTATTTAAATCCGCTTACGGCATGATTGATAAAGCAGGCTGTTTTAAAGTGATAATTTTTAGTCAGATCTTTGGAATTAATTGCTGTAAGAGGCTTATAAGTATTATTATATATACAGTATATACAGTAGTTAAAATGCACGGATGAGAACTGTATATTATATTCTGTACTCTCCAGAAATGCGGAATCAGACTGCTGAAAAGGAGCTTGAAATGGCTTATTTATATGAATTTCAAAAAATAATACCTCATATCTGGTTTGAAAATGAAGCGCTTGATGCGGCACACTGGTATGTTAGTATTTTCAGGGACTCAAGGATACACAATAACGTCATCCTGCATGATACACCATCCGGCGATGCGGATATTGTAACTCTCACACTGTGGGGGCAGAATTTCCAGTTTATAAGCGCGGGGAAGCTTTTTAGCAGGAACCCTTCTTTTTCATATATGATTGCGTGTTCAACGGCTGAAGAGGTTGAAGGGCTGTGGATTAAACTGTCTGAAGGCGGAGATGTGCTGATGCCGCTTGATAAATACGATTTCAGCCTCAGGTACGGGTGGCTCAGGGATAAATACGGGGTCTCCTGGCAGATCATGCATAACGGCGGCATGCAGGTCCAGAGAATTACACCCGCTCTAATGTTTACGGGGGAAGTCTGCGGCAGGGCCGAAGAGGCTATGGAATATTATATTTCAATAAATAAAAATGCTGCTCTGCTGCCGGGGCATCTTTCACGTTACGGGAAGGGACAGGCTCCTGACAGAGAGGGAAACATTAACTATGCAAGATTTACCCTTTCAGGCAGGGAATTTGTTGTTATGGAAAGCGCAAGGGTTCATGATTTTTACTTTAATGAGATGCAGTCTCTTATAATATACTGCGATACGCAGGAGGAAATTGACTATTACTGGAAAAAACTCTCCAGAGTACCTGATGCCGAACAATGCGGCTGGATAAAAGACCAGTTCGGTATATCATGGCAGATTGTTCCCCGCATCATGGATGAAATGATGAATTCAGGTACAGAAAATCAGATAAGGAATATAACTGAAGCATTTCTGAAAATGAAGAAATTTGATATTGCAGCTCTCAAAAAGGCATATAACAGCTGAATCAGATGCTCGAAGAACTTGTATCCGGAGGGGCATATTTAAAAATGAATTATTTAAACAAGTTTTATGGTTTTATTGCACAGCAGATGATATTATTTTCAGGATAGCGCTATACACACCGGGAGGGGTTTATGGGAGATTCTTTTATTCTTGCGGCAGCAGTTTTAAGCGGTATTTTTCTCGGCGGTTTTACCGCGTTTATTATACTTAAGGGTAATATTGCCCGTGCATGGGAATCAGGAGCTGCAGAAGCAGGAAGGGAAAATGCGGCCCTTGCAGAGAGGATAAAGGGACTTGACGTAAGGGCTCTTGAGTACAGAAAAGAACTTGATGAAAAGAACAGAAAAATAGACGCGCTTACCGAGCGGTTATCCTCCCTGCAGGAAAGGCTCTCTGTTTCAGAGACAACCCTCTTTAAAGAACGCAGCCAGAATGAGGAGAAAATTGCCCTTTTAAACAGCGCAAAAGAGGAGCTTACCGCCCAGTTTAAGGCTATTTCCGGCGATATTTTTGACAGCAGAAACAAGGTTTTTACCTCACAGACAAGTTCGGCGCTGGATCAGCTTCTCCGTCCTTTCCGTGAGCAGATAGAGAATTTTAAAAAACAGCTTGACACCTCAAGGGAGGCGGACCTTTCAGAGCGGGCATCTCTTAAAACAGAGATACAGGGGCTTGCAAAATTAAACCAGCAGATAACAGAGGAAGCTGAAAACCTCACAAAAGCGCTCAGGGGAGAGGTTAAGACTCAAGGAACCTGGGGCGAGATGGTGCTTGAAAAGGTACTTGAAAAGTCGGGGCTTGTAAGGGGAAGGGAGTTTGAGGTCCAGGAGAGTTTAAAATCGCCTGATGGCAGGAGATATCAGCCAGATGTGATTGTGCATCTGCCTGAGGGAAGGGATATTGTAATTGACTCAAAAGTATCCCTTGTCGCATACGAAAGGCTTGTCGCATCGGATAATGAAATAGAAAGGCTTGCTGCTGAAAAGGACCTTGTTCTGTCAATAAAAGCCCATATCAAGGGGCTGGGCGACAAGGATTACCATAAACTGCTCGGTATTAATTCCCTCGATTTTGTTTTCATGTTTGTACCGATTGAAGGGGCATTTTCAGCAGCGGTCCAGGGGGAAAGCACAATCTTTACTGCCGCATTTGAGAAAAATATTATCATGGTAAGCCCGTCTACACTGCTTGCATCCTTAAGGACTATTGAGAATATCTGGAAGTATGAGAACCAGAGCCGGAACGCCAGGGAGATAGCCCGAAGGGCCGGTCTTCTTTATGATAAATTTATCGGGTTTGTAACTGACCTTGAGGATATGGGGAAAGGGCTTGATAACGCCAGGAAGAGTTATGACAAGGCGGTAAACAAACTTTCAACCGGCAAGGGTAATCTTGTAAGGCTTTCTGAAAACCTCCGGCAGCTTGGCGCCCCTACAAACAAGCGTCTTCCCGATTCATTTTCGCCCGATGATGATGATGATATTACCCCGGCCGGAAACCCTGATGAATTTACCCTTACGCAGGGGTAAGATGTGCCTTAACCCAGGTCATGTTTCTTTTTCATCCCGGCAATTTCCCTGATGAAAAACACGGCAGTGACAATCGCCGAGAGAAAATCTGATGATGCGCAGGCAAGCCAGATTCCGTCAAGAGCGTAAAAAAGCGGAACGATAAAAATAAGCGGTATCAGAAACAGCACCTGTCTTGAAAGGCTCATAATAAGGGCAAGGGATGGTTTTCCGATTGCCTGAAACATTCCTGACGCGACTATCTGAAATCCGATTAAAGGCGACATGAAAAAGAAAATTCTGACTGCCCTGATGCCGTCATCCATAATCCTGCTGCTGTTTTTTCCGAAAAGCAGAAGGATCTCCTGCGGCCATATCCTTGTAGCAATAAAACCAAGCGACATGATTGCTGTCGCCCCTGCAATCGCCGCCAGTGACGTGCTTATAACCCTGTCATACCGCTTTGCCCCGAAATTGTATCCTATAAGCGGCATACTGCCCTGATTAAGCCCGAGCACAGGCATGAAGAGCAATGTCATGAAAGAAAATATCATTCCCATAATGGATAGGGCCGCGTCCCCTCCATACCTCTGAAGCTGATTGTTAAGCAGTCCGTTGGTGAGACTTGCGGCAAGCTGCATCGTAAATGGGGCCGAACCGATGGACAGTATCCTTTTAGCTATGGCAATTTCAGGGATGAGGTTTCCTGAATGTATTTTTATATAGCTTTTTTTTCCGAAAAGGTATGAAAAAACAATAACAGCGCTCAATGCCTGGCTGATTACTGTTGCAATTGCCGCCCCTTTTACTCCCATACCGAAAATAAATATGAAAACATAGTCGAGCAATATATTTGCAAGGCCGCCTGCAATCATCGCAATCATTGCTGTTCCCGGACTGCCCTGGGCCCTTATAAAATTGTTCATGGCATGGGCAAATGAGTTTATTACAGCTCCTGCGAGGATTATTCTAAGGTAATCGAGCGACAGGTCAAGAATCTGCCTGCTTGAGCCGAAAAGCGACAGTATTCTTACCGCGAATATCTGACCTATTACAGAAAGGGTAAGTATTGCCGTAATAAGCATGAACAGTGTCCCGGCTATAACCTTTTCAGCTTTTTCAATATTTTTTTCTCCAAGATATATTGAGAATGCCGCAGATCCTCCTATCCCGAACAGCATGCCGAAAGCCATAAGCACAAGCATGATGGGGAAATTTGCTGTAAGAGCGGATATTCCGTCAATACCTACGCTCCTTCCCACGAAAACCCTGTCAGTTATATTATAAAGTGCCTGGACAAGCATCCCCGCAATAGCTGGAAGCGAGTATCTCACAAGAAGAACCGGTATGCTCTCGTTCTCAAGCTGATGTGTTCTGTCCATAATTCTCCATTTGCTGTTTTTCTGATTTCCTCAGAGCTGATTTCCGGTGTCTGTGGTTATGCTGAAAGAATAATAGTTAAATAATATTTTTCAATCAATAAGATTAAATTGTAAAATATGGGTTTATATAAGATAATTACCAAAGGTAAATTATGAACAGTGTATGTATAATCGGCGCAGGGGTAGTCGGCTGCGCAATAGCAAGAGAGCTTTCAAAATATGAGCTTGATATAACAATTCTTGAAAAAGAACATGATGTCTCGATGGGTTCATCAAAGGCAAACAGCGGCATAATCCATGCAGGTTACGGCACATCGCCGGGAAGCCTTAAAACCCTGCTCTGCGTAAAGGGAAACGCCCTTTACGACAATCTCGAAAAAGAGCTTAACTTCGGTTTCAGAAGGTGCGGCTCACTTGTTCTTGGATTCACTGAGGAAGACAGGACTGAACTTGAAAAACTGCTTGCAAGCGGCAGGGAAAATAATGTCAAAGGGCTTGAAATAATCGGTCATGACGCAATACTGGGCCTTGATCCGGGGATTAACCCCGATGTTCTGTGCGCCCTGTATGCGCCAAGCGCGGGGGTGGCATCACCCTATGAACTTGCAATTGCATTTGCTGAAAACAGCCTGGCCAACGGTGCGGCTTTCGTCCCCGGCGCGGAAGTGAAAAGGATCATAAGGGACGGTAAAACCTGGCATGTTGAAACAGCGGCCGGCAGTTTTGAGGCAGATATTATTATCAATTCAGCAGGGCTTTTCAGCGATATTGTCTCTGCAATGGCAGGATTCTCTGATTTTGCAGTAAAGCCCAGAAAAGGACAGTACCTTATTTTTGACAGATGGAGCGGTCTTGATATAAACCATGTCCTGTTCCAGGTCCCGGGAAAACTGGGAAAGGGAATACTTGTCACGCCGACATTTCACAACAATCTTATGATTGGCCCTGACGCGCTTAATATCGACAGCAGGTACGATTACCTACCTGACAGGGAAGCTTTGCTCAAAATACTTGAGGTTTCAAAAGTATCATATATGATACCGGAACCCCAAAAAATTATAAGGACATTTTCAGGCATAAGAGCTGTGAGCTCTACCGGTGATTTTGTTGTTTCCTCCCCGGCGCCTGGTTTTATAAATACCGGCGGTATTGATTCTCCCGGACTTACCTCATCCCCGGCAATCGCGCTATTGGTAAAAGGATTTGTAGAAAAATATCTTGGAAAGCTTGAGGATAAAAAGGATTTCAACCCCCGGAGGACTCCGGTAATAAAAGAGAGGCTTAACCTTCCGCCGGATGAGGTTGAGAGGCTTATCAAACTGCCTGATACATCTGATGACAGAATAGTATGCAGGTGTGAACAGGTCCGGCAGAGTGTAATACTTGATTCGCTCAGGCGGGGAATTACAGTTACATCTACCGACGGGGTAAAAAGAAGGACAAGGGCCGGAATGGGAAGATGCCAGGGCGCTTTCTGCAGGAAGAGGGTAAGGGCGCTTATAGCCCGCGAATACGGCATAAATGAGGAAAGCGTATCCGGGCCGGACAGGGAAAGCTACGATATAATGTTTCTTAAGCGGGGCAGCGGAGTAAAGGGCTGAAAATGCTTGTACTTGTTTTTTACGTACCTGAAAGCCATCTCGAATCTGTAAAATCCTCCCTTTTTACCGCCGGAGCGGGAAAAATAGGAGCATACAGCAGCTGCTGCTGGCAGATAAAAGGTGAAGGGCAGTTCAGGCCGGAGGAGGGCAGCCTCCCGTTTACCGGAACAGAAGGGGCCTTATCCAGGGTTGAAGAATACCGTGTTGAGATGGTATGCAGAGAAGACTGCGCACAGAAGGTAAAGGAAGCGCTTTTATTATCCCATCCTTATGAAATGCCGGCCTGGCACTTTATTAAGGCGTCAGATAACTTATAATGAAAAAAGTATGGAGTGCGGAAAACCCTGAAATCAGGATTGTCAGTGATCAGAAACTGACAGAGGGGAAAATACCCCGCCTCCTGCTTAAAATCAGCATTCCTGCGAGCACAGGGCTGCTGTTCAATACCCTTTACAATATTACAGACACATATTTCGGAGGGAGGATTTCAACAGAAGCCCTTGCCGGCCTTTCCATCTCTTTTCCTGTATTTTTTATAATCCTTGCCCTTGCCCTCGGCCTCGGAACAGCCTCAACCGCGCTGATCTCCAATGCCCTTGGTGCAGGTGAAAATAAAAAAGCAGTTATATATTTTGTTCAGGCAATATCTTTTTCCCTTCTTCTTGCCCTTGTTCTTCTTTTTTTAAGGGACAGTTATTCAGGTTTTGTATTTTCACTTATGGGAGCCTCGGGGGCAGTCGGGGATTATGCTTCTGAATATATAAATACAATTCTGCTGGGAATCCCTTTTTTCCTTCTTAATAATGTTCTTAACAGCATGCTCAACGCGAGGGGAAATACAAAAAGCTACAGAAATGTACTTGCCGCCGGTTTTGCGGTAAATCTGCTGCTTGATCCGATGTTCCTTTACGGCTTCGGGTTTATTCCCGCTATGGGGATAAAAGGCATTGCGTTTGCCACAGTGCTTGTTCAGGCAGGGGCGCTCATTTATCTTTTTTTCGAGGTGGTTAAGACCGGTGTTTTCTGCAGATATTTTACAGCCTCAGCCGGTTTCCCGCCGGGATTCTCTGAAACTGACGGCGACAGGGACTGCAGAAGGATCAACAGGAATGTTTTCAGGTACTTTATTCCGAAAGTGTCCTATATAAAAGAGATTCTTGCCCAGAGTATCCCTTCAGGGCTTAACATGATGTCGGTGGCTTTGGGATTTTTTGTCATAAATTTTTTTCTTAACAGGTACGGCGGCCATCAGGCGCTCGCAGCCTACGCTATAGGCCTCAGGATTGAACAGATAGCGCTTCTTCCAGCGCTGGGACTTAATACCGCCCTTCTTGCGGTTACAGGGCAGAACAGCGGCGCCGGCAGGATCGACAGGGTTAAGATTGCCTTTAAAACATCCCTCTTTTTCGGAGCGGTCCTGATGGCGGTCATGCTTACAATAATACTTCCTCTATCCGGCCTGATAATATCAATTTTCTCAAAAGATCCGGATGTGCTTTTTTATGCGGTTTACTATCTCCGCATAGTCGGGATTACATACTACAGCTATATTATTCTTTTCTGCTGCAATTCCATGCTGCAGGGAATAAAAAAACCCGGTTTTGTTCTGCTTTCAGGTCTTTTCAGGCAGATTGCAGCTCCCGCGGCGGTTTTTTATTTTATCTGCGGGGTAAAAGGTCTTGGCGCGGAGGGGATCTTCGCGGGGATTGCTGCTATCAACTGGATAGCTGCTGCGGCAATGCTTTTCTACAGTCTGAAAAAACTATCCACTCTTGATAAATACAAATGATAAATTTTAAATGCTAAATACAAATAAAAAGCCGGTAAACGGGCCGTTTCCTTAAGGATAACTGCTCTTACCGGCCTTCAGCCTGGAATAGGGGGGGGTTATTTCTTTTTTGAAGCGTCCCGGACCGCGTCAGATATCAGTCTGTTTAAGGCTGTGAGCCTTGACTGCGCGGATTCACCTTTTTCAAGAGAAGTTTTAAAAGCGCCTGAATTAAAGTCGCTTCCTGCTGCATCCATTGCTTTTTTAATTGCGGCAAGTTCAGCTGATGCGGCTGTAAAGTCAAGTTTAATACCGCGTGTTTTTCCGGCAGCTGCAAGGGCTTTTTCAGTTTCTGCTATGTTTTTCTTCAACGAATCAAAAACTGATGAGGCGGAGGCTTTAACCCTTTCTTTTGCGGTTTTTGCTTCTGCTGCAGCTTCATCAGCAATCTTTACAGTTTCAAGCGCAAGCGTTTTTGCGGATTCGTATTTTTTTGCATCAAGCTCGTTCTGCATCCTTGAAAGTGAATCTTTTGCACGCGCAAGAGTATTTGCGGCATACATGGGAACATCCGGATTACTCTCTGCCGCTGCAACAGCCGCCCGTGCCGCATCAGCTTCCGCTGTCGGCGGTTTTGCGCAGGACCCAAGCGCCAGAATCAGGGTAAGTGATATTATAATTATGGACAGCCATTTTATTTTTTTCATGAAAATATCCTCCAATTGCAGCTAATATACTTATATATTTAATTTTCGGCAATTAATACTCCGAAATCAATAGTATGTATTATATTAAATCAAGAAACGATATGATAGCACGCATCCTTATCTCTGCTGTAACAGGCATATTATTTTCATTACTTGCTTTTTCAGAAGCTTTCTCTTCTGCGGAAGGCCCTCTTTTTCAGGCTTTGGAGAAGAAGCGGCCGGAAATAGTTCCAGGCAGAGAATTGCTCCTCCTTGAAGCTGATGAAGAATCTGTCGCGGCGGCAGGAAGCCTTCCCTGGGACAGTGATACTATTTCCGAAGGACTTATGATCCTGACAGAGATGAATGCGCAGGCAGTAGTTCTTGATTCTGCGGTAGAAAAGGGGAATCTGCTCTATACGGATTTAAATGATAAGCTTCGTGACTCCTTTGAAAGGGAATTCACTTTAATAAAAGACAATATCAAAACGCTGTTTAATGCAATCCGTCTAGGATCTGTCAGGCCGAAAGACACAGCCTCTTTTGTCGATGATATCATTTCCCTGACTGATAAAAGCAAAATGCGTCTGATGGAAGCATCCGGCAGCAGAGTACCTGACAGAATGATGTACAGGCATATATATCATGCGGAAAATCCACTCGATTCCAATCTGCGTTTTATAAGGCCCTCTCTCTCCCGTCTGGGCCTTCCTGAAAGATCAGACCCGCTTGCCCATGCGGTCCTGCAGGCTGTCCTTGACAGGCTTGGCAATCCTGCTGTCGAAGAGTCCCCTGGTAATCTGTTATTGCATAATGCTCTTTCTGACGGAAAAAATAAAAGCGATATTGTGATACCGCTTGATAAAAGAGGGGCAATACTCCCGGAATTCCCGAAAGGAACCCCGGAAAGCTCATTCCGCCGTCTTTCCTTAAATCTTCTTGTAAGGCATTCAATCCTTGAATCTGAACTTTACAGTGAACTTAAGGCAATGGAGCAGGCCGGGTATCTCTCATGGTCAGGAGAGGCCATGTCGCCGCTGGCTATTTATGAGTTTTCAAGAAAGCCCGGCAGTATCGATACTGAAGAGTGGCGCAGGCTCAGAAAACAGTTTTACCGGATTACAGCCGGTTTTCTGTCAGGAAATGCGGAGAAAAAAATTGATGAGGGTTATTCGCTGCTGCTTGAGTCACCCACCTTAACGCCGGATGGGAAAAGAAATATTCTTGCCTTAAAAAGCGCTGCAGGCAGCTCCTTCTCCCGTGCGGGGAAGACTCTGGAAGAGCTCCTTAAGTTGAGGGATACTCTGGAAAGGGAAATAAAATCATCAATCTGCATAATAGTTCCTGAACTGAAGGATCCGTTATCCCGTGTCATGGCTTCATCAGGACTCGCGGATGCCCTCCTCTCTGGGCATTATTTCCGTATTTTCCCCTCCCGTGAGGCATTTCTGGTTTCAGGATTCCTTGCAGTTTTTCTTTCCCTGATACTGGCAGCTCTTTCACCTGTTTCAGCTGCAATTGCCGGAATTGCCGCGGTTATTCTTTCCTCAGCGGCAGCATCACTTTTTTTTGTTAATACCGGTATATGGTTTAATCCTCTCCTTGCCGCAGGAAGCGCGGCATCCGCGGCGCTTGTTTCGGTTTTTACAGGCTCAATCAGCTCCTACAGGATTAATGAGAGCATATCCCGGCAGTCATCTGTATCACTGCAGCTGTCAAAATATCCGTCACTGTATCCGACTCTTGAATCAGATACTCCTGAAGGAGAGAAAAGAGAAGCAAGTATTATTGCAGTGCGGTTACGGCTGAATGGAATAACATGGTCTCCTGACTCATCAGCGGGAAATAAAGTAATATCAGCTTTACATATTTACCACGAGACAATAGGAGCCGTTCTCAGGGAAAACGGGGCCTTTCTATATGCTCTGGAAGGTGAAGTAATATTTGCATCATTCGGCGGACGGATCCCGGGCAAAGGCCACAGGATACAGGCGGAACTTGCTGCTTCGGCTGTTCTGGAGGGGGAAGATAAACTTTCGGAAAACTTTAAAAATGCGGGAATTGTCTATAATGCAGGATCTGTCAGTGTCGGTATTGATACGGGATTATGCGGATTCGGCAGCGATGACATTGACGCTCTGCCCGAATATATAGCATCAGGCGATGTGCCTGCCCGTGCGGGCATCCTTTCCGGATTGGGGGAGCGCTACAAATGCCGGATTCTCATTACAGAAGATACCGCAGAAGAGATCTGTGAAGGCTTTGAGGCAGTAAAACTTGACCGGCTTATTCCGGAAATTGATAAAAAAGGGAAATATTTTTTCTGTCTCCGCAGAAGGCAGTAAAAGATTATTTTTTTATATCAGTAAACTTCAGCTGGCCGGACAGGGCTTTAATCCTTACTACTTTTCCCCCTCCATATTCACTGAACGCACGGTAACGGTCGCCGTCATCTGTAAATGATGAAGGGCGTTCCCCGTCGAAGGGGGGCATCCTTTTCTGTGTCCAGATGAGGGAAGGGTCTTTGAGGCTCACATTGTCATTTTCGGGATTGAAATGGATAAATGATTCATGGACCCCTCTTTCATTCATCGGGGCCTCATCTGTACTCTGCAGGTAGCGTATAATACCGGCTTTCCGGTCTATTGACTGTATGACGGTGGAATGTACAATTTCCCCTTTTTCTCCCCGGAAAAGGATAAGATCAAGGGGCTTGAGGTTTTTTATCAAGTCTGGAACATCGGGCGCTTCCCTCTTTTTTGTCCTGAAGTACCAGGTCCCGAAGTAAAGCGGCGCATATGAAGGCCCGGGTGCGTGAAGCGATGGCGCAAGAGCCCTGGCAAGATTGATGCGGCTGCGCTTTGCAACAGTCGAAAGCACCTGCCAGACAAAACCTGAGCAGTCCATTCCGAGACGGCCCATGCAGTAGAGGTAGTTGTAGACATCTGATTCCCTTATTCCCTTTCCGTCTGAGTAGATCAGGGGCTGATGAGGAAGGCCGGGATATGCGTCCGCTTTCATCCTGGCGACAGAGAACAAATCCCTTGAAACAGACCAGCTGCGCGAATCAAGATCAAGGGTAATCAGTTTTTCGCGGCCGTCCCCAAGAACTGCGGCGTATGACTTGAAGTCTTCCGATTTAAGCAGTTCATCAGCTTCAAACCACAGCTGCTCCGCGTCTGCCTTACCTCCTCCTTTTACGATCAGTTCCCCGTCGATAAGCTGTGCCCTTTCATTGTTCTCTGCAAACGGCATACGGACAGTAATCACCCGCCCGTCGATTATGTATGTTTTAAAGCACGCCCTGTATGCTTCCTCGATTACCGCCTCTACTCCGTTTCCCCATTCATCCGCGGGGGATGAGAATTCCTTGAGGTAATGATTGCTGTCAGGAACAGGAGATGTAAAAGATTCTGCGAAAGACTCCGCAGATAAACTAACCTGTGTTAAAAACATTCCCGGCAGGACTGCCAGAAGAACTGCTGTAAAAAAACAGGTTGCAGGGTTTTTTATTAAGGAGGGGGGTACTTTTCCCCTGGTTTCAGGAATAATCAAATGCCACCTGTTCGAGGAGAAGTGCGCTAAGCATTACAAGAACTCCTTCTGCAATAATATAAGCTGAAATTATAACTGCGCTGATATCCTGTTCGCTTTCCGGAAAGAAAATGATGACAATGCTTAACCCTGCTGCTACCAGGCCGTTAAATGTTGCGGCAAACCATCTCCTTACGCCGGCGTTTCTGAAGTTTATGGATGCTGAAAAGTGGAGTATGCCGGTGAACATCGCAAGAATTCCAAAAAGAAGCTGAATAATGGAAAAGGTAATATCCTGTTTCATCATAAGAATAAGGCCGAAAAAGAGGTATTGAAGCCCCTCTGCAAGGAGCCACTGCCATGCGTAATTCAGGGTGCGGTTGGAAAGTGAAGTGAAAATATCAAGAATACCGAAAACCATCAGAAATATTCCGGCAAAAATAGGGTTCATCAGGTATTTATAAGGACCCAGATTCAGGATAAGTATTCCGCCTGTAACGAAAAAAATCCCTTTCAGCAGCTGCAGCCACCATTTGTCAAAAAGTTTGATTTCCATTATGCGGATTATACAACAAATTAACTGCCAATGTAAGATACCGGAAAAAAAACCCTGCATTTTAATAAATGCAGGGGTGTGAATAACTAAAAATCAGATTGAAAAGCAGTAACTACATCAGCGCTTTCATTGCAGTCATGTAGCCGCGCAGTGTTTTTCCTATCTTCTCAACACCGGTTGAGCAGATCGCTTCATTGACCTCAATAAGCTTAACGTTGTCAACACCTGTATCTTCAAGATCAAGACCTTTCCCTATAACGTCAGTGTCAATCTTTTTCATGAAACCCGCAAGGAGGGGGATTGCGCTGTTTGAGAAAAGGTAATTGCCGTATTCAGCGGTATCTGAAATTACAACATTCATCTCATACAGTTTTTTTCTTGCAATTGTGTTTGCGATAAGGGGTACTTCGTGGAGTGATTCATAATAGGCTGATTCCGCCTTGATTCCTGCCGATACCATTGTATCGAAGGAAAGTTCAACGCCCGCCTTGATAAATGCCGCCATCAGTATGCCGTTATCGAAATATTCCTGTTCGCCTATCTCTTTTGATGTAACTTCAGTGTTTTCAAATCTGCTCTTGTTAGTCTCTTCGCGCCATCTGAGCAGGTCTTTATCGCCGGCTTCCCAGTCCTTCATCATTGTTGCCGAGAAATCACCGTCCAGAATATTGTCCATATGTTTTCTGAATAGGGGAGTCATAATCTTTTTAAGTTCTTCAGACATCTGATGGGCCGCTATTTTTGCCGGATTTGAAAGCCTGTCCATCATGTTTGTAATTCCGCCGTGTTTTAATGCCTCTGTAATTGTCTCCCAGCCGTACTGTACAAGCTTTGCGGCATAGGAGGGTTCAATACCTTTCTCAACCATTTTATCGAAACAGAGGAGCGAACCGGTCTGCAGGACGCCGCATAGTATAGTCTGCTCTCCCATGAGGTCTGACTTTACCTCAGCGACAAAAGATGACTGAAGCACTCCCGCCCTGTCTCCGCCTGTACCTGCGGCATAGGCTTTTGCGATTTCAAGGCCGTCGCCGTTAGGATCATTCAATTTATGCACCGCGATAAGTGTCGGTACTCCAAACCCTCTTTTATACTCTTCCCGGAGTTCTGTTCCAGGAGATTTGGGAGCGACCATTATAACTGTGATGTCATCCCGTATTTTCATCCCTTCTTCGACAATGTTAAAACCGTGCGAATAGGAAAGGGCGGAATTTTTCTTCATAAGCGGCATAATAGCCCCGATTACTGATGTGTGCTGCTTGTCCGGTGTGAGATTGCAGACAAGGTCAGCGCCGGGAATCATCTCTTCATAAGTTCCGACTTTAAAGCTGTTTTCTGAAGCGTTTTTCCATGACTGCCTTTTGGCGTCAATGGAACTTTTTCTCAAAGCATATGAAACATCAAGTCCGCTGTCCCTCAGATTGAGTCCCTGGTTTAACCCCTGGGCTCCGCAGCCTACAATAACAATTTTTTTCCCTTTCAGTTTCTCAACACCGTTAAACTCTGATTTATCCATAAATCTGCATTGGCCAAGCTCTTCGATCTTTAATCTGAACGGTAACGAATTAAAATAGTTCATTTTCCGGATACCTCCCTGAACATAACTATTGACACAATAACCTATGAAGATATATTGTGTCAAACGATTTATTTATATAAAATTGTTGATATTTATGCAACTATAAAGGGCATAATTATAAATCATTAAATATTTATAAGGAGTTTTGATGGATATTCTCCAGCTTGGCCATTTTCTAAGCATTGCGGAAACTCTTCATTTTGGCAAATCCAGCAGAAAATGCAATTTAAGTCCCTCTGCTTTTACACGAAGCATTAAAAGACTTGAAGAAGAACTTGGATACCGGCTGCTTGAAAGAAGCAACAGGTATGTCGCACTCACCCCCGCGGGTCAGCTTTTCAGACAATATGCATCTGATATCCTTGACAGTCTGAATGATTTTCAGCACAACGCTGTTATAAGCGAAAAAACACTGAAAGGGGAGATATCCCTTTTCAGCACAGTAACGGCAAGCTACAGTATACTGCTGCCGATAATAAAAAAATTCAGAATTGATTACCCTGAAATAAACATAAAGCTCCAGACAGGCGATGCAGGCATTACACTTCAGAAGGTGCTTGATAATGAAGTTGATGTTTCCATAGCTGTCCTTCCTGACAGGCTTCCTGAAAATCTTGATTTCCTGCCCCTTACAATTACACCGCTTGTTTTTATAGCGCCGGATTTTGATACCAAATTTATCGGGAAAGACGAGAAGACGCTCAACCTGGAAAAATGTCCGCTGATACTCCCTGAAAAAGGGGTCGCAAGGAACAGGATTGACGCAAGGTTTGCGCAGAGCGGTATAAAACCGGATATTTATGCGCAGGTATCAGGTAACGAAGCAATACTTTCAATGGTTATCCTCGGCTGCGGAATTGGACTTGTTCCCCAGCTTGTTGTTGACAACAGCCCTTTTAAAGACTCAGTAAGGGTCCTTGATTTTTCACCTCCACTTGAACCGTATCATGTCGGACTCTGCAGCCAGAAAAAAAGGGCGGCAAACCCCTTTGTCCGGGCATTCCGGAACGCCGCGGTTGGCGGAAATCAGGTATAGGGGAATCAGATACAGAGATACTTTGAAAAATAATAATTTGGAGAAATGTGGTGATAAAGCTTGAAAATATATCCTATAAAACAGGCGGCAAAGTTCTGCTTGACAGTATTTCTGTTGATTTTTCCGAGGGAAAATGCTGGGCAATTACCGGCTCCAACGGCAGCGGAAAATCTCTCCTTGCAATGATTATGGGAGGTACACTTAAAGAAAGCTCGGGCAGGGTTGTCCTTGATGGAAAGACAGGGTATGCCTCATTCGAACTTCAGCAGAAAATTATGGCTGAAGAGCGGAAAAAGGATAACTCCCGTTTTATGCAGGGTGGTGTTGATCCGGGGACCAGGGTAAAGGATTTTATCCTAAAGGATTCTATCCTAAAGGATTCTATCTTAAAAGACTGCAATGATTCAGATGAGAGCCTTTACCGGAAATATACCTCCATGTTTGACCTTGAAGAGATACATGATAGGGGCCTCCGTTATCTTTCTACAGGTGAGTTCAGAAAAACCATGCTGTGCAGGGCTTTAATGGCAAAACCAGATATCCTTATTGTTGATGACCCTTTTGACGGACTTGATGTATCAGCCCGGAAAAACCTGCATCAGCTTTTTAAGGCTCTTGTCGAGTCAGGAGAGAGGATATTCATCGTCACACCGAGGAAATCTGAAATCCCTGAATGGACAGACCAGGTGATTGAGCTTGAAAACGGAAGAATTAAATCTATCGGGAGATCAGCGCGAATCGAACCGGAACTCCGGACTTCTGAAGAATGGGGCAAGGCTGCTTCAGAGATATTTATAACTCATGGCGCATCATCAGCCTCTTCAGACAGGAACAGTCCCCCTGTCATCAGCATGAAAAATGTTAATCTTTCATACGAAAATGTCAAAATACTTACAGATATAAACTGGCAGGTACAGAAGGGAGAGAAGTGGAAGATAACCGGCCCCAACGGCTGTGGAAAATCTACACTTATAAGCCTTATAAACGCGGATAATCCCAAAGCATATATGAATGACATAACCCTGTTCGGAATTAAAAAGGGAAGCGGCGAGACAATCTGGGATATAAAAAAAAGGATAGGACTTGTCTCAGGCGATTTTCAGATGAACTACAGGGTCCGCTCAAGCCTGCTTGATACCGTGCTTTCCGGGTTCTTTGATTCAATAGGCCTATATAAGGATGTATCAGGGTTTCAGCTTGAAGAGGCCCTCTCCCTGATTGAGGTTTCGGGAATGACAGGTAAAAAGGATGTTCCTTTTAATGAATTATCGTTCGGGGAAAAAAGAAAAACCCTTATAATAAGGGCTCTTGTGAAAATGCCTGAGCTTATAATATTTGATGAACCCTGTCAGGGGCTTGATGAAGAAAATACAGCCTCTGTAATAAATATTATTGAAAAGCTCTCATCTTTCAAAGAGAGCACCATCCTTCTTGTAAGCCACGGCATGCACATTGACCCCAAAGGTTTTACCTGTCATCTTGCGTTTGCACCTCACCCGGAAGGGGGATATACTGCTGCGGGCAGTACTTTAAGTTGAAATGCGCCTCGCTCCCGGAAACCTGAGGCTGGATCTGATCAGGATAAAGTCACTTATTTATGTTTCTTCATTTGCCTTGAACTGTGTGAAACATCGTGCACATCATTAATAAAAGCAAGAACAAAGACAAATACCACTGCAAGAATCACGATTGTACTTAAAATTTCCATATTCGGCCTCCTGCATTCTTTCTAATACCAAGAATATTATATCTATATAAGAAACGGGTAAACAGTCGGTTAAAAATTGATTAAAAAACATTAAATTAAGAGTCGTTAATTGCGTTTTTACATTAATTTAATGGCAAAAATTGATACTATCTACAAAACCAGATGGATCATGCTGATGGAGAATGCTGCTCCTGCAAAAACAAAAAGGCAGAGAGGTATGAGCTGGGCCGTTGATTTCAGCAGATCTGTTTTAAAGTATTTGTTTGAGACAATATTACATACATGGACAGGTGAAAGAAGCTGCCCGATATGGCCGCTTGCGTAGGCAAGGACAACCGCGGAAAGCAGGTCTTTGAGCAGGGGTTCCTGTCCGAGTATGCTTATGATAATCGGAAAACTTGCCCCTACAAAACCTACCGCTATGCCTGTTGCGAATCCGCTAATAAAGGGAAGGAGAATAATCAGCAGCACAGGGCTTATGCCTGATGCTGTGAGTTCATCCCTCATTATATCCATAAGAAATCTGCCGTCAGGCAGCTGCGCCCTGATAAATGCGCCGTAGATGCTTATAACAGCTACAACCACGACCATGTCCAGAATGCTTTTGGAAAAAATTATTTTTACCCATTTTTTTGCTGTAAGAGGCCTGTAAAACTGGATATACACTATTGTGAGGAATATGCTTATTCCCATTGGAAGATACTTTGACTTTTCTTTAAGCCCCGGCAGGGTTAATCCAATTACAGTATAAAGAACGACAATCAGAATTATGGGAAGCAGGTATATCAGAACAGGAGGTTTTTTCCCTGTGAGGGCCTGTCCATTGCTTTTAACCTTCCTTAGAAGGAAAATATACCCGCCTGCCGCGGAAAATATGGTAAGCGGAAAGTTTACAATTGCAATCTGCCATATTTCGAGTCCAGTAATCTGAAGCGCAAGAATTACTCCCGCGTATAACGGAAGCCAGTATTCCCACATGTGGCGGAACCAGTAGTTGATTTTTGTTTTAAGATACGGGTCCATTGATTTATCCGTATCGCAGTCATCGACAAGAGGCGCGGAGAAAAGTGCACCGCCGGGCATAGGGATGAGGCCGATGATCGCAGGCACCACAGCCAGAAGGCTTTTCCCTGTAAGGCGCATCTGAAGCCCTTTTACAAGATCGTCCATCATCATCGTCTCTTTCATCTGCGAGCTTAACCAGATAAGGAGGAAAAGCATTATTAAAAGGATTATGTAATCCGGAGTCAGCATGGTATCTATAGTTATCGAAAGCACAGATAACGGAGCATGCCCTGACCATAGCGCGAGTACCAGAGTTCCGATTGCCATGGAAAGGGCAAGGTTTTTAATCAGTCTGTCTGCTGCCAGTATAACTGTAAGGGAAATCAGTATTTTAATAATTACAGGTGAGCTCATGATAATATTCATATTTTTGAATATAGCTGAACAGGGAAAAAAAGTAAATAAACAAACTGATTATTTAGAACTTAATCTGTCTGGTCTTTCAGGAAGTCAATGATGTCGAGCGGGGCAGGGGGACATCCCGGGAGATAGTTTTCAAAGCTGCTTGTGCATGACCCTATGCCTGTTCCGTCTGACTCTACCCATCTGAAGCCCTGTCCTATTGATATTTTACCTTTCAGCTTTGAAAGCTTTCCTTCCTCGTCAAGCCGGGCAAGGGCGTGTATGAGGTTTGCGTAGCATGCTGAACAGGCATTCTTCTGTACTGTGTGTTTTGCAAGCCTGCTGACTTTTCCTGTTGATACGGCGGATGCTATAGTCCTGTCCTTGTTAAGCTCAATTATATCCGCATCATCAAGACTGCAGCTTCCGACACCTATTTCCGCGGCAACAGTTATGTATTCAACATCTTCCGGCCTGTACCCCATAATGGATGCGATGTAGGCGTCTGTAAGTACTGAATCAGTTCCGCATACGATCCTGTTCATCTGCACAGGGTTTCCCCCTTCCTCGAAATCAAGGTCTCCGCACAGGCCGTCGGCGATTACAAAATCAGCGCACCTGATTTTATTTAAGTGGGCTATCGGGTCATGAAGCCCGAGAGAGTGAAAGTGCCTTTTCTCCCTGTCTGTGATGCACCCTTTCATATTTTTCAGCGCGCCTGTGACGAGGGTCTGGCAGTGCCCCTTGATTACCGGCATGTTAATCAGAAAGTCCACATCAAAAAGCCTGTCGCAGATTTCCATTTTTATGCCGCCGCTTGTTTTTACGGTAAAGCTGTCATCCTTCGTATCAAAAAGAGGAACATTATATTTTTTTGAGATATCCTCATATCCGCATGTCCTGAAAGCCCTTTTAGTGCTGTCGCCTACCCAGGAGCCTTCCAGTATCAGTAAATTATCGAAACCCTTATCTTTTAGGTATTCAATTACAGCACCGGCAATCAATGGTGAAGTTGTAGCGCCTGATGATGAGGGTTTTGAAACAACGAGATTAGGTTTGAGACCGATAAGCGATCCGGGTTTAATAAGGTTTTCAATGCGCGATTCCGAGAGGATCTTTTTTGTCATCTCTGCCGGATCATTGCCGTATATAACGTAAATTGTCTTTTCTTTTTCCATTTTTAATCCTGTTTATGATTCAAGAACAACCCTGATTTTATTTGAAAGATCATTCATTGAAAATGGTTTTTGAATAAATTGTATTCCTTCGTTCAGAATTCCCTGACTGGCAATAACATCCGCAGTATAACCTGAAATGAAAAGACATTTCATATCCGGGGACAAAGCAAGGATTTTTTCCGAAAGATCACGCCCGTTTATACCGGGCATAATAACATCTGTTATAAGCAGATTTATCTCTCCCGCATATTTTTCAGCAAGGATCAGGGCTTCATCTGGCGCTGAAGAGGAAATAACATTGTACCCCATGTTTTTTAGCATTATTGCAGTAATTTCAAGTATTGCTGTTTCATCCTCGACAAGCAGTATTGTTTCAATCCCTTTTTTTATTTCTTTTTTCGTTTCATTTTCCTGCGGTACTGCATTTTTTCCAAAAGCACGGGGCAGAAAAATAGTAAAGGTGCTTCCAGTTCCAGGTTTGCTTGAAACATCAATAAAACCGTTATTCTGTTTAACTATGCCGTATACTGTCGCAAGCCCCAGACCGGTGCCTTTGCCGCTTTCTTTTGTCGTATAGAACGGTTCAAAAAGGTTTTGAAGGTTTTTAGTATTTATACCGCATCCGTTGTCACTTACCGCCAGCTTGACATATTCACCCTCGGAAAAACCGGGATGAACAGCTGTGAAAGCGCTGTCCAGTATTGTATTTGATGTTTCTATTGTAATTTCCCCGCTGCCGTTTATCGCATCACGTGAGTTGACACATAAATTTGTCAGTACCTGATTAATCTGGGAAATATCGGCTTTGACATTCCAGAGATTTTCACCGGGTATCAGGGAAAGCTTTATGTTTTCTCCAATTAGCCGCTGCATTATGCTGAGCATCCCTTCTACTGTTTTATTAAGGTTTAAAATTTTAGGTACTATACTTTGTTTGCGGGCAAAAGCAAGAAGCTGCCTGGTAAGGGCCGCAGATCTTTCTGCGGCCTGCTTTATTTCCTTAAGGTTCATATAAAATACATGGCTTGAATCAATCTGTTCAAGCATGAGTTCTGAATGACCCAATATGACGCTCAACATGTTGTTGAAGTCATGCGCAACTCCGCCGGCAAGTCTTCCAACTGATTCCATTTTCTGAGACTGAATAAGCATCGCCTGAAGTTTTTCTTTCTCAGCAAGCGCGATTTCCCTCTGGTCCTCAGCGATTTTAAGGTCTGAAATAAATTTTGCCTGATTCCAGTTCTGATATGCTATTTCAGAAATCTGGTTTGCAAGAGTGAAAAGTACCTGTGCTATTTTTTTAAACTTTTCAATCGGCATTGAATAGGTTTTACTGTAGGCTTCTGCTGCCTCATCTTCATCCGCGCCAATAATCCGCGCATATTCCCTTATCTCCTCTGCATCCTGGTTTTCGTCCCTTACCTCGCCTATGAGCCAGTTCGCAATATGTTTTTCTCCGACTGTTATACTGGCCCCGGCATCCCAGAGCCCTGCGCTTAGGCACTTCTGGATAACAGGGCCTTCAGGGTGATGGCGCCCGATCATCGCGTCGGAAACATGGCAGTTTATCAGTCCTTTTTCATTGCCGCGGATTATATCACAAAGTCTGCAGAAATTGCTGGGCTTTGTAATCGGGGTCCCATCGGGATATGTAATTATTGAAGCGACTCCGACAGCCTCTGCAAATTCATCCTGGAGTTTCTGGATTTTATCCAGGTTGAATAGAGTCAGAAATGTGATATTTTCAGTATTCCCAACCGGGTTTTCAAGAGCTTTCATTCGTTTTTCAAGATTCAGGAACGCTGAATCCCTGCTGAATTCAGCCTTTCTCCGGTCTGTAATATCAATTATAAGCCCTTCAAGTCCTTCAAGTTTCCCTTTGGAATCGTAAACCGGAATACCCTGTTCCCATACCCATTTTTCCTGATTGTCAGCAGTGAGAATTCTGTATTCCTCATATACAGGTTTGTGATTCCGTACCGCATCATCCCATACTTTCCACAGATGGTCCCTGTACTGCGGCAGGACCAGATCATTGTACGAAAGTACTTTGTTTCTGAGAAGCTGATTTTTATGATAGCCTGTCAGTTCGAAGCATTTATCAGAAACATATTCCATTGTCCAATCGCGGTCAAATCTGCACCTGTAAGCCATACCTGGAATATTTGAAATCAGCGGAGGTTTATTCTTTATGCGTTTGCGGAGCTCCCGGGATATTCTGTTAAACCTTTTGTAACCGGAAAGCAATACCCGGATTGTTTTTTTCAACATTGATAATGGAGAATCCTGTATTTTTAAAAATATTAGTTAAGTATATGTATTTATCTTAAGTAATGTCAAATAAATTGAGGGCCTTATTTTTCAGCTCCTGTGTTTGAAATTAGACGGCAGCCCTGTCAACGACACGGCTGCCCGGAGTGATAATATAAAAAAGGGAATCATCATCACGATGCATTTCCCTGATTTAATATTTTAAAAAGAGAATGTGAATTTTGCCTGGATGAAGTCATTGTCATCGTATACTCCGAAAACAGTATCCTCATCTCCTTCAAATAGTGTGCATAGAAACTCGAATTTAACATCATCCTTTGGAATAAGAGCTACTGAAGGCTTTAACATAAAATCCCCGTCTTCGATATGAACTGTGGCTGATATCTGGGGCTGTATTTTCTCATGCGCCCAGGAATCTTTAAGGCGGAGTATAATTATATTCTGTGAATAATCACCGCTTTCGCTGTAATCAACATCTCCTGATTTTAAACCGCTGTTTGATAGTATATACGTTCCCTGGGTTTCAGCAAGGAAGTTGAGCTGGCTTAACGGCAGGTCCTTATCAAAGCCCGCGACCCAGATAAGGAGGTTGTTCTTTACATCGCTGTCATTCCCTTCAATATCTTCTGTAAGAAAATATCCGGCCTCTGCCCTGGTGTTAAGGCCGAATAAAACCTTTGCCGCTTCAGCGCCGAATATGTGGGCCCTTTGCGGTTTTACTTCTATCAGGCCCGGTGTTTTGACTGCCGCGGCAGGCAGCGGTGTAAATCCGTAGCTGTAAAGGAATCCGTAATCAAAGCCGTTGAATGTGCTTGTAAATCTCGCAGCTGCCTGCGAATACTCTAAAGTATCTGTATCTTTATAGGAGACAGTTCCTCCTGCGGCGTCAAATGCTGAAAGCTGTCTGACACTGTAAGGCGCCCACCTTCCGTCTTCTGCGCTGTCAAACTGCACGCTTGTGTAGACGGGAATATATACAAGTTCAAGCAGGCTGTTCAAACCTGTATATTTATTAAGCTTTACCATCAGGGCGGCTTTTTTTCTTTCAAGAAGAGTTTTATTGTAAAAGTCAGTGTAGTCTATCGGGTTAAGTATATCGAGAGCCTTCAGTTCATCCCCTTTTCCCCAAACAACTTTCATAAAGCCTGTTTCAATATTGAAATTGCTGAAATACACAGTCGTATATGCCTCATCTATGATATCCTCAATACCGCTGTATATTTTATCGCGGCTGAAAATGAGTTTTGCTGTCATTGAAGAGTTTTCATTGTCATAATCAAAATCAAGTCTCAATTCTGGAAAAGATTCAATTTCTGAAGATTCCGGATCCTCATAATCCATAAAATATCTTACCTGACTTATTGCTTTTCCCCCTATTGAGAGCGCAGGTTTATCCTCTGACAGACCTGCTGTCTCGCTGAAAAATGATCCATCCTGTGCGTAAAGCTGAAGTGAAGAGGCAAGGATGCATGTTAAAATTATTCCGGAATATTTAAAAAATCTGTTCATTATCTGCCTCCCTATATTCTTCCTGCTGAAAGGAACTGTGTGGTAAAAAGCGCTCTGTTCAGTTTCTCATCGTAAACAAGTTTTTTTATTGCAAGAACCGTACTGTGTCCTGTCTGTACATTTTTCATTGTTGTCTGGAGAATGGACCAGTAATTCTGTACCTTTTCAATTTTTTCCGCTGTCATAACTTTTTCAAGATTTCCTTTCTTGTCATAAAGTTCCATTTTTACAGGAATCCATGTGTTTTTATCAATCCAGCTTATTCTCTGTGAATATTGTGAGTTTGAAGGATCAATTGAAACAGCTTTGACTACATAACATTCATAACCGCCGATTTTCTCTTCTTTCAGGAGTTCGTGAGTATCTTCCTCAACTTTTCTTGTTTCCATATCATCATAGCTCAGGTCAGTTCCCATGAATGAGTTGCTGCCTTCGCTTGAGTCAATCCGTCTTACTTTTTTAAGGGCAGGCAGGTATATCCACTTGTCGTCGTCCCTTCCTTCGTTTTCCACAACAAGAAATCTTGTATTAGCGACTGACGCAGGCTGGTGAAACATCATGACCATCATGTCAAGATCCTTTTCATCTTCCATCCCCCATGTCTCAACCACTCTTGAATTGATGCCCCCGTTTTTATCAACAAGGTCCATCTGGATCAGGGCATGCACTGAATCTCCGTTGTCCCTGTCGTGAACATTCTGAGCTATTTCTGTTCCTGTTATAGCGAAAGCGGAAGGGGCAATTAAAGCTGACAGAGCTGCTGCTGCCATAAAAAAATTTCTTTTTATTAAACCGTTCTTGTTCATTATATTTTCTCCTTAATCAGTTATTAGATTCTTTAATAAGTTTTTTTTCTGTTTCTTTTGCCATAAAGGCCGGCTTGAATGTATTGAGCAGCACAGGAAGTACGGTAAGCGATGCAAATGATGATGTAAACATTGTAAGTGCTGTCAGAAACCCGATATATCTGAGTGTTGTAAAGTTTGAGAGACAAAGTACAAGAAATCCTGCCGCCACTGCGCTTGCATTGAATAATATCCCGCGGCCGGTTGAGGTGAGTGATTTTTCAGTAACAATTTCAAGCCTGCTTTCTTTGTTTCTTTCCCTTTTATAGGCACTCATAAAATGGATCGTATAATCTATCCCTGTTCCGACCGCTATAGACGCGATTAGAGCTGTTACCATATCAAGCCTGATGCCAGCGAAACCCATGACACCGAAATTGATTATTATTGTAAAGGCCAGAGGTATCACCCCGAAAAATCCTGCGGCAAATGATTTATACGATATCGCAATTATTATAAATACCAGAAGCAGAGAGACTGCAAGACTTGATATCTGTGACCCGGTAATTAATGTGGTAAGGGAGTTTTCCATATCCGCAATACCTGCAATGCCTGTTTCATATCCTTCAGGAAAATTTTCAGAGACATATCTGTTTATCGCTTTTGCAATCTTTTTTACCGGAACTGTATTTATTGTTTTAAGCTCCACGATCATTAAAGCCTGTGAAGGTTCTATTGCGTCATCAGAGTATGAGTCAAGGTTACCTGAATAAAGCAGCAGGTACTGTGAGATAAGATTTTTCAGCTCTTCCTTTGTTTCAACAGGATATCGTGAAGGATCTGAAGGTATTTCATTATAATCTTCACCCCTGTAGTTGTATTTTCTATAAATTTCCCTTAGTACTGTGTCGGCATCAGGGTTTAAAGTATCTGACGCTGAAGCTGCTCCTGAGAGTATTTCAAGGAAACTGCGGGCAGTCATTTTTTCATCAAGATTGTCAAATGTTACTTCAGGCATTGATGAGGCTGTGTCAGCAGTTTCTGCAGATTCAAAAAATGATGATGTACCTGAATCAGCGGTACTGAAAAAGCTTCCAAAGCCTCCGGTTTCCTGTGTTACGTTATCAGGCGTATTACCGGTTGCCGCTTCATTGTTTTTCTCCTGAGGATAGTGCATAACCCGGTTCATTCTTTTAATGAAATCCGAGAAGGATATTACCTTGCCGACTTCGTCAAAGTTTGTCTCAAGGTATGTGTCAAGGTTATCCATTGCCTTGAGTATTTCCGGATCTGTAAGATCTCCCTTTTCCTTTCCTTTGACAATAATGCTGAAGACCTTTGTCCCTCCGAAATTTTCCCTTATCATGTTGTCTGCTACCCGGATATCCTCTTTTTCCCTGAAATTGGATATCAGTATGTTGTCTACATTGATCCTTAATATCCCAATGCAGGAAACTGCAAGTATTATAAAAACAATTGCAGACAGAACTGTTTTTCTTTTTTCGATAAATTCCGACAAGCTTTTGAAAACTATGTCAAGAATGGATTTTTCCGATATTTTGCTGAGTTTCATCGCGTTGTGGCGCATAACAAGTAGTGCGGGAATCATTGTTAAAGTAACTAAAAGAGCTGCAAGGACCCCGATTCCGGAGAACAGGGCAAAATGCTTAAGCGGTATAACAGGGCTTGTGGCAAGAGAGCCGAATCCTGCAATAGTAGTCAGAGCTGCAAGGAACACAGGTTTTTTCACCTTGTTAAGGCTCTGTTCAACTATCCTGCTGTGTTCTTCGTGGGACAGGGATTTTCCGGCAGCCCTGATTTCACTGTAGTAATCGTTTACAAGATGAATGCCGTATGCGCTTCCCACCGCAATAAGTACAACCGGAAGTGTCGTGGATACAAGGGAAAAATATACACCTGTAAGGGCCATTAGGCCTATTGTCCATAAAGTACTTATAAGGACTGTAATTACCGGCAGAATTACACCCCCTGTAGTCCTGAAGCAGAGAAAAAGAGTAATAAGCACAACAATTATTACAAAAGGAACAAGCCTTACGAGATCGCTTTTCATGTACTTTTCAATGAGAACAATAACGGCTGGATCTCCCGCAATGCTTAAGTCGGTGCCAGCTTTGTCATGTGACGCTATAATATTTTCCATTTCATGATAAACTTTTTCTTTCCCGTCTGCTAAAACCCCCAGTTTGATTTTAACAAGGATCTGGGTCGCTTTAAGATCTTCCGATATGAGGTTGAGTTCATACATATCTTTCCAGTCTGTCACTTTCCGCTTTATTTCTTTTAATTCTTCATCACTGCCTGTAAAGGCATCGGCAATAGGAGAGACTGTCATCCCTTCTGCTGTCCCTTCGATATAATCAGCATTAGTGAGTGATGTAACGTCCTCAACATTTTCAATTTTTTCAAATTCCTCTGTAAGGGATTTGATTAGGTTAATTCTGTCTGCCGTAAAAATTGTCCCTTCTTTTGCCTTTACCGCAACATCCATAATTGTCTGGCTGCCGAATGTTTCCTTCATTTTGTTGTATTCGATTTTTGATTTGTGGTTTTCCGGAAGAAATATATCAACCTCGTTGTTTATCTTTATCTTAGGTATCTGTATTCCAAGAAAAACTGTTAGAAGCAGTATTACTGTTATTACTGTCTTCGGATGCTTTAAAATTCTGTTCACAGGTATTCCTCCACCTTTTCCAATGTAATATTCTGCTGTTAAGCAAGCAGCCCGTTTAAAAGAAGATTTAAGAGATCATCAATTCTTGTTTCTATATCCTCAAAGCTTTTCCTCTTAAGCAGAGGCAGCTCAAATCCTTTCATGGCAGTAAAAAAGGTTGAGGCCACCCATTCAGGGTCAAGTTTTTTAAATCTTCCCGATGCTGTTCCCTCTCTGAAAATTGAAGTGAGTATTTCATGCTGCTTTTCATCAATTTTTTCCCTGAGGGTTTTGAAAAAATCTTTATTGCTGAAATATTCGGTTTTAATAATCTGATAATAGTTGTCAAGTTCCATGAGTGTGTTTGCCCATACCAGTACAAATTTTTTAAGCTTTTTTTCAGGGAGTGATTCTGATTCTGCTGTTTCAGATAGCGCTTTCAAAAGCTTGTCAGCCTCATCAGTAAGGACAGCCTGAAAAATATCCTCTTTGTTTTTGAAATAATAATAAATAAAGGTTTTTCCCTTGCCAAAAACGGCAGCAATGTCATCCATGTTGGTTTTTTTGTAGCCGTATTTAGCAAAAACCCCCGACGCGGCATTTATTAACTCATTTCGCATTTCTACATCAGACAAAATATCCTCCTTTTTTGAATATTTGAACAAAATGCTCATTTGTTCAAAAAATATAAATAAAAAGCTTTTCCGTCAAGAGGTTTTTATTATTTTGTATGATTAATTAAAATCCCATAAACTTTGTGTGGTAATAAACAGGGAAATGATGAATAATAATTGATATATATAGTGAGAATAGTATATTTACTGTTAAGGTGTTAATTTTATGAAAAAAATTTATTCTTCAGATTTAACTTCAGGCCCGATAAAAGGTCATCTTATTCATCTTGCCCTGCCTGCGAGTATCGGGTTTTTCTTTAATACGATGTACAATGTGGTTGACACATTCTGGGCAGGGCAGCTTTCGACAGCATCTCTGGCAGGACTTTCCCTGAATTTTCCCCTGTACATGCTGATAATGTCTCTAGGTGTTGGTTTTTCAAGCGGGGCAGGGGCCCTGATTTCAAATGAAATCGGCGCCGGCAGGGAGAAAACTTCGAACCGCTATCTTTCACAGTCAATCTCTCTGACCGTAATTCTATCTGTTTTTTTTACAATATTATTTTTTATCTTTTTAAAACCTTTATTTACGGTTTTAAACGGAAAGGGTGAAGTTCTTGAATCAGCAATGAGGTATGGAAGGGTAATTGTCGGAGGGCTTATTGTTATCAGTCTTGTGCCTGTTTTAAATGCAGGACTCACAGCGAGAGGCAATACGCGAACCTACAGAAACATTCTAATCGGCGGTTTTTTTCTTAATCTGGTCCTGGATCCCCTGTTTATGTATACCTTCGGCCTTAAGGAGGCAGGAG
Source organism: Spirochaetales bacterium (assembly GCA_024233785.1). Classification (GTDB taxonomy): domain Bacteria; phylum Spirochaetota; class Spirochaetia; order CADAEX01; family CADAEX01; genus JACKPD01. The sequence continues at coordinate 15,942 of JACKPD010000020.1, read as the reverse complement.
TTGCGCTTGCGACAATATTGATACAGCTGCTGAGCATGATCTATATGATATTTATCGCTAAAAAATCAAATGCTTTTTCAGGTATATCATTTAAGGATTTCATCCCGGAAAGGAAAATTGTAATCGAGATATTTGAGCAGGCTGTCCCGGCCGCAATGAATTTTCTTACAATGGCCATGGGTACGTTTGTAATAACATATTTTGTATCTTCTTTCGGAAGCGAGGCAGTTGCAGCATACGGTGCGGCTGTCAGGGTCGAGCAGATAGCCCTTGTGCCGACAGCAGGGCTTAATATCGCCCTTGCTTCCCTTGTCGGCCAGAATAACGGGGCCGGCAGGATGGACAGGGTAATTGATTCATTCAAGAAAAGCCTTTTCGGAGGCGCTTTAATCATGCTGGTTATGCTTCCTCCTGTCCTTATTTTCGGAAAAAAGATTATTTCAGCGTTTACCGGATCTGAAGCTGTTATATCAATGGGATATAAGTACCTGCTGATACAGGGTTTAACCTACTACAGCTATATTGTCCTTTTTCAGAGCAATTCGCTGCTTCAGGGACTGAAAAAGCCCGCAATGATAATGTGGATGGGATTTTACAGGCAGATCGCGGCGCCTGCTTTAGTTTTTTCGGTCCTCTGTTTTGCCCTTGCCATGAGGCAGGACGGGGTTTGGTGGGGCCTTGTGATTGTAAACTGGTCAGCCGCTGCCTTTACATTTATCTGGGCGGAAAAGGTATATAAGGACAAATGCAGGACAGCATTAAAAGCGGATGCAGCCTCTGAATAAATAACAGAAAGTTATATTAATTATATATGAAAATAATTGTATATAGCCTGATTCATACTTATCTTTAATTAAGATTTTTATTTAAGGAGTGTGCTTAAATGACAAATAAAAATATATTTATTATGCTTTTTATGTTTATCCTCTCCTTCGGGGTTTTCGCTGATACAGAGGTAGCGACCTTTGCCGGAGGCTGTTTCTGGTGCATAGAACAGCCTTTTGAAAATCTTGAAGGGGTAAAATCGGCAGTATCAGGCTACACAGGCGGAAAAACAGTAAACCCTACATACGAAGAAGTCTCAACAGGAAAAACAGGCCACACCGAAGCTGTGCAGGTTACCTTTGATCCGAAGATTATAAGCTATGAAAAACTTCTTGATGTTTTCTGGCAGCAGATAGACCCTACAGATGCAGGAGGACAGTTCGCCGACAGGGGAAGCCAGTACAGGACAGGTATATATTATCATAACAACAGTCAGAGACAGGCGGCCCTTGACTCGAAAAAAAAGATTGAGCAGTCAGGCATGTTCGAGCATCAGATAAACGTGGAGATTGTGAAGTTTAAAAAATTCTATGAAGCAGAAGAATATCATCAGGATTATTTCAAAAAGAACCCGTTTAACTATTCAAGATACAAGGCAGGTTCAGGAAGGGAAGGGTTTATCAAGAAAACATGGGGAGAGAAAAAGGGCGAATATACAATAAAGCCTGACAGTGAACTGAAAAAAATACTGACCCCAATGCAGTACAATGTCACCCGGCGTAATGATACTGAACCCCCTTTTAAAAATGAATACAATGACAATAAAAGGCCCGGAATTTATGTTGACATAATCAGCGGAGAGCCGCTTTTTTCCTCAAAGGAAAAATTTGACTCCGGAACAGGATGGCCGAGTTTTTATAAGCCGCTTGTAGATGAGAATGTAGTTGAAAACAGGGAAAGGACCTTCTGGGGGCTTTTTATCGAGGTAAGAAGCAAATACGCTGATTCCCACCTGGGGCATGTGTTTAACGACGGGCCTCAGCCGACAGGCTTAAGGTACTGTATTAATTCGGCAGCCCTGCGCTTTATTCCCGCGGAATCGCTTGAGGCTGAAGGATACGGGGAATTCGCTTATCTATTTAAATAGGGAATAAGGACTAACATGGAGGGAACCGGGAGGCTGAAGCATTGAGAAGAGTCGGATATCTTTAGGTTTTGTTCACCAGGGTAGCAGAACAGCTGATTCCTGGATAAGGGGTCAGGCTATTCTGCTTCCTCCCCCGGTTGATCCCTTTGAAACATCTGTCATGAAAAGTAAAGAATATTATTTATATAATGGCTGATACATGCTGATTATTCAGCTGCGGGCTTGAGAATTACATTGACAACAGGCGTCATCTTGTAACTGCCCCCGGGCTGAGTAATATGGCTCCCATCTGTAAAATCCCAGCTTATTGTCATAGACCAGCTGCTGCCCTCTTCGATTGTCAATGGTTCTGAAAGGACAAGTTTAATGCCTGTCTGCTCTCCGCTCGGGATTGAAAGGGCTTCTGCTTCATCACTTTCTGCAGGTTTGATAGAATTTCCCTCGCCGTATAGGACAATCCTTATCTGTGAGTATGTACCGGCAGGTACTATTCCAGTGCCTATCTGGGCCGTCATGTTTGTATAATCAAGAAGATTAATTATTTTTTCACTATCAGCAAAACTTATGATGTTTATCAGTTCTTCCTCATCGCTTTCCGGTACAGCAATAATTTCCTTGATATTTATAATTATTTCATCGTATTCATTGATAAGGGCAGGACCTTCTGTTTCAGTACCGGTTTCTGTTTCTGTAAATACTGTCAGACTTCCTTCGTCAGTAACAGCATCTTTTGGAGCCTGGCTGCAGGAAATAATCAGCGCCGCAGATAAAATAATTAATAAAAAACAAGTTAATATTCTAAAATGTTTTTTAATATACATAAATTACTCCCTAAACTTTTTAAAGAGTTTAAAATTCCAAATGTACAATTAATTATAAGTTATAAAAAAAGAATAAACAAATTAATTGCAGAATCAGAAGAATATTATCAGGATTATTTCAAACAGAGCAGCTGGGAAACTGATACCGGGCCGCAGGGGTGTTATTGGGCAGCGCCCCCTATAAAAACGCCTTTTGAGTAAAGGCAGGGAGTAATTACCTTGAAACCTGCCTTTATTATTGAAGCCCCGGTATCCCTGTCAAGGTGGCACCCACCCGCAATCCTTTTCCAGCAGGGCGTAGCCAGTGAGGCAAAATTGGCAGCTGCGGATTTTGCAGGTTTTACGTGTTCGAGGAATATATATTTCCCACCCGGTTTTAATACCCTTCTGAGTTCAGATAGCCCTTTATCAGGGTCCGGCACCGAGCAGAAGAGGAGGGTGGCGACTACTGTGTCAAACGTGTTGCTGTCAAACGGGAGTTCCTGCACATCAGCTTCCACATATTTAACGCATCCCTTTCTGTATATTTTTTCCGGAAGCCCCTGAGTATCCGCTTCAGGGGCCGCGAGCACCAGGCTGCTGACCGCATCCCAGTTGTAGTATCTGGCGTTTGCCCCTGTTCCAGGCCCCGCCTCAAGCACGTTTCCTGATGCAAGGGGTATGAGCGCTTTTCTGCACCTGTCAAGCCCCGCGAATTTCTCCAAGGGCATCATGAAAATATTATAAAAATGTGTATTTATCATTTACCGCTGCATCCCCTGGCTGGCCGACTTTTTTATTTTTCTTGTTTTTACAGTATAAAGCACCTGTTTTCCAACCCCTTTGAGCTCTTCCTCGCCGAGACTGGCAACTCCGAAATCGTTTTTAACAGCCTCTGCTACAGGACGGCTGAAAATAATAGGGGGATACGGTTTTCTTGCTTTTGACTCAAGTCTTGCCGCCATGTTTACAGTCGCTCCGATTACTGTAAACTCAAGCCTTTCAGAACTTCCCAGGTATGACGCTATGACCTCTCCATAATGAATGCCTATGCCGTTATCAAGAGGCGGGCACTGCATAAGGCGGCTTTTTTCATTTGATGTCCGCAGGGCTTTCCTCATATCAATCGCGGCGTTGACAGCCTGAAGACACGGACCGGCTTTATCATCCATCAGGCCGAAAACCGCCATTACGGCATCTCCTATGAATTTATCAACAATGCCTCCGTTTTTCTGTATTGCCTTTACCATGTGGTCAAAATAGTTATTAAGCATAACAGCGACATCGGAAGGGTTCATTTTATTTGTAATACCGGAGAAATTCCTGATGTCGCACATCAGAACAGCTGCCATTTTCCTCTCGCCATGGCCCCTCATGTCCTTGCCTTTTGTATACTGTTCCACAAATTTTTCTGCGATTTCAGGTGAGACAAAATGTCCGAAAGATTCCTTTATCCTTTCCCTCAGCATAAGTCCTTTAGCCATTTCATTTATTCCGCCTGTAACCCGGCCGAGTTCATCCTGTCTTGAAGGCCAGATGTGGACGGAAAAATCTCCTTTCCCGATTTTCTCAATTGCGTCTATCAGCTGCAGAGTATCTTCTCTCAGCATCTTTCCATAAAGAACCGCGGCGGCAATTGCTGTCCCGATAAATATTATGCCGATATAGGCAACCTCAAGTGTGACGCCCAATGGGATAATATGGTCCTGAAATGCATATCTTATGACTATTATGAGCAGTGATATTGACGGCACAAAAGTATAAAAAAAGTTGCCCCATGTGATTCTAAGCGGAATATGTTCCGAGAAAATAGAAAAAACAGTGCGGTTTTTTTTGACATAGCTGCTTATGAATCTCTCGGCAATTGTCAGTTCAAGCTGTGAAAGCAGCCCGGCCCCGAGGAACCAGTACCCGCTTATCAGTTTCAGCTGGCTATGCCACGGTACATCGCTTGGCCATGGAAAAGTCTGGAACATGGAACCGGGATTGTAGTTGTGGTAAAGGACTTCATGAAGCCCCATTGCGGCAAGTCCCGATGCAATCCAGGAAATTATCAGCAGCCGGAAAAACCGGCCGGAAATGGCGGATGCTTCCAGATTCGCGCTGACATAGTGAAACAGTATTTCCCTCAATATTATCTGGAATATAAATACAAGGAGCAGGTTCCTGAACTGCTCCCGGAAAGGAAGCGATTCGAGAAAGGGACATACAAGCTGTGCATAAAAGGTGAGGAAAAGAGTGCTGATGAGAGATATTGAATATATAAGCGCTCTCTGCCTGGCCGTTATGATCCGGGTAAAAGTAAGGGGGTGATTTTTCATGATTGAATTAATTGTATGCGCGGATATACCTCTGGTCAAGTAAACTTTTATCTGTCAGAATACCCCGCGGTTACAGGAAAAAAGCGCCCCCCGGGTTACCTTATATTCCCGATGGTCCAGTCAAATACTTCCTGCAGCATATCAACCGGGGGTGTCTGTATATAACTGTTTTTTATCATCATCTCTGTTATGCTTCTGGAGTACTTTATATCCTCTTCCGCCTGTCTGAAGACTTCTTCATGTGTAAGTTTAACACTTGAGAGACCTTCCTTTACTGCCTGTACTGCAACTTCCGCCGCTTCAAACGGAAATACGCCGGGTTCTTCCATTGTCGCGATAATGTTGTCAGGATTTATACCTCTTTTTTCGGCAAAACCTGCAAGGGCCCTTGCCGCGGCTATTGCCATTCCGTCAGATATTTTTTTTGCCCTGACAAGAAGAGCGCCTTTTAATATTCCCGGAAACCCTACAGAATTATTTACCTGGTTCGGGAAATCTCCCCGCCCTGTCGCGACAATAAAAGCTCCTGCTTTTTTAGCCGCATACGGATATATTTCAGGTACAGGATTGGCGCAGGCGAATACTATCGCATTTTTTGCCATCCCGCTGATCCACTCCGGTTTTACCGTATCGGGGCCGGGTTTTGAAAGCGCGATAAGAACATCCGCTCCCTTAATAGCTTCTTCCGCGCTTGCGTATTTTCTCTGATCTGTCTTGAGGCATAACTCCCATTTGCGGTAAAACCTCTTGTCTGCCTTTATATCCTCCCTGTCCCTGTTGAGTGAGCCTCTCGAGTCGAAAATTGCCATCTTTTCCGGGTCGCCTCCTGCCTCGATAATTATTCTGGCAATTGTTGCATTGGCCGCTCCAGCTCCGAGCAATACTATTCTTACCTTGTTAATATCCTTTTCAGCAAGTTTAAGAGCGTTTATGAGTCCGGCAAGGGTAACAGAGGCTGTTCCCTGGGCGTCATCATGCCAGACCGGTATTTCACACTCTTCCCTTAAGGTATCGAGAACTTTATAACAGTTAGGCTGGGAAATATCTTCAAGGTTAATTGCCCCGAATGAAGGCTGAATCATTTTTACAAAATCAATAATTTTGTCAGGATCATGCTCGCCCTTTTTGTTTCTGCTGTTCATACATATGGCGGTAGCGTCTATTCCTCCGAGATATTTCATAAGGAATGATTTACCTTCCATCACGCCAAGACCTCCGGGAGGAGTGCAGTCTCCGTCTCCGAGCACACGGGTTGAATCACTTACTACAGCGACATAATTGCCGCGGTTAGATAAATCCCATGATGAGAGATTATTGTCGCGTATGGCAGTGGATATCGCAGATACCCCGGGTGTATACCATACATTGAACCAGTTAAACCCGAATACACCGGCCCTTGGAAGGGTCTGCATCTTGCCGCCGTAATATTTATGCGCCCTCAGGGAAAGCTGCTTCAGAAAGACTGTCTTTGCGGCCGCGGTTTTCGCGTGGTCAGTTCCGTAATGCTCTGATAAAAGGGTATCAAGATTATCCAGTGTAAGGTTTACTTTGCTGCTCATCGGTTTTCTCCTGTTTTTCCTGTGTTTCTCTTTGGACGATATAATAAATTATACCAGAAAAACCGCAGAAATATTACCATTTCTTTTATTTCTTTATAATCCGATACTATAATATAGCTATAATTAATTAAGTACGGAGATTGATTGTGAATGTTTCTATGTCGGATGACGGAAACACCAAAAGAATAATTCTCTGCTACGGCTCTTCCACTACATGGGGATATTCCCCCCAGTCAGGCTCCCGTTTTGATGAAAACACAAGATGGCCGTGCGTAATGCTCTCGGATCTCGGCGCGCTATTTGAAGTAATTGAAGAGGGTTACAGCGGCCGGACCGTATTAGACCATATACCAGGTGAGAATTCCGCAAACGGGCTTCAGTATCTTGAAGGACTTCTTGACCGGGTTTTCTTTGATATAATCATAATATTTCTGGGAATAAACGATCTCTTTGCCGACAGGGAAATACCTGTGAAGAAGATAGCCGGCGGAATTGAAAAAATGATACACCGTATTAAATTCAAATGCCCGGGAAAGGAAATAGTCATAGTAGCTCCGCCGCAGATCCATGAGGACTTTGAGGAAGCATATCTGTATCAGATCGAAATATTGAAATCAAAACAGATTTATCATGAATACAAGCATATAGCCGCTCTTAACGGCTGCCAGTTCGCGGATGCCGGCAAAGTAGTCTCAAGCAGCCCCCTTGACGGGGTCCATCTTGAAGGTAAAGAGCAGATAAAATTCGGCCATTATATGGCAGACTTTATCCGCCTTACCCTTAATCTGTAAATAAATGATATGAATTATTACCTGCAGTCACTGCAGCGCCCGATAAAATAAAGAATATGGCGGCTGACTGACAGGTTATGCTCAATTTCAAACTCTTTTGCGAGGGAATTAACTGTGCAGTTCCCGATCTCAATAAAACGGTGACACCCCTCGCAGTGGAACCAGTGTCTGTGGGCTGAAGATCCCGAATTTCCGGAAGAAAGCGCGGTATAATACCGTTCTGTGCCGTGCTCATTGCAGTATAGGACAAAGGATTCTGCATAGCCGTGCTTTTCCAGATAATGCAGTGTTCTGTAGACAGTTGCAAGATCACAGCTGTTTCCCGCCTGCTGAAATACAGCCGCGGCTGTCTGCGGCTCATCAGCATTTCTTAGAATTTCAAGGGCAGCTTCACGCGCTTTAGTCATGACTTTGCCCCTTCTTCCGCCGCTTTGCCTGTTTTTCCCGGACCTTGCGCATATTCAGGTATTTTATTGTTTTGCCTTCTATACCTTGAAGCTATCACTCTAACCGCAGCTGCCCCCAGAAATACTCCCCCCGCTGTAACCACAACAAGTGCACCGGACGGAACATCGAAGACCCACCCCATCGCGAGGCCGCTTAAGGCAAAAACTGTTGAAAAAAGCCACCCGAATATCATCATTCCGGCAAGGTTCCTGGCAAAATAGCCTGCTGTCCCGGCCGGGAGGGTGAGCATAGCGATAACCATTACTATCCCGACAAAGGTCTGCAGCAGCACTATGGCCACAGCAGTAATGCAGAGCAGTATGAGAAAAACAGTATCAACCGGGATACCCCTTACCTTGGCATATTCATTATCGAAGGAAACAGCCTCAATCTGGGGATAGAACCTCCAGGCCAGAGCAACAACTGTTAAATCCAGAACTGCGAGTAAAATAAGATCGAATTCTGATATAAGCAATATATTACCGAAAAGGTAGCTCGACGGATCTGTATACCCCGGTGTTTTTGCCATGAATAGGATACCTATGCTCATTCCTATGGCCCAGATGGCATTTATCACTGTATCCTCACGCTGTTTTGCCTTAAGTGATACAAAACCGATAATAACTGCGGCAAGGAGAGCGAAAACAACAGCCCCGGCAATCGGAGGTAGGCCCGGGAGTATCCCTTTTGCGGAAAGATAGAGCGCCATGCCGATTCCGCCGAGAACAGCATGGGAAATAGCGCCTGCTAGCCCGGCGATCCGTTTAACTGTAATTACCGCGCCGAGGACGCCGAAAAGTACGGATGAAAGAAGAGCTGCCGCAAGTGCGTTTCTTAAAAATGAGAGGGAAGGGTCGAATAGAGCGGTAATAAAACTGGTCATTTTGCCTCCCTGTTTTCAATACAGCAGCTGTCACCGGGGAGGTTTTCATCATGCAGTACCTTGTAGACTTCTCCTCCGTACAGGTCGGGCGGAGCGTTTTCGGCCGGGGCTGCCCTGTGCTGGGCAATGGAATGACCTTTTCCGTTAAGCCTGCTTCTTCCTCCTACGCATAAAACCCTGTCTGTAAGGGCGGAAACAAACACGGAATCATGGGTCACAACAAGGATTGTTGTCTTTCCCTTAAGCCCGCCAAGCGTATTAAAGAGGCGCCCCTCGCTTTCAATATCCATATTGGCCGAAGGTTCATCCAGAATGAGCAGCTCTGGATTTGCAGCAAGGGCTCTTGCGACAAGTACCCGGCGCCTCTGCCCGCCCGACAGGGCGGAGTAGGGCCTGTGCGCGAGGTCTTCAATTTCTGTCTGTTCCATCGCATTCTTTACCGCGATGATGTCATCCTGATTATAACGCCTTGATGTAACCTGCAGGCGGCCCATTCTTACAACTTCCATGACAGATATGGGGAATGTCTGGTCATAATCGGCATGCTGCGGCACATAACCTATTTTCTGTCTTGCAGCTGACGGGTTTTTTCCGAAAATTTCAATGCTTCCGCCGGTCGGTTTTTCAAGGCCGAGTATAAGCTTTAAAACAGTTGTTTTGCCCGCGCCGTTCTGTCCCACAAGCGCTATGAACTCACCCCTGTGTATATGGAAACTGGCGTTTTCAAGTACCGGTCCCGTCCTGTATGAGAAAGCCACATTATTAAAGCGAAGCACAACAGGGGATACGGCAGACACTTCTGCCTGTGCTTTTTGCTCAGTTTTTACCTTTTTTTCTGTTCCGGTCATGATTATTCCCCTTATTATTTCCCCGGTCTTCCGGACGATTTTACGAGCGCATTGCCCATCAGCGTGATATTTGAAAGCCAGTCATACGCGAGCGGGTCAAGAGGCACTACCTGTGCCCCCACAGTCGAAGCTATGGTTTTTGCCGCGTTCACAGGAAACTGCGACTGGACAAATATAACTGATACATTCTCTTTATCTATTTTCCTGAGAAGTTCAGAAAGCGATTTTGATGTAGGCTCTTTCCCCCCTGTTTCAACCGCTTCCTGTATTATCCCGAAGTCGTCAAGAAAGTATCCGAAAGCGGGATGATATACAAAAACAGTTTTACCTTTTAGAGGCGCAAGTACCGGTTTGAGTGAATCGAAAACCGCATTAATATCTTTTTCAAGTTTTTTAAAATTTCCGTTATAGAACTCTGAACCGGCAGGATCATATTTTACAAGTGTGTCCCTGATCTGCGAGGCCATTATAAGCGCTGGCTCCTTTCCAAGCCAGGTGTGCCTGTCGATATCAAGTCCTTCACCCGATTCATGTTCCGTCTCCTCTTCATGCGCGTGGCTTTCCAGTTTTCTGAATTTAACCCCTTTCGTCCCGTCTACAATTTCAAGGGATGGATAAAGGGATGAGATTTTTGGCAAGAGTGCTCTTTCAAAATCAGTTTTTGAGAGTATCCATGCATCTGCCCTCGAAAGTTCAGTCATCTGGCGGGAAGTGGGTTCATAGGAGTGGGGGTTCTGGCCCGGCCCGACAAGAACAACTGTAGAAGCCCTGTCTCCGGCAATTCTTTCGGCAAACCATGCCTGTGGAAGGATGCTGACCGCGATGACCGGTTTTGCATTGCTCTTTTTCTGATCCTTTTCCCCGGAGCCTGAAGCTGCCGCATAATGAGATATTAGTAAGGCAAGTATAAATATAAAGGCGGTTCTGTATCTTTTCATAAATTCTCCCTGCGAATCATTTGCAAAATAAATATAATCCTGAATCGCTGAAAATGCAAGTCATTTGCAAAGAAGGCTTATGATGAAAGATAGATTGAATCAAGCAGTTTTATTCCTGCCTGAGTTTTGAAAACACTGTTTTTAACGCTTTCAGCGCTCTCTTTTGAGCTGCCGTGCTCAAAAATATTTACAAGAAGGTCAGATTCAACCAGTATCTGAAAATCAATTCCGTCAATTTTATCAAAGCGGTGATGGTGCCCGATTATAAAGCATACCCTGTCTGTGATTTTGTCCGCGATTCCGTTTTTTTCAAGGATCTCCCTCGCAACAGGCGGCCCTTCCGTTTCCTGGTAATTCCAGGCTGAAGAGTTATACTTCCGTTCAGCTTCCCTGATACCGATATCATGAAGTATTGCTGTTAATTCAATAATTTCCCTTTCGTTCCCTGAAACATCTTCGGATTCACAGATTGCCTTAGCGAAGCCATACACCTTAAGCGCATGGTTTATTCTTTTCGCGTCATCCCCGAAATACAGGATCATATCTGTAATTACATTATTATTCATAATACCACCCGTTCAGCTGATATTGCTTCGCTCAGTACCCCGCTGTAATATCAACTTCATTTTTTACTTTGCCGCCTCTTATGTATGTTGAAATATTGGCAAATGTGAGGTCAATATCCAGTCTGAAAGCTGTTCTTGTTCCGCCTCCCACATGGGGGGAGAGAACTACATTTGGCAGTTTGTGAAAAGGGTAATTGCCCGGCGCCTTTACTTTGTTTCCCGCTTCAGGATATGTATACCAGACATCGATGCAAGCCCCTTTAAGGGTCCCGTCTGTCAGCGCCTCATAAAGCGCTTTCTCATCAAGTACAGGGCCTCTTGCAATATTGAGGATTACCCCTCCCTTCATGAGATTGATGATGTCCCGGTTTACCATTCCCCTTGTCTCGTCTGTAAGGGGAACTGCTGCTATCAGGATATCAGCCCCTTTTACCGCGTCTTCAAGTGAAGATGAAATCCTTGCAAACCCTTCCGGAACTTCGCTTGTGGAGTGTTTTTTATAGCCTGTAACATCCGCTTCAAAGAAAGAGAGCATTTTTGCGGTTTGCCTGCCGATCGCACCTGTACCCAGTATTGTAACCTTTTTCCTGTAAAGGGAATCCCATGTGTCTTCCGCTCCGCCTCCGGCCCAGAAGCCGTGCCATATCTCGTTCTCAAGGTCCTTGTGAAACTCTACAACCCTGCCGTGAAAAGCAAGGAGCAGTGCGAGTACCCTTTCAGCGACAAACCTGTCGTTGCCGTGGGAGTTGCAGACCCTTATTCCCCTTTCCTTAAGCAGTTCCAGCGGCAGGTGGTTTACCCCGACAAACGGGACAAATACAATTTTAAGGGAGGATGCCTGCTGAATAAGTTTTTCAGTTAAAAGGCCGCCTGCTATAATTTCTATCTCCGGGAGGGGAGCGGATTCAGTATCTGTAAAAACCTCAAGGTCTTTATGGGCCTTTTTAAGCTCTTCAATTTTTGATTCCATATAGGAATTGATATTCATCTGTATAAGTATTTTCATGGTAGTTTTATTATTCTGATTCATTAGAATTTGTCTATATTCGCATTTGCATACTGAACCTGATTATCTGAATATTTTAATAACTGATCTATAAAAATGGTCAAATGTATATTATAATTGGTCATAACAGGAGGATTATATGACTTCATGGAGCGCTGCGGAAGCGAAACTTAAAATATCAAAGATACTTGGTTTGTCCCATGAATCCCCGCAGCTTATTACTAGGCACGGAAAACCTGAGGCGGTCCTTATTGACTGGGAACTCTACAATTCAAATAAATCTGTTTTTATGCCTGATCTCACACGCGTGCTTGATGAACTTGCAGATATAAATTTACGCGAAGGTGATTTTGAGACTCCTGCCAGGAGCGACAGGACAGCGTATGAAGGCAGCGTAAAATGAATAATTATCTTGTTGATACCAATGTAATAAGCGAAATAATGAAACCGCATCCTGATTTGCGTGTTTTTGAGTGGTTCAGGGAGCTTAAAAATATCAATATAAGTGTAATAACAGTTGAAGAAATCTTTTCCGGCCTGATGAGGAAAAATTATCTTGAGAAAGCGGCCTGGTTCCGCCGCTTTACGGGAGAGTATGCCGAGGTTATACCTCTTGATAATGAAACTGCTGTCTGGACAGGGGAGGCAAGGGGCCGTCTTTTCGCCGGCGGTATAACAGTTACACAGGCGGATGCCTTTATAGCAGCGTCGGCCTGGAGACACGGTCTTGTTCTTGCCACACGCAATACAAGGGATTTTGAGCATTTCGGCATACCGCTTTATAACCCGTTTACATTGATCAGGTGATCTTACCTTACCGGCAGGCAGATATAAAAAACCCGGAAGAGGATTGTATCCTGATCCGGGCCATTTCTCACTTATAAAAATGAGTCAAGATTAGAAAAATTTATAGGTAGCGCCGATAGCTACAAGAAAAAGTTTTTTGCTTAATGTCAAATCACCGGCTGATGCTTCATAATCTGCATCAAAATAGATTGGTTTCATTAATCCTACATCAATTGTAAGGTCTTCAATAAAGTTAAAGCCTGCCCCTGCACCGAAAGTAACACTGTCGAGGACCGGAACTTCTGCTGAGTTTTCATCATCCTTGATTCCCTGTTTTGAATAGAAAGCACCTGCGCTTAATGCAACCATTTTGTTCAGTTTATATTCACCACCGAGGGCAACTTCCCATGAATTGTCATAATCGTTTTCATTGCCCATTGTTCCTGTCTCAAAATCTGCTGAATTGTTGAAGTAGTAGTTAAAGCTTAAAGTTGTATAAAATTTGTCAAGAAGCTGATAGCCTATCCCTGCGCCGAGCATTGCAGGGATGTCTTTTTTATATTTATCGCCCTTTTCCATTTCAACAACTGAAAGGAAAAAAGGAACTCCGTCAAGTTTGTCATATTTATATTCAAGATCTACCCTTGTCTGGTACTGCATAGCTATATCAAGTTTTTCAATAGGTTTTACATGGATACCGAACACAAGGCCGTATCCTTTTGCTGTTGATTCTGCGTCAAAAAGGACAGTGTCATCAAGTCCTGCAACAGCAAGAGCCGCATTGGGCTCTTCATCAAGCTCAGCCTTCATAGTTATTTTTCCCTGGATAAGCCTTATCGCGGCAGAAAGGGAAACCATATCGTTTACTGCGTAGGATGCGCCTATTGTTTCACCGAATATTACTGCTGTAAGGTTGAGTGAAGAATCAGTTTCTACAAGGCTGGCCAAAGCAGGTTGACCAATACCCACCAGATATTGTTGCAGCCCAAGTAAAGCTCCGACAGTTGTAATCGACCCGTCAGCATATTCAGCAGCACCGCCGCCTGCCGCAACGCCGAAAGCACCAAAAAGGGCAAATTTGCCGGCGTTCCATACAACCTCGCCGCTTGGGTAAAGAAGTACAGGATCTACTGATTTATACTTCTCGTCAAATGCTGCTATATCTGTCGCATCGTGCATATATTCCTTGAACAAAAACTGGTTTGCAAGTTCAAAATAGAGACCCTCTTCCATGAAGGCAGTTCCTGCCGGATTGTAGAAAACCGCATCAGGTTTGTTTGTTTCTGTATTTTTACTTGGATTTCTCAGGTAACCGGCGCTCATGTTGTTCTTGTTCTCAATTCCGCCCGCGAAAAGGGAGGCCGCGAGAAGGCAAAGCAGCGCGATAATAAGTAGTTTTTTCATATTTTCACTCCTTGAAAATTTTAAATAGGCACAAAAAACAAGATTTATAATATATTTCAAATAAAAATGTCAATATAAAAAATACCCATAATTATAAATTTTATTTTTTTCTGCGCAAATTTGAATATATTGTGCCGTACAGTGTCAGGAAAGTCAAATTAATATTAAAAGCATCAAGACATCATTATATTGACATCAGAGCATCTTAAAAATATAATTATTATATGAGAACTACTATCACTCTTGATGATGATGTAGCTGTAATGCTGCAACGCCTTCAGGAAGGAGAGAAAAAACCCTTCAAGCAGATTGTGAATGAAATCCTAAGAATGGGATTGATCCAGAAAAAATCATCAGCAAAACCGGAAAAAAATTATTCCACTCCGGAGCTTTCAGCCGGAAAATGCAGGTTTGCTGACCTTGATAATACCGCGGAAATACTTGCAGTTGCAGAGAAAGAGGACTACAGGTGATTTTACTCGATACAAATATTCTCATCTATTCAAGCATAAAAACCGCCCCGTATCACGGCAGGGCAAAGATCTGGCTGGACGAAAAACTGAACGGCGACGCGCCTGTGGGGATGCCGTGGCAGAGCCTTACAGGATTTCTGCGTATTGTGACAAACGCGAGGATATTCGATCCCCCGGTATCACCTGAAGATGCGTGGAAGGTTGTGAATTTCTGGCTTGACTGCGGGAATGTGTGGATACCGCAGCCCTCAGAAAAACACAGGCGCATTTTAGACAGCCTGTATAAGAAGGTAAATCCGCAGGGAAATCTTGTCCATGACGCGCACCTCACGGCCCTTGCTATGGAACACGGACTGATTCTATGCTCAACTGACGGGGAATTTGCAAGATTTCCCGGTCTTTCATGGATTGACCCGCTCCGCTGACAGGCAAAACCCTTTCAGTAAAAAGGTTCCGGATAATAAACTTCCTTGACCGGAAGGGCTGCCATGTAATATTTTAGATACATGGGTATAGAAACAATATGCTGCGGCGGCTACGGCGGTTCCGCGGAAGTTCACATTCAGATAAGAAATATTTTTCCCGGTCTCGGCGGGATAATAAGGACAGAACAGGATTTTGTCGCGGCCTGCAGGATACCGCGCGGGACAGATCTTGCAAAAATCTCAAACCCTGATTCAGACATAACACTAAAAAGCCTTGAAAGCAAGGCAACGCTTTCAGCCCTTAATGTTTACTTCCGTCATGTTCTTATAAAAAAGCTTGACGACTTTTTTTTCAGGTCAGGCCGATACAAGTTTTCCCATGTACCGAGGCCCCTCGGTTCTGATATTGACGGAATCTACTATTATGAATGGGTTTTCGGCGATGAGGGGTACTACCCTGAGTTTTACGATGATGAAGCGGGAAAGTGGTATCCAATAAAAGTTGACGAGTGGGATATCGCATCCGGTTGTTTTAATGAAGCCGGAGTAGGCATCTTTGATGATACGGTTGAAAACGACGGATATTACATAAAAAACATTGTCATGCTTGAACCCAGTATTTCCGATTCCGATGAAATGCTTACCAAGCTCTGGAAAAGGATAGATTTCGGCTCGGAAAGCCTTCACATAGATTTTAAGAAATTTGAGAAATTTATAGATGATAACAGGGAAAAGCTTGAAAAATACCTTAAGCCTGAAAGGGTCGAGATGATGTCGCTTATC
>JACKPD010000019.1 GCA_024233785.1 Spirochaetales bacterium | reverse complement strand
CCGCTTCCGGGCCCGTGCCCTTCCATTGCAGTTATCCCGTCCATGATTGAATAGACATTTTTTACAGCGAGGTTTAAGTCTACAATCATACGGGCGAAAAGGTTTCTGTCTGAAAACCGGAGGTGAAAGGAGGCTTTTTTTAATCCCGGCACAAGCCCGAAGATATTCTTCATTGCCCCGGTATAGTAAAGGAGCTGATGCGTTTTCATCTTGGGAAGTGAAATAATTATATCTGCTTTTTTTATTTCTGAGGCAAGTTTAAAGCTTTTGACAAGCTTTCCGGACGGGTTTTTTACAGTAACGGAATCGGAGAAATCAACCCATGTGCCTCCTGCTTCTTTAACAGCTTCCATAATACCTGATTTTTTTCCGCCGGCTTCCGATGAGTGATAGCCTGGTGAGTCTCCAGCCAGCACCTCTTTTGCGCCGAGGTCAAGGAAGAGGAGAACACACTGCTTTACAAATTCAGGGTGCGTAGTAACTGCCTTTTCAGGCGCTGAGGCTGAGAGGATATTGGGCTTCAGAAGTACTGTTTTCCCTTTGACCTCAGGGAGGTCCCCTGATAATTCCACGGCTTTTCTCAGCGATGATGCAAGTTCTGAGGGTGAATATGAGGCGCATTTTACAGCAGAGGTAATCTTGTTCAAGTTTTTACTCCGTTTCCAGGTTTGGTTTTTAATATCTATTAAAAACTATATATCGTAAAATCCATGTTTGCAATTAAAAATAATAACCTGCTGCCAGTCCGTATGCTATGTGCTGCACATCATCCAGGGGGCCTCCGAATATTGCCCCGATGCTGAATCTTTTCCAGGCGAAGTTATATCCCCCTGCACCGATAATCATATCCTGCATAGGCATGATAATAAATCCGATGCTGTTAATTACGCGGTCAGGGTCTTTCGTCCATGCCATGGTCAGCAGCGGACCGCCCCCTTCGCTGAGCGCGAACCCTGTCAAGCCGAAATATTTTGTTTCAGTAAACCTGTAAAGAAATCCTGCTTCAACCAGCGGAGAATAAGGGCTGTCCGAATCCTGCATGTACATAAATCCTGCATGTACAGGGAAAAGCCACTTTTCCCTGCTTTCCTCTGTCTGGACTTTATTTCCCTTCCCTCCGAAATTGTAGCCGTAGCCGACAAGGAACTCCACTGTTGATGAGTCAAGCCTGAAATCGCCTTCACCTTCCACAGCTGTGTATTCAAGTACATTGATTGATGATGCCCTTATTCCGAGATTAAAAACATGCCGGTTAATTTTATAGCTGTATTCAATACCTGCAACCGGTCCTATGCCGTCTTCAGTAAGATAGGCGTCGGCTAATTCCGGCATAATCATATTGCCTTCATCATAAATATTATGGTATGCAGCTCCCATTAATATGGCGAACCTTCCGATATCTGTTTTAATCATATACTTCAGCATCAGAGGAATTTCTGTCGTTTTTATATAGTGTGTTGTTCCGTCATCTTCTTTATAGTAAACTTTTTCATTACGGTTATATTCAGCCTGCAGGCTTATATTATTTAAAAGCTGGTATTCAAGAAAAAATCCTGCTGTAGGGCCCAAATTATTCTGCGAGTTTATTTCATCAACATCATAGGGATTTTCCGAGTCATTTTCCCATGCCTCTTTGACATTGCTGATTCCTGCTCCGGCATGGAACCCTATAATAATTTCCCTTTTATCCAGGACCGGTTTTGCGGCTAGTTCTGCTTCCCACGCCGCACGCTCATTCCTGTATTTATCGCGCAGTTCTGAAAGGCTGAGGTTGTACGGGGTATCGATGAGGAGCGAGTCGATTTTATTGTAGGCATCGGTAACCTTATCCTTTCTGGATAATTTATCCCTGTTTTTTTCAATTATTTTATCGAATTCTGAAAGGACCTCCTGCTCATCCTCAAGAAGGTAGGGGATTACGAGTGATATACTGCTTTCAGCCCCTTCCTTTACTGTTATTTTTTCCGTATGGATAACATATGTCCCTGTCATCCTGTTCTGTTTTATCTGGACAGTCCTGTCTCCTGTAAGCACCTGTCTGAAAGTATCTGTATCGGCAGGGAATTCCTCACCGTCAATGAAAGGGATAAACGAACCCTTGTCCGATGCAAATGTTATTGCTATTGAGCCGAAAGCGATATGGCGGCCGCTGAACCCTTCAATAAGTGAAAAGGTAATCCTGTCAGTTGTGCTGAATATATCAAGCGCAGATTCCGCTTTTTCCTTTCTTGTCGTAGTTGTTTCTTCCGCCTCACGGCTGAATACCGACATTTCGATTGTATATGAATCATCAATTTCCTGAACCGCCCTGCCGTAGACAAGGTTATCAATTTTTTCTCTTGTGCAGTACGCGAGCATCTCTTCCCTTGAGTATCCGGAAAGGGGAACCGGGTCTTTTACATATTCATATTCATTCATGAACCTGAGTATCAGTCCTGCCGTTTCAGTTACCCTGTCTGATATAATGTTGAGCTGAATATTGTTTTTATCAGCTATTGATACAGGAATTACTGCGACCCTCGGTTTAGCCTCCTGCGCATGGAGCATTGAAGTAGAGGGTGATACTGATGCAAGTGAAGAAAGAATAAATGCTGCAAAAATAATTCGGATTGATTTTGACATTGATTTCATTTCAGTTCTCCTTTTGTCATCCGCAGAACCAGATAATAGAGATGCATTTGCGTATTTCTAAAATAATTTTAGCATAATAATGATGATGCTTAAAGTTTTTTTATTATTGTGTAGTAAATCGGCCCTGACCCGCCGGTTTTATCCGGCATAATCTGAAAACCGCAGGCAGTTCTTTCAGGACTTACCCCGGAACCTGTATTATCGGCTGCGCCCTCATTTGCGCTGTCATCTTCTGATGTCTGACCGCTTATCTCAAAAAGTCCTGCCCTTTTTTTTAACAGCTTTTCAATTATCCCGTCGTTTTCAGCGGGTGATATTGAACAGGTGGAATAAACTATTTTCCCTCCCGGTTTTACTGCGTCAAGAGATGCTGCAAGCATGGCAAACTGCCTTTCAGACAGCTGCCTTGTCCGGGCCGGGCTCCAGTTTCCGAGGTGGGTTTTTGACAGGTACACATGCCGCTCCGATGAGCAGGGGGCATCGAGGAGAACACGGTCGTAAACATTCTTCTCATATATGCCCCACCTCGAGGCATCGTGGCCTGTTACTGTAACGCTTTCGCGCAGCCGGGGGGGGAGTAATTCGTCAAGCACTTTTATAAGGCGGTTTCTGCGGTCAGGCGACCTGTCGTTTGCGGTAATTGTCCCGCTCATGATGCCGTCTTCCGCTTCCCGGCTTCCTTTTCCGGACGCCTGCGCGAGCGCGAGCGCTATAAGAAGTGTTTTTCCCCCCGGCGCGGCGCACATATCAAGAATCCTCTGCCCCGGCGCTATATCAAGAGCGCGGACCGGGTAAACAGAGGCGCTGTCCATATAATACGGGGATAAAAGCCCCTCGCTTAATGTCATATAATCAGGATCTTTTTCAAACGCTTCTTTTAAACTGTCCCAGCGGGATCCGTATATTGATTCATAAAAATCATTAAAAGCTTTTTCGCCTTTTAACTTTATTTTTTTCACTTTAACTGTCTGTCCCTGTTTGGATAATCTTAATAAAATTGCTATATTGTACCCGGAGCAGAGGTATTTTTACATCTGGTTAATAAAATGTCAAATGAGGAATTATGAAATATAAAGCAGTTATATTTGATCTTGACGGAACTCTGATCGAAACAGCAGATGATATCGGTTTTTACATCAATTTGATTCTCAAGAGGTACTCGTTCCCCGAGATAAGCCTTGATAATGTATCATCAATTGTAGGATGGGGACTTAAGGATGCAATGGAAAAAGCCCTCTCCGGAGCTGAACCGGACGATAAAAAAATTGAGAAATATACAGAAGAACTGATCAAAGAGTATGCTCTTGATCCTGTTATTGATACTTATATTTATGATGGAATAGAAGAACTTTTAAAAACTATAGAAATGAAAGGGATAAAAAGCGCTGTATACTCAAACAAGGCACATCCCGTAACAGCACGGATTGTCGATAAGCTTTTCCCGCCGGGCCAGTTTGAGATTGTAAGGGGTGCTGTTGAAGGGTTTCCCAAAAAACCCAGTCCTGACGGCGCATTGCTTATTGCGGAAAGCCTTGGTTTAAAACCGTCTGAAATACTTTATGTCGGGGATTCGGATGTCGACTGCATTACCGCAAAAAACGGCGGATTTGATTTTGCAGCGGTCCTCTGGGGCTACAGGACAAAAGAACAGCTTGAGAAAGCAGGGGCATCGAAGTTCGCTTTAAAGCCTTCAGACCTTGCTGATTTCTTAATCTGATTTGATTTTTACGGCAAACAATGTATTATATAATTATACCTGATAAATATACCTGTAAAGGAAGGATGTCATGGAAAAAAATGAAATTAAAAAACTGGCTGAAGAATATATCAAACTTGAAAAGGTCATGGACTTCCGGGATGAGGTTTCAAAACTGCTTTCTGAAGAAAATTACAGCGAGCTTGGAGACCGGTTCTACAGGGAGCTTGATTTTGGAACAGGGGGTATCCGGGGAGTAATAGGAGGGGGCTACAACAGGCTGAATCCTTTCATAATCAGGAAAACAACCCAGGGGCTTGCAAACTATATCAACAAGGCTGTCCGCAGGAATGACAGCGGGGGAAGCGGAAGTAAAGCTTCTGTCGCAATTGCCTATGATTCAAGAAGGTTTTCGCCCCTTTTTGCCCTGGAGGCCGCGCTTGTTCTGTGCGCAAATAATATCAGGGTTAATATATTTACATCCTTAAGGCCTACGCCGGAGCTCTCCTTTGCGGTAAGGGAGCTTGGCTGTACAGCAGGTATTGTAATTACCGCAAGCCATAATCCGGCAGAATATAACGGGTATAAGGTTTCCTGGTCAGACGGAGGGCAGGTCGTAGAGCCCCATGACAGGCTGATAATTGAAGAAGTGCGCAACAGTGCGGGAGAAGATATCAGGGAAATGACAGAGAAAGAGGCAATCGATAAAAAGCTCCTTAAATATATTGACCGTGAAATTGATGAACCATACCTTGAAATGGTTAAAGGTTGCTTCCTCAGGCCTGATCTTGTAAGAGAGAAGGGAAAGACCCTGAAAATTGTCTACACTCCTCTCCACGGCGCGGGAAGGATTCCTGTCGAAAAGGCAATGAAAGACGCAGGTATTGATGTAATTACAGTGCCGGAGCAGGCCGAACCTGACGGCAATTTCCCGACTGTAAAGTTTCCTAATCCTGAAGAGGCTTCAGCGATGGCTATGGCTTTAAAACTTGCCGGGGAAGTGGATGCGGACCTTGTTATGGGGACTGACCCGGATTCGGACAGGATAGGGATCGCAGTTCCGGACGGCGGGGGATTTACACTTATAAACGGCAACCAGCTCGGTTCAATGCTTTCCTATTACATCCTTTCGACCTTAAAGGCGCAGGGAAGGATGCCGGATAAACCTGCCATTATAAAGACAATCGTCACAACTGAACTTCAGCGTTTAATAGGCGAGAGTTTCGGGGTCAGAGTTTATGATGTTCTTACCGGTTTCAAGTGGATTGCGGACCTTATTGCCAGGTTTGAAAAAACAGGCGAGAATTATGTCTTCGGCGGAGAGGAAAGCTACGGCTTTCTTGTCGGGACCAGGGTTCGTGACAAGGATGCGGTATCGGCAGCTGTTGTAACAGCTGAAATGGCGCTCTTCAGCAGGGAAAACGGAATGTCTGTTCTTGATTTTCTTAATTCAATATATGAAAAATACGGATATTTCAGAGAGAGCCAGGTATCAGGGACATTTAAAGGCCAGAGCGGTCTTGAAATTATGAAAAACCTTATGAGCGGCATGAGAAGCTCCCCTCCTGAACAGATAGGCGGGATCAGGATAAAAGAAGCAAGGGATTATAAGAAAAGAATAACAATTAATAATATTACACTGCCAGAAGCAGATGTACTTCAGTTTTCACTTGAAGACGGCAGTATGATTACAGTACGCCCATCAGGTACAGAGCCGAAGATAAAGTTTTATATTTCCTGCAGGGAAAAACCGGGTAAAGAACTTGAACAGGCAAAAGCAGACGCAGGGGAAAAAGCCGCGGCAATGGAAAAAGATATTAAAAAAATAATTGACAGCGCAAAATAGGGGGATTATTTAATGGAAAGCGGCGAATGGTACAGGGAAAAAGCGTTTAACGCTAAAAATGGAAAGGATGAATGGAAATATTATTATATAAGAGAACTTATTCCGGAAAACAATTCAGCTGAAATGGATGTTTACAGGATTTATTTTGACGGCAGGGTTTCCGCTCCGAGAAAATGGACATCCCCTTCCGATCTGATTGAAACGATGACCAAGGTTTCAGGTGATTATGCCTGTTCTGTACTTAAAATAAAACCGCCGCAGTAGCCTTTCCCGGTTCTCTGCGGCGGTGCGCCTTAAACGTTTTATTCTTCTTTGCCTTCCTGTGTTTTGCCGCCGGTTAAACCGCTCTCTTCATCACCCAGCAGATACGGTATTTTAAGATTGAAAGATTTATAAACTACAAAAGTTTCAGAGACTGTTATTCCCTTTATTTGAGAAAGTTCCTGATCAAGGAACTCAAGTATCCCGAGTTCCTTATCGAGGTGAACAAGAATAATAAAGTCATATCTCCCTGTAACAACGCAGACATGTATAACCCTTTTTAGTTTGCTCAGCTTTTCTCCTGTTTTGACATAGCTTAAGTCCTTTACCTGTATTCCCACAAGCACAATCTGGTGGTCCTGCAGTACCTCAGGGTTAAGCACTGTTGTTATATCAATTACCTTGTCCTTTTCAAGTTTCCGTACTCTTGATTTTACAGTGTTTTCCGCAATTGAAAGGTCATCGGCAATTTCCTTATAGGATTTCCTCCCTTTCTGAAGATGGGAAATGATTTTTTTATTAAGTTCATCAAGTTTAATATGCATAATTTGTTCTCCCGGCTTATTATACAGCCAATAACTTTATTCTGCAATTTTAAAATGTGCAATTAATGATGAAAACATATAAGATTAAGCTTAAATATGATTATATTATCAATAATATATTGACAAATTGATTATATGGGATAAGTATAATTAGATAGGTATTTACATATCCAAAGTTAGCCTTAAGGAGGCGGTATTATGGGAAAACGTACTCCCTTATATGAAAAACATCTGCAGCTTGGAGGAAGGATCGTTGATTTCGCGGGCTGGGATCTTCCTGTGCAGTATACTTCTGCTATTGAAGAGCACATGGCTGTAAGAACCAATGCAGGACTTTTTGATATTTCACACATGGGAGAGTTCAGTGTAAAGGGAAAAGACAGTCAGCAGTATCTTGAGTCACTTGTCCCCACATCATTTTCAAAGCTGGAAGACGGCAAGGGTATGTACAGCTGCCTCTGTAACGCAAAGGGCGGAATTATTGATGACTTATTTATATTCAGGATTACTGAAGATGATTTTTATCTGGTTGTAAATGCCGGCACAAGGGAAAAGGATTTCAAATGGCTTAAAAGCAGACTTGAAGGGGATGTTGTTCTCGAAGATCTTTCAGATGTAACGGCAAAGATAGATATTCAGGGCCCTTCTTCAAAGGCAATACTGCAGAATGTTTTCAGCGGCGTTAATCTTGATAAGCTCGAACGGTTTCATTTTACTTATTCAAAATTCAACGGAAGCAGGATCATGATTTCAAATACCGGATATACCGGCGAAGCTGGCTATGAGCTTTTTATAAATCCTGAGACAGCAGGAGCGCTGTGGGACATCCTGCTTGAAAAAGGAAAGCCTTTTAATCTTATTCCCTGCGGACTTGCTTCCCGTGATTCACTCCGCCTTGAAGCGTGTTATTCACTTTACGGGCATGAGCTTAATGAAAACGTCAATCCTGTAGAAGCCGGGCTTTCCTGGATTGTAAATTCGGACAAGAATTATACAGCCTCGGACATACTCAGAAAGGTTAAGGCGGAAGGGCCCGGCAGGAGAATTGTCTGCCTGGAAATAAAGGAAAAGGGAATACCGCGGGAAGGGTACAGGGTAATGTATGAGGGAGCTGATATCGGACATGTTACGAGCGGAGGATATTCCCCGGTATTGAAAAAAGGAATAGCGTTTGCGCTTGTAAAAACCGGGATTGTAAAAACCGGCAGTGATGTTGATATTGTGATCAGGGACAAAAATGTGGGAGCTTCTGTGGTTAAGCGCCCGTTTTATAGTTTTAACGGATAAGGGAGGAAAAAAATGGATGCAAATAAAGGTAGGGAAGTAAAAGAAGGTTTCAGGTATACAGACAAACATGAGTGGATAAAACCGGACGGTAAAGGGAATGCTCTTTGCGGGATATCTGATTTTGCCCAGAACAGCCTGGGAGATATCGTCTATGTAGAACTGTCTGCTTCGCCAGGAAGCACTATTTCAGCAGGTGATGTAATTGCTGTCGTTGAATCTGCAAAGGCTGCCTCTGATGTTTATTCACCTGTATCAGGAAAGGTGCTTGAATTAAACAGCGCGATTGAGGATGCTCCCGAAACAGTGAATAAATCTCCGTATGATGACGGGTGGTTTATAAAACTGGAACTCTCTGATACGGCAGAGCTTGAAAAACTGATGACTCCTGCGCAGTATACCGATTTTCTTGCTGCCGGGGGCTGAAATGAAATATACCCTTTTAAATAATGATGACAAAACCCTGATGCTTAAAAAAATCGGGGTATCAAAAATAGACGATCTGTTTGCCGATCTTCCCCAGGATATTCTTCTGGACAAGCTTGACGGTCTTCCTGAGCCTGTATCGGAAATGGAAATATTCGATATTCTTAAAAGCGAAAGCTGTAAAAACAGCACGAAGAGGATGTTTCTTGGTGCGGGATCATACAACCACTATATACCGGCTGTTGTTGACGATCTTGCGTCAAGGTCGGAATTCTATACCGCCTATACCCCCTATCAGCCTGAAGTCAGCCAGGGAACACTTACTGCCATATTTGAATTCCAGACCTACATGTGCCGCCTGACCGGTATGGATGTTACCAACGCAAGCATGTACGACGGGGCAACCTCACTTGCCGAAGCGGTAATGATGTCAGCAAGGAACAGCAGGAAGGACAAGGTGCTTGTAAGCCGCGCTGTAAATCCCCTCTACAGGGAAGTTCTTGCGACATACGCATGGGCCGCAGGTCTTATAGTTGAGGAAATCCCGCTGAAGGGCCTTGTTACGGATTTTGATGCGGTTAAAAAGCTGTGCGACGATGAAACAGGAGCTGTTGTAATTCAGTCTCCCAACTTTTTCGGGTGTATAGAGGATCCTGACGCATCCTCGTCAGGTTTTTCCGCGTTTAAAAAAGAGAAAAAGCTTGATCTAATCTATACAGTAACGGAAGCCCTAAGCCTCGGCTTTCTTAAAAGTCCTGCCGAAACGGGAGCCGATATTGTCTGCGGTGAAGCGCAGAGTTTCGGAAGCCCTGTCTCATTCGGAGGCCCGATGCTTGGTTTTATTTCAGCGAAGGAACACTTTACCCGCAAAATACCCGGACGCCTTGTAGGGCTTACAGTTGATTCTGACGGTAATAAAGTTTTTGCACTTACACTGCAGGCAAGGGAGCAGCATATCAGAAGGGAAAAAGCAACTTCCAATATCTGCTCGAACGAAGGAATTCTTGCTGTGAAGGCCGCTGTTTATCTGGGAACAACAGGTCCCCGGCTTGGAATGCTTGGCAAGCTTAATCATAATACAGCATCATATCTGCGTGAAAATCTTCTTTCCGCCGGGTTTTCCCCGGTCTCCGATGATCCGTTTTTTAACGAGTTTGTGCTGCATAACGGGAAATCAGGTTTTGACAGCGCCTCCGCCGGAGCCGGCTTCGACCTGGGAGAATACTATCCGGAACTAAGGGACTGCACTCTTTTCTGCGCAACAGAGACAGACACAATGCAGTCGATAGACAATTTTATAGAAAAAATAAAGTCAGGCAGTGTATGGAAATAATATTTAACAAAAGCAAAACAGGAAAAAACAGCTATGCTGTGCCGCAGTGGAAAGGAAAGGAATATCCTCTTGACAGCAAATATACAGGAAATTCCGGGGCCGCTCTTCCTGATGTCGGCGAGCCGGAACTTGTAAGGCACTATGTAAATCTCTCCAAAAAGAATTTCTGCGTTGATGAGAATATGTATCCGCTGGGCAGCTGTACAATGAAATATAACCCGAAGATCAATGAGAAACTTGCCTCTGATCCGGGATTCACGGCCCTACATCCCCTCTGCGGCCCGGAATCATCGCAGGGTGCGCTTAAAATTATATTCGAACTTGAGGAATACCTTAAAAAAATTACAGGGATGAAAGGTGTAACTCTTCTTCCTGCCGCAGGTTCCCACGGGGAACTTACGGGTGTAATGATTATAAAAAAGCACTTTGAGAAAACAGGCGAAAAGAGGGATACAATAATAATCCCTGATTCGGCCCATGGTACTAACCCCGCTTCAGTTGCCATGTGCGGTTTCAAGCTAAAAGAGGTAAAGTCAACTCCTGAAGGCGATGTAGATATCAAGGCGCTTGAAGGGATGATAGATAAAAATACAGCAGGAATGATGCTGACAAGCCCCGGTACTACAGGACTTTTTGACAGAAACATAAAGAAAATAGCAAAGATGCTACATGATAACGGCTCTCTTTTTTATGGAGATGGTGCAAATCTTAACGCGACACTGGGCAAGGCAAGGTTTGCAGATATGGGCTTTGACATAATGCACATGAACCTTCATAAAACTTTCTCCACTCCTCACGGCGGCGGAGGCCCGGGGGCAGGTCCTGTTGCTGTGGTAGAAAACCTGATAAAATATCTGCCTGTACCCCGTGTAATAAAAAAGGGAGGGCAGTATATTTTTGAAAAAGATATGCCGGATACAATAGGAAGGGTACACAGTTTTGCCGGTAATTTCCTTATCTATTTAAGGGCTTATGTCTATATCAGGCTCCTCGGGGCAGCAGGTTTAAAGGATGTTTCTGAAACAGCGGTACTGAACGCGAATTACCTTCTTTCACTTCTGAAAGATGATTACAACTGGCCTATCAAACGGAAATGTATGCATGAATTCATAATCAATGATAAAGGTTTTCCGTCAGGAATAACAACCGACCATATCTCAAAAAGAATTCTTGATTACGGGTTCCACGCACCTACAGTATTTTTTCCACTGATTGTTGAACACAGTATAATGATAGAGCCTACAGAAACGGAAAACCGCGAAACGCTTGAAAATTTTGCGGATGTCATGAAGAAAATTAAAAAAGAGGCGTTTGAAACTCCTGAAATTGTTCTTAACGCCCCCCATAAAACCCCCATAAGGAGAGCTGATGTTGTTCAGGCAGCAAGAACTCCGGTCCTGAAGTGGGAATGATCCCCTTGAGCTGAAAGACAGGCTGCATTTTATACCTGGTACAGTATGGAATGCGGCCTTAATTATTTTATGTAAAAAAGAATATAACAAACCATGTTTATAGTATTATAATAATGTCATGGACAACAATAATCTGCTTGTTTCTATGACATTAAATCCTGCTGTTGACAAGATTATTGAACTTGAAAAATTCAGGTACGGTGATATGAACCGGATTGATACAAGTTCAATGACAATTGCCGGTAAGGGATATCATGTAGCTATTACTTACCAGTTACTGGGCGGCAATGCTTTCTGCCTCGGCTACAGCTTCAAGCACAACAGGATAATGACTGAGAAATATTTTCAGGAAAACAGCCTTCCGAATGAATTCTGCGAAGTAAACGGAGACCTGCGTGTAAATCTGAAAATGCATGATAACGCGACCGGAAAGATAACCGAGATAAACGACAGGGGATGTGAAATCGGGAAAAAGGATATTGAGGCAGTGTTTGATCTTTTCAGAAAATATCTTTCTGAAGACGGTTTTTTTGTTTTTACAGGAAGTGTTCCTCCCGGAGTCTACCCTGAAATCTACAGGGATATGATAGCCGAATCTGCCGGGAAAGGAAAAAGATCTGTTCTTGGGGGCGAAGGGATCCCTATGCTGAAAGGTATTGAAGGCAGGCCCTACCTTCTAAAAGCCAATACATATGAAGTTGAACAGACCTTTGGAACCAGTATAAAGAACATAAGTGAAGCAGCCGCATTCTGCGGTAAAATCAATAAAATGGGTGTGGAAATTGTCAGTATAACTCTCGGTGAAAATGGAGCTGTAATATCTGACGGGGACAGAATGTTTTCCGCTCTCCTGCCTGTCAGGCTGAGTGATATTTATCCGCTTGGCGCCGGAAACGCATTTCTGGGAGCTATGTGCAGGGAAATCAGCCTTGAGGGAAAATCTGATATTGAAGAAATGCTGCGCAGCGGGGTTGCCGCCGCGTCAGCCAGAATTGTAAATACAAATAAAAAGTATCTTGATGTTGAAAGATACAGAAATTTCAGGCAGCAGGTCGAAATTAGGGCACTTTAAAAATCAAGAACAGAACTGATATCAGGGATGGAAGACAGAAGAGGCATTGTATCTATGCTTCTGGCTCCAAGTTTTATCAGTTCATATCTTACCTTCGCTATCGGGGTCTCCTTTCTGTCAACTTCAAGCTGTATGCTGTACTGCGAGTATTTGGACCCCGGAATTCTTGTCGGTTCATCAGCGTAAAGATTGTATTTTGTAAGGTATTCTTCTGTTATTTCCTTTTTATCCTCCGGAACATTGAAAATAAGAAGCACTTTGTTCTCCGCGTTGATTGTTCCGTAAAGGTTCAGGGTAAGCATTTTAAGCAGCTCTTTCTTCTCACTGTTTTTAAAAACCTCAGGGCTTGCCCAGATACTTGTTTCTGACGAAAAAACCTCATCAATTATCTTAAGTCCGTAGCTTTTAAGCGCGCTTCCTGACTGGGTAATCTCAAGACCGATATCTGCCCCGAGGTTCTTTATTTTCGCTTCTGTTTTTCCCCATGTCTCGTATATAAGAATCCCTTTATTAATTTTCGGCGGAGTTTTATATTTCTGGACCGACCAGCTTTCTGAAAGCCCGCCAAGCCCTGCTTCCTTCATTTTTTCCTGTATCCAGAAAAGAGACATGTAGGGGAGCTCGGAAACAACAGTAATCAGTTCGTTCCCTGTCTTGAAAAAGTTTTTAAGATACTGGACCGTTGAGGTTTCTTTTACTTCCTCATCAACAATACCTACAAGCCTTACATTTCCACGCTTCAATGACATAATCTTTTCAAGCTTTATATCAACACCGTATTCTATTTTAAGCTCAAGCCGCCTTTCCTCAATCCAGTCGTTTCCCGCGATAGCGACATCAAGTTCGTTAAGCGCAAGCTGAGTCCCGAATTCCTGTGGCCTGCCGTCCCAGCCGAAAAGAAAGTTCACGGATGTAAATGATGTCGGGCCCCCTGATTCATATCCTTTGGTCGGAAACCCTGAATACTCAAGAAGTTCTATGAGGTTTCCCCCTCTTTTCGAGTTTGCAAGTGAGCCTGCCGGCATTCCTATTACAAGTTGATTATTATCCATAATTTATTCCTCTATTAATTCCAGTTTGTTGTCTGCGTTAATCCTGCGGTAGTAGCAGCTTGTATGGGGCAGACCGCTTGCCCTTTTCGCGTGGCAGGCCCCTTTCCCTTCAGGCTTCACAAGATATAAAAGCGAATTCTGTTCGCAGTTGATCCTTATTTCGACAATTTTAAGCATATCGCCTGATGTAAGCCCTTTTTTCCAGAGTTCATTCCTGCTTCTGCTCCAGTAGGTTGCGTAGCCGCTCTTTCTGGTTTCATCAAATGCTTCTTTATTGACAAAGGAGAGAATAAGCACCTCTTTTGTCTCAAAATCCTGGGTTACGACCGGTAAAAGCGTGTTTTTTTCCGTGCCGAAATCAATTAAAAGATCTTCCGTATATTCCCTGCTCATATTAACCCCCGGAGCGGATTTGGATTTAAATCCGATGCTAACAAGAATTTAAACTTTCTGCAAGTTGAATAGCCGTAATTGTTAAGGGCAACTGGGGGAGAAAATAATTCAAGGTGCACGGTATGTGAGCGGATACTATGCCATGGCAGAATAAGAGGGGCCATATCCCCTTTTGTTGATTTAATAATCATTAAGGACGATAATTTATCATGGTGTTTTTTTCATACGTGAAACGGTATGTCAAAAGCGCCTTAAAACAAATCAGGATGTGAGTTATGGAATTATCAGATCTTTTTTTCAAAACAGGAATTATACCGGTTATTAAAATTGACAAGGCTGAAAAAATACTTCCTCTAGCTGAAGCGCTGTTAAAAGCGGGAATTCCAATTGCAGAGATTACCTTCAGGTCAGATGCGGCGGAAAAAGGTATTTCCCTGCTGAAAAATAAATTGCCGGATATACTTGCGGGGGCCGGAACTGTCCTTACTCCTCTCCAGCTGGCGAAGGCGGCGGGCGCAGGGGCCGATTTCATAGTTACGCCCGGTTTTAATCCTGAAATTGTTGATCAGGCCTTAAAGCTCGGTATACCTGTATATCCCGGTGTCAACAGCCCGACGCAGGTAGAGATGGGCCTTTCCAGAAATCTTAAAATCCTTAAGTTTTTCCCTGCTGAGGTTTCGGGCGGAACGGCGATGCTGAAAGCTCTTGAACCTGTATATAACGTGAAATTTATACCGACAGGAGGAATAGGGTTAAACAATATTGCGGACTACCTTAATTGTAAAAACGTAATTGCCTGCGGTGGAAGCTGGATGGTTAAATCAGATCTCATAGAAGAAGAAAAATATGATGAAATCTGCAGGCTTGCAGGTGAGGCTGTAAAGGCGGTACGGGCGGTCCGCTCTTAGGGCAGAGACGGATGGGCGGCTGCCTGTGAACTTCCGGCATCGGCCAGGGGCTGGTATCTGCCAGGGACAGGTTTCAGAGGCAGCTGTGTCATTAAGGTTTACAGGTGCTTCTCTCGATAATCCCCATGACATTGTAGATGAGCCTTGCTGCCGCAAAATCAGAGGCGTGAAACCCAGGGTGTGTGAAAGGCGCAAGTTCAACTACGTCAAACCCGATTATCTTTCTCTGCTTGGCGGCTGATTCGATTATTGAATGGACCTGGTACCAGCCGAGGCCCCCGGGTTCAGGTGTCCCTGTCGCGGGAAAAATGGAAGGATCAAATCCGTCAACATCAATAGATATATATAAATATTCAGGAAAATCTTCCGGGAATGCTATTGAAGAGATGTTTTTTTCAACTGCTTCCCTGGCGTCAATAAATGATATCCCGTTCTCTTTCCTGAACAGCACTTCCGGGGGGGAGAGGCTCCGTATCCCTATCTGGAAAAGCTGGAGACCCAGTTCGAAGCCGCGCCGCATAACGCAGGCATGGCTCAGCCTGTCACCCTCATAAATATCACGCAAATCGGAATGTGCGTCGAAATGAAGTATGCCTGTTTTTCCCGCAAACGGCGAGCCGCTGCGGGAAATGGCTTTAAAAGCCGCAAGAGATACTGTATGCTCTCCCCCCAGCATAACAGGAACATGTCCGTCCTTAAGCGAGGAGTAAATTTCCTTTTCTATTTCCTCAAGGAAATTTTCAGTACTTCCTGAAAGGGCTGATTTATCAGGGTTCCGGGTGAATATACCCCTGTCTCCGGGAACTGAAAATCCATCCCATTTTTCAAGCTGCTGTGATGCTTCGATAATCGCCGCCGGGCCTTTTGAAGTGCCTGTTCCGTAGGAAACGCTTTTCTCAAGCGGCGCCGGGATAATGTGGAAGAGAGCCTCTTCCGCGGAGGAGGAAACTTCAGAACCTAAAAACTGTTTGACGCCGCTCTTGTCTGTACCGTATTCATGCCGTTTTTCTGTGTTGCTTAACGCCATATCAGGACAATCTCCCTTTGAAATCTTTATATCCGAATTCCTTGATTATTTTATAAATACCTTTTTTGCTGCTGCATGCTGCAATTGCCGGAAGGGGCACACCGTTGAAAGTCGTGGTTTTTACCATGGAGTAGTGCGCCATGTCTGTAAATACAAGGGGGTCTCCCGGTTTAAGGGGAGAGTCAAACGAGTATTCGCCGATTATATCTCCCGCAAGGCAGGATGTTCCCCCCAGAATGTAGCTGTATTTTTTTTCACCTTTAAATCCTGACCCGATTATCATCGGGCGGTACGGCATCTCGATAATATCCGGCATGTGGGTCTGGGCTGATACATCAAGCAGGGCGATTTTTCCGTTATTATCCACTATGTCAAGCACTCTTGATACCAGGACTCCGGTGTTGAGCGCGACTGCTTCTCCAGGTTCAAGATATACTTCAACTTCATATCTGTTTTTAAAATCTGTTATCAGCCTGCAGAGAAGGTCTATGTCATAATCATCCCTGGTTATGTGATGTCCTCCGCCGAAGTTTACCCATTTCATCCTGCCCAAATATTTTCCAAACTTTTCTTCTACCGCCGCAATTGTCCGCTCAAGGGAATCAGCATTTTTTTCACATAGGGTGTGGAAGTGGAGCCCTGTTATTCTTTCTGTAAGTTCTTCCCTGAAGTTTGCCGCTGTTACACCGAGCCGTGAGAGCGGCCTGCACGGGTCATAGAGAGCGGTTTCTGTTTCACTGTGCTCAGGGTTAATCCTTATACCGGCTTCGGCTGAGCTGTTGTATTTCCTTAAGAGCGGGAGGAATTTTTCAAGCTGGCTGAAAGAGTTAAAAACTACATGCCCTGAAAGCCGCGCAATCTCCTCAAACTCTTCTTCCCTGAACGCAGGGCTGTATGTGTGAACCTCGCCGCCGAATTCCTCATAGCCGAGCCGCGCCTCATTTAGGCCGCTCGCGCAGACACCCTTTAAGTATTTTCTGATGAGGGGATAGAAGTAAAACATTGCAAAACCTTTCTGGGCCAGCAGTATTTTAGCTCCTGTTCTCTTCTGTACCGAGTCGAGTATTTTAAGGTTGTTTTCAAGATCATCCTCATCCACAACAAAAGAGGGGGAAGGGCATCTTGAAGGATCTAATTTTTTATAAATATTTCTTTCCACGGGAGTCCATACTTGTTCAAATCTTCCATGAATGGATCAGGATCCATCTGTTCCATGTTGAAAACACCTTTGCCGCTCCATTTCCCTGTAAGCATCATCTTTGCGCCTATCATTGCGGGAACTCCAGTTGTGTATGATATTGCCTGGGATTGTACTTCCCTGTATGCCTCTTCATGGTCGCAGATGTTGTATATGTAGTATTCCCTTTCCTTTCCGTCTTTTACCCCTTTTATAAGGCATCCGATGCAGGTTTTTCCTTTTGTCAGGGGGCCAAGGGAGGCAGGGTCCGGCAGAAGCGCTTTTAAAAACTGGAGCGGTATTATCTCATGTCCGTTGTACATAACAGGGTCAATCCTTGTCATGCCGACATTTTCAAGTACTTTAAGGTGGTTGAGGTAATTTTCCGAAAATGTCATCCAGAATCTTGCTTTTTTTATTGTCGGTATATGTTTTACAAGAGATTCAAGCTCTTCATGATACATCAGGTATATCTTCATTGGTCCAATCCCTTCCGGAAAATTGTAATCCTTTTTTACGGAAAGCGGGTCTGTCTCAATCCATTTGCCGTTTTCATAATACTTTCCCCTTGCGGAGACTTCCCTGATATTTATTTCCGGGTTGAAATTGGTAGCGAAGGGCTGGCCGTGATTTCCCGCGTTCGCGTCTATTATGTCAAGTTCGTTTATTTCGTCAAAGTGATGCTTAAGGGCATGGGCTGTGTAGACATTGGTGACGCCGGGGTCAAACCCGCTTCCGAGCAGGGCCATCAGCCCCTTGTCCGCGAATTTTTTATTGTAATCCCACTGCCACTTATAGCAGAATTTGGCTTCATCTTTAGGCTCGTAGTTTGCCGTATCAAGGTAATTGACCCCTGTCTCAAGGCATGCGTCCATTATTGTAAGGTCCTGATAGGGAAGGGCGACATTTATTACCATATCCGGTTTGTGCTTTCTTATAAGGGAAGCGAGCTGCGGGACATTTTCCGCGTCAACCTGCGCTGTCTGTATCGGACGTTTTAACTGGGAAGCTATTTTCCTGCATTTTTCCTCTGTTCTGCTTGCAAGTATTATCTCAGAAAAAACTTCCTGTACCTGGGCGCATTTATGCACCACTACCTGGCTTACTCCGCCTGCTCCTATTATAAGAACTTTTGCCATTTTTCCGGGCCTCCTGTGATATAAAAAATTACCGGACTATTATATCAGAGAGAACCGGCTGTTATCAATCATATCAGCTCATCTTTGCAGTTTAATAATGAGCGGGTTCATTTTCCATTACTTGTTCATTTTAATTTTTTAAATTAATATTTAAATTGCCGCAAAAAAAGTATATACTTCTGACTTATGAGTCAGAGTGAGAGCATGAATATGCGAATAGACATACTTTCCGCGTAAAAATCAATAATCAAGGGGAGGCCTGATAAGAAGAAATGAAGAGAAGTTCTGGGATAAACTACTGGAGTATTAAGGATGCCGTAGAGCTTTACGGCATAGAAAACTGGGGATCTGATTTTTTTCAGGTAAATAAAGACGGTGAAGTTACAGTTACACTGAGAAAGGGAGATTCACTTGAACCTGTAAGCCTTTTTCAGATAGCCAAGGGGCTTGATGAGAGAGGTATTACAATGCCTGTTCTTATGCATTTCCCCGATCTGATCTTCAACCGCATAGACCGGATAAATAAGAGCTTTAACAATGTGATAAAAGAATACGGGTATACCGGTAATTACCGCGGTGTTTATCCCATAAAGGTGAATCAGCAGCAGCACATAGTTGAGGAAATGGTGCGGTTCGGTTCAGATTACAGCTACGGTCTTGAAGCCGGAAGCAAGTCAGAGCTGATGATAGCAATATCATCAATAAAATCCAGGGAATCTCTTATAATATGCAACGGATATAAGGATGAGGAATTTATTGATCTTGCCCTTTATGGAATGCAGCTGGGGCTTAAAATATTTCTTGTTCTCGAGAGGCCTAATGAAGTTAATACCATAATTTCACGTGCGAGAAAAAACAATATAATGCCCAATATCGGCCTGAGGGCAAAACTATCTTCCACGGTCGGGGGGAAATGGGCGGAATCGGCAGGCGACCATTCAGTTTTCGGCCTTACAGCGTCGCAGATAATTGATGTAATTGATACGCTTAAAAAAGAGGACATGATTGAATGCCTTAAGCTCCTCCATTATCACATGGGTTCGCAGATCCCTGATATCCGGCATATAAGGGAAGCTGCCGGTGAAGCTGCAAGAATATATATCAATCTTGTAAATGAAAATGCTCCGATGGGTTATCTTGATATCGGAGGAGGGCTTGCTGTTGATTATGACGGGTCAAAAACAATTTTTGAAAGCAGTAAAAACTATTCGCTTGAAGAATACTGCGGAACAATAATTGATTTATTGAAACAGGCATTTGACGGGGCCGGGACTGCCCATCCGAATATTGTATCGGAATCAGGCCGCGCTGTTACTGCCTATTCCTCCATCCTTGTTTTTAACATTCTCGATGTCAACAGCCTTATCCCTGAAAACGGTATTCCCGCCATGCCTGAAAATGCGCATGAGAATATAAAAAACCTTAAGGAGATACTTGAGACCCTGACACTCAAGAATATTCAGGAACAGTACCACGACGCGATCTTTTACAGGGATGAACTAAGGAATCTTTTTCAGCTCGGAAAAGTAACCCTTCGCGACAGGGCTTATGCCGAGGAGATATTCTGGCGTGTCATCAAGAAGATTTCAATTCTTTCCGCTGATTTAAAGCATGTTCCCGAAGAGATGAAAACACTTGAATCAATCATGGCGGATGTATATTACGGCAATTTCAGCCTGTTCCAGTCGCTGCCTGACTGCTGGGCAATAGACCAGCTTTTCCCTGTAATACCACTTCACAGGCTTAATGAGCAGCCACTTGTACCGGCAATAATAGCCGATACGACCTGTGACTGCGACGGTAAAATAGATAAATTCATAGGGTTATACGATATAAAGAGAAGCATAATGCTCCATTCGCTTAAGAAAGATTCAGACTATATTCTAGGCGTTTTTCTGGTCGGGGCTTACCAGGAAACACTCGGCGACCTGCACAACCTTTTCGGAGATACACATGTTATAAGCATTACGATTGATGAAGACGGTGAAATCCAGCTGACAAGGGAGATAAGCGGGGATTCGGTATCCGATGTTCTAAGTTATGTGGAATATAAGCCTGCTGTACTTCTTGAGCAGATAAGGACCCTGGCGGAGCAGGGCGTCAAGGAGAAGAAGGTTACGCCGAAACAGAGAAAGGAGATAATGGCCGCCTTTGAGGAAGGGATGAGGGGCTACACCTATTTTGAAGTATAGTTTTTAAGATATAGCTCAGGCATAGAATACGGACGACTTTAAACGTTTTAATGGATAATTGTGTTCTTATCCATTTGCTGCGTTGAATATTTATTAAAACGGAGAATTCCACATGAAAAAAGTACTTAAACCTGTCATCCATGTTGATGAAGAGAGGTGCAGAAACTGCCATACCTGCATTGCTGTCTGTCCGGTAAAGATATGTATTGACGGAAGCGGGGAGAAGGTAGTAATTAATCATGACCTTTGCATCGGATGCGGCAGCTGTATTGCGGCATGCACCCATGATGCCAGAAAAATTATTGATGACATGCATCCCTTTCTTGAATCACTGGGGAAAAAGGAAAAGATGATCGCGATAGTAGCGCCTGCTTCGGCAGCGGTTTTTCCCGGTGATTTCCTGAAACTTAACAGTTACCTTAAAAGCATCGGAATTGAAGCGGTTTTTGATGTCAGCTTCGGGGCTGAGCTTACTGTAAAATCCTATTTTAAGCACATAGAAGCTTCAAACCCTAAAGCGGTTATTGCCCAGCCTTGCCCCGCGATTGTTTCCTATATTGAACTATATAAACCTGAACTCCTTGAATATCTTGCGCCTGCAGACAGTCCGATGACACATACGATAAAAATGATAAAAAATTATTATCCGCAGTACAGCAGGCACAAAATCCTCTGTATATCTCCATGTCCGGCAAAAAAGAGGGAGTTCGAAGAAATTGGAATAAATATCTTCAATGTGACAATGGTTTCGCTGAAAGAACATTTGAGAACCGCAAAGGTGGATCTCTCCGGGTTTAATGGGACTGATTATGATAATCCTCCCGCTGAAAGGGCGGTCCTTTTTTCAAGCCCCGGGGGCCTTCTTCAGACCGCTCTCAGAGACAGGCCCGAAATCGGCAGTGTGACGCGGAAAATTGAAGGGCCGGAAGTTGTATATGAATATCTTGACCATCTTCCGCAGATGATTAAAGAAGGGAAAAGCCCTCTTCTCATCGACTGCCTTAACTGCAGTCTGGGCTGCAACGGCGGGCCGGGTACCGGTAACGCAGGCAAGTCTCCGGATGAAGTTGAGTATTATGTAAACCAGAGAAGCGAACAGCTGAAAAAAATGTATGCCGGAAAAAGAAGCGTTCTGTCAGGCTTAAGGCCGGGAGTTAAAAAAAATATCGGTAAAATTGTTTCAAAATTCTGGAAAGAAGGTCTTTATGACCGCAGTTATAAAAGACTTTCGGAAAACAACTCTATTACAGTCCCCATACAGGAAGAAAGGGAAGCAATTTACAGAAGTATGCTGAAATATAATGAAAATGACATTATCAACTGCTGTTCCTGCGGCTATAACAGCTGTGAAAAGATGGCAGAGGCCATACACAACAAGTTGAACAAACCTGAAAACTGCAACCACTACAGGGAGAAGGTTATCGGGATGGAAAGAAAACATCTTGAAGAAATATATACTGAACTGAGCTGCAAGGTTTCTGATGTCAACAAAAGTATTGAGGCGATAACAGGATCTCTTGAGCAGTTTTTCGAGATAATAATGAAACAGGCCAGGCATCTGGGAGATTCATCAGCCGCGGTAGAGGAGATGATTGAAGTCATAAGGACTCTTGCTTCAAAGGCAGGCGAGAGAAAAATTCTTATTGAGGATATGGCTGAGAAAGCACTTGCCGGAGAGAGCAGCCTTCAGGAGACAATAGATGCCATGAAGAACGTGGCAGAGGCAGTCTCAGGTATTTTCGAGATGACAGACATGATAAAATCCATCTCCACCAATACCAACCTGCTTTCGTTAAATGCCGCGATAGAGGCAGCTCATGCGGGAGCTTTCGGCAAGGGATTTGCTGTTGTTGCCAGTGAAATAGGAAAACTTGCGGAAAGCGCTTCAGAAAATTCAAACATGATATCTTCAACCCTTTCTGATATCGAGAAACATGTTTCAGGATCAAGGAAAATTACTGAAAAATCAAGCGAGGGGATGAAAGTTCTGATGACGGATATTCAGCAGGTTGCTCTTGTTATCTCAGAAATACTTATTCAGATGAACGAGATGTCTGAAGGTTCAGGCGAGATTATAGGTTCGCTTAATCAGCTTCGTTCACTTACTGATACTGTAAAAATTGAATCAGATAAAATAAGAGAAAGGGTGAAAGAAATAAAAAATGCTGTCAATGATATCACAAATATTTCAGAGACAACACAAATTACTCTTGTGAGCGCAAGCTAAAGCTGGCGGAAGTGGAAAAGCATCAGCCGGAAAGCTTTAAGCCCGCTGGCTGATGCTGCTGTCGCATTAAAAAATTACTCCGGAAGTTTTATACTTACGGGCTTTGCTCCCCATATATCTTTCGCGTATTCTTCTATTGTTCTGTCGCTTGAGAATTTACCGGATTTTGCAACATTTAAAACTGATTTTGTGTTCCACCCGCTCCTGTCGAAATATAGTTCTTCAACCTGCCTCTGGCTGTCGATATAGCTTTGATAATCGGCGAGAAGCATATAGTTGTCTCCGTGATAAATCAGCGAATCAGTAAGAGGTTTGAACAGATCAGTGTTGTACGGTGAGAAATATCCGGATGAAATCATGTCGAGAGCTTTTTTTAATTCATCGTTTGTATTGTAATAATACTGCGGATCATAGCCCATGGACTTAATCTTTGAAAGTCCGGCGCTGTCATAACCGAATATGAAAATATTATCCTTTCCTACTTCTTCAAGAATTTCAATATTTGCCCCGTCAAGTGTCCCGATGGTCAGCGCCCCGTTAAGGGCAAACTTCATGTTGCTTGTTCCCGAGGCTTCTGTTCCTGCTGTTGATATCTGCTCAGAAAGATTTGCCGCAGGGATTATCTTCTCAGCTAGACTTACGCCGTAATTGGCAAGGAAAACGACTTTAAGCATTCCTTTAACGGAACTGTCGTTATTGACTGTTTCCGCAACCGCGTTTACAAGCTTGATAATAAGCTTTGCCGTGTAGTAGCCGGGCGCGGCTTTTCCTGCCAGAATTATTGTTCTCTTTACTTTTACTGAATCTGGATTTTCCCTTATTCTGTTATAAAGCGTTACCGCATGCAGGATGTTAAGGAGCTGCCTTTTATATTCATGAAGCCGTTTGACCTGGCAGTCGAAAATTGATTCAGGGTCAACCTCTATACAATTATGCCTGTAAATATAGTCAGCAAGTACTTTTTTGTTTGCAGTCTTAACTTTTTCCCATCTTGAAAGAAATGATTTATCTTTCGCCAGGGGGATCAGTTTTTTCAGTTTGTAAAGGTCCCTGATCCAGCCGCCGCCGATACTTTCAGTAATAAGACCTGCAAGCATAGGATTGCAGACGGCAAGCCATCTTCTCTGCGTAATTCCGTTGGTCTTGTTGTTGAACTTTCCAGGATACATAAGATGGAAATCACTAAAAATATCGTCCCTTATAATATCAGAATGGAGCTGTGAAACGCCGTTTACCGAGTGGCTCCCTATTATCGCGAGGTTAGCCATCCTTACCCTTTTT
The DNA here is from genome assembly GCA_024233785.1 of Spirochaetales bacterium. Lineage (GTDB taxonomy): Bacteria > Spirochaetota > Spirochaetia > CADAEX01 > CADAEX01 > JACKPD01. The sequence continues at coordinate 20,707 of JACKPD010000019.1, read as the reverse complement.
TCATTCCCTTCCTCAATAATTGACATTCTTGAAAGTTTGCTGATGTCTCCCGGATACCTTCTTTCAATCTCGTTTAAAAATCTGAAATTGATTTCGTTAATAATCTTTATATGACGGGGAAGAACTTTTGAAAAAAGGCTCATCGGCCATTTTTCAAGCGCTTCGGGAAGTATAGTGTGGTTTGTATAGCCGAAAGTATTAACTGTAATATCCCAGCTTTCCTCCCATGATAAATTTTCAACATCAAGAAGGATTCTCATAAGTTCCGCGATTCCAATCGCAGGATGTGTATCATTAAGCTGTACCGCTACCTTGTCGGAAAAGTGTGAAAAATTGCTGCCGTGTGTTTTTTTATACCTTCTGATTATGTCCTGCAGTGTCGCTGAAACAAAAAAATACTCCTGTTTGAGTCTCAGCTCCTTACCTTCAAAAACATTATCATTGGGATAGAGCACCTTTGAAAGGGTTTCTGTTACAACCTTGTCTGAAACTGCCTGTTCATAATTGCCGTGATTAAAATAATCAAGCTCAAAATCACGTGTGGATTTTGCTGCCCACAGCCTCATGTTGTTTACAGTATTGTTGTTATAGCCTGGAATAGGTACATCGTAGGCCATGGCCATTACCTGTGTACCCCCTTCCCAGTCACAGTGATAAAAACCTTCGCTGTCATTGTATTCATTTAGATGGCCGTAGAATGTAACAGGGTAAAGGAACTCAGGCCTTGGAATTTCCCACGGATTCCCGTACCGGAGCCAGGGGTCAGGCGTTTCAACCTGATAGCCGTCAATAATCTTCTGAAAAAATATTCCATATTCATATCTTATTCCATAACCGTACGCCGGAAGCTCAAGTGTTGCCATGGAATCGAGAAAACATGCCGCAAGCCTTCCCAGCCCTCCGTTCCCAAGCCCTGCGTCATATTCAAGCTCCTCTATTTCATTCAGATCAAGACCGAGTTCCGAAACAGCTTTGCTTATTACATCATGCATACCAAGATTTATTATTGTATTGGTAAGGGTCCTCCCCATAAGAAATTCAAGAGAAAGGTAGTAAACCCTTTTTGCTCCCTTGTTATAATATGTCTGCTGTGTCTCAATCCATCTCTCAAACAGGAAATCTCTCAATGTCATTGCAAGACCGTTAAAAACATCAAGTTTTGTGGCACTGTACTGATCCTTTGCGAGAGAATACTTAAGATGGGTAAGCATCGATACCTTTACCGATTCTGCGTCTTTATGCTTGAGACTGTCAAAGTCTATGTCTGCCTTTACTACTGCTTCTGTACGCGGACTTCTTTTAACTGCCATTTTTTACCTCACCTATATATTCTATGTCTACAATTGAAAGTCAGCAAGATTATTTTAATAATACGTAAAAGAATAATATCTGATTATAGGTAAACCTTATCTTAAAATATTCATCTGTAAAAAGCTTCGGATTATATTTTCTACTCTATTTGACAGGAAATGATTATATTTAAAAGAAAAATGTAATTACAAATTTCGAGGTGTTTTTTTTGAACAGAACAGCGGTTATTACAGGAGCAAGCAGCGGAATCGGGCTTGAACTTGCCGGCCTGATGGCTTTTGACAGAATTGATCTGGTGCTTGCCTCCCGGAACAGGGAAAAACTTGAAACAATAAGGGATAATCTCACCAAAAAATACGGGATAAAAGTAAAAATAATACAGATTGATCTTTCTGATGAAGCTTCTCCCGATAAATTATTTGATGAAGTAAAAAAATCAGGGCTGCAGATTGATTATCTGATAAACAACGCGGGCTTTGGAGATTACGGCTTTTTCATTGATTCAGATCCTGACAAATTGAGCCGGATGATAGATCTTAATATCAAAACTCTTACCCGTCTCACCCGGCTATTTGCTCCCCTTATGGTTTTACAGGGGAGGGGCGCTATAATGAATGTGGCCTCTACCGCGGCTTTTCAGCCGGGTCCTCTCATGGCTGTCTACTATGCGACAAAGGCCTATGTGCTCTCCTTTTCCCAGGCACTTGCAAAAGAGCTTGAAGGAAGCGGCGTTACGGTGACAGCGCTCTGTCCGGGCGCTACTGATACCGGCTTTAAATCTGCTGCAAATCTTGAAGGCTCAAAACTGTTTGCAGGGAAAAGAATTGCCTCTGCGCTGGATGTTGCAAGGTACGGATACAAAGCTATGCTTAAGGGGAAAAGAATTGCTGTACACGGAATAATAAATTCTCTGCTTGTTTTTTCTGTAAGGCTGATGCCTTCTTCTCTTGTAACAGATTTTGTTATGAAAATACAGGGCAGACGCAAGGCTGAATGATTGCGGATATGTCAGAATATGACCTTTTTGCTGTAAGAATCACTTTTAACTTCAGTGATTTATGTTTTTCAAACGTCAGTGCGCCATATTGCAGGGCGTTTAATAGTATGATAGTATATATATGAAATTAGTAAAAATTATTCGGTTTGGATTTTGGCCGCAGTTACTAATAAGGTTTGCAAAGTGCGGCTTATTTCTCCACGGATTCCCACCTGTATACCCGAATCAATGATAAGGAATATTAATGAAAAAATTACGATTTAACGAACTCCCTCTCTCCGGCCATATTCTGAGCGCGGTAGAAGAAATGGGCTTCGAAGAAGCATCCCCGATTCAGTCGGAGACAATTCCGGTAATACTGGAAGGACGGGATGTTATAGGACAGGCTCAAACCGGTACAGGAAAAACTGCCGCGTTTGCCATACCTATTATTGAAAAACTCACTCCCGGTTCAAGGTCGCTCCAGGCGCTTGTTCTGTGTCCGACCAGGGAACTTGTTATGCAGATTACGGAAGAGTTCCGCAAGCTCATGAAATTCATGGGAAGCGTTTCAGACGCGTCTGTAGTTGCTGTATACGGCGGACAGGAAATTGACCGCCAGTTTAAAGCTTTAAAGAAAAAACCTCTCATTATTGTCGGAACACCGGGGCGTATGATGGACCACATGAGGCGCGGATCAATTTCCCTTACACCTGTTTCGATGGTTGTTCTTGATGAAGCGGATGAAATGCTTGATATGGGTTTCAGGGAGGATATCGAGTATATCCTCGGGGAAACTTCTCCTGACAGGCAGACAGTAATGTTCTCCGCCACAATGTCAAAGGATATTCTTTCCCTTACCAACAGGTTCCAGAAAGACCCTGTAGTAATCGATGTAACAAGCCAGAAAATCAACGCTCCGATAATTGACCAGATGTCATTCGAAATTTCTGAAAGATCAAAGCCGGAAGCAGTTGCAAGGCTGATTGATTATTATGATATCAAGCTTGCTCTTGTTTTCTGTAATACAAAATCAAAAGTTGACGATCTCGTAGAGGTCCTCAAAACCAGGGGCTACTTTGCTGAAGGACTTCACGGAGATATGTCTCAGAAACAGCGTGAGAAAGTAATGGCAGGATTCAGAAACGGAACTGTTGAAATACTTGTGGCAACTGATGTTGCAGGCCGGGGGATCGATGTCAACGATATAGCAGCTGTATTTAATTATGATCTGCCCAGGGATGATGAAGATTATATCCACAGGATCGGAAGAACAGGCAGGGCGGGGAAAAGCGGAAGATCTTTTACCTTTGTTACAGGCCGGGAGGTCTACAACCTCAGAAGAATTGAAAGGTCCAACGGGATTAAAATCTCCCGCGGTACAATTCCTACAATTGATGACCTTGACAGCACAATGATTAAAAGCTACAGCGAGAAAATTAAAGCTCTGGCTGAAAAAGGCTCACTTTCACGCTATGTAAGGATTGTTGAAAGCCTTATCGGCGATGATTATACATCACTTGATGTCGCAGCTGTTCTTTTAAAGCTTGCGATGGATGGAAAAAGCGAAGGGTATGACGACACCCAGACATTTGAACCGCAGTCAGCCGGAAAAAGCCGCGACAGGGGGGAGAGGTCGGGTTCAAGGAGCTCTTCAAGGGGAGGCTCAGGCAGCACCTCATACAACAGAAGCGACCGCGGAGGCGACAGGGGCAGGGATTCAAGAAGGGGATCCGGCCGTGATTCAGGAAGCGGTTCCGGGCGTGATTTCGGCCGGGACTCAAGAAAATCCTCAAACCGTGAAGGGGGCAGGTTTACCGGACACGGCGGCAGCCGCGACAGTAACCGCGACAGCAGGCCCAAAAGCAGAAGCTCCAAAGGCAGGGACAACAGTGAAAACAGCTCCGGATTTCCCAGCTGGGCTGCTGATAACCGTGAAAGATTCGCTGACAGGGACAGCAGGCCCTCAAGAAAAGAGAGCGGCGGCGGACGGGGTGAAAAACCGAGGAGCGAATCAGGCAGGAAAAGCGGGAAAGATAATGCGGGAGATAAATGGTGGTCCACCTTTGACAAGGGCTCGAAGCTCATCAAGGCCGGTTCGGATAAAAAGAAGAAAAAAAGAAAAGACTGATTTCCTGTGTTAAGGGGATCTCTGATAATTAACGCGCTTAGTGTGAAAAGGCTGCCTGAACCAAGGTCAGCCTTTTTTTATCTTAAGCCGGAATTTCCTGTTATTTCATCTTCCTTATTCTGACTTCAATAGACCTGTCTTTTTCAAGCAGCCTGAGAAGTTCTGATGTGTCAGTCTCTCCGAAGTGGTAGGGATAAAGGACTGCAGGCTTTAATGTGCGTGCCGCGTCTGCCGTCATTTCAGAAGTCATTGTATAGGGAAGGTTCATGGGCAGAAAAGCGCAGTATATATCTTTCAGGTTTTTCATTTCCGGGATATTTTCCGTATCGCCCGCAATATATATTTTTTTATCGCCGAATTTTAGAACATACCCGTTGCCCTCTCCCTTAATATGGAAAGGCTGGCCGCTGTCCCTTTTATGTGCTATGTTATACGCCGGTACAGCTTCGATATCAATGCCTTTAAACGAGGTTTTATCCCCGTTTTTCATTACCATGCCGCTTCCCAGTGATTCAGCGCAGATGGATGTCAGGATCAGATGTGTGTTTTTCCCCTGAATATTGGAAAGGGCTTTTTTATCAAGATGGTCCCCGTGGTGATGGGTTAACAGGATAAGATCAGCTTTCGGCAGCTTTGAATAATCGGCAACCTGGCTGTAAGGGTCGATGTGGATAACCATCCCTCCGAATTCCATCATAAGTGTTCCGTGGCCGAGTAATGTGATAACAATATCTCCTTCTGAAGTTTTAATCAGATCCTGTTCATATCCCGACTGCGCGAATACAGAAGGAGTGCCTAAAACTGAAAATGCCATTAATCCGTAAATAACTTTGTACATAATCTATTTCTCCTTTTTGCATTTTAAATTACCGCACCTCTGTCCCCGGCCTGTGGAAAGATTTATTTATCAATCAACCGCCGCGACAGCATCAATTTCAATCAAAAATCCGTAATGGAGCTTCCCCGCTGGAACTACCGATCTTGCCGGCTTATGACTGCCGAAAAAATCTGCATAAACTACGTTTACCCTGCTCCAGAGTGAAATATCTGAGATGTATACTGTTGTTTTAATTACCCTGTCTATTCCGCTTCCTGAGCTGTCAAGTATGGCTTTAAGGTTTAAAAAGGCCTGTCTTGCCTGGTCCTCTATTTCACCGGTTATTTTTTCACCAGTAACGGGTACGACGGGCAGCTGGCCGGATATGTAGACCAGGCCGCCGTGAATAACCGCCTGGGAGTAATGGCCCGCGGGGGAGGGCGCTTTATCAGTATTAAATAATTTCATTTTTATAAACCTCATAAATATTATAACACGGTATTTAATTTTTAATTAAAAAATGAGGTATCAGTCTTTTATGCAGAGTGAGAGTTTTGGTTTAATGATTCAGCCTTCAGGCTCATAGTTTAAAGCAGGTTAAAGATATTTTCTGATAACAGCTGCTACTCCTGATTCAGTATTTGCGGGAGCAACAAGTCCTGCGATCTTTTTAAGGGCATCATGTCCGTTACCCATTGCGACCCCCATGCCTGCTTTTTCAATCATCTCGAAATCGTTGAGATTATCTCCGAAGCACATGACTTCCTCAATATCAATTCCGAGATGCCTGGCCAGGAATTCAACAGCAGTCCCCTTGTTTACCCCTTCAGGGAGAATCTCAAGGTACTTTTTGTTTGACCGGACTATGGCAGGCAAATCAGGACATAATTTTTCATATTCCCTTAAATAACCGGCAAAGAGAAGATCGTCCCCTTCATCGTCATTTCCTGCGAACAGTATCTTGTTTACACGGGAAAGGTTTACCTCTGACATGCCGGCTGAGAGGTTTGGAAGAATTCCTTCCATTTCTGCGTGTTTTTTTATGTTCTCAGTATAATCGGGAGTATATCCCTCATTGTCAGAATAAAAAATCACTGAAACCGGATAAGCTGACAGAGCTTTAAGCGCTGCTTCCGCCTGCTCACGGCTAAGGTGCTTTTCGTAAATTGTCCTGTTATCTTTAAGGTCGATGATTTTGGCTCCGTTATAGAGGATCAGGGGCAGATCAAGCGAAAGTTCACTATGGATGGCGCGGGCAGTTTTTTCAATTCTACCTGTTGCCAGTGAAAATAGTCCTCCGGCCGCCCTGAATTCGGAGACGGCTTTTCTGTTTTCTTCAGTAATCTGATGGCTGTTGTCAAGCAGAGTGCCGTCAACATCGGATATTATAAGTTTATATTTCAATTTTGTATTTTCCAGCAATCATGTTTTCAACATCTTTTTTTGTCCCGGTAAAAGGACCTTCTTTTTCCATCTTGAGACTCGCAAGGGCAGCTGTCCAGATTACTGCCTTCTCCGGCGGCATGGAGAGTCTGCAGCCCGAATATGTAGAAATGCAGGTATCGCCCCTGCCGCTTCTTCCGATAAGTTCTTTCGGGTGGAATTCTGCTTCAAAATACTCTTTCCCGTCGTAAATAAGTAATCCTGATTTATGAGTCAGGACTATCTCGGCAGGACCCATTGCCTTAAGCATCTTTGCGGCTTCGTGCCGGTCTTTTGTCCCTGTCATGAATTCCGCTTCCGCTATATCAACCTTGAAAAAATCAACCATCGGCAGAATTTCCCTCTGCTCTTTCCACTGTTCATATTTTACGGTGTTTCCGTAGACAACCCTGACAAATCCCTGCACATCAAGAGCAAGGTACCTGCATCTTTCTTTCATGGCTTTAATAAAGGTCATATCCATTTCGCCGAGAAATGACGGTGCAGCGACAAACGCTTTTCCCCTGATATTCTGTATGTCGCTTGCTTCAAAAGGCGCGGCAACGCTTGTAACAGTGAAAATCCTTTCATCAGGATTTTCTGAAGGATAATCCATTTTAAGACAGGTTGATTTATCAGTATAAACTGCCGATGTTTTGATCCCTGTCCTGTTCAGCTCATCGACAACATGAGAATCTTCTTTTGCAAGTCTTGTTATCGCAAGGACATCAAGACCTAAAGCATGTGTTGCGTGGGCGCCGTAGTTAAAACCGCCTCCGTCTACAATACGTGTACCGCCTTTTAAGGTAACTATTGTGTCTTTTGTATAATGCCCGATATGTACTGCATCATATACTTTGTTATCCATGATAAAACTCCTTAAACACACACGTGTGCGTAGAAACAAAATGCATTTTAATGATATTGAGATAATTTGTAAATACTATTATTTCCAAATATTTGCTGTATCCGCCTGAATCAGGCCGGAATGATTAACTTAATTACGGATTTTTCTATTCGAAGAATCTCTTTCAATAAGCCTGGGAGGTAATATTATTTTTTTTGTTTTTATTTCTCTGGAGCCGTTCAGCAGCTCAATAAGCCTTTCGCATGTCTGTACGGCTATTTTTTCACTGGGCTGCTGAATAGATGTAAGAGAGGGTTTTATAAAAGTGCACAATTCGGTATCATCATATCCGATGACGCAAATATCATCCGGAACAGAAATATTTCTTTCTGACAGGGCTGATATAACTCCGAGCGCCTTAAGATCTGTGTGTATAAATATTCCGTCTGATTTTTTAATTCTGTCCAAATTGGCGATGGCTGTATTGTAACCGTCTATAAAAGTATATCCTCCCGTTATAACAGATTGTTTATCAATTTCTAATCCGCTGTCACGTGCGGCTGACGTAAACCCCGCAGTCCTCATCTGGAATTCTTTTCTGTTGTCTTTTCTTGCAATGCACAATAATTTCCTGCATCCCTGTTTTATCAGATGTCCCCCGGCAATATATCCTCCGTTAAAATGGTCGCAGTAGACTGAGTCAACATCTCCGAAATTTTCATCAGGTATCTGGTGGGAAAAGACAAATGGTATTTTTGCATCATTAAGGAAATGAATTGTTTTGATATCAATTTTTGAACTGATAATAATAAGCCCGTCAACCTTTCTTTTGTTTATGAGTTTTTCAATATTATCATATCCTGTAAACCGGTTTTTTGAAAAAGTTATGATTGCGTCAAGGTCCTCACGTTCAAGACTATTCCTCATGTATCTGAGCAGGCCCATCGAATAAATATGCAGGGTTGATTCATAATTCTCTTCATCGTAAATAATCCCGATAGTTCCGGTTTTTGCGGTGCTTAGACTTCTTGCATTCGCATTGAACTCAAATCCCAGGTCGCTGGCAATCTGTTTGATTTTATCCCGGAGCTCATCAGAAACTCCAGGTTTGCCGTTAAGGCCTCTTGAGACTGTTGAGTGGCTTACTCCTGCAATTCTTGCTATATCCTTAATAGTTAAAGGCATATTCCTTCCTGAATTCAGAAGATAATAATATTTTATATAGCACTATTATATCCTGCTTAAAAATTTAATAAAGATAATGCTGATAATTATACAGCAACAATAACATATTTTCTTTTTAAATTTTCAATAAGTATTGAGATCCGGTGAAACTCCTGAATTGTCCGGCAACTTCTTTAAAAAATGTTTATTTACTATTCATGATTTGCGATATACGCTGCAGGGCGCTTAACAGATAATTTTTCTCCCAATCATCAAGTTTTGAAAACTCTGTAATAAAATCATTCTCGAAAAAAGACGGGCTGTGTGCAAGTATGCTTTCGCTTTTTTCAGTAAGCGTAATGTATTTGTTACGTTTGTCAGCCGATCCTTTTGTAACAATTATACAGCCTGCTTTTTCAAGCCTGGATAATATATCTGTTACTGTTGCCTGCCTCAGTGATGCTTTTTTTGCTATACCTGAAATTGTAATATCATTTGAGTTTCTAATTATTCTGAGAAGATAGATCTGGGATCCTGTCACTCCATAAAGCTTGAGCAGTTTTTTGGAATGAATATCCATGGATTGAATAATTTTTCTTAAAGATAAAAACATTTTTAAAAAGTGATCATCATTCATTACCTAAATATAGATTTTAATTATCCTGATATCAATAGATTTCCTGAAGGTATTGATATTTCTTAGAAAGAAAGTATAATATATAGGCAACTATGTAAACGAAAGATGCTAAATATATATAATATAATAATATAAAATAATTATAATGATATATAAAAAGAGTATACTAAGTATAAAATTGAATTGGAGGATAGATGGTTAAGACTGAAAAGAACAGGATCAGGGAATATTTTTATCAGAAAAGCATGAAATCAAACTGGAAAGACTGGGCATGGCAGCTAAGGCATGCAATCCGGACTGTGGAAAAGTTTGAAGAACTTACAGGAATAGTTTTCAGTGATGATGAGCGGAAATTACTTGAGATGACTACAGAGCGGTTTCCTGTCAGCATCACGCCGTATTATCTTTCGCTTATTGATATTGATAATTACAAAAATGATCCTGTTTTCAAACAGGCTTTTCCGGATAAACGGGAACTTGAAATACTTAAAAATGATATGAGCGATCCGCTTTCAGAAGATGCGGACAGCCCTGTGGAAGGGATAACCCACCGGTATCCTGACAGGGTACTTTTCCATATATCGAATATCTGCTCCATGTACTGCAGGCACTGCACAAGAAAAAGGAAAGTGGGGGATATTGATTCCATTCCGGAGAGGGAATCTATTCTTAAAGGAATTGAATATATAAGAGACAACAAACAGATAAGGGATGTTTTGCTTTCAGGAGGAGATCCTTTTATGCTTTCTGATAATTACCTTGACTGGATACTTTCCGGGATTTCATCCATTGAGCATGTAGAGGTTATAAGGATCGGAACCAGAATGCCCGTCGTGCTTCCTTTCAGAATTACTGATTCCCTGGTCGCTATTCTTAAAAAATATAAGAACCTCTGGATTAATACCCATTTCAATCATCCGAAGGAAATAACAGAGGCTTCCAGGGAAGCTGTGGCAAAGTTAGCGGAAGCCGGCATCCCGCTTGGAAACCAGTCTGTGCTGCTTCGCGATGTAAACGACTGCCCCAGGATTATTAAAAAACTCTGCCAGATGCTGGTCAAAAACAGGGTGCGGCCTTATTACCTTTATCAGTGCGATCTTTCAGAAGGGCTTAACCACTTCAGGACTTCAGTAGGCAAGGGGGTGGAGATAATTGAAAACATGATAGGGCATACAAGCGGATTTTGTGTTCCAACTTATGTCGTTGATGCGCCTGGAGGCGGCGGGAAAATACCTGTTCTTCCAAATTATCTTATTTCCTGGTCATCCAATAAAATTGTACTCAGAAATTACGAAGGTGTAATTTCTACATATTCAGAGCCCCGGTCCTATCATACCAGCTACTGCGATAACAACTGCAGGGACTGCCGTCTTGATTTTTCTGAAAATTGGAAAAAACACATGGACTCTGTCGGTATTGAAAGACTCCTCTGTGAATATGACAAGGCAAATACCCTTATACCCGGCAATAATCCGCGCTTTAAAAGAAGGGAAGAGAATGATGGTTAATATTGAAAACAGTAAAATTGATAAAATAGAATATATAGGAAAAACCGTACTCCAGCACGGCAGGAATAACAGCAGGGTATATCTGATGAAACTTGATCCTGACTCAGATAAAAAAAACGTTATTGACTATATTGACAGGCTCTGCGTTGAAAACAGATACGGTAAAAGCTTTGCAAAGATAAGATCTGCCGATTATCCTCTCTTTTTTCTGGCAGGATACAGGCTTGAAGCCTATATTCCATCTTTTTTCCGTAACGGGGATGACTGTATATTCGCATGCAAATATTATGACAGTGAAAGATCTGTTTTTATTGAAACAGAAGCCGGAGAGGCTGTTGCGGCTCTTCTTTCCGGTGGAAAAACCCCCGCCGGCCGGGCGGGTAAACCTGGCGGGTTTGAAATCAGGAAGGCTGATAAATCAGACGCAGCACCTCTCGCAGATTTTTACGGGATTCAGTTCCCAAATTACCCGTTTCCCCTTTCAAGCGCACAGTATATTGCCGGAACCATGAATGCAAATGTTGATTATATGATTATTACTGATAAGGGAATAATTACTGCCGCAGCCTCAGCAGAAAAAGACCTTGATGAACTCAATGCCGAAATGACAGATTTCGCTGTAAGCCCGGAATACAGGGGATACGGACTTGCGGGAAAACTTATGAATGCGCTTGAGGCGTATCTGAAAGAAGGCCCGGTTAAAACCCTCTACACAATAGCAAGACTTAATTCTACCGCTATGAATGCTGTTTTCAAAAGCAGTAATTATAAATACAGCGGTACTCTCATCAGCAATACCAATATTTCAACCGGTATTGAATCCATGAATGTATGGTATAAGCATCTTTCCTGATTATTCTTTGATTATATTTTTAAGCCTCTCAAATTCCTCAACGCTTATTTTGCCGTCCGCAAGTCTCTGTTTTAAAATATCAAGTGCTGTCGGTTCCTCTTTTTCTTTTTTGCCGTGCTGTTTAACCATTGCATACACAACTGCGGCAGCTATAATTATAATCAGTAATCCCATAAACAAATTTCCTCCTCTCAGATTTAAAAAACTGCAGAACTGATTGCTGAAATATCCCATTTATTCCCTCCGTATGATTTGCTATATAAACAATATAACAAATCATATAGAAATAGTATGAATAAAATGTGTTTTTTCTGTGAAGCTTTAACACCCGGCAACTGTTTTTTATAAACTAATTACATTACAATAATTCAGTAAAAATAGAACATTGCTGAATTATTATATCAATTAAGGTGAAATTTATAATTTTTACGGATTGAAAGTTGACATACTTAAAAGTTTCCAGTTTATTACTAAACCCTGTTGATAGAGAGTTATCACGGGGTGAAAAATGGAAAAAAATGAGAAAAAGCTTCTTAAGCCGGACGGCAGAATCGGTATTCTAAACAGGGGCGAAGCCGCCTACAGGTTTATAAGGTCCTTAAAAGAGTACAATAATCTCTACTCTGTAAATCTAAAAAGTGTTTCATTCTACATCGAAAAGGAAGAGCAATCGCTTTTTGCAAAAAGCTCGGATGAATCGTACCTTCTTTCAGGGATGTCCGGTATCTCCGGCAGCCCGGGGAAAGCAATTATGCCTTACCTTGATCACGATCTTCTGATTGATGCTCTTAAGAAAACCTCCTGCAGCGCGGTCTGGGCCGGGTGGGGGTTCCTGTCCGAGGATTCGGAATTTGCCGGAAAAATTGAAAAGAGCGGGATTGTTTTTCTGGGCCCTTCCGGGGAGGCAATGGCTCTTCTCGGAGATAAAATATCGGCAAAGGCGCTGGCTGAGAAAAGCGATGTTCCTGTGCTTCCCTGGAGCATGCGGCCTCTCGCAGGTATTGATGATGCCTGTCAGTTTGCTGAAAAACTTGGATACCCTGTTATCATAAAAGCGTCAAACGCCGGAGGAGGCCGGGGAATAAGGATTGTAAGGTCAAAACATGAAATGGAGGCGATGTACAAATCCGCAAGGGAAGAGACGCTGAGAATCACGGGCAATGACCTGCTGTTCATGGAATGCTTTGTCGAAAAGGGGAGGCATCTCGAAGTCCAGGTTTTAGCTGATACTCACGGGAATATCAATACATTCGGGGTAAGGGACTGTTCCATCCAGAGGAGAAACCAGAAAATTATTGAGGAGACTCCGCCGGCGCTGCTTGATAAGGAGATACTTATCAGCATGGAAGAGGCCTCATCAAGGCTTATAAAAGCCGCATCCTATACCGGAGCCGGAACAGTTGAATACCTTTATGATTTAAATAGGAATCAGTTCTATTTCATGGAAGTAAATACAAGGCTTCAGGTTGAACATCCTATAACCGAGATACTCTACGGGATTGATCTTGTAAAAGGACAGATTGATGTTGCAATGGGGAAAAAGGTCGATCTTAAAGGATCTACACCAAAAGGCGCGATTATGGAGGTCAGGATAAATGCTGAAGACCCTGCTTCCGGTTTTTCCCCCGCACCCGGAGATGTGCTTCTGTTCAAGGCCCCGGCCGGACCCGGCATAAGGGTCGATTCCGGAATTGAAAGGAACAGCAGCATCCCGTCGGAATTCGATTCAATGATCGCAAAGATAATAGCCTCCGGTTCTGACAGGCAGGAGGCAATCGCCAGAATGAAAAGAGCTCTTCAGGAATTCAGGATAAAAATTAGAAACGGGACAACCAACAAGGCTTTTGTCCTTTCCCTCCTGGATAATCCGGAAATACAGAAAGGAGGTACCCATACAGGTTTTGTGGAAGAGCTGATAAATAGAAAGGGGACATCTGTCCCTGATGATAAAGTCGCGGCGTCCCTGGTTTCATGCGCTATAGAGCTTTATATCAGGCAGCATAACGCTGATTTTCTTAATTTCCGCAGCCAGGTATCAAGATCAGGGAAACCCGGGAGAATACCGTCAATGGAAGGTATTGATGTGAACCTCTCATCACAGGGATGCAGTTATTCTTTTCATGTAAAAAATTTATCCGGGGGCCTTTATCACATCAGTTTTAAGGATAATGAAATAGCCTGCAGATACTCTGTCAGTGATTTTGAGTCGGAACTGGTTTTGAACGGAACCAGATATAGTCTTATTGTTACAGAGAGGGGAGATGCTTTTCTCTGCGAGGTTGACGGCTGGGTAATTAATGTAGAGGCCCAGTCGCAGGGGTATATCAAATCCATGTCGCCTGCCATTGTTCTTTCCGCTGCAGTCTCACCGGGAACTATAGTAAAAAAAGGCCAGCCGGTAATAATTCTTGAAGCTATGAAAATGGAAATGGTTATAAACGCTCCTTCTGACGGCGTTATCGCGGAAGTATATGTATCGGACGGCATGCAGGTTTCTGCCGGTCAGAGCCTTGTAAGAATCGAGCCTGCAGGTGCGTCAGGGTCAGGAGAAGCAGGTACTGGAGAGAAAGAAGAGCTTCAGCCGGTCAGTTTTTCCGTAATAAGTGAATCAGATGAATCAGCAAGTCAAAAACTTAAAGACATGGTGCTTGCCCATTTCCTGGGATATGACTCGGGGCCTGATGTTTTATCCATGTACAGAAAGCTTGCGTCTGACGCTTTTGACAGCGGAAAATATCCGCTTGAATTCATGGAATTTATTTTATCACTGATTCGGATATATATTGCTGTTGAAAAACTTTTTTTGAATAAAAAAATTGCCTCGAGCCTCTTTTCAAGGCCCCTTACCTACCCGGAGATGCTTTCCCATTTCTTCCTGAGGACAGAAGACAGAAAAAAAGGGCTTCCTGATGAATTCCTGAAAGATATCGATGAGGCCCTGAAATTTTTCATTTTTGATGATACTTCCGGTAATGACTATACCGGCGGATATGAAAACAACAAAATGGACCTGGCGCTTTACTATCTTTTCAGGTCCCATAAAAATATTCACAGTAAAGAGGAAATATTAAAATCTGTTTTTCTTGATTTTGAAAATGTTAAGATTGGAGAAAAGCACAGTGAAGTATTAGAGCAAATATCAGATGAAGTAATTTCGATCTCGGCAGGATCAAATCCCATTCTTTTAAACGCTGTTGTGCGCCTCAAGTATCTGATAACAGATATTTTAAAGCCGGACCTTTTTAAGGAAGAACACTCAGAATATTCAGAATCATTAATTTCTGGTGTGGATATCTCTGACACAGGCCCGGAGATTATGAATAGTCTAATAAAATTATGCCTGTCCCCTGATGAAAATATCAGAAAAACAGGATTGAAGCATATCGGCCGCCGGTTTAACAGGGACAGAGATATCTCTTCTTCATTTTTTTGTAATAATCAGGTTTCTGATATTTTCTGTGCTGAAGGAAAATACGGCACTTCGGATATTATCTCCTGTATCTCATTTTTCAGGGAATCGGAGTTTTTCAGATTTTCCGCCGCCGGAGAATCTGCTGCTTTCTTACCCGTGCCAGGAACAGTAAAATTACCTGATAAGGCAGATTCTGAAAAGGAATTAATAATCCTGGTATATAACGACAAGAAAAAAGATCCGGATCAAATATTTGATTACCTGATAAGTATGGAAAATCTGCCTCCGGAATATAAAATAACTATAGGCATCTGCAGCGAATCGGAAGAGATAAACTATAGAAGTTTTAACTTTGAGAATAATAAATGGAAAGAGGAAAACAACAGGAGAGGCTTCAGCCCGCTTCAGTACAGGGAACTTAAAGTCTACAGATTCATTAACTTTATACTTAAAGTAATTTACAGAAATAAAGGCGTTTTACTTTGTGAAGCAAGGTCAAAGGAGAACCCTGAAGACATCAGGCTGGCAGCTTTTATCGATGTATCAGAGAAAACCGTAAATACCGCTGATAACGGAAAAAACATAAAGCTTGATCTATTTGAAGCCCTGCTGATTGATGCAGTAAATGCGATGCGTTCAGTTTTACCCGCATACAGGGAAAGGCTTTTGTGGAACAGGATAGTTATACATAACAGGCCGCTATTGGGGATCGGCCTTAAAAAAATGGAAGAATACGGAAGAACCCTGATTGCATTGACTGACGGTATAGGACTTGAAAAACTGGTTATTCTTACCCGGAGAAAGCGCTGGAGCGAGAAATCCGCCCGTCCGCTTGAGCTTGATATTTCTTCCATCACAGATAAACAGCTTGTAATAAGGAGCAGGATACCTGCGGAAAAACCGCTTATTACTGTAGACAGTTACGCCCGGAATGTAATCCTGGCCCGGAGAAGAAATGTTCTTTATCCTTATGAAATTACTAAAATGCTCACAGGCTCATCCTTTTACGGCGGGTCTGTACCGCAGGGCGGTAAATTCGAGGAATATGATATTGAGATTGACAATGCAGAAAAA
This sequence comes from Spirochaetales bacterium, assembly GCA_024233785.1. Lineage (GTDB taxonomy): Bacteria > Spirochaetota > Spirochaetia > CADAEX01 > CADAEX01 > JACKPD01. Next base: position 4,555 of record JACKPD010000019.1, on the reverse strand, counting down.
ACCCATAGTACAATTTCTGTCAAAAACAGAAAACCGGGTCTTAATGAAGCTAATATAATATTCGGGATAATTGAAAACAGTGATTTGAAATACAGCTGTGTCTACAGGCGGGTCATTATACTTTCAGACCCGCTTAAGGATATGGGGAGCCTTTCGGAAGGCGAGTGCAGAAGGGTAATAGCATCTCTTGATCTCGCTGAAAAAGAAAAGATACCGGTTGAGTGGCTCCCTGTTTCATCAGGCGCCAGGATCGATATGGAGAGCGGTACTGAAAACCTTGACTGGACTGCCGCTGTGCTGAAAAGGATTATTGAGTTCACTCAAAACGGGGGTGAGATAAATATTATTGTTTCATCCATAAATGTAGGTGCCCAGTCTTACTGGAACGCGGAGGCGACAATGCTGATGCATACCTGCGGGCTTTTAATTATGACTGATGACGCATCGATGCTGCTTACCGGCAAAAAAGCGCTTGATTTTTCCGGAAGCGTCTCCGGCGACAACAATCTTGACATTGGCGGTGTTGAAAAAATTATGGGACCCAACGGGCAGGCGCAGTTCAGGGTTTCAAACATCGCTGAAGCGTATAATATACTTTTCAGGCATTACAGGCTTACTTACCTTCTGCCGTCTGAATCTGAAAGGTATTCAGGTTTTAGAAAGACGGAAGATCCTTCGGGGAGGGATATCTCTGTAAATACATATATTGACAATTACGGGCAGGGATTTGAAACTATCGGGGATATCTTCAGTATTGAAAAGAACCCGGAGCGGAAAAAGCCTTTTGACATAAGACAGATTATGAATGCTGTAAAGGATGGGGATTCGGATTACCTTGAAAGATGGCAGCTGATGGCTGATTCAGATACATCTGTTATCTGGGAAACAAGGATAGGGGGATATTCAGCCGGAATGATAGGCATTGAAAGCAGGACAATCCCAAGGATAGGTGAAATACCGTATGACGGCCCTGAAAGCTGGAGCGGCGGTACGCTCTACCCCTTGTCGTCCAAAAAAACTGCCAGGGCCCTTAATGCTTTTTCCGGAAGGCTCCCGGTTGTAATACTCGCAAACCTGTCAGGGTTTGACGGGTCGCCGGAATCCCTGCGCAAACTGCAGCTTGAATACGGGGCAGAAATAGGAAGGGCGGTTGTCAATTTCAAAGGTCCTTTAATATTTGTAGTCGTCGCGAGATACCACGGAGGGGCCTATGTTGTTTTTTCAAAAGCGTTGAACCCTAACCTTACAGCTGCCGCTGTAAAAGGTTCATATGCGTCAGTCATTGGGGGGATACCGGCTGCCGCCGTAGTTTTTCCTAAAAAAGTATATAAGGAAACATGTTCTGATGAGAGGATTGTGAAATTTCAAAGTGCGTTCAAGAATGACAGGAGACTTCAGAGTGAGTATGACGACCTTTTTAAAAAGGTGTATAACGAAAAACAGAATGCCCTGGGCCATAGCTTTGACGCGGTACACTCGGTTGAAAGGGCAAAACAGGTCGGGTCAATCGATGATATAATTGAGGCATCAGACCTGCGTCCATATATAATTAATATGCTTGAAAAAAATACAGGGATGGACCGGAAACTCAGAGGAAGATAATCCCGGCAGCCGCGCCTGCCAGAAGATAGAATACAGGATTACCTTTTTTAAACAGATAAAAAATTCCGAGCAGGACAAAAAGCGCGGCTGTCTTTAAGGAAAACCAGCCTGCTGATGGGAAAAGGTCGAACATGACTACAGAATTCCCGAATATATATAATCCGGCGGCAGCTATCATCCCGGCTGCTGCGGGCCTTATCCCTGCAAGAGCGTCCTTTACAATACTGTTGTCCGCGTAATCCTGCATGAACCTGGCAATCAGTATAATTATAATCAGGGAAGGGGTAACAATCCCTGCAGTAGCAATCAGCCCTCCCGTTACACCTGCCGCCTTGAATCCTGCGTAAGTCGCCATATTAATTCCGATCGGTCCCGGCGTCGCCTGAGAAATTGCGACCATGTCTATAAATTCCCCGTGACTCATGCGGCCTGAATCAAGAAGCGCTTCCTTCAGCAGGGGCAGCGTGGCAAGGCCTCCTCCGATTGCGAAGAGTCCTATTTTAAAGAACATTATAAATAGCTCAAAATGAATCACAGTTTTTTCTCCTGCCTGATTATTTTTCTCCTCAAAGCGCCTGAGGCAATTCCTGCGGCTGCAGACGCTGCTACTATCAGAACAGGAGATACCTTGAAAAAAGTTATTCCTGCAAAAGCTGCGAGTATTATAACAACACCGGTTTTATATTTTGCCCCTTTTTTGATAAGCCCGGCGACGATAAAAAGAAGCAGTACAGAAACCGCGACCCTGATTCCCGCGAACGCTTTCTGGATAATGAGGACTTCCCTGAATTCGGTAAAAAATGCTGAAATAAGTGTTATTATTATAATTGAAGGGGCAACAATTCCAGCTGTAGCGGAAAGAGAGCCTGCAATACCTTTCTGACTGTATCCTACAAAGGTTGCAGTGTTTACAGCTATAATCCCGGGTGTTGCCTGTCCGATAGCGTAAAAATCAAGAATCTCTTCATCTGTGAGCCATTTTCTTTTATTTACAACCTCTTCTTTCAGCATGGGAAGCATCACATATCCTCCTCCGATGGAGAAAAGGCCTATCCTGAAAAAGATTGTAAAAAGCTGAATCAGATTTTTCATGCAGTAATAATTATATTCTGAACCTGTTGTGTCAACTATTTAATGAAGGTTCCGTCCTTTAAATCACGTATCGCGGTTTTTATCTCTTCATCCGTATTCATCACTATGGGACCGTACCAGGCTACAGGCTCTTTAAGGGGCTTTCCCGACACAAGCAGAAACCTTGATCCGCTGCCTCCCCCGGTGATAGAGACCGCATCACCTTCATCAAAAAGTATAAGCTGCTCTTTGGGGAATGTTTTTTCATTTTTTAAGCTGTTATGAATTTGCCCGGTTCCCCCCGCGGGCGGTTCATCATCCTGAACCGAAATATCCCCTTCGATTATATAGGCAAATACTGTGTGGCCGTTATCAAACTTGCGTGTAAAAGAAACACCGGCCGGCAGGGTAACATCAAGATACTCGGGTTTTATGGCAATATCGGCAACAGGGCCTTTTATACCGTTAACCTCTCCGCTGATTATTTTTATTATTGCCCCGCTATCAAGCTTTACAACTGGAATCATCTCGTTTTTCACATCCCTGTAAAGCGGCCGGCTCATTTTTTCTGAACGGGGCAGGTTGGCCCAGAGCTGGAACCCCCACATCAGCCCGTTATCATCACCCAGGGGCATCTCCTCGTGAATGATCCCGCTGCCTGCAGTCATCCACTGCACATCCCCGTCTGATATTGTCCCGCTGTTTCCAATACTGTCCCCATGCCTTACATCACCGTGAAGAACATAAGTAATAGTCTCAATCCCTCGGTGGGGGTGCCATGGAAAGCCCTTTATATAATCTTCTTTTTTATCTGAATGAAAATCATCAAGCAGCAGGAAGGGATCTGTAAGTGCTGTATTGTTATTGCCGAAAATCCTTTTGAGCCTGACGCCGGCCCCTTCCATGACATTCTGTGCTTTTAAAATACTCTTTATTTTTCTTATTTTATCCATTAGTCTCTCCTGTCCGGATAATTTCAGGCCCGCATAACTGTTAACTTCTGCCCTTTCTCTAAGCCTTTTTTATCATTTACTGCTATAGCTGCTGTAAAGTCCTTCAAAGAAACGGGCCGCGTTGATTCCGAGCGTGCGGGTCCTGTAGCCCCCTTCCTGAACAATCAGGATGGGAAGTTTTAGGGAGGCGATCATCTGTCCGTTAAGGCGGAAGTCTTCTGCCCTGAGTGTCCAGGTCCCTGTGGGGTCTGCTTTGGCTGTATCGAGTCCCAGCGCCAGTACAAGGTATGCTGGGTTGAATTTCTTAATTGATGTTAAGGCTTTTTGAAGCGTTTCCCTGTATTTTTCCGGTGTTATTGTCTCCGGCAGCGGGAGGTTCAGGTTAAATCCTTTCCCGGCTCCTTCCCCTGTTTCATCCGAGAATCCTGAAAAATGGGGATATGCGAATTTCGGGTTTCCGTGAATAGATACAGTGTAGACATCGGGCCGGCTGTAGAAAATATCCTGTGTCCCGTTCCCGTGATGGAAATCAATATCAAGTACTGCTACCTTTCCGTGTTTGCTGAGATAATGGGCGGCAACCGCGGATGAATTGAAATAACAGAATCCGCCGAATGATCTGTTTTCCGCGTGATGTCCCGGCGGGCGGACAAGGGCATATGCCATCGTCGATCCCTTGAGAACCATTTCCGCCCCTGTTACAGCGCAGTTTACCGCCCCGCGGGCAGCCAGCCAAGCGTTTCTGTTGATCGGTGTAAATGTATCTATGCAGTAGTACCCGACCTGAAGCTCTGTGTCTTTCGGCGGTCTTTTAAGGTTCCTGATGGGGAAAATGATCGGATAGATCGATTTATTGGGAGGAAGCTCTGCGCATATCTTCCTCAGGTATTCCACAAAATGCGGGTCATGTATTTCCCGAAGAGGCTTTT
>JACKPD010000018.1 GCA_024233785.1 Spirochaetales bacterium | reverse complement strand
ATGGAAATTTAAAAGCTGTTGAACAGCTGTATTTTGAAACTGCCGGAGTTATAATAACTCTTATTCTGCTTGGAAAAATCCTTGAGAGCAGGGCAAAGAGAAAAACCGGTAGATCTATCAAGGCACTTTTAAACCTCACTCCTGAAAATGCTATTCTCATTGTGAATGGAGAGGAAAAGGAAACAGCAGTATCAGAACTTGAGCCGGAAGATCTGATAAGGGTAAAACCTGGAGCCAGAATACCAGTTGATGGATTGGTTACTGAAGGTTTCAGCTCCGTTGATGAATCTATGCTTACCGGAGAGAGTATGCCTGTTGAAAAATCGGTCGGCTCAAGTGTAACTGGCGGGAGTATTAATAAAAACGGCAGTTTTCTGTTTAAGGCTACACGCGTAGGCCGTGATACAACTATAGCAAGGATAATAAAACTTGTAGAAGATGCTCAAAACAGTAAAGCTCCGATAGCAAAACTTGCCGACGAAGTTTCTGCATGGTTTGTTCCTGCAGTGATGATTACTGCTTTGTTATCGGCAACTGTATGGTTTTTATCAGGAGCAGGTTTACCGTTTTCAATGACAGTACTTACAGCAGTTTTGCTTATTGCATGTCCTTGTGCTCTGGGACTTGCAACACCTACAGCAATAATGGTAGGCACCGGTCGGGGAGCTGAATTTGGAATACTTGTTAAAACAGGTGAGGCGCTCCAGACAGCAGCCGGGATTAATGCCGTTGTTTTTGATAAAACTGGGACACTAACCGTAGGAAAGCCGGAAGTTACTGATATTATATCCCTAAAGCTTGGAAGATCTGAGATTCTGGGAGTAATGGCTTCAGCAGAAACTTCATCAGGTCATCCTCTTGGGGATGCCATAATAAGGAAAGCACAGGAAGAGAATCTGGTTTTCTCAGAAGTATCAGATTTTAATGCAGTCCCCGGCGGTGGAATATCAGTACGGGTTAAAGGAATTCAAGGTATTACTGATATATTGATTGGAACAAAAAAACTGCTTATCAAGGAGGGTGTATCTCTGGATACACTTGAAGCGGAAAATCTTATCCAGCAGGGAGAAGCTTTGGCTTATAAAGGTAAGACACCGGTTTATATGGCATCAAAAGAAGACGGTACCTGGAGGCTTGAAGGTCTTATTGCTGTCAGGGACAAGCTGAAAGAAGAAAGCTGTGAAGCTGTTGCGGAGCTTAAAAAACTCGGTATAAAATCTTTCATGCTTACCGGCGACAATAGAAAAGTCGCGGAAGCAATTGCAGTCGAAGCTGGTATTGATGAAGTCAGGGCTGAAGTTCTCCCTGAGGACAAAGCTTTTGAAGTTGAGAGGCTTATGACTGGAGGTTTTAAAGTTGCCATGGTAGGAGACGGAATAAATGATGCTCCGGCGCTTGCCGCAGCTGATGTAGGGATTGCAATAGGAAGCGGTACAGATGTGGCAATTGAAAGTGCGGATATTATTCTTGTTCACAGCGACATCAGGGATGTTGTATCTGCTATAAAACTTTCAAAGGCTGTTTTGAAAAATATCAAGCAGAACCTTTTCTGGGCATTCGGATATAATGTACTGCTGATACCGGTTGCTGCGGGTATCCTGACCTTATTTGGAGGGCCGCTGCTTAACCCGATTCTCGCGGCAGGGGCAATGTCTCTTTCCTCTGTTTCCGTGGTAAGTAATGCTCTCAGATTAAAGCATTTTAAAAAATAAAACCATGATTTCAGCTGAAACATTGAGTACAGCATCAAGCCGGAAGAATGAATATGAAAAACTTTAAGATTTTTCGTTTCAAAGCTGGTTTATATAATTTAAAATAATAATTCTGGGGGTATAAATGAATCATACTACAGCTGAAAGTATTAAAGCACTGAATCTTCTAAAAACCGCGAAAGGTCATGTTGATGCAATTATTACTATGATAAATGAGGATAGATATTGTGTCGATGTATCCAGACAGATTATTGCAGTACAGGGAATCCTGAAAAAGGCTAACCTGACTATTCTGAGGCAGCATATGTCAACCTGTGTTGTAGATGCTGTAAGCAATAAGGATTCAGATGAAAAACTGAATGAAATAATGAAGATTCTTGAAACTTATGTGGAATAAAAAATGAATAAAAATAACATCAGGATTTTATGGAAAATTAAGGGAATGCATTGTGCATCATGTGCACAGCTTGTAAAACAGGAATTATCATCACTCCCCGGCGTTGAGAATGTAATGGTATCTCTTTCAGCTGAACAGGCTGTGCTGAATCTGGATAAAGGAGCGGCATACCCTTCAATTTCCGCAGCAGGTGAAAAGCTTGCACCCTATGGCTTCAGTATCAGTGAATTTGAATGCGGTGATGATAATGGTTCTCTGAGTGATAAGGGAAAAAAAGCTCCGGAAGGTAAATCTGTTCAGGACATTAGCATTTTCAGCTGGATTAAATCCTTTATTGCTTCAGGAATAGTAATTGTTTTTTTTATTTTTTTGCAGAATTCCGGAATTGTCTCATTTCCCGGGATATTATCCGGAAGCGGGGATACCGGAAGCCTTTTGCTGGCTGTAATAATGGGATTTGCCGCATCAGTTAGTTCCTGTCTTGCGGTAGTCGGATCGATTGTAATATCATTCTCGATTCTTTCTCAGAATGCTGCAGGTGAAAAAAGTTTCAAAGCGGTTCTCAAGCCTAATATTTTATTTCAGGCAGGGAGGATTGCTGGTTTTACAATTCTTGGAGGAATGCTGGGTCTTGCCGGCGGTTCACTGTCAGTTAAAGGTCCGGCATTGGGATTTTTTGAAATAATACTTGCTGTTATGCTGATGACTTCCGCCCTTGCTATTTTAGGTGCAGGCAAATATCTTGAAAGAGCGGGATTCAGAATGCCGTCTTTCCTGTCAAATGCAATGGGAATGTTGAAAAGCAGCAAAAATCCCTCAGCACCTCTGCTGCTGGGAGCGATGACTTTTTTTCTTCCCTGCGGTTTTACACAAAGTATGCAGCTCACGGCTCTGGGAAGCAGTTCTTTCCTGACCGGTTCGCTAATAATGCTGGCTTTCAGTCTCGGTACATTGCCGGTTCTGTTTGCCGCGGGACTGACAGCAGGCTGGTCAAGGAGAAGCGGGGCAGTTGTTATTCAGAGAGCGTCAGGAATTCTTATAGGATTTTTCGCAATTATGACTTTTTTGGCTGCAATTCCCCTGTTTGGCTACAGCGGAAATATTTTTGGCGGAAATTCAGCCAATAGCGGCGGCAATATGACTGCTGAAAATTTTCTTCCGGCTGAAGGTGTCCAGAAAATCGAGATGCATGTGACCTTTCAGGGTTTTGAACCGTCAATTCTGGAAGTAAGGAAAGGTGTTCCGGTAGAATGGACAATCTGGGGCGACCAGATTACAGGCTGTACAAATGCTATTATAATACCATCAGCCAATGCCAGATTCAGCCTGAAAAAAGGTGAAAATAAAATCAGTTTTACTCCTCAGCAGGCCGGGACTATCAGCTATTCCTGCTGGATGGGAATGGTAAGGGGTGAAATAAGGGTGGTTGATTAATGTTGACAGGACTGATAATTAATAACATTATCATACTTAACAAGTAGGATAAAACAAAATTTAAAAAAAGGAGATATATTATGGCAGATAAAAAATACAGGTTTGAGACATTGTCTCTTCATGCGGGGCAGGTTCCTGACAGCAGTCTGTCAAGGGCTGTCCCGGTTCACAGGACAAGCTCATATCTTTTCGAAAGCACTCAGCATGCTGCAGACCTTTTTGCCTTGAAGGAATTAGGAAATATTTATACCCGTCTGGGCGGGCCTACCCAGGATGTGCTTGAACAGCGCATAACTGCCCTTGAAGGGGGAATAGCTTCAGTTGCCCTTGCGTCAGGCACAAGCGCGGTAAACTACGCGGTAGTTACAATAGCAAGGCAGGGGGATGAGATAGTTGCCGCCAACAACCTTTACGGCGGCACTTATACGATGTTTGATTCGATTCTGCCCGATTTCGGAATAAGGACAAATTTCGTCGATCCTAAAGACCCTGAAAATTTTGAGAAAGCGATAACGCCCAAAACAAAGCTTGTATATGTTGAAACAATGGGAAATCCTGTTCTTGATTTTACAGATATAAAAGCAGTTGCGGATATAGCCCATGCGCATAATATCCCCCTTGTGGTGGATGCGACATTTACAACCCCGTATCTTCTTCAGTCAATTGAACATGGAGCAGATATTGTAATTAACTCTCTTACAAAATGGATTGGAGGACACGGCACGGCCATCGGGGGAATAGTAACTGATTCAGGCAGGTTTGACTGGAAGAAGGGTAATTTTCCGGTGTTCAATGAACCTGATCCCAACTATCACGGACTAAAGTGGGCCTATGACCTTCCTCCTCAGCTTGCCCCCGCGGCATTCGCTCTCCGGCTAAGAACTGTACCGTTAAGAAACCTGGGTGCAGCTATATCACCGGATAATGCGTGGCTTTTTATTCAGGGAGCGGAAACACTCTCTCTCCGCATGCAGAGGCATTGTGAAAACGCGATGAAAGCCGCGGAATTTCTCTCAATGGATAAAAGGGTTGAATGGGTAAGATACCCCGGGCTGCCCGGAGACCCGTCGCATCAGACTGCAAAGAAATACCTTAAAAAGGGATTCGGCGGAATGGTTGTGTTCGGTATTAAGGGGGGGTATCAGGCCGCTGTAAAGTTTATAGATAATATAAAGCTTTTCTCTCATCTCGCTAATGTGGGTGACGCAAAAAGCCTTGTTCTTCATCCGGCATCGACGTCCCATTCCCAGCTGACTGAAGAGCAGCAGAGATCAGGAGGGCTTACTCCGGACCTGATAAGACTTTCTATAGGTCTTGAACATATAGACGATATCATCGAAGCGCTTGATGAAGGACTTGCCGCTTCCCGGAAATAAGGGGGAGTCCAAAAAAAGGGTAACGGATTTATAAAAAAAGCCTTTTCCCAAGCTCCCATACCATTGGTATAAATGTGGCCGGCAGCATGTTGGCTACATTTATTTTTTTTATTCCAAGCAGGTTAAGCCCAATGCAGAAGATTAAGGCGGAGCCTGTCATCGACATCTGGATAAGAACCTGATCTGTTACAAGCGGTCTGATAAATGTTGCGGCGGCAGTAATCGCCCCCTGATAGACAATAATTGTAACAGCTGAAAGCATAACGCCAGCACCATATGCTGAGGCGAAAATAATTGAGGCAATACCGTCAAGAAAAGATTTTGCAAAGAGTGTTGCCGGGTTTCCCATCAGCCCGTCTTCAAGCGCTCCCACGACAGCCATTGCTCCTACACAGAAAAGTATGCTTGCCCCGATAAACCCTTCTGTAAAATGGGAATCTCCGGGTTTTGATAATTTAGTCCTAGCATAATTTCCTACCGCGTCAAATCCTTTATCAATTTTAAGGAACTCTCCTATTACTGAGCCTATTACAATAGAAATGATCAGCATCATTATATCTGCCCTGTCAAGCATGCCGTCAGGTTTTACGCGGTATACTCCGGCAAGTGTTCCTGAGATACCTATAAAGATTACAGCTATCCCCAGGCCGTCAGTTATTATATTTTTTATTCTGTCGGGAAAACCTTTTCGCAAAAAAAGTCCGATAATGCATCCGGCAACTACAGCCAGAGCATTAACCAGTGTACCAATGCCGATCATATAAACTCCAGTAATTTAAAAAGCAGATAAAACTATATTTAAACAAAAAATCCTGAAACTAATCAAGATAAAATTGTTTTATAATAAATATTATGTACAGAATAGCGGCAGATTTTATATTGGTTATACACTCGCTGATTGTTTTCTTTATAATTGGCGGATTTATTGTAATCACAGCAGGCATTATCCTCAGGAAAAGATTTGTCCGGAGGTTCTGGTTCCGTTTTATACATCTGCTTGCGATTATCTATATTATTGCTGAAACCTGGGTCGGCAGGCTGTGCCCGTTAACCGGTCTTGAGAGTTTTTTACGCAGAAAAAGCGGAATGGAGTCATATTCAGGGACATTCATCAGCCATTGGCTTGGAAAACTGATTTATTATGATTTTGATCTTATTGTATTTCAGACCGCATATACAGCTTTCGGCATACTTGTTCTGCTCCAGTGGATTATACGGCCTCCTGCTTCTCCCCTCCGGCGGGACCCCGGAATAAAATAAATTCCATAATCAGGTATTATTAGTTTGCTGAATACGCATGTTTTACATTATATTAATCCTATGAAAAAGTTACACTCGGAATTTAATTTAAGGAACTTAACTCTCAGAAACAGGATTGTAATGCCACCGATGTGCATGTACTCATCCGATGAAAGCGGGGATGTCAAAGAAGAATGGCACCTGAATCATTACGAGACACGCTCTGTGGGGGGTGCCGGCCTTATTATTGTTGAAGCGACAGCTGTTGAAAGCCGCGGGAGGATATCAGCCAGGGATCTTGGAATATGGGATGACAATCATATAAAAGGATTGTCGGAAATTGTAAAAAGGGTAAAAAGACATGGTGCGGCAGCCGGAATTCAGCTTGCGCATGCCGGGAGAAAATGTACGGTAAAGCATGAAGACATAATAGCTCCCTCACCGCTTAATTTTGATCCGGCAGATTCCGCTTATTCAAATCCCAGGGAAATGGATGAAAAAGATATAAACTATGTCATTAATTCGTTCAGGAAAGGGGCACGGAGGGCGCTTGAGGCCGGTTTTGATATTATTGAAATTCACGGAGCCCACGGATACCTTATTAACGAGTTTCTCTCCCCAGTCACAAACAGGAGAAATGATGCATCGCCTTACGGCGGTACCGCAGAGAACAGGGCCCGATTCCTGCTTGAAATAACAAGGGAAGTAAGGAAGGTCTGGCCTGAGGATAAGCCGGTTTCACTCCGAATATCTGCAAAAGATTATATGGAAGGGGGAAATGAACCGGAAGACCTTGCAGAGATGATTAATCTTGTGAAGAATGAGGGGATAGATATTGTTCATGTAAGTTCAGGCGGTGTAGATGCGAAAGCAGTTCTTCATCCTTTTCACGGCTATCAGATACCTGCCGCCGAGATAATCAGGAGGGAAACAGGGCTTCCGGTTATAGCCGGCGGGCTTGTAACTGATTCTTCAATGGCACAGGAGATAATCAGAAACGAAAGGGCGGACCTTGTTTTTCTGGGAAGGGAGCTGCTTAGAAATCCTTATTTCCCTCTGCAGGCTGCAAAAGAGCTGCGCAGCGAAATTAATTACAGGCCGGTGCAGTACGAAAGGGCATATTTGTGATAAAACATGTATAATTAATAACAGGAGAAGCATTATGGAGAAAATATTTTCAAAAAAACCGGGTCTCAAAATAGGCGATAAAATTACTATACAAAAAAAAGTGACAGAAGAAGATACAGCTTTGAAATACGGTTCAGGAAAGCTTAAGGATCTTCTCGCAACTCCAAGCCTGGTCGGGCTTATGATTGAGGGGTCTGTTCAGCTTCTTGATTCAAAACTTGCTGACGGATTTATCTCGGTAGGCAAACAGACCTATGTTGTTCATGAGAAACCGACAATAATTGGAGAAACTGTCAGCATAACTGTGGAAATAACTGAAATTGAAAACAACCGCTTTCATCTTAAAATGACAGCTTATGATGAGTCGGGTGTAATAGGATTCGGCAAGCATACAAGAACGATTGTAAATGAAAAATGGCTGATGATTAAAATTCAGAAACAGAAAAAAAATCTGGTCAGCATGAATTATTAGGAGATTAATCAATAAGCCCTGCTGATAAAAAATACTCCGGCTATTATAAGCGCGGCGCCGATAACTTTAAACAGGTTAACAGGTTCATTGAGAAAAACAGATGAAGCTATAATAACTCCGATATAGGATATGCTTGCGGCAGGGTAGGCTATGCTTAAAGGGAGAACTTTAAGTACATGAAGCCAGACTACAAAGCTTCCGATATAGCATAAACCTCCGGCAATGATAGTGTAGCTTGAGATAATATTCCTGAACGTAACGGCCTGGGTCTGAATCAGCCCTTTTTTCATCAGGACCTGACCGCAAAGGGTAAAAGTAACTGTTAAAAGCAGCAGGAGAAAACTTTTTAGATTCAATTGGAGTTCCGCCGGAATAGTTTCATATCTATCAAGTGTAGACCTGAATTTCTTTATTAGCAATCAGGATTATTCTGATAGCTTTTTTATATACCAGACGGGCCGGGCTCCATGCTGTAAGTAAGCTCATTCTGGCAGGTAAAAATATGAGTATTTTATGCTGTCCATTGTATTAAATGGTTGAAAAAAAATATATTTACGTTATATTAAAAAAATAGAAAGGAGAATTAAATTATGGGAAAATCGCAGGACGCAAAAAAAGATGAAAAGAAAAAACCTTTAAAAACTCCAAAAGAAAAAAAACTGGAAAAAATGGAAAAGAAAAAAGAGAAAGGTAAATAAAACTGGTGTTATTGATAAACTGACAAAAATCGGTATTTATGAACTAAATTATTTTGAAGAAATGAAAAAATTGGATATTCTGCGGTTAAATTTAACGCGGAATATCCTTTTTTTATTGACTAAGAACAGGAATCATCTGCTATATTCTCTTATGGAAAGAACACTTGTCATTTTGAAACCCTCCGCTGTCCAGCGGGGACTTATCGGAGATATCATAACCCGTTTCGAGAAAAAGGGACTCATGCTGTCCGGAATGAAGATGGCCTGGCTCAGTGATGAACTTCTTACAGAGCATTACGCGCATCTTAAGGAAAAAAGTTTTTTTAAGCGCATCAAGGACGCGATGAGGGTCTGTCCTGTCATTATCTGCTGTGTAGAGGGAATTGACGCTGTTCATGTTATTAGGACGATGGTCGGCCCGACGAATGGGCGTGATGCCCTTCCCGGAACCATAAGGGGCGATTTCAGCATGAGTATCCAGGAAAACCTTGTCCACGCTTCCGATTCAGTCGAAGCAGCTGAGATTGAATTAAAAAGATTTTTTATGAAAGATGAAATATATGAATATGTTCCTCAGCTTATGAGAAGCCTTTATGCCAATGATGAAGTGTAAGGAATGTATAAACAGGGAGAAGATAAATGAAAAAGATCATTTTAACTATTTTTATTGTTATTTTATTAACCCCGCTCATTACTGTTTCAGGAGAAGAAGCAGGTAATAACGGGTTAAATTACAACAATGACCTGCTCATGGGAATTCTCTGGCAGCAGAACTCAGGCGAATATGCTGCGCTCTGCCATCAGGCATTCAATGCAGGAAAAAGCTACCTTCAGTCTCTGGATAAAGGGGGAAAGAAAGCTGTTGTCTTTGACATTGATGAAACAATGCTTGATAACAGCAAATATGCCGCCTGGATGGTTAAAACAGGAAACGGCTGGGGTTTTGATACCTGGGAGGAATGGTGCAATTCAAAAGAGGCGGGGGCTGTTCCCGGAGCGCTTGATTTCGCGCTTTTTGCGGAAAAAAACGGATTTGAGGTTTTTTACGTATCAAACAGACCATCCTCTGTTCTTAAAAGTACTATGGAAAATCTCGCCTCCCTCTCTTTTCCCAATGCTGATTCCGATCACCTTTTGCTTATGGAAAAAACCTCCGATAAGAAACCAAGGCTTGAAAAGATAAGGGAAAAAGGATTTGAGATTGTCCTTCTTGCAGGAGATAATCTTGATGATTTTGATAGCTCTATCCGTAAAATGAATAATGAAGATAGGAAAAATTTCTCAAATAACAATATTGATGAATTCGGGGCAAACTGGATAGTCCTTCCCAATTCTGTTTACGGTACTTTCGAAGCTGCAATCAGGGGAGATTACTATTCCCTTACGGCACGGGAAAAATCCGCGGCAAGACTTGAGATGATAAAAACATGGGAGCGGTGAGCTGTCAGTAATTAAATAATAAATGAAAGATTACGCAGAATTCAGGAATAAAACATATCTAAATATATCTCTTGTGCTGTTTGCTGTTTATACTGTTATAAATATTCTGCATAACATTCAGCATCTTTTTTTTATTAAAGAAACATCGGCCGGGATTATTACATTTAATATCCTTAATGTGTTTGTCGGATTATCCTGTCTGATCATCAAAAAGAAGAGAACTGAAGCCGGTATTAATCTGCTGCTTGCCACTTTGTCTTTTACAATGATTGCCATTAATTTGTATATAAGACAGTTTTATAATCATAATAATATTATTGTTGTTTTTCCGGTACTGCTGGCCATATTCCTTGCCTCAAAAAAATCCGCTCTGATAATTGCCGCATTCAATACCGCTGCAATAGCATTTCTGGGTATATTCCACCGGTCATATGATGATGTCATGTGCTATTTTGTTTTAACAGGTTCGATCCTTACCATGATTGCCATAACATTCCTTCTGAAAAATATGATAATCCGTCTCGAGATGATGAGAAGACAGCATGAGGATGAACTCCATGGAGCAACGCTTAAAATACTCGGGTTTGTATCTGAGCTGCGAGACAGGGAAACACAAAATCATCTTGAAAGGGTTGCCATTGTTACAAAAAAGCTGCTTGCCCGTCTGCAGAAAATATCAAAGTATTCAAGATACATTTCTGAAGTCTATATTTCCGATGTTGTAAGAGCTTCAATGCTGCATGATATCGGCAAAATAGGCATATCGGATGCGATACTTTTAAAACCGGGAAAGCTCTCAATAGATGAATTTGAAGAAATAAAAAAACATACAGTTTCAGGTTCAGATATCCTTGACCGTGCAAGCAGGAATATAAGCACCCAGAACTTTTTCAATATCGCGATTGAAATAACCCGTTACCATCATGAACGATGGGATGGCGGAGGATATCCCGATCACCTGAAAGGATTTGATATCCCCTTGTCAGCCAGAATAATGGCAGTAGCCGATGTCTATGATGCTCTTATCTCAGACAGGCCATACAAGAAGAGGATGTCCCATGAAGAGGCTATAGCAATAATCAAAGCAGGAAGCGGAACACAGTTCGATCCCGATGTAGTAAAGTGCTTCCACCATGTACAGAAGGAAATATACAGGGAAATCCACAAACTTCTCTGAATCCGCTACGATCATGAAATTTATATTTATCTTGTGCAGCATTATAACTTTTGATATCTTTTATTGATTAGATAATAGTAAGCAAATAAGGAGCAGCAGGCCTGATGTCAGAATTTGTTCTTGAAATGTTGAATATAGATAAAAGCTTCTTCAAGGTAAAAGTAATTGACAATGTCACACTGAAGGTAAAACCGGGCGAGGTCCATGCAATTGTCGGTGAGAACGGTGCGGGTAAATCAACCCTGATGAAAATACTGATGGGTATATACCATGCAGACAGCGGGGAAATCCTGATAGACGGGAAAAGGGCAGAATACAGCAATCCCAAAGAGGCCCTTTCCAATGGAATTGCGATGATTCATCAGGAATTAAACCCGATTCTTGATATGGAGATATCAGAAAATATTTTTACAGGAAGGGAGATTAAAAAGTTTAATTTCGGCGGGTTGAGTATTGTTGACCATAAGGCACAGAGGCTTGAGACTGAAGCTCTGCTTGAGAATATCGGTATTTCACTTAACCCGAAAAGCCTGATGCGTAAGCTGAGTGTCGCGCAGACCCAGCTGATAGAAATTGTCAAGGCAATTTCGCTGTCCTCCAGGATAGTAATTATGGATGAACCTACATCCGCAATTACAGATAAGGAAGTTGAAAATCTTTTCCGGCAGATAAAGTTTCTAAAGTCAAAATCCGTGGCAGTAATATATATATCACATAAGATGGATGAAATATTTAAGGTTGCAGATACCATAACAGTTCTCCGCGACGGAAAGCACATCTGTACGGAAAATGCGTCAAAACTTGATAATGACAAAATTATCAAAATGATGGTAGGACGCGAGATAAAAGAAATTTACCCTGAAAGGGAACAGTCCCCGGGTGAAGTTGTGCTTGAAGTGCAGCATCTGACCCGCAAGAAAAAATTCAGGGATATCAGCTTCAAGCTTCATAGCGGAGAAATCCTCGGAATCGGAGGTCTTGTCGGAGCTGGCAGGAGCGAACTTGTTGAGGGAATATTCGGTGTTGCACGTCCGGATTCCGGAGATATATTTATCCGGGGAGAGAAGACTGAAATATCACATCCGGATAAGGCAATAAAAAAAAGGATCGCCCTGATTACCGAAGACAGAAAATTTACAGGGCTTGACCTGAAAACTACGGTTGCCCATAACATTACGATTGTGCACCTGAGTAAACTTTCTAAATTCGGCGTCATAGATCTTGCAAAAGAATCACGCGCTGCTGATGAACAGATTAAAAAACTTGACATCAGGGTTTTATCCAGGAAGAGCATGATCAATTCCTTAAGCGGGGGAAACCAGCAGAAAGTAGTACTTGCCAAATGGCTGTTAACTGACCCTGATATAATTATTCTCGATGATCCTACAAGGGGGATTGATGTCGGGGCAAAGAGGGATATCTATCTCCTTATGGCATCCCTTGCAAAGGCCGGCAAGGCAATTATTCTGATTTCGTCAGAAATACCGGAGCTGATGGGACTTTCTGACAGGATTATCGTTCTCGCTGCCGGACGGCTTACAGGGGAACTTTCGAAGGATGAATTTACACAGGAAAATATCATGAGATATGCATCAACTTTTGAGGTGGCAAATGTTTAAAAAATTAAGTGACAATAAAATTAAAGAATCGATTGAAAGAAATAATGGAGGGTATTTTAATCTCCATTCACTGAGAGAACTTGGAATTTTTATTGTATTTCTGGTAATACTCGCAGTTCTGATGATTCTTTCACCGAACGCTTTCGCAAGGCCTACCAACCTTATCAACATTCTCAAACAGGCTTCCATAAACGGGATACTTGCTGCAGGGATGACCTTTGTTATTCTTTCCGGCGGGATAGACCTTTCTGTCGGATCAACAGTGGCCCTGACAGGGGTAATAGCCGCAAGTTTCGCACATCCAGGTGAATATCCTCTTTTTGTCCCGATAATTCTTGCAGCCGGTGCCGGCAGCTTTATCGGCTTTCTTAACGGACTGGGTGTTGCATACGGTAATATCCCCTCTTTTATAGTAACACTTGGTTCAATGACCATAGTGCGGGGGCTTGCCCTTATTGCAAGCCGCGGTCAGCCTGTCTTTAACCTTTCCAAGAGCTTTGAGCATATTGCAGGCGGGTTTATATTTGAGTATATCCCTCACCTTGTAGTTTTCTTTGTCTGTGTCGCCGGTATCGCGGGGTTTATACTTACAAAAACAGTGTTCGGGCGTCATGTCTATGCAGTCGGCGGCAATGAAACCGCAGCAAAGGTTTCAGGTGTCAATGTCGGATATATCAAGGTAGCTGTCTATACAATTGCCGGGTTTCTGGCGGGAATAGCGGGGCTTTTGCTTGCTTCCCGTATTGTCTCAGGAAACCCTACAGCCGGAGCAGGCTATGAACTTGATGCAATTGCTGCTGTAATAATCGGCGGTGTGAGCATGTCAGGAGGGGCCGGTAAATGGTACGGTACTGTAATCGGAGCCCTGATTATTGCGGTAATCGGTAACGGCCTTGATATCCTGGGTGTCTCTTCATATTTTCAGCTTATAATAAAGGGTTCAATTATAATTGTTGCTGTACTTCTTGATATGAAAGGGAAGGGCAAGCAGTAAATCAGTTCCGGTAAAGAATAGGAAAACATAAAAAAAGACTGCGGTTTTTGCACCCTTTTGCGGGTCCGCAGTCTTCTCTTTCAGGGTTTACCCTGCACAAAATACTATGGTTATGTTTACAATTATTTTATAAATTGGTCAACATTATCCTTGGTAATTAGTGTAAAAGATACAAGAATTTCTTTTTCAACACTTTCGCCTTTTACAATCCTGTTCACTGTTTCCATGGCTGTTGTACCCTGAAGGGTTGTGCTCTGGGAAACTGTCGCAGTAAGGCGTCCGTCTTTTACCGCCGCGAGCGCATCAGGTGTTGCGTCAAGGCCGTATATTTTAACTTTTCCGAGGAGTTTTGCATCCTCAACCGCTTTCAGCGCTCCAAGGGCCATTCCGTCGTTATTGGCAACAACAGCAGCAAGCTGTGTACCGGTCTGCAGCCAGTTTTCAACAATTTTAAGGGCTTCGTCTGTCCTCCAGTTAGCTGTCTGTTCAAAAGCAACCTTTATATCAGGATAGCTTTTGAGAACTTCATAGTAACCGTTTGTTCTGCCTATCTGTGCGTCTGAACCCATGGGCCCGAGCAGAAACGCGACATTTCCTTTTCCGCCGATTGCCTCAGCTGCAGTTTTCATCTCAAGAACGCCGCCGTCGAAGTTTTCAACGCCTACAAAGCTGTCGGCTGCTTCAGGTTTGCTTATTTTCTGGTTTACAACAACCACAGCAACTCCTGCTTTTTTTGCCGCTTCAATTGCCGGAACTACGCCGTCAACAGAAACAGGTTCAATAACTATACCAGAAACTCCCTGCTGAACAGCTGTTTCAATCTGGCTGATCTGTTTTGCAACATCTTTTTCAGCCTCATAAACAGTAACCTTTACTCCAAGTTCAGCTGCCTTGCTTTTTACTGCATCTGACATCTCAATTGTGAATGCATTTGTCATGTGGCTCATGAACAATGCATAGCTCTGCTCTTTTTCCGCCGGTTTTTTACTGCACCCTGTAACAAGCGCTAAAGCCAGCATTGAAATTAGAAGCACTGAAAAAAACCTTGTGATTTTCATTTTCTTCTCCTTTGATTTGTAACTTTAAAATATCAAAAAAAAAATACTGATTCAAGATGTCCGCAATCAAAACTATTATCAGTTCTACCTCAGTGTCCGGCTTTAAAAAAAATTGTACAGTATTCCCTTATTTTACAATATTGACTGTTCCGTCTTTTTTGGTAATTTCCGTTTTGATTTCCCCGTCCGGATATCCTATTATAGCTGTTCCGTAAACCCTGTAGTTTTTTGGCACTCCGAGCTCTTTAAGATAATCCCTTAAACTTGCAGACTCATCGATAAATGATAAAATCTGAATCCAGCAGGACCCTATTCCAAGGGAATGTGCTGCAAGAAAAATATTCTGTAAAGCTGCAGCGCTGTCATATTCCGGGGTTGAGGAAGAAGAAGATTTTGGCTCATTTGAAACAATAATAACTGATGGGGCATTATAGAAATAATTGAGTTTCTGCCTGCTTAGAGTTTTTTTCATCTCTTCATCAGCCGACTGCATAGCTGATTCTATGATTAGGGAATTCAGCTTTTCTATCTTCTGTTTGTTCTGTATAACTGTAAAGTGCCATGACTGTGCATTCATTCCGCTTGGGGCGGATTTAGCCGCTTCCAGGATAAGATTTAAATCACTTTCAGGTATCTGCCTGTCCGCGATAAACTTTCTTACACTTCTTCTGGATATAATATTTTTTATTACTTCATTCATAACGTACTCCTCATTAATTTATATATATAAAATGCATTAGAGAGTTCATATAGTCAAGAAAAGTTATATATCTTTAATAAAAAACCCGCAGGAACTGCGGGTTATCAGCGGAGTATAATCTGATTGAATATTGGCAGTGCTCCGGCAGTATCAGCTGCCGGAGCACAGGAATGAACAGTAACAAGTTATTTGAATCTATCTGCTTATCCTTGTTCCTTCCTTATCAAAAATAAGAAAGTTTTTGGGATCAATCACTACTTTTACATTGTCCCCCGGATTGTAATCACAATCCTCAACAAGAAGTGCAAAGAATGAAATATTGTCGATTCTGAGGCCGATAATCCACTCAGACCCGGTCGGAAGCACTGTTTCAATCTGGGCAGAATGCTTCCAGAAATTTTCCCTGGCCGCGGTTGAATGGGGATTTACCATAATTGATTCAGGCCTCAGCCCTATAGTAAAGGCCTTTTCCGCTAATTCAGGAAACAGCGGCATTATAGTTTTTGCCAGCGACTCGCCGTCTGCTATGCTGAAGTGGTTCATGGGCGGGCTTCCGATAAAATCAGCTACAAACAGGTTCGCCGGTTTTTTGTACATCTCCATAGGCGGGGCGTACTGCTGAAGTTTTCCACGGCTCATTACCGCTATCTCGGTGGAAAGTGTCATTGCCTCCATCTGGTCATGAGTAACATATATAACAGTATTTTTAAGTTCCCTGTGGAGCCGCTTAAGTTCCGCCCTCATTTCCAGCCTGAGTTTCGCATCAAGATTTGAAAGCGGTTCGTCAAGAAGCAGTATATGGGGATTTAGGACCATCATGCGGGCGAGGGCTATCCTCTGCTGCTGTCCGCCGGAAAGCTGGTTCGGATACCTTTTTTCAAGTCCCTCAATCCTTAAAAGGCTGATGATTTTTTCAATACGGCCGGCAATTTCCTCTTTCGGCACTTTCTGCATTTCAAGGCCGAATGATATATTCTGCTCAATTGTCATGTGAGGCCAAAGCGCGTAACTCTGGAAAACCAGTCCCATCCCCCTTTTTTCAGTGGGAACAAGCTCTTTTGTCTCGCCGTTAAATAGTACCTTGTCGCCGAGGCGGATTATGCCTTCATCCGGCGTTTCAAGGCCGGTCAGCATCCTTAGAGTTGTTGTCTTTCCGCAGCCGGAAGGGCCTAAAAGGCTGATGAAACTCCCCTGCGGAATGGTGAGTGTAAAATTCTCAACCGCTTTGATTGTACTTCCGGTAAAAGTTTTATTTATGTTTATTAGCTCAATGCCTGTCATTTCTTTTTATCTCCCTAATCCTGAAGTTGCCTGTGCTCCAGTTAATTTTTCAATCACAAGTTTAAATACAATTATTAAAATTACTATCATTAGCACAACCCCGTTCGCAAGCTGCATATATCCGTAGTCGGTATAACGGAGGACCTGTGTTGTCATAAGCTCTGTTCCAGGTGTTGCCAGCATTATTACCAGGCTCTGCTCTTTCATCGCCGTAATAAACGGGAGCATGATTCCTCCGACAAGGCTGCCTTTCATAATAGGTACTACAATCCTTGTAATCCGTTTTCTCCACGGCGCCCCGCATATCTGCGCGGCTTCCTCAGGGTCGTTACCCAGCTGCATCATCGCGGCAATGCCGGACCTGGAGGCATAGGGCAGATACTTTACAGCCATGACAATAACAACAAGCATCATGGATCCGTATAACGCCGGAACAGGGCCTCTTCGTACCGCGAACAGCGATATGTTTGCCGCTGCAAAGGCAATACTTGGCACAAGATAGGGCATGAATGAAATCTGCTTTAAAAACTTGCCGCTCATTGAGTGCGATTTTTTAATAACAACATAGCCGATGAAAATTCCGACAAAACCGGAAAGGACAGCTGCAGCTACCGCGGTCTTTAGACTGTTTACGACAGAGCCGAGTACATCGGGATTTCTAAGCAGTCCCAATTGTCCGGGCATAGACGGAAGAGTATCGCCTATCCAGTACACGAGAGTCAGGTTTTCTTTTGTCAGAACTCCCGGTAATATGGTGAGAGTTGAGGTTACAAGGGTAAACAATGGTATGAAAATTGTAACACACAGAACAATCAGGACAAAAGAGACAAAAAACGGTTTCTTTATACCAAGGGGAGTGAGCCTCTGAATCGAGCCTTTAATACCTATGGTAACAAACCTTTTATTATCCTTCAATAAGAAGCTGTCCAGGGAAATAAGCATTACTCCTACCAGTATCATGCAGACCGCGATAACCGCGGTTACGCCTGTTTCACCTGACCGGAAAGCCGCATATAAACTTGTGGGCAGGATAGTGTACTTAACACCTGTTCCCAGTATATACGGAGTTCCGAAGGAACCGATAACCCGTGTGAATATGAGCAGAAAAGCCGATAGTGTTGCCGGAAGCATCAGGGGGAGAATTATTCTTCTTGTTATGACAGACCTCGGCGCTCCGACAATTCTTGCTGATTCTTCGAGCTGAATATCCATTGATTTCAGGCTGTTGGAAAAAAGGCTATAGGCAAACGGGAAAAGGTGGAACGCCTCGCAGATTATTATCGGGAAGGCACCGTATGCGAGCCAGTCAGGAGATGTAAACCCGAAAGACTCAAGAACTCCCGCTGATCCCCCCAGGCGGCGGTTTTTGAAAATTGTAAGCCAGACTACCGCGAATGTCCATGAAGGCATTATATATGGAAGCATCATAAGGGACGACATCCATTTCTTGCCGGGTAAATCTGTTTTTACCATAAACCACGCGAGCAGGCCTCCAAGCGGTATGGCAATGATTGATACCATAATTGCTACAAAGAGGGTCCTCATCAGCGGTTTATAGAAATAGACCGAACTTACCCGTGAGTTGAATACTCTTTTGTAAAAAGCTCCGGTGATATCCCCGACATTGCCTCCGGATACGGAACTGTCTCTTACCCCGACGGTAAATGTATTTATCACCATTGATCCGATAGGAGCAATAACCAGGTAGGCTAAAACTACAACCAAAATTACCATTATGACAGTTGTCGGGTCATTCATCCCGTTTTTGATTGTATTTTTAGCCCTGGTTATCTTTAAATTAATATTTTGCACTTGTGCATTACCTCCAGTACTAATCATTCTGCTGAAAAAGAATGCTGAATATTAATAGATTGTTCTTCCCGCTGCTGCTTAATGCTGTTGAAGAATAAACAATCAAGACCTTTTATTTATAAATGATTTTTTAGTATACAAAACCGGCAGTATGGTTTTTTAGATACTGCCGGCAATAATTAAAAAAATAAATTAATTTCTTGAAAGAAGCCAGAGATCGTTAACTTCCTGGCTTAGTTTCATAAGTTTGTCGTCCTCAACAAAAATAAGTTTAGGTTTCCACTCTGCCCATGTCCCTTCATTTTTAGGATTGACAAATCCTGCCGGGTTTGGAGAGTATCCGCCCATATCTGTAAGCCACGGCTCAATACCTTCAGGAGTAAGGAGGAAGCGGATAAAAAGCTTTGCAGCGTTGGGATGGGGCGCGTTTTTTACAAGAGAAGTATAAGTCGCAAGGGCATATCCCATAAACGGCTGAAGTCCCTGACAAGTTGCGAGACTAAGGTTTTTTGATTCATTATCATTCAATTTAGTAAATGTTATCATTCCAACGGGAGGATCTTTCTGTCCTTTGGCTCCGATTGCTACACTTATATCGTTGTCGGAACCCAGCGCCAGTACATCATTGGCGAAGAGTCTTGTAATAAATTCCCATGCAGCGTTTTCCTCTTTCATTTTAAGTTTTTTACCGTAAAAATCCTGGTATGATTTTTCAAGAATTTCCGGGTTTAAAACAAGCTGTGCGAAAAAAGCCCTTGTCGCGGGATTTATGGCCAAATCAGGAAGGATAACCTTGCCTTTCCATTTTGGTTCTGTAAGTTCCCATACGTTTTTAACAGGTGTCCCTTTTGGATATGTTTCAGTGTTATATGCGAAAATCCTCGGCTGCCACCTGTGCGCGAGCGGGTAAAGGTCATCTTCTGAAAGAACGCTTACCATGTCTTTGGGGACCCAGTTGATTAAATACCCCTTGGGATAAAGTGTTGTTACAAGAAGCGGCCCGTCTTCAGGCGCTACAACATCGACCTGCACATTTCCGGCATCTACTTCGCGTATTACACGCTCAGCCTGTTCCCCGGTTTTCATCTTGGTCCCTTTGACCTTGATTCCGTACATTTTTTCAAAGTTTTCAGCAGCTGCTTTTACACGGCTTGATGTCATGTAGACAACCAGTTCGCCTTCAGCCTGTGCTGCTTTAACAAGCGCGTCAAGATTGACATCTTCAATTACCATACCGGGTTTCTCCGCGGCAGGCGCTGCTGCCGGTTTAGCGGCTTCTTTGCCCCCTCCGGCGAAAACAGAAGAAACTGTAAGAGCTATCAATATAGTCATGCAAATTGATAACTTTCGTACATCCATTTTTAACATTATTTCCCTCCAGATCGTTTTATTTGATTAAATGGAATTATATTACAGTATTACAGATAAGTAAACAATTATTACAAAAAACATTGCAAATGAAAAAATCATTACATTTAAGTGGGATTTAATAAAGATAAATCTGTAAATAATTTTTGCCGCATATTAAATACAGCTGTTCCGGAATAACATTGCCGTAGAGCAGAATTAATCATCGGAAAATTTACAGACACTTTTTTATTGATTTTATCAACGGCAGGAGTTATTTCAAATCTCACCTGTTTCAGGCTGTAACTGGAAGTGTCTAATGTGATGAGATAAAAAAAGCTGTAAAACATTTTAAATTTTTACAGCCGGTTTTTAAAAAAATAAGCGCCCGATGAGAATCGAACTCACATCATCAGCTTGGAAGGCTGAGGTAATAGCCATTATACGACAGGCGCGCTTAAATGCCTTTATTTATGAAGTAATATAATGAGAAATCAGTTTGATTGTCAATAGTTTTTACTTGAATAAATAGTACCGATACGTTAAATTGCACCTATCTAACCCCCGGGAGTAACAGGACATGGGAATACGCGGTGAAGTTTTTTCATCAAAACTGAATACGGAAAAAAGAACTTATTTCTTCAATATCAAGGAAAACAGAAAAGGCGACCATTTCCTCAATCTTGTGGAAAGCGCCAAACACGGGGAAGAGGGTTTCGAGCGCCGCTCCATCATTGTCTATGAAGAAGATCTTGATGATTTTGTAAAGGAGTTTACAAGAGCTATCGATTTTATGAAAAAAAACAGGTAATGAAAAAATACAGGTCATGAAGAGGTGTATTTAAAACTCATCCTGTGAATCGGGCAGGGGCCTATTTTTTCAAGTATCTGCCTGTGAAGAAGCGTCGGATACCCCTTGTGCCTCTCAAACATATAATCCCTTTCTATCCATGAATATCTTATCATCCAGCGGTCTCTCGCGGTTTTAGCGATTATTGACGCGGCCTTAATCTCATCAATCCTGTCATCACCCTTGACTACGGCTTCCCGTCTGCAGCTGATATCAGGGGTAAAAAGTCCGTCCACCAGAACAATATCCGCCTCTGCCCCCAATCCCTGAAGTCCTTCATAGGCCCTCTTCATCGCGAGAAGAGCTGCGTGGTGGATATTGATCCTGTCTATTTCCTCAGGCCAGGCCCACCCGGTTGAGTAAAGGCAGTCCTTCATCAGCATAGCGCATATCCTGCTTCTCGAGGCGGGGGTCAGTTTTTTCGAGTCTTTGAGTATTTCACGAGGAAAGTCATCCGAAAGTATTACAGCCGCGGCAGTTACAGGGCCCGCAAGAGGACCTCTTCCCGCTTCATCTATTCCGCAGATCACAGGCATGCAGCAATTATCCCCCTCTCAGGTTTTTTATTGCGGGACCAAAAAAAGAACAAATTGATCCGGGGTAAGTATAAAATCACTTACCAATCAGGTCAATTATGCTATACTAAGGCAGATTATCCATGTATGGTATTCGCAAATTCTAAAAAATAATTCAGGTGGCCTTGTGTTTTTAAAAAGTATTGAGCTTTTTGGTTTTAAATCATTTGCGGACAGAAGCAAGATAGAATTTATAGACGGAATAACTGCTCTTCTGGGCCCTAACGGGTGCGGCAAGAGCAATATAGTTGATGCGATAAAATGGGTTTTAGGCGAGCAGTCAACAAAAACTCTCCGGGCAGAGAAGATGGAAGATGTGATTTTCAACGGCACGGAGTCGAGGAAACCGCTTAATATCGCCGAGGTTACGCTTGTCCTTTCAAATGATTCCGGCATGCTTAATCTTGATGTACCTGAAATTTCCATTAAAAGAAGGCTCTACCGCTCGGGAGACAGTGAATACTACGTTAATAATACCCCTGTAAAGCTTAAGGAGCTGCGTGAGCTTTTTTTTGATACAGGCGTTGGTAAATCCGCCTATTCCATAATGGAGCAGGGCAAGATAGACCAGGTTATTTCAAACAAACCGGAAGAGAGGCGCCATATTTTTGAGGAAGCTGCCGGCATCACCCGTTACAGGGTAAGAAGCGCGGAAGCGGAGAGGAAACTCGAAAAGACAGAAGAGAATATGCGCCAGGTTGACAGCATAATAGGCGAAGTAAAGAAATCCTATGAATCGCTTAAAATACAGTCTTCGAAAACAGAGAAATACAGGGCGCTCAAGGACCAGGTTTTTGCATATGAGCTTGATATACAGCTTCTGCGCCTTAAGGGATTTCTCGACAGCAAGGACAAGACTGAAGATGATATAAAAAGCGGAGATAAAAGAAAATCTGACGTTGAAAAGGAAATTGCTTCGATAAATGATTTTCTTAAAGAAAATACAGGGCTTGTCAACTCAATGGAATCGGAGCTGATAGAAAAGCAGAAAAAGCTCTACGGCATAGGTCTTGAAAAGGACAACAAGAAAAATCAGCACCGGATGCTCGAAGACAGGAAGAAAGAAATTGAGCGGCAGATAGAATCCTGCATGATAAGGGACAAGGCGCTCAAGGAAAAGATTTTTTCTGTAAAGGACCAGATTACCGACAAGCAGAACCTGTTAAAGGAAATTGATGAAAGGCTTTCAGAAGTAGGGGATAATATCACTCTTTTTGAGGATAAAATCAGGACTGCGGCAGGCACCATCAGGGAAAATGAAAAACTGATAATTGAAAATGAGGAAGATATAAAGGAATCAGAGAAGAGGCAGCATTCCCTTCAGGCGGATTTGCGTAATATTACTGAAGATATAGTAAAACAGCTTGATAAATCGCTCAAGGATACCGGCTACTCACAGGCGGAGAGAAAAACAGCGGAGGAGAGCATGCTCCGCAGTCTTGAGGAGCTCAGAATTATACTTGAAGGGCGGATCAGGATTCTCAACGACAGCCTTGAGCTTGATATAACTGATGAAAAAGAATATCTGAATTTCGCGAAAGCGGCAAAATCCGCTTTTGAGGAAGGGTTTGAAAAACTTAAAATTATTAAAAGCAGCTTCGAGACCTATAACAGGACAGTTCCTGTTTTTATCGATGAATTCCTTGCTCCCGAAGGTATTATTACCAGGAAAAGGGGCATCGATAACGAAATTACAAATCTTTTCAGCAGGGTAGCGGATCTGAGGGAAAAAATCAGGGAACTCCAGACAGCAAACAGGGAGCTTACCATAAAGATTGAAAACTACAGAAGTTCGCTTGAAGGGCTTAAGGTAGAGCAGGGCAAGATGAAAACCCAGCAGGGGGCTTTTAACGATTCAATCAGGGCCCTCGCTAAAAACATCGAGGATTACGAGAAACAGATCAAAGACAACAATACGGAAGCGGAAAACTGCAACATAAGAATAGGAGATATCTCTGTCAGGATTGATTCTGTAATAACAGAGGAAAAAGCCCTGATCGATGAAGAGAAAAAGCTCCATAAGGAGCTGTCTGTTCTTGAATCAGGCATATCAAAGAAGAACAGCGATCTGGTGAACAAGGAAAGGCAGTCTAAGGAAAAAAGAAAGGATCTTGAAAAATACCTTGCCCAGATTGAAAAGCTGCAGATGGACAGGGTAATGCTTGAAACAGAGATCAGGAATATATATGACAATTTCAGGGAAAATTACTCCCGCGACCTGTCTGAATATGAATCAAGAATATTCGAGATAACTGTACCGCTTAAGGACCTTAAGGAAAAACTCAGGGAAATAAAAGAAGAAATCCGGCTTATGGGGCAGATAAACCTTATGGCGCCTGAAGAGTTTGCAGAGGTACGGGAAAGGTACGATTTTCTTAAAGGACAGATGGATGACCTTGTAAAGGCGAAGGAAGATCTTAAAAAAATCACAAAAGAGATAAAAATAGAATCGGAACAGCTTTTTCTTGAAACCTTTGACCAGATAAAAAAGAATTTCTATTCCATCTTCAGGCGGCTTTTCGGAGGAGGCCGGGCAGAAGTAAGGCTTTCTGATGATCAGAATGTGCTGACATCAGGTATTGATATTTTTGTACAGCCTCCGGGTAAAAAGCTTGAAAATATAACGCTTCTTTCAGGGGGAGAAAGGGCCCTAACCGGGGTTGCCCTCCTTTTTGCCACTTTTATGGTTAAACCTTCTCCTTTCTGCGTTCTTGATGAGATTGACGCGGCCCTTGATGAGAGTAATGTGGGCAAGTTTGTAAATATTCTGACAGAGTTCGGAAGTCAGTCTCAGTTTGTTGTAATAACCCATAACAAGAAAACAGTAACAGGCGCCAAGACATTTCTTGGTGTTACAATGGAAGAGTCAGGCATTTCAAGGATTATCTCATTCAGGGTTGATAAAGGGGGAGAGGCCCAGGCAGGTTGAAGATGGACATAAAAGAGATATTCGGCAGATTTTCAGTACGGAAAAACATAATAAAAATTGCTGCTTTTACACTTATCTTCATCATTGTGCTACTTCTGGCTTCTCTTGTTTTTAACCTCGTTGCGGAAAGAAATTACAGGAATTCCTCCGCAGCTGCTGAAGTATCGGAAGACCCAGATTTGCCTGAAATTTCTATTGATGCTGGCGACCTTAAAATCCCGGAAGCATATACCGCAACGCCTGAGTTTACATGGAAACCTTACAGAACTCCTTCAGATAAATGGAGCGAAGAAGAGATCAGGCGGTTCTGGAAAGATCCCGCTGATGTTATTATTGAAGCATATGCAGATGAAAACAGAAAACATATTGAAAGTATCCTGGAGGATGTCCGCTGAAAAGCACAATTCTTTCCTTTATTTTTACTATTGTGGCTCTGTTTTTTGTTTCCTGCGCATCCGGCGCTGTTATACCTGATCAAGATTCAGAGGATATTGCGGCTGAAATCAGTTCAGAAAATCCAATAAATCCAATAAATCCAATAATTCCGATAGATGAAAAAAAGAAGGTCCTTCCTGATTATCTGCCTGTTGAAGCCGCGGCCCTTGATCTTGAACCTGTCAATATCTATAAGGAAACAGGATTTGACACTGAATGGCCCCTGCCTGTTCCGGTAAGTCCTTTTACAGCTGTTCCTGTCCCGTCAGATATAATTATCTTATTTGAAGATATCAAGAGGCTGCCGTATACACTTCCTCCTGCGCCTGTAGCGCTTTCAAAGGACCTTCCGGTCAAGGATGCAGAAGTAAATACACCACAGCAGAAAGACAGGGTTTCCCTTCCGCCGGAACAGAAGGAACCTTCATCAGTACTGCCTTCAAAACCAGCCGTCAGGAAACCATCAGCTGATCCTTCTGTTAAGACACCCGCAAAGACACCCGCGGCCGCAGCTCCGGCATCCCGTGCGCCGTCGAAGGACGCGCCGTCGAAGGAACCGCCGGCAAAAGAGACGGCGAAAGAGGCGGCAGCTGATGCAGCTGTCCCGAAACGTGCCTCTGTTCTGCCTCCTGCTGCTTCCGGGACAGGAACTGGTTCCGGTACACAGGGCAATTTTAGGCAGGAAAAGGTACAGCAGAATACAGGATTGCCTGCTGTCTCTGGACCAGCGGCCCAAAAAGATAAAGCTGAAACAGTGTATTACAGTCGTCCCGGCATTATAGAGATTCTGCTTGACAGGCAGGGCTGGATATACGCAGGTGAAAAAGAAGGGAGAAAAGGGCTGTCTTTTGAATCAAAGGAAAATCTGCCTGGTAATCCCGGCAGTACATTATTCAGGTTTTCAGTAAAAGATGAGGGCCCCTATAAAATGGTTTTTCAGCTACAGGACAGGAGCGGCAGGTCAGAGGTTTCTGAAATAGACCTGAAAAAAGGGGCAGAGGAAAATCACGGCCCGGAAGATATTGAGCAGGATATTGATGACTCCAGCCTGTTATCACTTTTCTCAACAGTAAGGGAAGGAACCGGAAAAGACGGCGAGGTTGAAAAAGATGATATTACAGAAAAAATCATTAAGGCTGCAGTTCTTCAGGCCTCCGGGCGGAATTACGAAAAAGCAATAGAGATGCTTGAGATTATACCGGGTGAAAACCCTGATTATGCGCAAATGGACACTGTCTATTTTCTGCTTGGACAGTATTATGAGGCAGACAGTGTAAAGAGAAACGCTTCCAGGGCTGTGCATTATTACGGTAAACTGGTTGATGAATTTCCTCTCAGCAGCCAGGTATATGATGCCCAGTCAAGGATAAAATATCTTGAGAAACATTTTATCCATATACGTTAACGGCAAAACAGTTAAGGTTGACATTCGCCCTTATTAAGGTTATAAATCGATAACAATATGCTGGACGGAATATCAACCAAATTTTCAGACATAGTAAGATCAATCTCGGGAAAAGCATCCATTTCTGAAAAAAATGTTCAGGATGCGGTCGATGAGATAAAAACAGCGCTTCTCGACGCGGACGTCAATCTTCGGGTAGTGAGAAGATTTATAAACTCAACCCTTGAAGAGGCTGTCGGGGAAAAAGTATTAAAGTCTGTTGCCCCGGGGCAGCAGTTTGTAAAAATTGTATATGATAAAATGGTCAGCTTTCTCGGCGACGAGAGGCAGGGCCTTGAGCTTAAAGGGCCTGATGTTGTCTCTTCGGTACTTATGCTGGGCCTTCAGGGTTCAGGAAAGACAACAACAGCTGCAAAACTTGCATCCCTTCTTTCAAAAGAGGGAAGGCGCGTTCTTCTTATTGCCGCCGACCTTGTGCGGCCTGCCGCTGTTGAGCAGCTCTCTGTTCTCGGCAGACAGATAGGGGTAGAGGTTTACAGGGAAGAGGGCTCAACTCCGGTAAAGGTTGTTAAAAACGGTCTCTCTTTCGCTAAAAAGAACCTTTTTAATACAGTAATTATAGATACTTCAGGCCGGCTTCACATTGACACCGACATGATGAAAGAGCTTTCCGAGATCAGAAAGATTTCCCAGCCTGATGAAGCTCTTCTTGTTGCTGATGCCATGACTGGGCAGCATGCTGTAGATATTGCGAAAGAGTTTAATGAACAGATTGGAATAAGCGGCGTAATCTTAAGCAAGTTTGACTCGGATACAAGAGGCGGAGCGGCCCTTTCTCTTAAGACAATTACTGGTAAACCGGTCAAATATATTGGTGTAGGTGAAAAAACAGAGGATCTTGATGTATTTTATCCTGAAAGGATTGCTTCAAGAATTCTTGGAATGGGCGATGTTGTATCTCTTGTAGAAAAAGCCCAGCAGTCGATGGATCAGGAAGATGCGGAGAAGCTTCAGGAAAAGATTGCAAAATCATCTTTCACACTTGAAGATTATCTTGATCAGTTTTCAAGAATGAGGAAGATGGGAAGCGTACAGTCCCTTATTGAAATGATACCGGGTCTTAAAGGGAATATCGACGAAAGCAAAATTGACGAGAAAGAGATAGTCAGGGAAGAAGCAATAATCCTTTCCATGACAAAGATGGAAAGGCGTAATTATAGAATTATTGGCCCCTCAAGACGAAAGAGGGTAGCTGCGGGAAGCGGAACTTCTGTTTCAGAAGTAAACCGGTTTTTAAAGAAATTTGAAAAAACCAAACTGATGATGAAAAAGGTTGTTAAAAACAAGAAATATCAAGCCGATTTATTGTCTCAGTTCGGCAATTAGTGTAAAACTAACAAATACTACAAGGAGGAAGTTCGAGTGAGTGTAAAAATCAGACTGAAGCGGTTCGGCACAAAAAAAAGGCCGTATTACAGGGTAGTAGTGATGGATTCAGCTTCGCCCAGAGATGGCAGAACTATTGAAGAAGTAGGTCTTTACCATCCTATCGAGGCAG
The DNA here is from genome assembly GCA_024233785.1 of Spirochaetales bacterium. Lineage (GTDB taxonomy): Bacteria > Spirochaetota > Spirochaetia > CADAEX01 > CADAEX01 > JACKPD01. The sequence continues at coordinate 27,784 of JACKPD010000018.1, read as the reverse complement.
AAGAAAGACAGTTAAAACTTGATGCTGAAAAAATCAAGCAGTGGCTCGATAAGGGAGCACAGCCTACCGATACAGTGAAGAAATTATTGAATAAAAGCAATATTTTTCTTAAGTAAACCGGAGATAAAAAATGACATTGGAAAAAGATCTTGTCGAATATATTGCTAAATCTCTTGTGGATGACCCGGACGGAGTTAATGTAAACCTGATCGAAGGCGAAAAATCTACAATACTTGAATTAAAAGTATCCCAGGATGATATTGGTAAAGTAATCGGCAAGCACGGCAGGATAGCAAAAGCTATCAGAACTGTTCTTAGCGCTTCTGCAACAAAAAGCGGCAAAAGGGTTGTTCTGGAAATATTAGATTAGCAAGGTGTCTGACAAAAAAAATCTGGCAATCGGAAAGGTAAGAACCTCTTTCGGCGTCAAGGGACATGTGAAAATCCTTAATTTTTCCGGAGAAAGCGGGCATTTCTTTAAGCTTGAAGAGATAAGCCTGAAATACAGGGAAAGAAGTGTTAAAAAAACAATAGAAAATGTTTCCCTGCACGGCTCTGATATAATTATAAAATTTAAAGGGATTGATACACCGGAAGATGCCAGGAAGCTTATAGACTGGGAAATTTGGGTCCCGCGTGAGAAGGCCTGCCCTCTTGAGGAAGGGGAATTCTATTTTTCCGACCTCTACGGCTGCACTCTTATCGGAACGGAAACAGCTGAACAGCCGGCTAAAATATACGGGACGGTGAAATCTGTCCTTTCTGAATCAGGCTCTGATGATTTTCTTGAGATAGAAAGCATCGATTTTAATGAAAAGAACAGAAAAAAGGTTTTTCTGGTCCCTTTTAAAAGCGAGTTTTTGGGAAAAATTGATATTGAAGCCGGAACAATTGAACTTTTAACAGAGTGGATTATTCCGTGAAAGTTCGCATATTGACTTTATTTCCGGAAATTATTGAAGGCTATTTCAAGAGTTCAATTATGGCAAAAACTGTTGAGAAAGGGATTGTAGAGTATTCTGTCATCAATATCAGGGACTTTGCTCTTGACAGGCACAAAACCTGTGACGACTATCCCTACGGCGGCGGTGCTGGAATGATACTGAAGCCTGAACCCCTTGCCGGTGCTCTTGATTCAGTAAACGCCAGGGAAATCAGGACAGTTTATCCTTCCCCCTCCGGGAAGGTCTTCAATCAGAGTTATGCGAAAGAACTATCCGGAGAAAAAGAACTCATTTTTATCTGCGGAAGGTATGAAGGTATTGACCAGAGGATAATTGACATATATGTTAATGATGAAATATGTATCGGCGACTATGTACTCTCTTCAGGGGAGATAGCAGCCCTTGCTATTATTGATTCAGTTTACAGGCTTCTTGACGGTGTTATAAACAGCTCCTCGCTTGAAGAGGAAAGTTTTGAAGGGGGTATTCTTGAATATCCCCAGTATACACGGCCTGAAGTTTTTAACAGTTTGCGGGTGCCTGAGGTTCTTTTAACAGGGCATCATGAAAATATTAGAAAGTGGAGACTTGGTAAGAGTCTTGAAAAAACAAGTAATTACAGACCTGACCTTCTAAAACCGTATGAATGATGGTGAAGGCGGTAGGGGATTGAATAGAGTGCAGGAGGTTTTAAAATGGATTTAATCAAAGCGGTAGAGTCAGCACATTTAAAGGAAAATACTGAAAATTTCAGTATTGGAGATACTGTCAAGGTTTTTTTCAAAATTATTGAAGGTACAACAGAAAGAGTACAGGTTTTTGAAGGTGTGTGTATTGCAAAGAATAATACAGGGGTTAGAAAAACCTTTACAATAAGAAAATTATCATATGGAGTGGGCGTTGAAAGGGTGTTTCCCTTCCATTCCCCGAGAATCCAGAAAATTGAGCTTGTAAGACCTGGAAGGATAAGAAGAGCAAAGCTTTATTATCTCCGTGACAGAATAGGAAAAGCCGCCAAGGTAAAAGAGCTTATCAAACGAAAAAGCTGATTATGTGAATGATTGAAATAAATCCTGCTGCCGGAAGTATTAACGGCAGACGGAGCTATTCCGGTAAAATAGAGATTGTTGAGAGAACAGGTGAAGGTTCAGGTAAATTCTGGAATATAAAGGCCGGAACCAGGACCCTGACTGTTTTCAGCAATTCTATTCTTAAACCCGGCGAAATAATCAGGGGCAGGATTTTTTTCAGCGGAAATATTCTGCATCTGGAAGTGTTGAAAAAACAGGAGGCTCTTGCAGCCGGTCCTGTTTTTTTTTCAGATGCGCAGATCAGCCTTGAACGGCTTGCCGGTATGTTTTTCAGTGAAACAGGAAGTAAACCGGATAATCTGCTCGCAGCTATACTTAAAAGCCTTATCATTAAAAAAGAAATAACAAAAGAACATCATGGCTCAATCGCTTTTGAGGCATGGAATAAAGGCTTCAGGAGCGAGTCGTCAATCTCTTCTCTTTTAAGCGCAGTATCAGGAGCAGGAGGGGAAGGCTCGGATGGAGGCGGCGGGAAGGGGAGCGGGAAGGACAAAAACCGGGATAAAAGCGGAGGCAGCTCAGCTGATGATGCGGCTGCTGATATTGTAAAGGCAGTTTCAGATGTGGAAAGCAGAAATGATTCATTGTTTGTTTTCAATCACATCACCCTTCCCGACAGACACTGGATAATTATCCCTTACCGGACAGGTGAAGGAAAAAACACTGTAAAGGGGACAATTAGACTTAAAAGTGTTAATATGTCTTTAAGCGATATGGTAGTTCATGCAGAAAAAAATGACTCGATCTGGTTTTTTTCATTATCTGAAATCAGCGGAAAGGGAAGAAAAATAAAGATATATGCGAATAAAAAGGGATTATCTGAGACCAAAGATAAAAACTTTGCCATATTTGTAAAAAAACTTCAAAACCTGGGGTTGAAAATTGACGATAATGTATATGAACTTAATACATTTACAGGGTTTTCCGAAGCTGCAGCATCTGCGGGTGTTGATGTAGAAGTTTAACGGGATGAAGATCAGAAAGGCCGTTGCGCTGCGTTATGACAGGGATTTACCGGCACCGGTTATCACTGCAAAAGGGAGAGGTCGCTTTGCCGGCAGGATACTGGAAATTGCGGAGCAAAATGGTATATCTGTTGTGCGCGACGATAATCTTTCTGATTCTCTTTATACATTTAATGTGGGAGATTTAATAACTGAAGAGTATTATGAGATAGTGGCGGAAATTCTTGCATTTATACTTAAAGTTTAAAAATGGTGTATTATGAATAAAATTAAAGTTTCAGATTTGAAGGAAGGGTATACTTTTACCTCAAACGTCTATATTGATGAAAAATTACAAAGTATGCTGGTTCCTGCAAATCTGAATCTGAAGAGTAAAGAGATAGAGCGTATAAAAAACTGGGGGATAGAAGAAGTATATACGGAAGGGGAGATTGTAGATCCAGACAAAGCTGAGAAGTCAAAAGCCGGCGATGTTGACGATGCCGCGGATTCAAAATTTTTCAGCAGCTATGCGGCAATGATTGAAGTTTTTTCAGGTATTGTCAGCGGACTTAAAAAAGGGAAAAAACCCGAAGTTGATACAATCAATAAACTTGCAAACCAGATTATTGATATTGTTTCAGGCGCTGAAGATATTAAGGATATTCATGAACTTATCGGCTATATCAGCAAGAGCGACAAGCTGGGTGAAAAATACGCTGTAAGCGGGATAAACTGTGCTTTTCTTTCAATACTTGTAGGTATGGAACTCGGGCTCACCGCAATCAGGCTTCAGCATCTTGCTGTGGCGTCATTGCTTCATGATATTGGAATGCTCAAGATACCCGAAAGAATTACAGATAAAAACGGACAGCTGACACCGGATGAGCTGAATATTGTAAGAATGCATTCAGCAGTCTCCTATCAGGTTGTTATAAAGAATTTCGGTTTTCCTGAAACAATTGCCAGGATTGTGCTTCAGCATCATGAAAGGTGGGACGGAAAGGGTTATCCCAATGGACTGGCAGGCGACCAGATAAACCTGCTTTCAAGAATAATTGCAGTTACTGATTCTTTTGAGGCAATGAACAGGGCGAAATCCTACCGGTCTTCAATGATCGGATATGCTGCCATGAAACAGATTCTTAATGAGAATTCCAAAAAATATGATGCTTCAATTGTAAAGCTCTTTATCAAGGTACTTGGTATTTATCCGCCGGGAAGTTTTGTAATCCTTAATGACACAAGCATCGGGAAGGTCGTCAAGGTTAAGAAGATTGCCCCGTTAAGGCCTGTTATTAAGCTGCTGATTGATAGCAGCGGTAATAAATGCGAGGATAGCAATATAGAAATTGATCTTGTTACAAACACAAGGCTTTTTATAGTTAAGGTAATTGATCTTTCCGAGCTTGAAGGGAAACTTGAAGGTTGAACCGGTACGATAAGGGGAAATCCGGAGAAGATAAAGCCTGTAAATATCTTGAGCATAAGGGATATACTGTAGTTGCAAGAAATTACAGGAGTAAAAAAGGGGAAATAGATATAGTTGCGAGAGAAGGCGGCTGCCTTGTCTTTGTAGAGGTGAAATCATGGGGGATTGTCCCTTTTTCTGAAACAGGATTCAGTATAGGGAGAGTGAAAAAAAGCAGAATGATTAGAACTGTAAAACAGTACCTGTATGAAAATCAAAAAGCTGTTTCGGAACTTGATATAAGATTTGATCTGATTTTTTTGAATCCGCTGAAAGGGACATTGACCCACAGCGAGAACGTAATAGGGGAGTTTCATTAAATTATGGTAAGAATAGCAAAAAAAACTGACCCTGTTAAACTTGAAGAACTAAAGAAAAAAATAAATGATGAAAAATATTTATCGCTTGCAATTCAGCAGATAGCTCAGATACTATCAACTGAAATACTAAGTCTTGAAGAGGAAAACAAAATATGAATCCGAAAGGAAATAATAATAAAAAAGATTTCAGGAAGCACTTCCGCGGCAGCAGAAGAAAAGGAAACGTTTCAAGAGAGAAATCAGAAGTAAACAAAGTTACCTATACATGCGAAATATGTGAGCAGGTGATTCAGGATATTACTGCAGCCCTTGCTGTACCGGTAAGCGGTAATCCGGCCCATTTTGACTGTGTTGTCAAAAAACTTGCTGAAACCGAGAAGCTCGAGGATGGTCAGCAGATTGTGTATCTCGGAGGCGGTAATTTCGGCGTAGTTAAATTTGATCCCAGGTCTCAAAAAAATGAGTTTAAAATAATAAAAAAGATAGAATATGAAGACAGGGAAATTATTCCTGCCTGGAGAAAAGAACTGGTCAAGGTAGTTGTCTGAAGGCTTTTCGGGGCCGGTATTTACCATAATATTTATGCATAAAAAAAGCTGCCGTATGCGATTTAGCATCAGGCAGCATTTTTTTATTTCCGGTAGATATTAATCGATCAGTATTGTCTCAACCGTTCTATAAGCAGGGATGCCCATTTTTTTACATTGGTGCTGTAATTACCCTGCTGTATCGCTATTATGGATTTATATATAAATTTTGGGTCCGGCTCATCCGCAAAACCGCCGTTTTTCTTGGCAATTTTCTCTATTGCTAGCAGTGATGCTACTGCAAGATTGTCATCTACAACATATTTTTTTGAATCCGCGTCAATAACACTTGATATTGCAAGCAGCGCTTCATTGTTATCGTTAAGGCCTATAACACCAAGGCCGTAAACAGCCTGGGAGAGAACCATAGGTTCAACATCTTTCATGGCAATATCAATCAGTGAGTTTTTGGAATTTTCACCGCCGATTTCTCCGAGTAATTTAGCCGCTCTTCTTCTTACTTCAGGATAATAATTGGTTTTTCTGTTGCTTTCCCTTACTACAGTGGAGGTACCTTCACCCGAAAGTGATGTCAGTACTGAATGCAGCTGTATGTCTCCCTCCTTGACTTTTCCGTCGTTAACCATCTTTTCAATGGTATCAAGGGCAACAAGTTTTTGCTCTCTTGTATCAGCTGCCGCAAGTTCGGTTATTATTGCTATCTCAATACTTGTGCTTAGATATTTTTCCTCTACTGTTTTTTCTCCGCTCTGCGGAAAAACAGAAAACGATGCAGCAGTTAAAATTAAAATAACAAAAATTACTCTTTTCATATTTTTTCTCCAAAATGTTTTTCTGCAAAACAACAGTTATAGACCAATTTTCCAGTTATTCTGTATATTGATGAGAGTATAAAGTACAACCAGCTCTCCGTCAATTCGCATATATGCCTTGATATTATTATCGTCAATGAATGATATATCATCAAGCTGAACATCAGATCTGCTCGGAACTACAACATAATTGAAATAATCCTTCAGCGTTCTTAGTACGATCTTGTGTTTTTTTAGAATTGGGGTTTCATTATATATTTTCAGGTTATCCTGACTGCTGTAAAAATCTATATATTCTTTTGTCAGATATTTTTTCCATTCATCGAAATTTGAAGACCTTATTATGTCATTCAAAGTATTGATCAGGACAGTGATATCGGAGAATGTCCTTGAATATACATCCTCTGAAACTTTAAACCCGCTGCTCTCCCCGGTTTCCTTCTGAACAGCTGCTTCCGGTTCCTGCTCAACTGTTTCCTGAACGGTTTCAGGCGATGAGGTACATGACATTACCGGCAAAAACGCAAGTAAGGCGGAAAATAACAATAAATAGACATTGCTGCGTGTAAAAACAGACACAAACCTTGTACCTTTCATAATATAACATTATATTATTTTACAGCTTTTTGTCAAAACTAATTTTAATTTTTGTATCTTCTGTGCCCTTACATGTTGTTCAGGTACACAGTGATATAATTATTTAAATATAAAATAAATAATTCAGGTAGATTATGGGTAAAGTAATGGTTAAAGCGGTTTTTCCGGGTTCTTTCGATCCCCCGACCAACGGGCATTTGAATGTTATCGAAAGGGCGGCAAAGATTTTTGAAGAGGTACTTGTTGTCATTTCCGTAAATCCACAGAAAAAATTCTTTTTTACTGCGGAAGAACGTTATGAAATGATGAAAAGCATCCTTGCCAGGTATGAAAATGTTCATCTGCATATCTGGGACAAGCTTATAGTCGAATTTGCGGCTAATAACGGGGCAAAAGTAATCGTAAGGGGGGTCAGGTCACTTACGGATTTTGCCTATGAACTTGAACTGTCAATGATAAATAAAGGGCTTAATCCTGAGATTGATACGTTTTTCATCCCTACTGATTCAAAATATTCACTTCAGAGGTCATCAGCAATTAAGGAACTTGCCTCTTTCGGCGGCAATATCTCCAATATGGTGCCTGAAATTGTGGAAAAGGAACTCAAAAAGCGTTTCGGCTATGGTTCTTGACAAAACAGGTGTCTTTACAGTATGTTTTCCATTAATAATAGCAATGATGACTAAAGATTGTTAAAATATATATAAATGAGAGGTTAGAAATGGCTGTACCAAAGAGGAAACCGTCGAAAGCAAAAAGCAGAACAAGAAAATCTATCAATATGAAGATATCTGTCCCTACTCTTAGCGAATGCGGAACATGCGGTAATAAGGTAGTTCCGCACAGAGTTTGCCCAAAATGCGGATTTTATAAAGGAAAACAGTATTTAGGGCTTGAAGAAATTGCGTAATTAATTTATAAGTTTCTTCTTTTTCCAGACTGCTGTTGTAAACTATATACATACAGCAGATATTTTAAATTTTTCTGTCTTTACAGGAGGAAACAATGGACGAACTTTTTGATAAAGTTAAAAAAATTATTGCTGAGAAACTTGATGTTGATGAAGCAAAAATTACACCTGAAGCATCTTTCAGGCAGGATCTCGGCGCGGACAGTCTTGATACATACGAACTTGTATATGCTCTCGAAGAAGAGATGAATATTCAGATTCCGGATGAGAAGGCAAATGAGTTTGAAACAGTCGGAGATGCTGTAGAATTTATCAGATCAGTAGCAAAATAAATTGAACGTGTTGGGATTTCAGAAACAATTCAAACTGAAAACTCCTCAAATAAGTCAATCCAGAAAAAAAGAATTGCTTCTATTCCAAAGTCATGCGGAGTTGAGGTTCAGGAAACTTGATTTCCTGAACCTTGCTTTTTGCCACCGCTCTTATGCGAATGAAACCCAGGAAGATGTAGACAACAACGAAAAGCTTGAGTTTCTGGGTGATTCCATTCTTGGTCTTGTCGCAAGCGAATATCTTTATTATCTGCTGCCTGACAAGGCAGAAGGCGATCTGGCGCGTATAAAAAGCTTTGTCGTAAGCGAAAACACCCTCAGTATAGTCGCCAGAAAAATAAAAATTGATAATTATATACTGATAGGCAGGGGTGAAGAGTATTCAGGCGGCAGAAACAAGAAAGCAATACTGGCCGACTGTGTTGAAGCCATAATAGGGGCATATTATCTTGATTCAGGAATCAAGGCTGTAAGGACATTTATTCTTACCCACATTGTTCCCGAAATAATGAAGGTAATTGAAAACAAGCACGACAAGGATTACAAGACACTTCTTCAGGAATTTGTTCAGAAAAAATATAAAACCTATCCAAAATATAAAATGCTTAAAAAAACCGGTCCTGACCATGACAGGACTTTTCTTGTTGAAGTCAAGATAAAAGACCGGACCTTCGGTCCCGGCGAAGGGAAGAACAAAAAAGCCGCAGAGCAGAGTGCGGCGAGTATTGCCTATAAGGCGTATATCGCAGAAATGGGTGAAATCGAAGCCGGACTTGAATAAAGGGGATATCTAAGCATAACCCTTATGAACCTTACTGATCTAAATATCAAATCTTGACCTGTAATAATTTTTTGCTATCTCGATGAGTTTATCCCTGCTGTTAAGACCGGGATCTTCAAGTACAGACTCAAGCAGGAATTCCAGCACCTTTCCCATCTGGGGCCCTTTGGGTATTCCGGCTTCAGATAATAGTATGTTTCCAGTAATATCGAGGTCTTTTATAGTGAAAGCAGATTCGCTTTCAATAATACTGTTTATCCGGTTTATAAAGGATAAATCAGAAGGACAGTTGATATACTTTCCCGCCATACCGGCCCTGTCTGCGTATCTGAGCTTTAAAAGCGGCTTTATGTAATCTACCCCTACTTTTGCGATAAGTCTCCGTACAGCACTGTCGCTCCATTCTTCAGTATAATTAAACATGTGGTTTTTTATCAGGTGGACAACCTGGGTAATCGTGTTTTTTGGGAATTTCAGTCTGGTCAATATCATTTTTGCGATATCGGCGGATACTTCATCATGATTGTAGAAGGTTGGAACATTGTCCTTCACTTCAAGGCATGCAGGTTTGCCTATGTCATGAAGCAGGGCTGAAAGTCTTAAAATCAGGTCTTTTTCTGCGAAATCCGCCGAATAAAGCGCATGCTCGAACACGTCAAATTTATGCATCTCCCTCTGTGCGACTCCGCTCCCTTCAAGAAGCTCCGGGATGATGTATTCAAGTACTCCGGTTTCCTTCATTATGAAAAAAGCGGTTGAGGGCTTATCAGACAAGAGTATTTTTATTATCTCATCCCTTATTCTTTCGGCTGAAATAAGTCTTAATCTGTGCGCTTCCATTTTTATGCCGTTAAGTGTATCCCCGTGGATTTCAAAACCGAGCTGGGAGGCAAACCTGCATGCCCTTAGCACCCTGAGCCCATCCTCGGCAAACCTTTCCTGCGGGTTGCCTATGGCCCTGATAATCCTGTTTTTAAGATCCTTAAGCCCGTCCTGGGGATCGAGAATCTTACCTGTCAATGGATCAAGAGCCATGGCATTGATTGTGAAATCACGCCGCGCAAGGTCTGCATCTATTGAAGAGCTGTACTGTATGGAATCGGGGTGCCTGCTGTTTGTATAGACCCCGTCAATTCTGAAAGTTGTAACTTCAAGAGAAAAGCCGTGGAATAAAACAGTAACTGTTCCATGGTCAATACCTGTCGGAATTACGGACCTGAAAAGTTTTATAACATCTTCCGGCAGGGCATCGGTCGCAAAATCATAATCAGCAGGCTTTATTCCGCGGATAAAATTTCTTACAGCCCCCCCTACAAGGTAGCACATGAAGCCTGAGTCTTTGAATATTCTGCAGAAATCTTTAATCTGATGCGGTATTTTCACAATTATTACAGTTAACACTTATTGTAAATATGATGTCAATAAGAGCGGTATTTCAATGACTCCTTAAAACAAAAAAAACCGGAACAGGCAGCGGAATTACAGGACAAAAAAACCCGGCCTTATAAGAGGCCGGGTTTTCAGAAATAGATTTAATTCTGAATTCAGTTTTTCCGTTTTTACTGGAAAAGCTGCATAACAGACTGGCTCTTCTGATTAGCCTGTGCAAGCATTGCAGTAGAAGCCTGTATAAGGATCTGGTTCTTAACAAAATCAACCATTTCCCTTGCCATGTCAGTATCCCTGATTCTTGATTCAGCGGCCTGAAGGTTTTCAGAACCTACTGCAAGACCCTTGACAGCGTGGTCAAGCCTGTTCTGGTATGCTCCGAGATCTGCTCTCTGCTTGTTTACCTTCTGAAGAGCGGAATCAATAAGGGCAATTGCCATATTTGCCCTGTCCGGAGAGGAAAGGGAAATAAATGTTGCGGATCCAGGCATGCCTGACGGGCTCTGAATGCCAAGTCCCTGGGCAGTCATGGTTCCGATGAAAATTCTTTCCCTCTGGTCCATGTTTGCGCCGATATGGAGCCACATGCTTGCTGTAACAACGTTTTCACCTGTTTCCCTGGCAAACCGTCCTGTCATCATGTTAAGGCCGTTAAACTGTGCGTGTGAAGCAATTCTGTTTACTTCATCAACCAGCTGAGAAACCTCAACCTGTATCTGCATCCTGTCTTCTGCTGTGTAGATACCGTTTGATGCCTGGATTGCAAGTTCCCTTAATCTCTGGAGTATGTCCTGGGATTCCTGTAAATAACCTTCTGTTGACTGTATAAATGATATACCGTCCTGGGCATTCTGTTCCGCCCTGTTGAGGCCCTTGATCTGGGATCTCATCTTTTCAGAAACAGCAAGACCTGACGCATCATCGCCAGCCCTGTTGATTCTCATGCCGGATGAGAGTTTCTCCATGTTTTTTTCAATGCCTAAATTGTTGAATTTCTGTGTCCGCGATGCGAACATTGCGCTTAGATTGTGGTTAATAACCATCATATCCTCCTTGATATTAAAGCAGACATCCTTGTCTGCTGTTCTACTATCTCTTTCGGGATATTAAAAAAATCCTTTAGTAAAAAAAGAATATATATTAGACTTTTTAAATCAGATCATCAAATTTGGCAAAACAGCCAATCAGGGGAATATTGTGAAAGGAATTTTATTTACAGGAGGGGAGGGGCCTTCCCTTTCAGAAGAACTTGCGGAAATCCTAAAGGACGCTTCCCTGACAGCAGCCGCAGATTCAGGATTCGATTTAGCTCAAAAAATAGGTATTAAACCTGATTTTATACTTGGTGATATGGATTCTATAAAAAATGCCGAAAATATATTAAGGAATTATCCGGATGAAAGGATAATACGGTATAAATCTGAAAAAGATTATACAGATACCGAGCTTGGCCTTGATTTCCTTGCTGGAAAAGGGTGCCGTCCGATTATAATTGCCGGCGGCTGGGGGGGAAGGACAGATCATTTTATCGGTATTTATAATCTCTTTTTCAGGGATATTCACCCCGATATGTGGATAATGAAAGATGAAACTGCTGTCAGTGTTGAAGGCTTTTTCTCAATGGATACATACGCAGGTGAAATTATATCTCTTTTTCCTGTTTCCAGAGGTTTGTGCAGGATGAAAAGCCGCGGCCTTAAATGGGAGCTCGATTCACTGAAGTGGATAACCGGAGATTGCGGAATAAGCAATGTTGCACTCGGCAGCCGCATTGAAATTGAAATGAAAGAGGGAAGGCTTTTGCTGATAAAAAGAACATCAAGAGTTAAGCCAGAGGGCATATATGGTTAAAAGTGTATTTGATGAGATGTCTTCCTCAATATCCGACAGGGAGAGGAAGGATCTTCTTAAAAAAATCAACAGGAGCATGAATCTTAAAACCGGTACGGATGAGAGTATTTATCATGTTGATGTTTCAAAAGAAGAAAAAGATAAATCCTTAAGAAATGAAATAGCCTCTCTCGGCTTTTTTGCAAGATTGATTTTGAAACTGAAAAAAATATTTTCCGGCAGATCTGAGGAAACTATATATAATTCAATGAAGTTCAACCAGCTTAAAAAAGCAATAAATAAAAAAGCCCCGGGAATTACATTTTTTGAGACAAGAACTATTTCAAAATCATTTGCCGAAATTGTATATAAACTCTATTTGACAGTACTTCCGCTCAGGGAGCTTTTTGAAGATTTCTGGGCCCAGGGCGATACATTTAACAAGGTGCTGACTGAGCTGATAAATTCCAGGATGACAGATTCAGTTAAAAGTGTGGACGATCTTTTAACTGATGATGAAGCTGAAAAAGTGCTTTTTGAAAAAGAGACCAAAACAGCCGTAAAAGAAGAAATAATTAAAAAATTCAACAGCCATATCAAGGATATTCCTGATGAAATATTTTTTGAAATGGAAGATGAAATACTCCCGCTTTATTATTTCAGGCCGGTAATCTGTTTTCCATATCTTCAGTTTCTGAAAAGCTTCGGATTTAACCCCTATTCGGAAAACAGCTCCTATAATTTTAAAAATGCCTCAATTCTTGCCTGTATTGATGAAATGGAAAAATTTTACTACGCAGTGTACATGGTTTTGAAGGTAATAAAACCGGTAAAAATCAATTCCCTTATAGGAAAACATTTTTATAAATTTACTGAGGACGAAGATAATTTCAATGAACAGGTTCAGGCAGAAAGTATTGAGTCAGATGAAAATGACATTGTAAGGGAACTGGAAGACAAGCTTTCCGCGGAAGAAAGCGGAGAAAACGGAGAAAACGGAGAAACGGATGGCGTCCCTGCCGCTCAGGGTGAGTCCGGGGGAAACGGGGATAAAAGCGAAGAAGAAAAGCTTAAATGGTTTTATTTAAAAATGAATGAAATTCATGATGAGTGCAGAAGAATCAGTAAAAAAATACCTCTTGTGGAGTTGATAAAGTACTACAGGAATGATTATTACTACAAACTTGCATTCTATATACCCAAATTAAGACTTAAGGATTTCTATTTCGCAAATCTGAAGATAAAAATGCTTGAACAGGTAAACTCCAAATACATAAAGGCAAGAAATCAGCTGATTGAAAAAAATATTGATAAATTTTTCAAAGGGCGGAAGATGAAGAAATTCATGCATTTCAGGATCTACACAAGTTTTGATTATGAAAAAATGGGATTGAGTTATTTTTCGCATCTGAAAAGTATGGAATTGCTCAATAATTACCTTATTCATTATTATAATCCGAATCTCCGCCAAATAATTGATCTTATGACAAGAACAGTTCTTGCCCAGGATAAGATAACCGCAAACACAATTATGATGCAGATATCAACAATTGATGATGCGTTTGTAAAGATACAGGATTTTGATAATTCGCTGAGTCCTGAAATGGAAGACGGTAAAATGTTCCTGCGGCTGAGATATGGTCTTGGAAATGATACTGCCTATTTAAAGATGTATAAAACTTTTACTTTGCAGAAGGACAAGATCTGTCAGGAGATTACCCAGAAAACACTTGAGGCATTTGATATTATTATTAAAAATTTCTCGGAACTGCTTAACTCTTCCCTGTATGAAGTGAGGAACTCTCTTTCAGCAATTTATACAATCAACGGCAAGTCAAAGCCGTACCGGGAATATCTTTCTGAAACTGTTGAAAACATCAAGTATTTTAAGGGTCTTATTGTTCAACTTCTGAAACTTGAGGGAGGCGGCTGAACTCTTCCTTAAGCTTTTCGCATGTTTGAACAGGATTTTCAACAAGGACTTTCTGTCCGGCAATAAGGTCGACAATGCCTGCTTCTCCCGGATAGCGGGGAATAATATGCAGATGAAGATGTTCTATTGAAGCTCCTGCAATGCGGCCCATGTTGTAGCCAATGTTGTAACCATGCGGTTTGTAAACCCTTTCAAGAATGTCAAGACATATCTTCTGGGTTTCACATAACCGGCATGATTCATCATGCGACAGGGATCTTATGTCTGTTACATGTCTGTTGGGAAAAATTATCAGGTGCCCCGGGTTGTATGGATACAGATTGGCGGCAACTGTAAAAAATTTGGTTTCATAAACTTTAAGGTTTACTGTTTTTTCAGAATTATCCCGGACAAGGCACAGAATACATCCTTGCGGTTTTTTTCCTTCAAGATATGCAATTTTATCAAAGTTAATAAAGTATGACATTATTGGCCATCCAGTTTTTTTGTGCTTTCTTTTATGATATCCATCCCGGGGTTGATTTTAAGATACTCAAGAAGAATCGGATACTTTGTAAGCAGCTGCCCATATTTTTCAAGGATTTCAAGCCTTTTTTCAAGGTCTGTTTCGAATGCAGCTGATTTGATTTCTGAATCAAGTATCTGCTGCTTTTTGATGGATGAAATCTCGGCATACTGTTCCATTATTTTTCTGTAGAGTCTTAAATCCGGAAAGCTGAAATTTTGAACTTCAATTTCAAGCTGGCTGATGTTTTCCACTTTTTCAAGGATTTCGGCATTCATTGCTTCTTTAGAAAAAATATCTTTTGAAGGGTCAATGATCTCATCGCTGCCGGAAATTATGGTGTTCATAGAGCCTTCTATATAGTTTCTTAAGGCAAGTTCAATTTGAGTATCTGTTATTTCATGTATTGCTTTTGTTTTTTCGGAGTCGATAACAGCTTCCAATTGTTCTCCTGATGTGATATTCATGACAAAATCACGGATAAAAGCATCATCAGGTTTATAGGACGCTGTTAATGAAGCTGTCCATGTGAAGTCGGGGCTTCCGGGAAAGGCAGCCGATAAAGTATCTGCCGAAGGAAGTTTCCCTTTCAATGAAATCTCAGCTTTCCTGCTGCCGGTATTTACAAAATAAATTTTCGAGTTTCCCGGAATAAGTTTCTGCCATCTCCAGTGAAATTTCCCTGTCCGCATAAGAGTGTTGTCGTATCCCGTAAGTGAAGAGAAAAAAAGTGCGGAATTATTTTCAGGCACCCTGACCCAGCCGAAATATAGAACAGCAGCTGCTGCGGCAGCAAGGAGAAACATGAAAAATAAAAATTTTTTCATTGCACAACTCCATTTATAAATTTAAAACAGCCCGTAGACTGCAAAGTTCTGTAATTAAATAATCAGGTTTTATGCCGGATACTTCCTTGTTGTCTTCCCTCAGCCGGAGAGAACGTCTGTCCCCGGCAAAAAGGCATGTCTGCATACCGGCTGTGAATGCGGTTTTTATGTCATTAAGCATATCATTGCCTATGTAAAGGACCTCATCAGCAGAAATATTTTTTTCCTTTTCAAGCCATAAAGATGCTTTTTCAAACATCCCGATACCTGGTTTTGCAATACCTGATTCATATGAATAGTAACAGATTCCGGGGTTAAAACCAAGCTGTGAGGCAGTCATTCCCAGATATGCTTCAAAAAGAAGCTCTGTATAAAACTGGGCATTTGAAATAATACCCATAATCAGCCCTTTTTCCCTTATATACGATAATGTTTCTGCAAGTCCGGGCATTGGCCATGTCCTGTTTGCTATAGATTCATAGACAACTGCAAGTTCCTCTATCTTTTTCTTTGCCGCTGTAATACCGAGCTGCCTGAGTGTTATGTCCCAGATATCCCTTATTTCAACCTCGGGGGTTTTATTGCCATTCTTTTTTTCTTCAGCGTGTCTGTCTGCAATTGCCCTGTAAAAAATATCCCTGATGGAATTCCGGTTGTCCTTTTTTATAATTTCCGCCTCTGTCAGCCCGCACAGCTTTAAAGCCCTGCTGAAAATATGCTGGTTCGTGACAGTTTTAGCTGTTGAAATATCGCCTGCCTCTGAAATAAAGAGTGTGCCGTATAAATCAAACAGTACAGCCTTTACCGCCGGCTTTTTTACCGGTTTGGATTGTACAGCAGAAGCATAAACAGAAGCATAAACAGAAGCTGGAACAGGAACAGGTTCAAGAAAAGAGCTGAAGCTGCTTATTATTTCCGGAAGTGTCATTTCCATGCATTGATTTTACGATATATCAGCAGCATCAGGCAACAATAAAGCGCATCTGCATCTTTAAAAATTGCTTCTTTAGGCATATTATATAAATGATGATTGATTTAACTAGAAAGTGGTTTTTCCGCGCATCCGAGAAAATTCTGATTTTTTTATTCTTTATCCATTTATTTGTATTTACACTCTATATTTCAGGAAATTTTCAATCCTTTCTTGATTCAACACAGATAATGCTGCTGAATATCACAGTCGGGGCAGCAATAATACTTTTTACATCATCTATAGTTTATGGAAGCGTACTTGTCTTATCCGGAGCAGGAAGAAAAAAACACCTGACAGGTAAATATATCTTTTTTCTTGCCTCACTTCTTATAAGTGCAGCTGTTTTTACACTTTCAAAAATTATTCTTGTCTGGTCAGGCTGATTTCCCTTACTGTAATACAATTCAATATCGATAATCTTTATATAATGAAAACTTTTATCCTGTTTACTCCAGCCGTTTCCGGGGACGCTGATTGAAAAAAGATATTATGCTTAAAACGAGTCTTGATGTTATGCATATACGCCGTCCATGCAGAATAGTTGAAGAACTGCTCCTTTCTCTCAACGGAATAATAAAACCCGGAATTAAAACCATTGATATTGACAGCTATGCCCGTGCTTTTATTGAAAGCAGACACGGTGTACCGGCCCTTAAAGGCTACAAAGGGTTCCCCGGCAATGTATGCATATCTGTAAATAATGTTGCTGCTCACGGTATCGGGGGCGGCTATGTGCTTGAGGAGGGAGATATTGTAACTGTTGACACAACAGTGGGGGTAAACGGCTGGTATGGGGACGGAGCCTGGACATATATTGCAGGCGCTGGAACGCCGGAAAAAAAAAGGCTTGTAAAGGCAGCCTGGAAAGCCATGACTGCCGGCATATCTGAAGCTGTTCCCGGCAGGCGGCTTGGGGATATCGGGAACGCTGTGGAAAAAACCGCCAGGAGGTACGGCTGCCGGGTAATTGAGGACCTGGCCGGGCATGGTATTGGAAGGGACATCCACGAAGAGCCGGTAGTTCTTAATGTAGGTAAAAAAGGGCAGGGGCTTCCGGTTGTTCCGGGACTGGTAATAACAATTGAGCCGATTCTTACGCTTGGTGCCAAAGATATCCACATTCATACTGATAAATGGTCAATAATAACAGGTGACAACAACCTGACGGCACAGTTTGAATGTACGCTGGCTGTATTCTCAAATCATACTGACGTCCTCACCTTAAACAGCATAAATTTGGAAAAGTATATTGACTTTCCGCCGATGTTTTAATAATATCGACCACGTTATTTATCCCGGATAAAAACAGGATATTTATTTGCCGCCTTAGCTCAGCTGGCCAGAGCACGTGACTTGTAATCTCGGGGTCGTCAGTTCAAATCTGACAGGCGGCTAAAAAGTTTTACTGCGGTTGTTGACTTTTAACAGCAACTCTGTTTAACTGTCTTAACTAAATAGGGGAGATTCCCGAGCGGCCAAAGGGGGCAGACTGTAAATCTGTTGGCTACGCCTTCGAAGGTTCGAATCCTTCTCTCCCCATAACCTTCCTGTCAAAAGGAAGGTTTTTTATTTATCAGGCAATTAAGGGATGAATTATGGATCAGCCATTTTACAAAGACGGACTTGACTTCGAATGCACCAGGTGCTCAAGGTGCTGCAGGCATGATCCGGGTTATGTTTTTTTATCAGAAAATGATATCAAAAAACTTTCAAAAATTATCGGTGTTGATAGAAAAGAATTCCTTGCCGGATACTGCAAGATTGTAAATCTTGGAGGGTTTATAAGAATCAGCCTTATCGAAAAAAGCAATAATGACTGTATCCTCTGGGCAGATGGAGGATGCACAGTCTATAAATCAAGGCCGCTTCAGTGTATGACATATCCATTCTGGAGCTCCTCCCTTAATTCCAGGGAGGATTGGGACGCCCTCGGCCGTAACTGTCCCGGAATAAACAGGGGCAGGCATTATACAGCAGCGGAAATTGAAGAAAAGCTGATGCTGAGAAAAAAAGAGCCCCTGTCTGAAGGCTGACCTGAAGAGGTGCTTAACGCGGGCCTTGAAAAGGTGTCATAAAAAATAAACAGATTGACAAACAGTTCCTTTACGATAAACTATATTTAAATGTATTTTTCTGCTGTTTAAAATACAGTAATGCATTTTACAAGTATAAAATCAGGTATGGCAAATGAGAATAAAATTCTGGGGTGTAAGAGGTTCTATTCCTGTACCGTTGACCAATAACCAGCTGCAGAGAAAAATATCCGCTGTTGTACAGCAGATAAAAGCTGAAGACCTCCGCTCTCCCGAAACAAGGGAACTTTTTTTATCCCGGCTTCCTGATTATATCTTTACAACTGTCGGCGGCAACACAACATGTATCCAGGTGACTTTAGCTGATGATACAATGATAATATTTGATGCAGGATCGGGAATAAGGGAACTCGGCGCATCTCTTGCCAGGCAGAACAGGCATATAAGGCATTATCATATCTTTTTTACCCATTTTCACTGGGACCACATTCAGGGGCTTCCTTTCTTTGCGCCACAGGTTTATAACTCCGAATGTTCCATAACGTTTTACAGTCCGCTTCAAAACCTGAGGGAAATCCTTTCATATCAGATGAAACCTCCATATTTCCCGATTACAATGGATTTATTCAGCGCAAAAATTAATTATGTTGTACTTCCTCCGGAAGGTATCAGTTTTGGAAAAGCAAAACTTACATACCGCGGCGTAAACCATCCCGGCGGATGTTTTTCATATAAAGTGTCTGAAAACGGGCGGAATTTTATTTTTTCGACAGATACGGAGCTCCGGGAAGGGGATTTTATAAAGAATAATGATACATGCAATTTCTATAATAATACATCCATGCTTGTACTTGATACACAGTATACCCTGGATGAGGCTATAGACAAATATGACTGGGGGCATACTTCATTCAGCCTCGGTGTTGATTTCGCGGCTGAATGGAGAGTTGAAAAACTGGCGCTTTTCCATCACGAACCGCTTTATGAAGACAGGAAAATTTATGATATTCTGGATAAAGCCCGGTGGTATGCTGAAAACCTGTATAATTATAGTCCTCAGCTGCTTGTAGCGCGTGAAGGGCTTGAATTAGAGGTATAGAATTTGGAATTAAAACAGGAAGAAAAAAAAGCTCTTTGTGTATTCCTCAGAAAGCATGAACAGGAACTGTGCAAGGAACTTTATTCCCTTAAATACCGTCTTGAAAAAGAGCTTTTCAATTCACTCACAATTGAAGAGATTCAGGTGCTTGATAAACCAGTTTAAAACTCTTCCGGAATGCCTGAAATAGAAAATCAATTATATATGTTTACGGAAAAACAGGATATCTTGTTCTATAATTGATACATAAGAGAAAAACAGGGAGTATTTCCATGAAAAATAAAATTACAGGAAGAATATTCATAGTATTATTTCTTATATTAGTGTTTTCCGCTGACTACATTTATGCGGATTATAACCCTGTACCTGGCGGGGATCTTTTTTATGATCTTTTATCTCCTTCACTGGCCTCCTCAGGCAGTTCTCTTGTAACACTTGATTCGCCTCTGGCTGCACTTAACAACCCGGCCGCATCCGGCTTTCTGCAGCGTTTTACCGGAGAAATTGCATATACAGCAATAAACGGCAATGACAGCAGCGAGGGATGGGGAAATATTGCTGCTGCAGGATTATCGGCTCCAGGGAAGGCCGGGGTATTAAGCTCTTCCCTTTACATTATTGACAGCAATTTCAGCTATTTGAACTCTGTCTTTCTTGCAGGCGGCTCTCTCTCCTACGCTAAAGACCTTTATGAAAACCTGTCGGTCGGAGCCGGTTTAAACATCGGAGCCGGCAGCAGCGGCAGTTCCGACTGGATGCTTTCTCTTGATCTTGGTTTTATTCACTATCCGCAGCTTTTTTTAAGCGACAGGAATTTCAGATGGGCGGGAGTCATCAAAAACCTCGGCAAGGGATTTGAGCCGGATAATGAGTTTTCTCCCATGCCTGCGCTGTATACGCCGGGGCTGGGATTTGGAATTAATCTTTTTCAGTCAGAAAAATTCGAGGCGGATTTTACCTCGGATATACTTTTCCCTGCGGTCAGAAACGTAAAGCTTGATACAGGAGCCTCTTTTACATTTGCCAATTCATTGAAATTGAGCCTTTCAGCAAAATTTGATTTTAATAATATAAATGACAATGGTTCTGAGTTTGTCAATTTTGCCCCGACTATAGGCCTTTCATACGGATTTAAAACAAACCTTGAAAGCCTTAATATTAAAGCTCTTAATGAAAGGGAATGGAACAGGACAGAGCTTATAACTGACGCGGCAGTTACTGTCCTTGCGGAAGATATTACAGCTGTGGGAGCGGGGTTTAGAATTCCTTTCGGCACCAAAGACAATAAAGGGCCGTCTGTCAAACTTGAATATGATGACATTCAGTATATTTCACCCAATAATGACGGGATTCAGGACCTTCTGGTAATTCCGCTTAAAATTGATGATGAAAGATATGTAAAAGGATACAGCTTCACTATTTACGATAAAGACGGTAAAGAAATAAGGAACTATGTAAACAAGGAAGAGCGCCCTGAAAATATTACCTTTAAAAATATTCTTGACCGGCTTTTTTATGTAAAATCAGGTATCGCAGTACCTGAAGCCCTGGTATGGGATGGCACTGACAACAACAGGACAACAGTTCCTGACGGGACTTATACCTTCCAGGTTGAATCATGGGATGATAACGGCAATAAAACAGTGACAAAAAGTTTTAAGACAGAACTGGATAATCATGAACCTGATTTAACCATTGAAAAGGATTTTTCTGCGGCTGAACGGATTTTTTCTCCCAATAATGACGGGAGCAAGGATATTTTTACTATAAGGCAGAGCGGTTCAACTGAAGCTCTCTGGAAAGGGGAAATAATTGACAGCAGGGGAACTGTTGTAAAAACATATGATTTCAGCGGAAAGGCCCCTTCGGACATTTACTGGGACGGCAAGGGGGACAGCGGCAGCCTGTCCGAAGACGGTGTTTATACCTACAGGATTACAGGAAAAGATCTTGCCGGCAACTCGGCATCCGGTATTGTTGAAAATATAATTATAAGCACTATACAGACCCCGGCATACCTTGGTATTTCAGCCTCAGCGTTCTCGCCTAACAGCGACGGTGTAAAGGACGCAATTGACTTTTTGATAGATGTGCCGGTCCGGACAGGTGTACAGGGCTGGACTCTTGATATTATTTCTGAGTCTGACGGGAAAAATGCCGCAACATTTGAGGGTCTTAACAGCATTCCTTATCTGTATACTTTTGACGGCCGGACAGGTCCCGTCACAGCCGCTGACGGCACCGCAGCGGCAGGGAGCCGAAGACTCCTTGCGGAAGGCGTATATAGAGGGAAATTTCAGGTAATATATGAAAACGGAAATATGCCTGAAGTCCTTTCTCCGCGGTTTATAATTGATATTACTCCGCCGGCAGCATCGGTAATGTCTGAATATCCTGTGTTCTCTCCCAATAATGACGGCAGTAAGGATACTTTAAGCCTTAAGTTAAATGCAACTTCCGAAGAGGTATGGAAAGGAAAAGTAAGTGATGATGACGGTAAAACCAGGAGGGAATTCAGCTGGAAAGGAACTGTCCCTTCAGATTTTAAATGGGGCGGAACCGATTCTGAGGGCAAACTGCTTCCGGACGGGAAGTATTTCTTTGAACTTTCATCTTCCGATGCCGCAGGAAACAGCGGTTCTTCCGGAAAAATTGAATTTTTTATCGATACGGAAGAAACTCCTGTCCTTATAACAGGAAGTACAGACGCTTTTTCCCCCAACAGCGACGGGGTTAAGGATTCAGTAATTTTTTATCCGCAGATCGCCAAAAATGAAGGAATTGAAAATTATTCCCTGACAGTGAATGATAAAAACGGCAGGACAGTTTATAAAAAAGAGGGTAAAGGCCCGGTTCCCCGGCAGATAGCATGGGACGGTAAAGATGAATCCGGAAAGATAACTGAAGGGCTTTATAAGGCGGAAATTGTTCTGTTATATGTAAACGGGAACAAACCTTCATCATCTACAGCCCCTTTTACACTGGATGTAACATATCCGGTAATTACACTTGAAACAGATTACCTCCTTTTTTCACCTGACGGAGACGGGAAACGTGATTCTGTTCCTGTGAAAATGTTAAATCCGTCTGCAGAAAAAGAATGGCTGGTAACAGTTTATGATACCGCAGGTAAAATTGTTAATGAAAAATATCTTGAAGGCCGGCCTTCAGGTTTTACCTGGGACGGAAAGGACAGGCACGGCAACCTGATGAAAAACGGGTTTTACGGAATAAAAGTCCAGTCGGAGGATGCGGCCGGAAACAGGACAGTGAAAGAGATTAAAAATATAGAGCTTGACAACAGGCCTACAACGGCAATTGTGTCAGTAGAAAGGGACGGGTTTTCACCAAACAGCGATAATCTTTTCGATACTATCCGCTTTGATCTGATCAGTTCTCCGGAAGTGCCTGTTGATTCCTGGTCTCTTGATATTATCTCTTCTACAGGAACAGCTGTAAAAAGATTCACCGGATCCTCCGCGGTTCCCGGAATAATAATCTGGGATGGAAAGGCAGATTCGCTTCCTGTAAAAGATGATAATTACACTGCAGAACTTACTGTAGGTTATAAAAAGGGAGATATCCGAAAATCCGGGACAAGAAGTTTTGCCCTTGATACAACTCCTCCAGCGGCCGAGGTTGTCCTTTCCCCTTATCTTTTTTCGCCGGATAATGACGGAGTTGATGATGAACTCGACATCAGGATAAGCCTGAAAGACAGGAGCGGAATAAAAGACTGGAAAATGGAGATTTCAGACCCGTATATGAACAGTTTCAGGAAATTCAGCGGCAGGGGTATGCCTTCCGGAAAGATTGTATGGGACGGAATGTCTGAAGGGGGAGAACTTGTTCAGGCTGCTGAGGATTATCCTTATACGCTAACTGCGTCTGACACCCTCGGCAATATAGTAACTGCTTCAGGTATTATCCCGATTGATGTTCTTGTTGTCAGGGACGGAAATAATCTCAAAATAAAGATATCGAGTATAAATTTCTCTCCCAACAGCCCGGAGCTTGTAACCGATATTCCCGAGATAAAGGAAAAAAATGAAAAAATAATTGACAGGCTTGCTGAAATATTGAATAAATATTCCGCATATAAAATTAAAATTGAAGGACATGCCAATAATATGAGCTGGTATGATCCGGTCAAGGCGGCAAAAGAGCAGAAGGAAGAGCTTCTCCCCCTTTCAGATGCCAGATGTGAAACAGTCAAAAAAATTCTGACGCAGAAAGGGGTGTCTGCAGAAAGGATGAGCAAGCAGGGAGTCGGCGGAAGCAGCCCTGTTGTTCCCTTTGAGGATGCCGCCAACAGATGGAAAAACAGAAGAGTAGAGTTCATTCTTATAAAATAGGCGAAAACAGGAGAAAGAAGCCCTTGTTTCCTTCATGAATTGAGGGCGTTTAATTGACAGTCGGGAGAAATTTATTTGAAAAAATCTTTTGGAATAACTGCGGTAATTATACTTGCAATACTTTTGGCTTCAGGTATTCTGTTTCTATATTATGATTCGCCTGTTTCAGCTGGTCCGGAAGAAGGTGTAATTGTTGAGATTGGAAAAGGCCAAACATTAAGATCTATCTCGGAAAATCTTGCTGAAAAAAATCTGATACGGTCTCCTTTCCTGCTTCAGATAATAAGCAGATTAAAAGGGACTGATATGAAAATGAAAAGCGGGCAGTACAGTATCAGAAGCAGTATGAGCACTCTAGCTATTCATAATCTTATTGTCTCAGGCTCCGGTCTTCTCTACAAGGTCACAATTCCGGAAGGACTTACCTCATCACGTATATCCCTGATTATGGAGAAAAACAGGATATCCAGCGCTGATGAGTTTATTAATGCTGTACACAACAAGGAAATAATAGAAAAATTCAATATCAATTCTGATTCCCTTGAAGGATATCTGTTCCCGGATTCCTATCTTTTTCCGCAAAACTACCCGGCAGAAAAGGTTGTCACATTTATGGTTGAAAATTTTTTCAGGCAGCTTGAATCAATCTACCCGGAGTACAGGAAACTTTTGGCAGAGGAGATAAGGGAAAAAATTATAATTGCTTCTATAGTAGAAAGGGAATACCGGGTCGAAAAAGAGGCGCCCCTTATAGCTTCAGTTTTTTTTAACAGGATTGATAAAAGAATTCCGCTCGGTTCCTGTGCTACGGTAGAATACGTCATAACTGAAATCCAGAAGAAACCGCATCCTGAATTTCTTACTTATGATGATATAGCGATTGCCTCTCCCTATAATACATATATCCACAGGGGACTTCCTCCGTCCCCGATCAGCAATCCCGGGCGGATTGCTATAAATGCAGCTTTTAATCCGGCTGAGTCTGATTATTTGTATTTTCTTTTAAAGGACAGGACCTCAGGAGAGCATTTCTTTTCAAGAAAGCTTTCGGAACATAATGAAGCCAGAGTTTTGTATTTAAAGAAGTAAACAGATGTTTATACCTGAAGAAATAATCAACGAAATTGCCGACAAAACAGATATCGGCGATATAATCGGCAGTTACATAACACTTAAAAGAACCGGCAGGAACCTTACCGGCCTTTGTCCGTTCCATACGGAAAAGACGCCTTCTTTTTCTGTTACGCCTGAAAAAGGGATGTTTTACTGCTTTGGATGCCAGAAAAGCGGAAATGTTTTCAGTTTTATCATGGAAATGGAAAAGCTCACCTTTCCTGAAGCAGTACAGTATCTGGCGCAGAAAGCCGGAATAAGCCTCGATATTGAAGACAGGGAAAGTGCTTCTGCTGAAAACACCTTCAGGCGGCAGCTTTATGATCTTTATGAGAAGGTCTCCTTAAGCTTTCATTATATACTGACAAAAAAGGATTCTTCAGAAAAAGCGCGTAAATATCTGGAGGATAGAGGGATAAATCCGGATACAATTGAAAAATTCCGCCTCGGCTATGCGCCCGGTGACAGGCGCTGGCTTTTCAATTTTCTAAAAAAGAAGAGTTATTCTGAGGATTTTCTTTCCAGATGCGGCCTCTTTTCCTCCAATTACCGGGGTGTCTCAATTTTCTCGGGGAGAATAATTTTCCCGATTATATCTAAATCAGGAAGGGTCATCGCTTTCGGGGGCCGTTCCCCGGACGGTTCACCGCCAAAATATATAAATTCACCGGAAACACCTATTTTCAGAAAGAGCGATGAACTTTACGGCTTCAACCTTGCCCAGAAAGAGATAAGAAAGAATGATTCCGTATTTATCGTTGAAGGTTATATGGATACCATGGCAATGGTACAGGCCGGCATAGAAAATACTGTTGCTCCACTTGGGACTGCGTTTACGGAAAATCACGCCAATATTATACTTAAAAACTGTTCGGCCGTTGTTCTTGTATTTGACGGAGATGAAGCGGGACTAAAAGCTACTGTGAAAAGTTCATATATCTGTGAAAAAGCCGGGCTCGAATGCAGTGTTGTAGAACTTCCGGCAGGAAGCGACCCCGCAGATATTCTGAAAAATTCCGGTGCAGAGGCGTTGAAAAATATTTTAAAATATCCTATAAATTGTTTTGACTTTCTTTTAAATAAATATAAAGATATTTATGATCTCACAAGAGAGGACGGAATTAAAAGTTTTTTAAACAGATTGTTTATGTTTGTTTCCATTCAGGAGTCTGAAGTCCGAAGGACAGGCCGCCTTAAAGCTCTTTCCGAAGCGCTTAATATGGATTACAGACCTGTTTATGATGATTTTACAAGTTATATAAAAAAAGATTTCAAAAACAAGACCGAATCCGGCGTTGTACCCGGGGGGCGGCAGGGAATATCTTCTGAATTATATTTAATGCTTGCCGCAGTAGATAATTATGATTATTTTTACATGATTCGTGATGAGTTTTCTATTGATGATATACAGGATACAGCAGCAAGAAATTTATACATAATCCTTGAAGAGTGCTACAGAAACAATTCTTTTTCACTGGAAATTGTATTAGAAAAAATTGATAATCAGGATCTGAAAAAGCTGGTCGCAAAAAAGCTTTCATCCGATGAATTTACTATGAATCCAAAGCAATTTATCGAAGATAGCATAAATATGATTAAATTGAAAAATCTGCAAATAAAGAGGCTGCAGCTGGAAAAAAAGATTGGAAAGGATAACGGGGCTGACCCATACAGCATGGAAAAACTGATTGCTGAAAAACTTTTTTATGATAAAGAAATTGAAAAACTAAAAGGAACTAATGGTAATGTCAGAGTTACTGAATGATCCCGCTGTCAGAAAAATTATTGAATACGGAAAATCAAAAAAGAAAATCACCTATGATGAACTTAATGATTATCTGCCTGATTATATAGTTAACAGCGATAAAATCGAAGATGTTATAGCGCTTCTCGAAAAAAATAATATTGCTTTTGAAGAAGAGGAAGTTCAGCAGCAGCCTCAGGAAGAAGAAGAGGAAGAAGATGAATTTGAGGAGAGAGAGACCAAAAGGGTCGTATCATCCGAAAAAGATAATGCAATAGATGATCCTATAAGGCTTTACCTGCGGGAAATCGGCAAGGAACACCTTTTAACAGCTGAACAGGAAGTCGAACTTTCCAAACAGATGGAAGAAGGTGAGAATATAATAAAAAGGGTTATCAGGGAGTCGGGAATGCTGATACCTGAGTTTTTTGACCTTGCCCAGAAAACCTTTTCCCGTCTTGACCCCCGCGATATGGAACTTACCAAGAAAGAGATCTCTGAGCTACTTGCAGAAAGAAGAAGGTTAAATCAGTTCTACCGCGATTCCCTTAAGGAATGCTATAACCTGCTTAAGCAGTACATAGAAATTAAAAGAAAAATAATATCTCTCGGCGGAAGCATCCTGGAAGACCCGGAATTAAAGCTGAAATCAACTCCGCTTCTTAATTATCTGAAAGGTGTAGAAATACATCAGGATGAAATCCTTAAGTTTTCAGAGAAATTTATCAATGCCGAAAAAAAGATAAAGAAATACATGAAGGAGCAGCTGAAGATAGAGCGGCGTCTTGGTGTTACAAACATGAGAGAACTGCGCAACCTCGGTAGAGGGCTTGCGACAACTTCAAAAAGGGCTGAAATTGAAGAAAAACTTCAGATGCCCTCGGATTCTATAAAAGAAAAGATCAGGATTATTCAGATCAATGAGAAAAGACTCAGGGAAATGGAATCTGATTTTGAAAACTCTATTGATGATATTCTCAAGATGGCACAGGAAATTTCCTATGGCAGAATAATGATGAAAAATGCCAAGGACAGGCTTATCAAGGCAAACCTGAGGCTTGTTGTAAGTATTGCGAAAAAATATACAAACCGGGGACTCCATTTTTTTGATCTTGTTCAGGAAGGAAATATCGGTCTTATCAAGGCAGTTGAGAAATTTGAATACAGAAAGGGCTACAAATTTTCAACATATGCCACATGGTGGATCCGGCAGGCTATAACCCGCTCAATCTC
>JACKPD010000017.1 GCA_024233785.1 Spirochaetales bacterium | reverse complement strand
CTGTTGATTTTTATAATGTCTATACCGCAAGGAGAAAATAAAAAAAGAGAAAACCGGCCACTGCTGAAGTGCTTTTTATATGAGTTATTTGACTTAAGGAGGAAAATCAGATGAATGCCGAACTGAAATTTATTGGCCATATCAGCACCCCGTACAATACTATAGAGGAATGCCCTAAAAATATTGATTTTGACGGCCCTTTATGTCAGATATCACTTGATGAAGAGTATAAACCCGGGTTAACAGGGCTTAAAGCGGGGCAGAGGATACTTATCCTCTACTGGCTTGAAAAGGCGGAAAGACGGGTGATAGAAAAAGAGACCAAAGACAGGGGCCTTGCAGGTACATTCGCCTTGAGAACTCCTCACCGGCCCAATCCTATAGGGGCTGCGGTTATCCCTATAGTTTCAATTGAAAACTGCGTTGTGACAGTGCGGGGACTTGACTGCCTGAGCGGTACACCTTTAATAGATATAAAGCCTGCAATAAAGCTTGAGTGAATACCGGGCGAGCCGGGTTTGAATCAGCCCCCGCCCTGTGGCATAATATCAGGCACTTTTAAATATTTATGGATTGGGAAGCAGCAAATCATCACAGAGGGAATCTTTTTCTTGCGGACTTTGCAATTTTAACCAGACTCAGCATTACCGGAACTTCCACAAGAACACCTACGACTGTAGCCAGAGCTGCGCCTGATGATAACCCGAACAGGCTGATAGCTACCGCCACGGCCAGTTCAAAGAAATTTGATGCGCCGATCAGCCCTGAGGGAGCTGCAACATTATAAGGAATATTCCAAAGCCTGGACCAGCCAAAGCCGAGGAAAAAAATGAAGTAGGTCTGGATAATCAGCGGAATTGCGATTAAGACAATTGCAAAAGGGGCTGAAAGTATTCTCTCTCCCTGGAATGAAAAGATAATTACCAGGGTGAGAAGCAGGCCTGCTTCCGTTATCCCTTCAAATTTTTTACAGAAAATATTTTCAAACCACTCTTTGCTGTGCTTTTTAAGGAGAATTGTTCTTGTTGAAAAACCTGCGGCAAGGGGAATTACAACGAACAGTACAACAGAAAGGAATAGGGTATCCAATGGCACCTTTACATTGCCGACGCCGAGAAGAAAGGCCACGATCGGGGCGAAGGCAAAAAGGATGATGAGATCATTTACTGCTACCTGAACAACTGTATATCCGGGGTCTCCATCAGACAGATAGCTCCAGACAAAAACCATGGCGGTGCAGGGAGCCGCACCTAATAATACAGCGCCTGCAATATAATCAGTTGCAAGGGAATCAGGTATAAATGCCTTAAAAACCACTTTCAGAAAAAACCAGGTAATGAAATACATTGTAAAAGGCTTGATCAGCCAGTTCAGTATGAGGGTGATAATCAGGCCCCTGGGTCTCTTCCCTGCGTTGATAATACTTTTGAAATCAACTTTCAGCATCATCGGATAAATCATAAGCCAGATCAGGACAGCTGCCGGAATTGAAATATTGGCATATTCCATTATTCCCAGCAGCTTTGGAAACCGGGGGAATAAAACACCTATTGCAACACCAAGAATGATACATGCGGCTGTCCACAAACTCAGATACCTGGCAAAGAAGCTGATTTTTTTCTCAGGCATGATTAATCTCCGTCTTGAAAAGATTATTGGTAATATGGCAAAAAAGCCATACATAGTCAATAAGATATTGCCGGTAAGGTTGAAATTATCCAGATAGAAGGTATGAATTATAAAAAACCCGCATACTCAAGTGCAATGGCAGTAATAGCGGTCAGTGGTTATTTTTAAGATATTAAAAGTAATGTGCAGTGATTACACTTATTTAATGAATAACTGTCAGCAGCAGCAGCTGCTGCCGCTGCCTCCTCCTCCGCAGCAGCTCTGAGCTTGAGTATCATCACCTCCACAGTCGCAGCTTATTGTATCCCGCCCCTTAATCTTTGAGATTATTACTGCATAGGCGCAGCCTACACCCTTGTTGACCCTTAGTGCTCCTTCCGGGCAGTTTATCATGCATGCGCCGCACTCCATACACTTGTCTTTGTCGGTTATTTTCGCTTTCCCGCCTGTTACCTGAAATACATCGTGAGGGCATACAGCTGCGCACATGCCGCATCCTGTGCATTTTTCTTCTGTGTATTCAAGCGTTGCAACATTTTTTATATAACTCATAAGAGTATTCCCCCTGTAATTATCATTGCCAACCCTGCAAAGGATCCCGCGGCAACCAGCGGCAGTGAAATCGCAGTCTCTTTTTTGACTCCTGAAAGAGAAGTATAGGTGCTGCTGCCTGTCAGGTTGAGTACAAGATACACGATCCATCCTGCAAGTATCAGTATCTTACCTCCTGTATATAAGGTGAAAAGAGGGGAGGAATAAGAACTGATTTTCTGAAAAAAGAACAGCGCAAAAAGAATGCTTATGAAAAAACCTTTAATTGAAAAAGCCCTTCCGGGAAGCAAAGGCAGCAGCGCCCCTGCGATAAGAGTTCCCCCAAGCAGCGCACCCAGCGATGCAGAAATATTTATTGAAAGAAACCCTGTAACACCGGAATTACCCTTTAAAGAAAAGAGAAAATCAACAAGAACGAAAAAAAGTGCAATAGCAGCTGTCGGCAAAAGGCCCTGGACCATATGGGTAAGTGATACCGCAAGCCTTTCGGGGATCCTGAACTGTTTGGTCCTCATTTTTCTGTCAGCAGTGAAGCCGTTTTTGATGAATTGGGGAATATCATCTGCTTCAACCGGCCCGTATTTAACTGAGAAGCCTGTATTTTTCCTTACCTCTGCCGGCTTTACTCCGGGCGCCCCGAGCTGGGGAAGTATAAGTGTCCTGTGGGAAACTGTATCCTTAAGTCCTGTTTTATTTACCCTGCTGATTATTTCAGCTGTACCAAAAGTCCCTTTTCCCGCAGCGCACCAGACATTTATCCCTTTTGTATCAATGACAAGGATCCATGCATCTGTATTTTTTAATGCCCTGCGGAGAACATCTGCCGAATATTTGTAATTTGCGGTTACAAAAACAGGGGATTTACTGTCAGGGTTCCCGATGGAATATAGACCGGGATTCTGTTTATAAAACTTCCTCCGTATTCCCAGCAGGCACATAACTGTCCCAATGTAATCTTTTATTCCCCATCTGCCGTCAAGTTTATCAGTTACAGCATCCATTATTACCACCCCTGCAGCATTCTGACTTTTCAGTTAATAAAGCCCATTTATCAAATAGGTCAGCAAGTATTTTTGCTGATTCAATGACTTTTTCCACTTCACTTTCATTCATCGAGCTGAACAGTTCAGAATATTTTGAGTTCATATATTGATTTATTGAATCCGCTTTCTTTTTTCCGTTACCGGTCAGTACTATGTTCTTTTTTCTTCTGTCATCAGTCAGTTCTTCCCTGCTGATAAGGTCATTTCTGACCATTCCCTCAATTGACCTGCTTATTATGCTCTTATCCATACCGAGAGTGCCTGCAAGATCTTTCATAACAATTTTTCTGTTTTTATCTATTTCCATCAGGATATGGCATTCGTTGAAAGTAACTCCGCAGCATGTCCCGTCATCCTTGATGCTTGCAAACAGAAAACGTTCAATCCTTCTGATCGAATTTCTGAATTCTGATAATATGCTGTTATTCATAATTATATGATTATCTTAATTGGTGTACTATGTCAATAGTTGATATTGTAAACTAATATAAAAGTGGATGAAATTTGCTATTCCCGCCTGCTGTTTTTAAATTATGCCTTTTTGGAATCCCTGAAAGTTTTATCAGGAAACATGGTCTTTGAATTTCATAGAGTGGGTTGGCATGAAAAATTTAAAGGTCAGTCTCCGGTTTATGGGAGTTTTTATAAAATTACTGACAGGCCAAATCAATTCTGATTGCAGGGTGCATAATCTTAAGTATAACAATATAATTATTTTACTTCCAAATTTCAGAATCAAGACCGCTTCCTTCAATAATGGACTTCAAGGTTCCAATTGGGAGCTGTTTTCCTTTATGAAAGGGGATTATTACCTGGCAGCCGGAGTTGAAATTTTTCCATTTTTGATGGCTGCCTTTCTGACTTATCAATTCAAAATCGTTGTTTGATAATATTTTAATAACCTCTGCTGCAGAAAACAACTTCTGCTTTGACACTAAACAGAGACCTCATAAACAGTGGCTGAAGGACTTATTTCCTTTGAATCCGGTTCAAGGTAAAGTTCTATAGCTTCTTTTACATTTTCCATAGCTTCCTGTTTTGTATCACCGCAGGAAGTACATCCTGGAAGTTCGGGGCAAACAGCGCTATAGGAGTTTGTTTCCGCATCATATTCAACAATTACTCTTAAATCCATATTTTTACCCTTTATATAATTATAACCAATATTACTTTGCTTTTCTATCAAAATTAAAGCCCTTGCCGGATTTTTCCATCCTTCAGGGTAAATCCTCCAATCAACATAATAAAAAAAGGTACACCGGAAAACCAGTATACCTTTTTTTATTCGGGCTGGCCGGATTTGAACCGGCGACCCCTTGACCCCCAGTCAAGTACGCTAAACCAACTGCGCTACAGCCCGTAAAACACAAGGCAGATTATCATTTATTAAGGTTTATTCTAACCTGCCGGTACTAAAAATAGCTAATATAAGTATTTATGTCAATTGAGATGCTAATAGTTTGATTTGTTTTTCAAGTGATTTTAAAATTGTTATTCTATTGATCTATTCAGGAATTTACAGAGATATCTGCGCTTATTTAAATATTTTTATGCTATTCTTTCTGTATCAGAAGCATTATCAATTCTCAGCAGAATATGTTCCCCGGTTTTTTCTGTTGAAATATTGAACTTGAGAAGTCTTCTTCCATGAGGTGTATCAATACTCTGAAAAGCCGGGACACTTTTGTAGCCCTTACCTGTTTTTAGTGTGTCCATTACTATGTTCCTGACTGCGCAGGCTGTGCAGTGAACCGTATTTCCGCAGCCGCCCTCATTTTTTGAGTATGTGCATTCAAATACATTACCGCCGGGATTGTTTTCAATTTCTTCAAGTGTTTTCCCGGTCATTTGCTGCGCACTTTTATTCGCGCCCTGAATTGTTCCTGTATTGTCAACAATAAATACCGGTTCTTCGATATAATTAAGAATAGTACTGATTGCCCTTGGCTTGAAATCCGTCATTTTCAATGCGCACTCAGAGCATATACCGTGAGTTATTATCCCATCATTTTTATATTTATTTTTTCCTGAAAGCTCTTTTTCACACCAGGCGCATATTCTAATCATAAAAATGTTTTTAATATTTTCATAAATAAAAGTAAAGCAGAATGCTGATATTTTCAGGTAGAATATTAGCCTCAAAATCATTATACCTTTTCACGAATTTTTACCCCCAGAAAATCCGCAATACTGATCCTCCTGAAATTCAGTATACTTACCCTCCCTCTCTGTTATTTGATTTAAAAGTGTATTATTCTTATTATATATAGAGATCTGTAAATACCGGGGGTCCAATATGAATACGGAAACTGTTGTATATCTTGTTAATATATATGTGAAAAAAGGCTTTGAAAATGTTTTTATAGAGGCCACAAAGCTCAACAGGGCAGGGACAAGGGGGGAGGCTGGCAATATCAGGTTTGATCTCCTCAAGAAAGAAGGAAAAGAGGGGGAATTCCTCCTTTTAGAGGTATATAAATCCCCGGAAGCGGTGGAGGAGCACAGAAAAACCGCCCATTATGCCGCATGGAGGGAGTCGGTTGAGGGCATGATGGAAAAACCCCGTGAGGGAATCAGGTACACCCCGCTTCTTGCGGATGATTTTGTTTAAGCAGGACCTTGAAAACCGGCTGAGGTAAAAAGCAGCATGGCCTGCAGATGACAAATGGTCATACTGCCGAAATATGACCCGATATCGACAATCCGGTTTAACAGTGTTATCCTTATAATATGAGAAGCGGAGTTTACCCCGGAATTAATGAATTAAAAGAGTATCTCTCCGGAAAAAATGACATAGCATTTGCTTTCTTATTCGGTTCCGAGGCAAAAGGCATTGCTGGTGAGGAATCTGATATTGATATCGGAATTTATTTTTATCCGCGGGAAAACGGATTTGACCTTGAGGATGATGTTTTTTTTGATGGCGAGGATAGGATATGGAATGATCTTGAGCGCCTTACCGGCCGTGAGGTTGATCTGGTTATTTTCAACAGGGCGTCCTCCACAATCTGCGCATCAGCATATCTGGAAGGTATTCCGTTAACTATAAAAGATGAGCCGCTTTACTTAAGGCATTTTTCAGCTGTTACAGACCTTGCGGAAGAATACAGGTATTTTACAGAGGATTTTATTGCTGTAAAAAGGCGCTCCAGGTCTCTTTCCCCTGCAGATAAATCAAGACTTATCCGGTTTGTTGATTTTCTTGAGACAGAACTGGAAGATTCCCATCGGTTCATGAATTTAACCAGAAAAAACTACCTTGAAGACTCATCAATGAGGCGGAATGTTGAAAGATGGATAGAGAACCTTGTGAACGGTTCAATCGATATAGCTAAAATACTTATTGCATCAAGCCGGCAGAGCGTACCCCAGACTTACAGGGAAATATTATTGAGACTTGATACAATAGAACAGATAGGTGAGTCTGCTGCCGGAGAGCTGGCTGATTTTTCAAAGCTCAGAAACATACTTGCCCATGAGTATCTAGATATAAGATACCCTCAAATAGAGAAATTCCTTGAAAAAGCCCCGTCCCTTTATAACAATTTTCTCTGCTCTGTAAAAGAAATAATAAAAAGCAGATAATATTCTGGAATCTCCTGGTTGTGCCAGGGAACACAGACTTGATAAAAATAAAAAACCTGCAGCCTATTTCCTTCCCGGTCTATACCAGGAATCGGGGAGTGTGCTTCCCCCGCCGGAACCTTCCGGGGCGGATAGATATGATATCACCCCTTTAATGATTTTACTGTAATCCCCATACCTTACCCCCGCGTTCCTCTCAATTGCTTCTTTAACGCGGTCTGTTTTGGCAGGCGGCAGCTTTGAAAAGAGAATCCCCCTCTCGAAATCCGAAAAGTATGTGAGGGAGGCCGCGATATCACGGTCTTTAAGGGAAGAGAGCCTGCGCCGCAGTTCAGGGCTGTCTGATTTTACCAAAAGGGCAAGCAGCGCTCTGTCAGGCGGTGTATTTATATTTTTAGCGAATAGTTTCCTGTTATTCATATTTTTCATAATATTCTAACATTTGGACTGTTATCTTTAAAAAATAACAGCAATCTGTTATAGAATATATACTATAAAAAGAAAAAAAATTGAGGTGAAAATGGACAAATTTCCCTATTTAGGAATGATAGATTCAAAAGATGAACCCGAACTTGAGAGATATATAAATTTCAAGCTTGCCGCTATGGGCAAGCCATACCGCGGATTCGCCTGTGTTACAGGAGAAGAGGATGAAAAGGAGAACCTTTCGGCCGCCGGGTTTATAAAGATTGCCCAGAACCTTATACAGAACTACAACCAGAGAAACCGTCTTTTAAAGAACTACCTCTGCGCCGCGGACAGGAGGCTTAACAGCTTCCTGAAAAGGTATTTCAGGGACACAGGGGAGGAAGTATCAAACATCCCTACAGGGACCTTTGTCCTTGACAGGTACGGGCTTGCCCGCCAGCTCAGCATTCCCCCGGGGAAGAATGAGTTTCTTAATAATTATGTTGAGTCCTACAGGATAAAGCAGGGGGTGCTTCATAACCCCAAAAGCGATAAAAGGACAACTGTGGGGACTTTCCACATTGTCGAGGGGGGGCTCCCTGTTCCCCCGGATAAAAAAGAGGTCCCTAAAATAGCATTCATAAGGCTGCTTAAGGAAGCAGTTAACCCTCCTGATGACCTTATGCTGCTCCCTTTTACCGCAGACCAGCCTGAGAAGGCGAAGCTTTTTGTGTCTGTTTACTTAAAGCCCCTTGTCCAGCCTGATGTCGCGGGCATCATGAGCGAGAAAAGGATGGAGATAAGGTATTTCGCCCCCGGCTCTCTTGTAAGCAATATTGATTTTGTAGAGTCAATCTTCGGAAACGCCGGTGACCCCGGCCTTGTCGAGAATGATTCGGCCCTTGATATTGAAAGGTGGAGCGGACATACAGGCTGCATAATCCTTGCGCCCCATATTACCCGGTTTACAAAGAAAGAGCTCGGCCTCCCGAATAAAAAGGACGCCACTGTCCGGCAGATAAAGGACGAGATGTACTGGGAAAAGGAGGATGAGCTTTATAATGACGGCAGGGCCTTCAAGCTTTCCTGCAGGAACGAGGACGGGGTCGTAATTACCCTTATCGCGGACAACTATTTCGGCTACTCAAAAAAAGAGGTTAAAACGCAGATATCCTTTGCCGCGAACCTTTTAGGCCTTGCAGAGGAGGAACACGCGGGGGGCGCCCTGGTATTCCCGCGGCGGAGCCTCGGTGAGCATTATTACTGCGATATCAAGACGCACAACTTTGAAGAGGTTAAAAAACTCTACAGCGGAAAAATGAATCTGATCGCGGATGAAAACTACGGGATAGACAGGGAATACCCTTCAATTGTCTATCTGCCTGAATTCGCCGAATTCAGCCTCTACAAGCAGGAGATTACCTGGGAGTATAAAAACAAAGAGGTGAAAATAAAGCTCCTTCCTGATAAAACATATATTCTCCCTGACGGCAGCAAGGTACAGATGGAAAAACACCCCATGGCCCCGGTGTGGCGCCTTATAGGGACTGCTTCCGAAGGGACACTGTGCCACAAGCCGTTTACAGTCTCGGGCGGGGGAAAGTCTGAAATTTCCAAATCGCTGCTTAACTCCGTTATCTACGATACCTTCTATATAAATAATTTTACCGAGGATTTTAATCTTGTCGAGAAACTCTTTAATTATGACTACAAGGGAAGATGGAAGGGCGATGAAAAACGCACCAGGGCAAGCAGGCCTTTCCTTGACCCGAGAAGGTCGCTTGGTTCTGTAATCAAGCTCCTCAATCACTCGCCCCATTATACGGATGAGTATAATTATTTTATCAACTCCTTTCCCAACAGGATCAAGGCGCTGGCCCTTTTTGTAAAGCGCTTTTACCGCCCCGACTGGGAGAACAACTGGAAGGAGCATTTCAGCGTCAGAATAATAAACGGCAGGGAGGGCAACGCGCTCTTTTTTGACGGAAGGCAGATAATAGCCAGTTTCCTCAGGGTAGGCTTTGCCCCTGATAACTCATGGTATATCCATAAGTTAAGGACAGATTTTATAGCTTCTGAAAAACTGCAGCAGGAGGATGATATTACTGTCTCAATAACCCTTGATTCCGGCCTTTTTGAAAGGCTTCCGAAAAGGTACAGCGGCAGGAGCCTTAAAATACTGCAAAACTGCGAATACCGCCTTTTCCAGAGGCCGGATGAGGCCATCCACAGGGGATACGATATCGAGGCTGAGGCAGACCTTGCCGGGGACAATAATTTCATCTCAAACTATCAGCCGTTAAACAAGACACACGCCAAGGAACTGATTGAAAACGCTATCAGCTTTGATGAATACACAGACCCGATAAAGAAGATAATAAGGGACGGGGCGGCCAGCCGGGAAGGGACATGGTTTATAACCCCGTCACACCCGAGAATGGTGGACGGCATTGTAAGCACCAACCCAAGGTACCTCCAGGTAAGGCCCGAGATAACAAGGCCCAG
Source organism: Spirochaetales bacterium (assembly GCA_024233785.1). Lineage (GTDB taxonomy): Bacteria > Spirochaetota > Spirochaetia > CADAEX01 > CADAEX01 > JACKPD01. Next base: position 47,868 of record JACKPD010000017.1, on the reverse strand, counting down.
GTCCTATTACATAGGGGAAATGGGCACAAGGCTGTTCAGGAAGATCCCGCCTGATAAGGCGGTCTATACCCCGGTCGCCGCGGTCCTTCCCTCAAGAAGAAACAACCGCCCTGATTTAAAGAAAGGGATAAGGGGACTCAGTGTCTATAACCCAATCCACTACCAGGAGCTGCCTGAGCTTTTCATGGATTTTATCTGCAGCCTGTCGGGCAAATCCCCCTCTACCACTGGGGCAGGTTCCGAAGGGGCCCTTACAAAGGGGCCTTTCAATATGCTCTCGGCCGTGACAGACCTTAACAACGCCCTCCTTTCATTCATCCTCACCGGCTATTCAGGTTTTACATCTGTTGCCGGCTGGGTAGGGAGCTATACCCGCTTTGACCACGATATAAGCATCCTTATCCCCGAGATATGGAGCAGGCTTGACTATGATGAGAGGGACCCCAAAAAACTTATTGCTGAAGGCTCACTTGAGAAAATTGATGACTTCGAGTGGAAAGGGGAAAAAGTTCTTACAAGCAGGCTCGGATACAGGATTACGGAAACCTTCCTTTTTAACTATATGGGGCGCATATTTGATGAACCGCTTGCCGTGTTCAACAAGGACATGCTGAGGCCCGAGAGGCAGAACATTGACGCGTTCATCGAAGGGGTCAATTACATAATAGAAAGCCAGAGACAGGTCGCACTTATGTATTTTGAGGACGGAAGCGCTGATTCAGCAATACCTCCTATTAAAGCCCTGATTCATATTATGGCATATGGACATTATGAGGGAAAGGATATAAGCGATCCTGAAATAAGGGGACTTTTTGACCGGGATTATGTGCTTGGAAGCAGCTGGTACAAGGAAAGGCTTCTCCTTAAGCAGGAGAGGGAGGTCCGGCACTGGAAAAACCTGATTGAGTACATTACCGATTTTGATTCCGCAGAAGAGAACAGGGAGCTTTCGCTGAAGCTTGATCTAAAAAAGAAGATTGAAAAGTGCAGGGAGAACCTTGCGGAGGCCGGGTCTGAAAACTACATCAGGAAGATAACAGGCACGATAGGGGCAGATCCCCTTTTCAGGAAAAGCGGAAAGTGAAACTGATAAGGTTAAAACCTGCTGACAGGGAATAATACACCGGCGCTGCCGGCATTAAGGCCGGCGCTGCTTTTATATTCGCAATTACCGGGGAATAAAGTACTTACTTTATTCCTCTTTTTTTCCTGTACTCGGGAATATCAATCATCGGAGGGCGTTCCTCCTCCCTGATATGGATCTCAATTACTTCAAAATTATTGTCGTGCGCCTGGAACTGCCTGAGTATCTGGGACTCGAATTCCTTGAATTTCACGATGTCATGCGCTGCGAGCCTTTTAAAGAATGCCTGAAGAATGCCGAAAGCCATTTTTCCGAGGTCCCGTGTCGGCTGGTTCCTGTGGACCCTCTGGTCAAGGTCTGTCTGCGCAAAAGCCTGCATTCCCTGTTCGTGGTAGATATCGAGAAGATGGGAAGTCTCAACCCCGTAACCGATAGGAAAGGGTATTTTCTCAAGCACCTCGCGCCGGACAGCGTATTCTCCTGAAAGCGGCTGTATGATCGGGGTCAGCTCTGGATAAAACAGGGAAAACAGGGGCCTGATCAGAATCTCTGTAACCCTTCCCCCCCCGGTGGGCCTTATCCCGTCTGAAAAAGCAAGCGGCCTGTCGTAAAACGCCTTGACGTACATCACCTCGTCCCTGTAGATCAGGGGCCCTAAAAGGCCGTATACAAACCTCGGGTGGATGTTCTTTATATCAGCGTCTATGTATACAATAATATCCCCTTCAAGCTGGTAAATCGCTTTCCAGAGGTTCTCCCCTTTTCCCTTTTTGCTTTCTATTCCGGGAAGTATCTCGCTTGAAAGATATACGTCAGCCCCGTATTCAGAGGCTATTTCCCTTGTCTTGTCTGTGGACCCGGAATCAATAACAGCAATTTCATCGATAAGAGGCACCCTGTTCATCAGTTCGGACTTGAATATTATAATCTCTTTCCCTATTGTTTTTTCTTCGTTAAGGGTAGGGATGCAGAGGGAAATTTTATATCCCTTTTTTTTCTTTTCCTTTACAAGGTCCGCTATATTCGCGAAGGCTGAGTGGTGATATGTGTTTTCCTTAAGCCATTTGTCAGGATTCATCATATTCCTCCCTGTCGACAGAAAGTATAAGCCCCAGCAGTGTTTTTAGCCCCCGGGAGACAGGTTCAATTTCAATCTCCTCGGTATTTTTATCTTTTCTCGTGCCGTTGGTTATGCCTATTGTAATAGCGGGAATTCCGCTGTCTATAAAAGCTGAAAGTTCTGATGTTGTGGGCTGCACAGAGTACTTGATATCAAGCGCATCCATGATTCCCCTTGCAGAAGAAGTAAGGGGATGGGTAAACGGGATGCCGCCCGGTTTTCTCTGCCCGACTACATTCATTGAAACCTCAATCCCGTAGCTTGAAGAGACTTCCGCTACAATATTCTGGATTTCATGCTTAAGCATGCTTACCATCTCTTCCGATTCGCTTCTTATCTCAAATCTTAATATACCCTCGCTTGAGACAAAACTGTACTCTGTCCCGCTTTCAATAGAACCGAAGGAAATTGATGTTCTCGGCTTGCTGGGAATGGGTATCTCCCTGATCCTGCTTATAATCTCGCTCAGTGTCTCTATAGCACCGATCCTGCCGAACATTTTCCAGTCAAAATTATCAGGTGTGTTGTAGATTATTTCACACCTCATCATTCCAAGCGACCTGTGGCTGATCTCTCCCAGCTTCATCCCCTCAAGGCATATTCCGGCTTTTATCGGGTGCCGGGTGTTTTTCAGAAAAAACCGCAATCCCCCGAGGCTCCCTTTTCCCAGGCTTCGGGTCGACCCCATAAGGATCAGGTTTGATTTAAGCGTAATGCCGAGTTTATCAAGAAGAGAAGGCAGTACGGTAATTGCCGCAAGCCCTACCGCGTTATTGCCCACCGCCGGGCCTGTCACTGTTCCGGGGCCTACGCTTACCGAGTGGTCCACTGTAAAGTCAACAGATGTGTCTATATTTGAAACAAGAAGTATGTTCTTTCCCTCTCCTGTCCCGGGATGAATCCCCAGGGCGTTGCCGTATTCGTCTGTAGATGTGTTTATCAGGTTGGCTTCGGAGAATTTGTTAAGAAGAAAACCTACACGCTCCTGCTCCTCGAAAGTAGGGGCCGGTATTTCGCTGATCATTACCAGATTTGAGAGAAATAATTCCTTTATTTCCCGGAAGACAGGGTCGAAATCTGTGAGGTCAGCGAGTATCGCGGCTTTTTCTTCTTTAGTCATAATGACCCCCCTGTAAATATTTTAATTTAAGGCATTTCAATTTGCAAAGAATAAAAATTCTGTTTGTTTTTTTAGAAACAGTCGGGTGAATTATACCACGGAAGAGGAAATGCTTATAACTAATTAAAAAAAATAGTCTTTAAAGGCGTCAGCCGGCATCAGCTAAAAAGCCCCTTTATATACGTTCCAGGATGATGAAATAAGAGCCTCTGCCGTGCTGTATTTGGCTTCCCATCCCAGTAATTCCCTTGCCTTTTCCGATTTAGCCACAAGCTTTGCCGGATCTCCCGGCCGTCTGGGCGCGATATTCGAAGGTATGGCCCTTCCTGTAATGGCCCTTGATTTTTCGAGTATTTCAAGGACGCTCAGGCCTGATTCGCTTCCGAGGTTTACTGTAAGGCTTTTTTTCTCATTTTTAAGGTATTCCATAGCAAGGTAGTGGGCCTCTGCAAGGTCTGTTACATGTACATAGTCCCTGATGCAGGTCCCGTCGGGAGTGGGGTAGTCGTTTCCGTATACATCAAGGCGTTCTCTTGTCCCGGCGGCGGTCTCCATAATTATCGGAAGCAGGTTGGCGGGGTTTTTCTCAAGTCCCCTTATCCTCATTTCTGGATCATATCCGGCTGCGTTGAAGTAGCGCAGCGAAGCGTATTTAAGCCCTTTAAGCCTGTCGTACCAGGACAATAACCCTTCAATCTGAAGCTTTGTGTATCCGTAATAGTTTTCAGGGTTTGCGGGGTGCTCCTCATCTATCGGTATGTACTGCGGTTCGCCGTAAACAGCCGCGGATGATGAAAAAACAATATTTTTTATCCCGGCCCGGCAGGCTGAGTTTATTATGTTTATAGTCCCTGTGATATTGTTTACTGAATATTTTTCAGGCGCGGTCATTGATTCGCCCGCGGCCTTGAACGCTGCGAGGTGAATTATCCCGTCAAAGCCTTCCGCCATTACTGAATAAAGCCTTTCTGTATCAAGGATGTCGCCTTCCTCGACAGTCTCTTCCCCGAATATGTTTATCCGCAGTCCTGATGAGAAATTGTCATATACAGTTACACTGCAGCCTTTGTCAAGAAATTTTCTCGCGACATGAGAGCCGATATAGCCGGCGCCTCCGATAACCAGTATTTTGATAATATGCTCCATGAGATTTTTTATTTACCGCAAGTATAATGAGCGCTGATATTTTATGCAAGCTGAATGGCCTTCCGGGTGTGCGGAGTTCAGCAATATGATTTCTATTCCTTGTGGCGGATTGTAAAGGTTGATATTTCCCTGAAATCCTTGTCCCAGACCACATTCGGGTTTCTTCTGTCAGGTATTATTTTCCCGTTAACAACATAATAATAATTGTGTTTACCCGGGGGCAGTTTAAGTGAAATATAATATTCACCCGGCCTCCGTTCCGACAGCAGGTACATAAACGGGTCCCAGCCGTTGAAGCTGCCGGAAAGATATACGCTTATGCCGGTTTCTCCCTTATAGAAAAAATTGGTATATCCGTCCTCAATCCTGGGATAGTTTATTTCGCTGTCAGGTTTTTCCGGCTGCCGGAGTATTGATACTTCCACCGTGTTTATTCCCCTGACTTTTTCACTGTTAAACGGGTCCGGCATCCAAAGGCCGTCTACTATCAGCCTGTATTTAATAATTTCATTTCCAGGGTTCTGAATTACAAGAAAATATATGCCCTCAGGAGTTCTTTTATACTGGTAAACCTTTGTGAAATTGCTGAAATCAAAAGCAGCTCCGACAAAAGAGGTTTTTTCACTGCTTTTAAAGGTAAATAATATATAATCATCAACAAAAACCGGCGCTGAGGCATCTGTCATTTCGATAAGTTTTTTATGTATATTGGCCCCTTCAAGCTCAATGGCGCAGACATGAGCAGATATCAACAGGGCAAAGAGAATTGAGACAGTTTTTTTCAAATCCATACTATAAATTCGGCCGGAACAGGCTCTGTTATAAATAATTAATTACAGTACATTTAAAAAACGCTTTTTTTTATTGTTACGGCTGCATTATTACATTTGCCTCCTTTCCATCCGGCGCCGGTATTTTTTTGACTGTCTTTTATTGTAAATATGGTATAAATTAGCTAAGAAAGGTTGATTTCTATTCCGAAACTCTGAATAAGGGACAAATGCCTGAAATAAGCGATATTGATAAACTTAAAGACAGACTTAACTCACTTGGCGACGAACCGGCCATAATGGCGGAGCTTGGGGAAGAAATAGCTGATATACAGCCGGAATCGGGCGAACTTCCCGATGATATCTCCGCTCTTCTCGGAGGTTTTGATGATGAGGGCCTCACCGGGGATGGTGCTTTCGGCGAATTTGATGATGCATCACTTGAAGGTCTGGCAGACCTTACAGAACCTTCAGGGGACCTGGATACCGGCCCTGAGGAAAATGTTTCGCCTGACGATTTCTCCGATGCTTTTCTGACAGGCGGGGACGCTATCCCTGAAGAGGGGGAGCCGGACAGCGGCCTTGAAGGCCTTCTTGACGGATTATCTGATCTTCCTTCTGATTTTGATTCGACGGAAGATATATCTTCGGCGGAAGATATATCTTCCGTCGAAGACACATTTTCGACTGAAGACCTGTCTTTGACGGAAGACATATCAGATGATACGTCAAAGGATATTGAAGACCTCTTCGGCGACAACTCGCTTGACTTTGATGACAATCCTGACCGGCTTCTTGACCAGTTCTCGCAGCAGGAGGAAGAGGGCGGCGAGGATACTGGATTCAGCGATCTGGCTGATTTTGCGGCTGATTTTGACACAGACCTGGAATCTGATGCAGTCCCTGTTCCGGACAGCCTTTCAGATATTGAGGAAGCAGGACAGGAGAGCGGGCCTGCAGAGCCGGAAGAGTTCTCAGATGAAGATTTTTCTCTTCCTGATGATTTTGATAAAGACTTCGATACGGGAATAGATGATTTCGGAGAAGATTTAACTGATAAAGAGGCGGCCCCTGACAGTGATTTCGAATTCCCTCCTGATGCGGGTGAAGAGGCAGTTTCTGATGAAGATTTTAATATCGGCGATCTTGAGACAATTTCCGTTGATGATGAATTTGATGATGCGGATATAAAACTTCCCGGGGACAGCCCTCAGGAAGGCGAAACTGAAGAGCTTTATGAGGACCTTGGGGAAATTGAAGAGCTCGGGGACCTTGAAACACTTGATGATGAAGAGCCGGGTAAGGATGAGTTCAGCCTTGACGATCTTGGTGAGGAATTCGGCAATATTGATGAACTTGATGAAATAGTTCCGGATAAAGAGGTTAAAGCAGATACTCCTTTAGCCGCCGCCGGAAAATCAGAATTGCCCCTGCCTCATGATGAGGATAATGAGGGTAAATTCTATATATCCGGCGACAGGCTCAAACAGGTAACAGATACCCTGTCGAAACTTCCCTGGAATCTTAAATTTTTCATTGAAGACCTGATCGGAAACAAGGAACTTGCGGGGCGCAATCTTGACACGCTGGTCGACAAGCTCGCCTCTGACGCAACACCGCGTGAAATAGCCGACCTTGTTTTCAAAATTACGGGGAAGAGGATAAGGATCCCGGCACAGTACGAAAGAAAAACCTGGGAAGAGCTCGAAAAAGAGAAAGGGACATTAACATACATAATCAAATACCAGATTGTCCCGTTTGTTGTAAGGTCGCTTGTATTTGCTTTTGCCGCTCTTTTACTTTTCTTTATAGGAAATAATTTTGTATGGAAACCTATCCGGTCCACTTACCTGTATGAGAAAGGCTACAAAGCGCTCCAGGCTGATAATTATCCCGTATCTGAGAAGCTTTTTATTGAAGCCAGTGAATTAAGGCCGAGCCGTAAGCAGTTTTTCCGGTATGCGGAATTATATATCGAAAAAAGAGAATATAATCTTGCAGAGAAAAAATATATCCAGATGATCGGACCGGACCTCACTTCCGAAAAAGAGAAAAACAAAGGGGGTAAAATCCGCGGGTTTTTCAGGGAAGACAAAAAAGCTTTTCTTGATTATGCGGCCCTCAAGACTTTTTATCAGGGAGAGTTTGAGAACGCTGAAAGGATAATTGATGATTATCTCGGTCTTAATAAGAAAAAGTGGGATTATGAGATGCTTCTCAGCAAGATTGATAACTATCTTAACTGGGCTGTAAGGGATGCGGAAAAATATAAAGATGCTGAATATACTGTAAATGACTCATTATTCAAGTTCGGGAAAAAACCGGAACTATATTTCAGAAGAATTGCGGTAGACCTAAGATCTGGTAAGCTTTCAGAAAAAAGAAAAGAAGCCGTAGAAGCTTCCGCAGCCGCGAAAGCTGCCGCCGCGTTAGATGAAGATAAAGATGAAGATGTAATTCCCATTGAAAATAAACAGTATTTCGGACTGCTCGGCCAGTACAGGGGATATATAGAAAATATCAAGGACAGATATATTGATCCCTATATTGCAGCTGATTTTTACAGATACCTTATTGACACAGGAAACATTGACGGAATTGAGAGAGAACTTATTAAGCTTTCAAATATGGATAAACAATTGTCCGAACCCCATTATCAGCTTTCAAGGCTGTGGAAAATAATAGACAAGCCATTGCTTGAGAGGAACAGCCTGAGGATAGTTGAAAATCTTACAGGTGATGATTCTCTCGGACACATCAGGGAAGAATATCCCCATTCATATATGTATGCGAGAAAAATAAGGAAGGACTCCGAAGTAGAAGCGCTTAACAGGCTTGGCTATTTTGAGAAAAATGACGGAAAAATTCTGCCTGCCCAGAAATATTACCAGAGAGCAATCAGCGAATATGAAAACAACAGGGACCTTCTAGGAGTACTTCCAAAATACGGAAAACTCTATGAGGACCTTGGCGATATTTATTACTATAATGCCGGAAAATATAATGAGGCTTTCAGGGAATACAGTAAGGCCGAGGGGACCGGATACCGGGACAGCAATCTGTCTTATAAAATCGGATTTATATATTATAAAAATACCAATTACGCGAAAGCCTCCGAACGTTTCTATGACATATCGCTTGAAAAAAGAGACAATGAATCTGTTTTGTCGGCTTTTGCAAACGCCTCTTATTATAATAATCTTTTTTCGCCTGCAATGGCCTACTATGAACAGGTAGTTGAAAAACTTGAATACTGGAGAGACCACCAGGGTTTTCTTGAACTTGACAGCAGGAGAGACCAGCAGCTTGTACTGGAAAAGCTTATGGAGGTTTATAATAACCTCGGTGTCACCCTTTACCGGCTATCAGAAAAAAACAGGAACAGCAGTTATTATTCCGGCGCTCTTGTCTATCTTACCAAATCGGCTGAACTTTATGATCTTTTAAGCAGGGACCCTGAAACGCTTGACAGAAGCCTTACCAAGCCCCTTGCCCAGGTTAACATGAGGTATGCGATTATCAACGCCGGCAGAAAGAGCAGCTACGCCGCAACTGTTATTCCCTACAGCAGCGACAATATGCAGATTGAAAAGCCGGTCATCTACAACGCTATTGATCAGGATATTTACGGCCGTATAGAGATGCTGACTGAACAGGAATAGCTGCCTTCAAACTTTCTTGCTATCCGATCCGGCGGATAAAAAAAAGGCAGCCCTCCTGCTGAGCGGCCGCCTTATATCTGATCAGTTAAGTTCGGTTTTGAGCTGTATCAGACCTTAAACATCCATCCGTATTTATCTTCTTCTTTTCCGTACTGAATACCTTTAAGTTTTAAAAGAAGCTTCTTGGCCACATCTCCCATTTTACCGTTGTTGAATACGACCTTTTTACCGTTATGGTTGATTGAATCAAGAAATGTAATTCCGGCGGCTGTTCCCGAAACAAACATTTCTACGGAGTCGCTCATTGCCTCGTCAATTGATATTTTTCTTTCTTCAGTTTTTATTCCAAAGTCGGAAGCTATTTTTAATACAGTTTTTCTTGTTACGCCTGGAAGTATAGTGTCCCCAAGGTCAGGTGTTACAAGGCTTCCGTTCTTAAGATAGCAGAAAATATTGGAAGAAGAGCCTTCTTCAAGATACTTGTTTTCAAGCGCGTCAAGAAAAACAGCTTCCATATAGCCTTCCTGCATAGCTTCATGCTTGGCAAGGGCTGAAATTACATAATTCGAGTCAGTTTTAAGGCATCCTGTTCCGTATCTGGTCGCTCTGACCCTTTTTGTAGTTGTCGCGCCTGAATTACCGGGTGCGAAATAGGCTCCTACTGGGGTTGCTATTGTTACAACCCAGGGGCTTGAAGATATATTTACGCCTATGCCTGGTTCTGTATATGAAAACGGTCTTATATAGACTGCTGTTCCGCTTAAGAAGTCGTCTTTTTCCCATTCTTTTTCATATTTCGGAGCAAAACCAATCTGCTCATTCTTTTTTATTACAGTTTTAACAGATTCCACAAACATGTCGACAGGAAAACCGGGCATGTAAAGCCCTTCCATAGACATTTTAAATCTCTTGCCGTTTTCATCCGGCCTGAAAATCTTAAGTGACCCGTCAGGCTGGGGAAAAGCCTTTAATCCTTCAAAACATCCCATTCCGTACTGGGTTGTGTAATTCACAAGCGGAAGTCCCGGAATATAGTTTCTCTCTGTCTGCAGTTTTGATGCTGCTTCATCATTCATGGACGCTTCTTCCTCGGGACTTTTGTGAGGCTGTTCAATGTATTTTCCCGACCACTTCCTGTCTGAGAATTTCGCCAGGTATAACCAGGGATACATGGTTAGTGAAAAACCTTTAGCCATTGCTGTTCTCCTTTATGTTTGAAAAGTGTTTAATTTTACGGCAGAAAAAAATTCAGGTCAATAGTGCAGCTTTTTACTCTTGTGGAATTGTTTTTTTATTGTATATTATCTTTTATATGGTTGATAATGTTCTGATTCTTGCGGGCGGTTCAGGCACACGGCTCTGGCCTGCTTCGCTTAACGAATCGCCAAAGCAGTTTATCAAGGTAAAGGGCGAGAAATCACTGCTCAAACTTACGGTTGAGAGGGCCCTGTCTCTTGATGTACCCGGAAGAATAATAATTATAACACTCAAATCCCAGCTTAATGATGTCCTTGCCGAGTGCGCAGAATATGCTGATTCAGGGAAAATAACGGTTTTGCCCGAACCTGCTTCCCGGAATACCGCTCCCGCAATTACAGCCGCGGCATGGTGGTTTAAACTTGGGGGAAAGTTCCCCTGCACCTCACTTGTGCTTCCGGCAGACCACCTGATAGAGGAGCTGGATCTGTTTAAAAAAAATACAGAAGAGGCAGACTCTCTCGCGCGGGACGGGTTCCTTGTAACATTCGGGATACCGCCCGAATATCCTGAAACAGGCTACGGTTATATTGAAAAGGGAAAAAAGCATAAAAAAGGGTTTAAAGTCGCTTCCTTCCGCGAAAAACCTGATCCTAAAACAGCAAAAAAATTTGTCGATGACGGAAACTATTTCTGGAACTCGGGGATGTTTGCCTTTGGCATGGATGTTTTCCTTGAGGAAATCAGAAAATATTCACCGCAGATATCAGCCGCATTCGGAAAAATTGTAAAAGCGCCGCCTCCTGTCATTGTAAATGGTATTGAAATTATAATGGACAGCAGTGAAATCGAGACTATTTACGGCTCATCTCCTTCAATTTCCATTGATTATGCTGTAATGGAAAAAACACTCCTCTCCGCGATGGTTGAAGCTGATTTTTCATGGAACGATATCGGCAGCTGGGACCAGTTTGAGACAATTATTAAAAATCTGGGAAAGGGCGAGATGTTTGAAGTAGAAGCATCCGACAATATTGTTTTTTCCGATATACCTATCGCGCTCTGCGATGTTAAAGACCTTATCGTTGTTATAAAAAACGGAAAAGCCCTTATCTGTAAAAAAGGCTCATCGCAGAAGGTCCGGGATATCAGAAAACTGATTGAAAAAGACAACAGGAAAGACCTTCTTTAAAATACTTAAAATACTATTGTGCTTTCCATTGAGCTGAGATTAATTCCTTATCTCCGGTTTTCAGGGTACCCTTGAATAAATCACCCTTTTTTATTATTCCTACCCCCTTAGGCGTACCTGTCATAACAATATCGCCGTCAAAAAGTGTAAGGAATTTTCTAATTTCGGTAAGTATAACCTCAGGCCTGTAAATCATATAGCCTGTGCCTGATGACTGGACAGTATTTCCGTTTATCTCAAGCAAAAGAGAAATATTGCCGGTATTTTCAATTTTCACAAAACCGGAGAAGAGGGCGGAATTATCGAAGGCCTTTGCCCTTTCCCAGGGAAGCCCTTTGGCTTTCAGTTTTCCCTGCAGCTCTCTTTTTGTAAGATCAAGTCCAAAACCGGCCGCTGAAAACCGGCCGTTTTCATATAAAAAAGATATTTCCCCTTCATAGTGGATCTGCTCTTCGTGAAAGGAGATCAGTTTTGATGAAACAGCGGAGTTGGGCTTCATAAAGATTACTATATCTTCAGGCATTTCATTCCCAAGTTCCTCAATATGATCTACGTAATTTCTTCCGACGCATATTATTTTTGAAGGGAAAACTTTCCTGTCCCCGATTGTTATACTGTTCAAATTATGTCTCCTTACTGATACTAATGATTATTGCAACCTATTTTACGGTCAAGAGATCCCGGTAATTATTTACATATTTCAGCAGATTGTTATATTGGGTTTTCCGCGTGTTTTTCAAGTATTTTAATTATTTCAAGGCAGAACTGCCTGCTGATTTCCCTTTTCCCGGCTTCTGATAATGCCATGTTGTAATAGTGCTTTTCTTCGATGGCAAATGATCCGGTAAGGCTTTTCTCATACTGTTTGATTGTCTGGATTATTTCAAGAATCCTGAATTTTTCCCTGTCCGCGTAATTTAATGTAGTTCTGATCCTGTCTGAAGTTTCAGCCTGTTTTTTAAGAAGTTCTGCGGCAATGGAAATATCATAGGTTTCAAGAATATGCTTGTTCTGCTCTTTTTTTCCTTCAATAAGTTTGTCTTCAGTTGTAAGAGCTTTGTAGCTGATAAGGATTTTTGATATTATTTCATTTAAGGTTTTTGAGTAGTTAAGCCTGATTATTTCTATCTTTTCAGCAGGGATATTGGGAAGAATCTTTTTCATAGTTTCATTTTCCCTTTTATACTTGCTAACCTGCACTAAAATATTTATAACATTTTTATTTGTCTTTAAAAGAGGGTCTTTTTTTACCAGTTCCTGTACCTCTTTTATTATTTCAACTATCTCTGTAAGGCTGTATTTCCTTAAATTTTCCTTTTCAATACCTTTTTCCTCTTCATCATTCTGGGGGACTCTTAATTTAACAGCTTTTTTTGAGATAAGCCTCTGAATAAGTATCACATAAGTGAGGTTGTTGATGTTATTTGCTGTTTCTTTTATGAGATGGAGTGAACTTGTATCATAATCAAGTGACGCAATTAGATTAAAAACAGATTTAATCTCAGCTTTTTTATATTCTGTAATGCCGCCTTCTATTGAGGCTTTGAGTTTTTGTGCTGTTTTCTTTAAATCTTCATCTGAAAGTTTAAAATAATCGCGGAGATTGCCAATATTTTCTATATTTGACCTGATTTCAAACCAGCTTCCAATAATTTCTTTTTCGAGTTCTACCATGTATAAATCGAATTTAAATAGTGTTGCTGAAAAAATCAATTGTTTAATTCAAAATTTATTTTTTTATTATAATATGTAACTAATTATGAAGTGATTTGTTTAGTTTATAAAAGTGTGAACTTTTTCATAATACCTCCTTTATGCATATCCCCCGTCCGGTTTTCCTCCTTTTTCCGGCGGGGGTTTTTTTTACATAAAGGATTACCTCAAGGCATTATTCCCCTGCTGTATAAGTTTAGGCAAGCAAAGCGCTGTAGGCATCAAGCACACTGTTGCCGGAATTCCCTCCAAGTACTTTCCCCGCAAGTTTTTTTCCAAGCTGCACCCCTTCCTGGTCAAATGAGTTGATGTTCCAGATAAATCCCTGAAACATTGTCCTGTTTTCATAGTGTGCAAGAAGTGAACCGAGAGAACGGGGAGTAAGCCTTTCCCCCGCGATAAGGTCTGACGGCCTGCCGCCGGCAAAATATTTATTGGGATTTTCATCATTCTGGCCCTGCGCAAATGCTGTAATCTGGGCCGCCAGGTTGGCGTTGAGCTTTTTCTGGCAGCTGCTCCCTTCGTACTGCGCGTCAAGAAGCTGCTGGGATCTTCTGAACCCGATGAATTTAAGAGGGACAATGTCTGTTCCCTGGTGGAGCTGCTGGTAAAAAGAGTGCTGCCCGTTTGTTCCCGGTTCTCCGAAAATTACAGGGCAGGTGGGGTAAGAAAGCCTGTCCCCGTTTACGCTTACGCTTTTCCCGTTGCTTTCCATCATCAGCTGCTGCAGATGCGCGGGAAACCGTGAAAGGGCCTGGCTGTACGGAAGTACCGCTTCCGCGGTGTGGCCGAGTATGTTCCTTTCATAAATCCCAAGCATGGCATCGAGCAGGGAAGCGTTTTTTGTTATATCGTTTTCAAGCGCTTTCATATCGCTTTCATGTGCCCCGTCAAGAAGGTCCTGAAAAACCTCTCCGCCGAACGCAAGGCTTAAGGCAACTCCCCCGACAGCGCTGGTTGATGAATACCTGCCGCCTATAAAATCATCTATGTAAAAGGAGTCAAGGAAATCAGGCGATGATGCCATCGGGCTTTCCTTTGAGGTAACTGCTATCATGTGTCTTGATATATCTGTTACAGGTGAGAATTTTTTTACAAGATTTTTGACCAGATAACTGTTCGCGAGCGTCTCCTGAGTGGTTCCGCTCTTTGATACGAGAATAAAAAGGGTGCTTTCCGGGTTTATGCGGTTGATTACATCGGCCGCGTCATCAGGGTCAACATTTGAAATAAAGTCACAGTATAAGAAAGGAGTTCTCCCTTCAGATGCCATATAGCCTTTAAGGGCAATATATAAGGCCCTGGGGCCGAGGTCTGAGCCTCCGATTCCAATCTGGACAGCAGTATCGAATTTTGCGCCGGTTGATCCCTTTATGACCCCCCTGTGTATTTTATCAGCGAAATCATACACTCTCTTTATTTCAGTCTTATAGAAATCTCCCCTCTCTTTTACTTCCCTGCCGTCAATTCCGAAAGCTCCGCGGGTATAATGATGGAGCACCATTCTTTTTTCCCCTTTATTCATTATTTCCCCGGAGAGGACTTTTTTGTATTTGGCAATAGCCTGCTGCTCATCAGAGAGCATCTGCAGCGCTTCAAGCACGGAGGTATCTGCGCATTTCGCGGAATAGTTATAATCAATTCCGTTTCCGGCTTTTATGCTGAATGATGATACCCTCTCGGGTGTTATGATTTTTTTAATGTCGGGGACAGGCAATGATGCGAGTTTTTTAAAGGAATCTGTATTGTTAAGGTTATTAAATTTTACTTCCATGATTTTCTCCTCACCTGTTATTATAACAGAGAGAATGAAAGTTTGCATTTAATAAAAAAGGCCGGCCTTACAGGGTTAAGGCCGGCCGCAGTATCAGAGAATCATATGCATCGCTGTTTCATCGCATTTTTCAAGTTTGGGGCATTCAAGGCACTCTCTCCATACTTTTCTGGGAAACTTGTCCTTGTCTGTAAGGGTGAATCCAAGTTTTCTGAAGAATTCAACCTGGTATGTAAGCACAATAATCTCGGGGACTTTTACAAATCTCCCTTTTGATATCAAAGCTGAAACAAGTTCCCTGCCGACCCCTTTTTTCTGCCACTGCGGGTCGACAGCCAGGGCCATAATTTCGCCAAGGTCGCTCCATAGAAGGGAAAAAGCCCCGCAGCCTATTGCATAATCATTTTCATCAGCCGCGATCAGAAAATTCTGCAGTATTGTGATGATTTTATACTTGCTTCTCGTAAGCATCAGCCCCTTTTCCGCCATCTGGTTTGTGAGCTCGAAAATCCTGTTTATGTCTTTGACCGTTGCCGGCCTGACTGTAAAATTATCATTCATACTGCTGTTCTTCCTACTCTTCGTGAATAGATGCTATCTTTTTGATGTCTTTGACCTGCCCGGTGTTCTGCGTAATCTTGTTGTGTACAATAGCTGTAACCCCGGTTGAAAGGCCGAAGAGGTTTATAAACCCTGTCGCGTCCTGCTGGTTGTAGGTGCTCTCGCCGAAAGAAGCGAGGTCTTCGATATATAGGGAGTAGGGCGACTTCCTGCCGCCGATAAGTACATTTCCCTTGTAAAGGTAAAGTCTTACTGTTCCTGTAAGGTAGCGGCTGCTTTCTTCCATGAAAGCTTCCATCGCCTCCCTGAGTGGTGTAAACCATTTGCCGGTATAGATAAGCTCCGAGTATTTTATAGCCATCAGCTGTTTGTAGTGGAGAGTATCGTTGTCAAGGGTAATCATCTCAAGTTCCTGTAAAGCCTTGTTGAGGACAGTACCTGCCGGTGTTTCATATACCCCGTGGCTTTTCATCCCTACTGTTCTTGTCTCAACAATATCGGCCCTTCCTATGCTGTGGGGCCCGGCTATTTTGTTAAGCTGGTCGATAAAGTCATAGGGAGAGAGTTTCTTTCCGTTAAGCGCTGTAGGATACCCTTTTTCAATATCGATAATAACCTCTTCGGCCACATCTGGCGCTGATTCAAGAGATGAAGTCCTCTGGTAAATCGCTTCCGGGGGTGTCTGCCACGGGTCTTCAAGCTCTCCCCCTTCATGGCTTGTGTGCCATATGTTCTCATCACGTGAGTAGATGTTCTTTTTTGTAATATTTCCGAGCGGTATGTTGTGTTTTTCAGCGTATTCAATAGCCGCTTCCCGTGAGTTGATGTCCCAAACTCTCCATGGCGCTATTACCTTAAGGTGGGGGGCCAGGGCCTTGTAAGTAAGTTCAAACCTTACCTGGTCGTTTCCCTTTCCTGTGCAGCCGTGGGCAAGGGCGTCTGCTCCTTCTTCCAGCGCGATTTCAACCTGTCTTTTCGCCTGTACCGGGCGGGCGATTGATGTTCCGAGAAGATATTTTCCTTCGTAGATCGCGCCTGCGCGTATCATCGGGAAGATGTAGTCTTTTACAAATTCCTCTTTTATATCCTCAACATAGATCTTTGAAGCGCCTGATTTTATTGCTTTTTCCTCAATTTTGTCCCAGTCCTCTTTCTGCCCCACATTGGTGCAGACACACACAACCTCGGAGCCCGGGTAGTTCTCCTTGAGCCACGGGATTATGATTGAAGTATCAAGACCGCCTGAATAGGCAAGCGCAATTTTTTTTATTTTATTTCCGTTTTTTTCCGCCATCTGTTTCTCCTTATGAAACCTTTTAATATTTGATTTATGTATAATCAATTCCGCATAACTTCTGAAAACATCAGAGACCGAAACTTTCAAGTGTTTTTTCAAGTATCGCGATTCCCTCGTCAATCTGTTTTTCATTGATAATAAGAGGAGGGGCAATCCTTACAATTGTTTTCCCGGATTTAAGGACAATAAGCCCGTTATCCTCGCATTTCGAGATAACGGATTTTATAAGATCACCCTTGTAATTCTCAGGCTGAATTATTTCTATTCCCTGAAGAAGCCCTGTCCCTCTTGTCTCGCCGATAAAGCTGATTTTTCCCGCAAGGGTTTTAAGTTTTTTTGACAGATATTCTCCCTGCTTTCTTACGTTGGCAAGAAAATCGGGATTCAGGATTATATCAAGTACCTTTCCCGCTACGGCGCAGGTTACAGGTCCGCCTCCGAAAGTTGTTCCGTGGTCCCCGACCTTTATCAGTTCGTTTATTTTTGCGGGGATAAGCGTTGCTGAAAGGGGAAGCCCTCCCGCAAGGGGCTTTGCAAGCGATATGATATCCGGGTTAAGACCGACAGAGGCCGAAGCGAACGGCCATCCGGTCCTTCCAAGGCCTGTCTGTACCTCGTCAGCTATCAGTATTACATCGTGTTTTCTGCAGAGGCGGTTTAAGGCTTCTGCGAATTCCCTGCTCATCATCTGAAGCCCCCCCTCTCCCTGAAGTACTTCGACAATAACGCCGGCGAATGTGCTGTCAAGCGTTGCCTCAAGCGCTTTTACGTCATTAAGCGGAATAAACTCAACTCCCGGCATCAGCGGCTCGAAAGGGGTCTTGTAGGCAGGATTATATGTGCATGAAAGCGCTCCTATTGTCCTTCCGTGAAAACCTGAGACAAGCGCGAGAATTTTATGGTTTCCCGCCCCTTTTTTATTAAAAGAATAAAGCTTTGAGTATTTAATGGCAGCTTCGTTTGCCTCCGCGCCGCTGTTGCCGAAATGGACCGCGTCAAAATCACCAAGAGCGACCAGCTTCTCGGCAAGAAAAACTGAAGGTTCTGATGTGAAAAGATTTGATGTGTGTATTACCTTTCTCATCTGGCTGCAGGCGATATCCGCGAGATCGCTTCTGCCGTGCCCGAGTGCGTTGACCGCTATGCCTGATCCGAAGTCTACATATTTTTTCCCTGTCGGGTCGTATAGATAAACGCCTTCCCCTTTTTCGAATACAAGAAATTCCGATGCGTAATTTTTAGCGAAAGGCACTTTGTGCGCTTTTGACTGTTTGACCATTTTTTTACCTCCGTATTTATGTGACAGGGTTAAAGAACTATGCCTGTCCCTTTTTTACCTTCCAGAATTGATGAGAGATCGCCTTTTACGCAGTACTCACCTATGATAATCGACCCGACCCCTTTTTTAAGGGCCGCGATTGATGATTTTACCTTGGGAATCATTCCCCCTGATATAACGCCTGATGATATTTCATCCAGCGCCTGTTTTTCCGTAAGAAGATTTATAACTTCCCCTTCTTTCATCACACCCGGTATATCTGAAATAAAGAAAAGCTTCTCCGCTTTCAGCGCTGATGCGATTTCAAGGGCTGCCTCATCAGCGTTTATATTTAGAGCCGTACCTCCTGCCGTCATCGATGTTGATGAGATTACAGGCATGAGGCTGTTTTCAAGCAGCACTTTGATGATGAGCGGGTTTACCTCTGTTATTCTGCCGGTCTGTGTATTTTCACCCGCCTCTTTTCCGGTGAAAAGAAGAGCGTCGCTTCCGCTTAAACCGGCGGAGATGACGCCGCAGCTGTTCGCGAGCCGCACAATCTCCTTGTTCATCCTTCCGGATAAAACCATGTCTACTATTTCCATCTCATCAGGTGTTGTAAGCCTTATCCCGTCTTTGAATTGTGCCTCAAGGCCGAATATTCTGCTTACCCTCGTAACCTCAGCTCCGCCGCCGTGCACAAAAACAAAGCTGTATTTCCCTTCAAGCTGCTTCATTTCCCGGAAAAGACAGGCCATCTCCTGCTTTCCGGACGCAGCCTTTCCGCCGGTCTTGATTACAATTATTTTCTTTCCGTTTTCCTTTGCATCTGTCATTTTTAAGTTCTCCCGAAACCTGTCTAAAGCTCCCCGTACATTTTAAGTCCGGCGCTCTCTTTAAGGCCGAACCTGATGTTCATGTTCTGAACAGCCTGTCCTGATGCCCCTTTTACAAGGTTGTCAATAACGGAAAACAGGAAGAGCATGTTTCCCTGGACCTGCCAGCCGATATCGCACCTGTTTGAGCCCCATACATCGCGTGTTTCAGGCAGTGCGCTCCCTTTCAGCATGATAAATGGCTTGTCAGAGTAATATTCGGCAAATATGGCGTCGATTTTTTCCGCGCTTACCCCGCTTTTAAGTTCTACCGCGCTTGCAGCATGCATCCCTCTTTTAAGCGGAACTAGATGGGGCGTAAAGTAAAGCTCAAGCGAACTGTCGAAAGACGATATCTCTTTTTTTATCTCTGTAAAATGCCTGTGGGTCTGCCCCGGCAGGTACGCGCAGGTGTTTTCCGTCCTTTCAACGTAAAGATTGCCTATGGTCGCTTTTTTTCCCGCACCTGATATACCTGAGAGCGCGTTAGTTATTATTTTACCCTGTATTACCCCTTTCTCTGCCAGCGGCAGAACAGGAAGAAGGGTGCATGTCGGGTAACATCCGGGATTGGCAATTACATCCGAGCTCTTAATCTCTTTTTCGTAAATTTCACAAAGCCCGTATGCCGCTTTTTCAAGTATTTCCGGCCTGGGAGGAGCTGTCTTATACGCTTTCATAAAAAGACCGTGGTCCTTTATCCTTAGGTCCGCGGAAAGATCTATTACAACCGACTTGCCGTAAAACGGGTCGCAGAATGCGGCTGAGGCAAGATGGGGGAGAGCGGCAAGCACAACATCCGGTTTTCTTTTTACCGCATGCGCCATATCGACCATGCACCCGTCTGATGCTGCTGTTTTCTCCATAACTGCTTTTCCTATTCCGGGGTCAGCTGAAAGTATTTTATCTCCTGCCTTTGATGAAGAGACAGGAATTATCTCATCGACGTCAGGATGTTCAGAGAGTAATCTCAGTAAAACCATTCCGGTATAGCCGGAAATACCCAGTATAGCTGCTTTCATTGTTTTCTCCTTATCATTCGGCAGATGCCTTAACGCGTTTTATTCCGGATTTACAAGATCCGGGGTTTAAATATCGAGCCCTGGGAACCTTTCTCTCAGTGCTCTTAAAAAATCTGATGAAGAAAGTCCTTCCCTCATTATAACAAGTACGGTATCATCTCCTGCGATAGTGCCGATTATGTCTTCCATCTCGAGATTGTCGAGTGCGATGGCTACAGTGTTGGCATGCGCCGAAAAAGTCCTTACCACAGCGATATTACCTGAAAAATTGATTGATAGAAATCCTCTGTTTAAATCCTTGATATATCTTTCTTCAGAAACTTTTTGCGCCTCATCTTCAATAAGTGTGTAATAATAACCATTATTGGCGTCAGCGACCCTGCTTACCTTTAGAAGCTTGAGGTCCCTTGAAAGGGTAGCCTGGGTAACGCAGATATCATGGCTGTTTAATAGTTCAAGGAGCTTTTCCTGGCTTTCTATCTTGTTTTCTTTTATGAGTTTTTTTATTATTTTTAATCTGTTTCTTCTTTCGCTCATACTTATGTGTATAAATATACTCTAAAAACGTATATATATGCAATAAGCTGAGAAAAAGAATTTACCGGAATTAGTGAAAATATTTTTATATGCCGGATTTTTATCAGATTTCCGGACAGTTATAAACGGAGAAATGCTTTGCAGCGTACAAAAGACAGTAAAATAATACTTGCCCTAAGCGGCGGAATAGACTCTGGAATGGCTATAAGAAAGCTGAAAGAGGACGGATGGAATAATATAATAGCCGCAAACCATGTTGTGTATGACGGGGTAAAATCAAGCAGTCAGGAAGTGCTTGAACGGGCTGCAGCCCTCTGCCGTAATGAGGGGATACCTTTCTATATTATAGACGCGCAGAAAGCTTTTGCCGGATGTGTCATAGATAATTTTATTGAAAGCTATGCCGGGGGAGAGACCCCGAACCCCTGTGTAATATGCAATGAGAATATCAAATTCACCTGGTTTTATGATGCTGTTGTAAAGCGTCTTATTGAAGATGGAAAAGCGTCTGAAGGGGAGGAAATCTTTTTCGCCACTGGCCACTATGTAAGGCTTTCTGAAAAAGATGGAAACCTTCTGCCGAAGCGAGCTGCCGACAGGATAAAGGACCAGAGCTATATGCTCTACCGTCTGCCTAAGGAAATACTTAAGAGGTGCGTTTTCCCGATGGGAGGGATAATTAAAAAAGAGCTTGCCTCAGAAGCCTCTGCCCTCGGTTATTCGTTTGATTCTGTAAAGGAAAGCCAGGATATCTGTTTTATAGAAGGCGAATACGGCGATTTCATAAGGGAAAATGCGCCTCCCTCCCTTTTAAAGGTCACCCCGGGGCGTATTGTGGATACCGCCGGCAATTACCTGGGCAGGCATAAGGGGTATGTATACTATACTGTCGGGCAAAGGAAAGGGCTTTCCCTTTCAGACGGGCCCTGGTATGTGATATCTGTAGACAGCAGCACCAATACGGTTGTCGTGGGCCGGGAAGACGAGCAGGGAAGGGGTGAGTTTTATATTGAAAAGACAAACTGGTTCATCCCGGTTCCTGAAAGCCTCAGAATCAGCTGCGGCGCTGTTATAAGATATAATTCATCGGAAACCCCGTGCGAGGTTGAAGTCCTGCCCGACAGTGCTCGCGCAAAGGTTCTCCTGTCTGAAGATAAGGTTATAACCCCGGGACAGTCAGCGGTGTTTTATAAAGATGATCTTGTACTCGGGGGAGGGATAATATGCAGATACTGAATATCTATAACCCTTTCAGCGGTCATCCCGGCGGTCCCGGCAGCGGAGGCGTACGGGGGAAAGCTGAAATTTACTATAAGGAAACAACAGATTCCACAATGAATGACGCAAGGGGACTTATCCCGTCAAATCCCCCGACCGGGACTCTTGTCACAGCATCTGAACAGACAGCAGGCAGGGGGCGGGTCGCCGGAAGAAAATGGATATCGGACAGGGATGAAAGCCTTATGTTCACCATGCTGATCAGAAATGATGATCTTAAGTTTCCCCTTACATTTCTTCCCCTTTTTGCCGGTTTTTCTGTATCAGGATATCTTGAATCTGAATATGGTATTAAATCAAGGATCAAATGGCCGAATGATGTGCTTGTCGACAGGAGAAAGATATCCGGAATTCTGTGTGAAAACAGTTCGGGTTTTATATTGTGCGGCATAGGCTTAAACTGCGGGACTTTTACAAGAAAGGAAATTGCAGGAAACAGTATAGTATCCATAAGTGACATAACAGGTGAAAAGCCTGATCTGCTCCGGACACTGGAAGGGCTTCTGTCTTTTATGAAGGAAAACTGGAACAGCAGTACCTGGAGAGGTGTTGTGGAGGAAAAACTCTTTATGAAAGGGGAGAATGTCCTCCTGTGCGACGGGCTTCCTGAAAGCGGTAAAAGGATAGAGGGTATTATCTCGGGTCTCGGAAATGACGGAGAGCTTGTTATAATGGAAAAAGGGAGCGGCATGAGAAGGCATGTCTACAGCGGAGAGATTTTATGCAGATAATCATGGACATGATGATAAAAAAATAAAAAATCCGAAAATTAATTGTTGATGATTTGAAAAAGAATTTGTATCTTCTTTAGTGATAAATAATACCCATAATAATTAAACATATTAAAAGGAAGGAAATAATAATGGCGAAACAGTTAGAATTTAATGAAGTAGCAAGGAAAAAGCTTTTTCTTGGTGTAGAAAAGCTTTCAAACGCTGTAAAGGTTACTCTTGGTCCCAAAGGAAGAAATGTTCTTCTTGATAAGAAATTCGGTGCTCCGACTGTTACAAAAGACGGCGTTTCTGTAGCTAAAGAAATTGAACTGGATGACCCGTTTGAAAACATGGGAGCTCAGCTTGTAAAAGAAGTTGCTACAAAAACAAACGATGTAGCCGGAGACGGAACAACAACAGCGACTGTACTTGCTTATTCCATAACAAAAGAAGGGATAAAAAGTGTAGCCGCGGGTCTTAATCCTATGGCTCTTAAAAAAGGTATTGACAAGGCAGTAGCTATTTCTGTTGACGAAATCAAAAGAATTGCAAAAACAATTAAGGATAAATCCGAAATAGCTCAGGTTGCTTCAATTTCAGCGAACAATGACATGGAAATCGGCAACCAGATCGCAGAAGCAATGGAAAGAGTCGGAAAAGACGGTGTTATTACAGTTGAAGAATCAAAAACAATTGAATCCTACATTGACTTTGTTGAAGGTATGCAGTTTGACAGAGGTTATCTCTCTCCTTACTTTGCTACAAACAGGGACACCATGACTGCTGTTCTTGACAACCCCTATATTCTTATTTATGACAAGAAAATATCAAACATGAAAGATCTTCTCCCTGTACTTGAAAAAGTCGCGCAGGCAGGAAAACCGATACTTATTATTTCAGAAGATGTTGAAGGCGAAGCGCTTGCAACCCTTGTCGTAAACACAATCAGGGGAACTCTTACTGCTGTAGCTGTAAAAGCTCCCGGTTTTGGAGACAGAAGAAAAGCAATGCTTGAGGATATCGCGATCCTTACAGGCGGACAGGTGATTTCAGAAGAACTCGGCCTCAAGCTTGAAAACACAGACCTTGAAATGCTTGGAAGGGCAAAAACTGTCAAGATTGAAAAAGAAAATACAACAATAATCAACGGAGAGGGCAAAGCTTCAGACCTCAAGGACAGAATCGCCCAGATCAAGGCTCAGATCGAAGATACTACTTCAGATTACGACAGGGAAAAACTCCAGGAAAGACTTGCAAAACTCGCAGGCGGAGTTGCTGTTATCAATGTAGGAGCTCCTACAGAAGTTGAACTCAAGGAAAAGAAACACAGGGTTGAAGACGCTCTTTCAGCTACAAGAGCAGCTATTGATGAAGGTGTTATCCCGGGCGGCGGTGTTTCCCTTATCCAGGTTGTACATGCCCTTAACAAAGCTGACATGACTTCAGTTACTGAAGATGAAAAAGTAGGCTTTAACATAGTAAAAAGAGCTCTTGAAGAGCCTATCAGGCAGATTGCGGAGAATGCAGGGCTTGACGGTGCGGTTATCGCGGAAAGAGCTAAAAATGAGAAAAAAGGTATTGGTTTTGACGCCAGCAAGATGGAATGGACTGATATGCTTAAAGCCGGGATTATAGATCCTGCCAAGGTTACAAGATCAGCTCTCCAGAATGCTGCTTCAATAGCAAGTCTGCTTCTTACCACTGAGTGCGTAGTTACAGATCTTCCTGAACCTAATGCTCCTGCAGGCGGTGCTCCCGGAATGGGCGGCATGGGCGGAATGGGCGGCATGGGCGGAATGATGTAATTCCCTCATATCGGACAATAGAGGGGAAATGTTCTCTTTCAGGGACTTTCCCCTTTTTTTGATATTAAGCGGCAGTTTTGCTGCTGTATTTTCAAGGTGTATTAAGGGTATCTGCTTATGAAAAGGGAAGATTTTATTTTTACGATCGGATTTGACGGAGATTCTGCTGTTGTAGACAGCAAGGCGAAAAAAAAGTACAGCTCTTATACAACTGCGCAGCTTCTTGAAGAAGGGTTTTTCAAACCCGCGCTCTGTTCCGCAATCTATTCGAAAAATAATGAAGAGTTTAAAGCAGTGCTTGAAAAATATAATTCATCAACAGATAAACCCCTGGTAAGTATTGAACAGCTAAAACTTGTTCTTGGTGTTCACAGGCTGCCGGAAGAAATAACAAAAACAGTTCAAATATAATCGCATCAGTCCCTGCTGTTCCGCGTTTAATATGCGTTCTTGACTACTGCTGCGATAGTATGGTAACTTTTTCTGTAATTTTTAAATAAAATATTCAAACAAAGGAAGTTATTATGATTAGCTTTAACAGTAGTCTTCCTGTCCTTCAGGCAGGTGCCGGTGGATCAATGGCTACAACATTTCTCACTTTTGGTGCAGTAATTGCTGTATTCTATTTTTTTATAATCAGACCGCAGAATAAAAAACAGAAAGAAACCCAGAAAATGATCAGCGAGATCAAAAAATTCGATAAAATTGTAACAATCGGCGGAATAAGAGGTGTAGTTCAGGCAGTAAAAGAAACTACTATTGTTGTAAAAGTCGATGACAATACCAAGATTGAGTTTACAAAAAGCGCAGTAGCAACAGTACTTGAAAAACATGAACCAAAAGGTGATAAATCAGACGCATCCGCGGCTGAAGAAAAAAGCAAATAAAAGAGTTTGACAACCGGAGTAACTAAATGAGCAAACGTTATAGATTTTTTGTTATACTTTTGGTATTGGTCGTTGCCGGAGTTTTTCTTTATTCTACGTATAACTGGTACTTCAGAGTGCCGGCTGATGTCAAAGAAATAGCTTCCGGGTCAAAAGAACAGATACGAACCTATGCCTTAAGTAAAGCAGCCAGAGAACTTGATAAAATAAAAGAACTGGCTGTTAAAGACCGTGCAATGATAGTCCCTGCCGAATATGATTTTCTTGTGGATACCGCAAAGGCAAATTATAAACTGGCCAAAAAAACATCTCCAAAGGAATGGACTCTTGATGAGCTCTTGAAAAGCCTCAAAACAGAGGAGAATACATTCAATCTTCTCGAATCCCACTACAGAAAGGAAATCCTCGACAGAAAAGAGACCAGCAAGGGAATACTTCAGCTTGGACTTGACCTTTCAGGAGGTATGAGTGTTCTCCTTCAGGCTGATATAGACAGCCTCGCCGAAAGGCTTGGACATACTCCTTCTGCGGATGAGAAAGCTGCGGCAATCGACCGGGCCATGGAAATCCTTAACAACAGGATTGACAAGTTCGGCGTTACAGAACCCCAGATAAGAAGACAGGGTGATGATTCAATATATATTGAAATTCCCGGTGCTGCGGACCCTGAAAGGGTAAATACCTTTCTCATGGGTAAGGGCAGCCTTAATTTTCATATTGTTGATGATGAGGCTACAGCCTCTCTTCAGCAGTATATCAGTGAAAACAGGGGCAAGGCTTTAAGGCCGGACAATAATCAGCCTTTTGATCCTGCTGTACTTCCTCCCGGAACTGTTGCGAGGGAATTTGTACAGAAGGATGAATACGGAATTGACAGGGTACAGAGATATATTGCCATAAGGGAAGAAAAAGGTCTTGACGGAACTCATATAGTAAACGCCCAGGTCGGAAACGATCCCATAACAGGTAAACCGATAATCAATTTTACACTTGATAAGGAAGGCGCTGATATTTTCTTCAAGCTCACATCTGCCAATACAGAAAAAACAATGGCTATTGTACTTGATGACAGGGTTAAGGCAGGTGCAGTAATCCAGGAACCGATCCCGTCAGGGCAGGTAAGGATGACAGGCTTTGACAGACAGGAAGCTTCAGATCTCGCGCTTGTCCTGAGAACAGCGGCGCTTCCGGTTGATCTTAAAATCGATAACCAGCAGGCAGTAGGCGCATCCCTTGGAGCGGATTCGATCCGGGTCGGAATCAGGGCAATAACCCTCGGGTTTATTCTTGTTGTGGCATTTATGCTTATCTACTACAAAGGCGCGGGAGTTATAGCCAATATTGCTCTTTTTATGAACCTTTACCTGATGATAGCGATACTTTCCGCTTTTAATCTTACACTGACCATGACAAGTATTGCCGGCCTTATCCTTACTGTAGGTATGGCGGTTGACGCTAACGTAATTATATTTGAAAGAATCAAGGAAGAATACAGGCTCGGCAAAACAGCTGAGGCTTCTGTCAACGCTGGTTACAAGAAAGCATTCTGGACTATCATGGACTCAAACCTTACCACATTTATTGCTGCGATTTTTCTTTCACAGCTTGGAACAGGGCCTATACAGGGATTTGCCTATACCCTTGCAGTAGGTATTGTGAGCTCCATGTTTACAGCACTGTTTGTATCAAGACTGCTCTTTGACATGGCTTTGAGTTTTTCCGGAAAGAAAAAGTTGAGCATCAGCTGGAGGATTAAATGAGCGAAAAGATAATTCAATTCACCAAAGTTAAAATACCAATGATAATTCTTTCCCTGGCAATGATTATCGGGGGTTTTACAGGTATTGCGGTTAACGGCGGTTTCAATCTCGGCATCGACTTCCTCTCTGGTGTTGACATGAGGGTCCAGATCGCTGAAAAGGCCCTTCAGGTTTCATATACAGGCACTGACAGGGCTGTCATAAATATCAGCGAAGGGACTCTGCAGGTAAATGTTATCCGCGATGGCGGTCTTGTAAAAGAGGAAAAAACATTTAATCTTGCCGAATATCAGAATATTTCAGATCTTGCTTCAGCAGTCTCATCAATTGAAGATATTTCAGTAGAGGTTATGGGCAGCGGAGCGCGTTCTGCTGTTTCAATTTTAGGCCTTAACTATGAATCAGATTTAACTCCTGAAGGTGTAACGCTTAACTGCCGGAATACTGATCAGAATAAATATGTTGATATAGCTGACATCAGGGAAGCCCTGTCAGAACTCGGCACAGTGCAGATACAGACAGTCGGAAACGAGGTAAACCAGGAATTCATCGTCAGGATGCAGGATAAGGACGGCGAAAAGGATTTTAATACAAAAGCGTCAAACAGCATTGTTAAACTGCTTGAGAACAAATTCGGCACATCAAACATAATTATCAAGCAGAGCGACTATGTAGGCCCTAAATTCTCAAAATCAATAGGATTTCAGTCTGCGTATCTCACAGGCTTTGCCCTTCTTCTTATCCTTGCCTATATCTGGTTCCGGTTCAGGCTTGCCTACGCTGTTTCTGCGATAGCGGCCCTGGTCCACGATGTATGCGTAATGATAGGTGTTATCGGAACATTCAGGATAGAGGTAAATACAGCGACAATCGCGGCTGTTCTTACTATAATCGGTTATTCTCTTAACGATACAATCGTAATTTTCGACAGGATTAGGGAAAACCAGGGCCTTCTGCGCGACAAGGATTTTGTAAAGGTAATAAACATAAGTATTACACAATCCCTCAGCAGAACGCTTATAACATCACTCACGACTCTTCTGGCCGTTCTTGCTATCTATCTCTTCGGTTCAGGCATGATTAAAATCTTCGCCCTAAACCTGATTGTAGGTATTGTAGTCGGAACCTACTCATCAATTTTTATTGCTTCCCCGATCCTTCTCGGATGGGTAAACGCAGTTAAAAAGAGAAAGGTTGACGCGGCAGAGAAAAAGTATGTGGATAAACAGGTTTCTCATGATTCAAAGGGAGAATCTGCTCCCGTTTCTGAAGAGGAAAAACCAATGCCTGCGAAATCCGCAGCATTATCTTCTCCGTCCAGAACTAAAAAAACAGGAAAGAGAAGATCATCAAAAAAATAATCTGAAACTGACTTCTTTTAATGAATACAAAAAAGGCTTTCCGGATAGGGAAGCCTTTTTTTTTGATTAATCCCCGGTATAGGCGCATTTCACCTTAACTGAAAGTTCTTTGCCGGCGGAATATTCATTTAGTGAAAAATGCAGTAACTTTATAAATGTAATAAACTTCATTAATGAATGGGGAGATGATTCCATCATGAAACGAAATGGCGGATACAGGGGGTAAAATGGATACAAACAGGCTTACAAGTAAAGATTTCAGAAACCTGATGAGAGAAAGGATTCTTATCCTTGACGGGGCGATGGGTTCGACTATTCAGACCTATAAGCTCCATGAGGAGGATTTCAGGGGCAGCAGGTTTCTTGATCATCCTAAACCCCTTGCAGGTAATAACGAAATACTTTCTCTTACCCGCCCCGATGTAATAACAGATATACATGAACGGTTTCTCCTCTCCGGGGCTGACTTTATAGAAACAAATACTTTTAATGCGAATTCCATTTCCCAGGGAGACTACGGAACAGAATCTCTGGTTACGGAATTAAATAAAACTTCTGCTGAAATTGCCCGCAGGGCGGCTGATAAATATTCTACTGCAGAAAAAAAACGCTATGTAATAGGTATTTTAGGGCCGACAAATAAAACCCTTTCGATCTCGCCTGATGTCAACAGGCCGGAATACAGGGCCGTGACTTTTGACCGCTTGAAGGACGTCTACGCCGAGGCTCTTTCCGGTCTTATTGAAGGGGGAGCGGACGTGATTATGGTTGAAACCATATTTGATACCCTCAATGCAAAAGCCGCCATATACGCAATCCTTTCCTTCAAGGAAAATACAGGACTTGATTTTCCTGTAATGATCTCGGGAACTATTACAGACGCAAGCGGGAGGACCCTTTCGGGTCAGACCACCGAAGCTTTCTATCATTCAGTTGCACACAGCGGGGCTGTTACAGTGGGCTTGAACTGCGCTCTCGGGGCAGACGCCATGGGCCGATACTTGCGGGAACTTTCCGCGGCTGCCGTGTGCGGGGTCTCAACCCATCCGAATGCCGGCCTGCCCAATGAACTTGGAGAATATGATGACAGCCCGGAGTTTATGGCAGGGATAATCAGGGGTTTTGCGGAAGAAGGGCTTGTAAATATTGTCGGAGGATGCTGTGGATCAATGCCTGAGCATATCGCGGCTATAGCCTCGGCTGTTTCCGGTAAAAAGCCGAGAGAAATACCTGAACCTAAAACATATTCAGCTTTCAGCGGCCTTGAACCCTGCATAGTAAAAGAAGATTCGCTTTTTGTTAATGTAGGGGAAAGGACCAATGTTACAGGTTCTGCCCGGTTTAAAAAACTAATTATGGCCCATAAATACGAGGAGGCGCTGGAAGTAGCGCGGGAACAGGTTGAAAACGGCGCCCAGATCATTGATGTAAATATGGATGAGGCCATGCTTGATTCGGTATGGGAGATGGATAATTTCCTGAAGCTCCTGTCAGGAGAACCTGATATTGCCAAAGTCCCGGTAATGATTGACTCATCAAAGTGGGAAGTAATCCTCTCGGGACTAAAATGTGTTCAGGGGAAATCCATAGTCAACTCGATAAGTCTCAAGGAGGGGGAGGAAAAGTTCCTGTACCAGGCGAAAGAGGTGCGGAAATTCGGGGCAGCTGTTATTCTCATGGCCTTTGATGAGGAAGGTCAGGCTGACAGCTTTGAACGGAAGGTAAGTATCTGCGGGCGCGGCTATAAACTTCTTACAGAAAGGGGAGGATTTAAGGCTTCCGACATAATATTTGATCCCAATATTTTTGCCGTAGGCACTGGTATTCCTGAACATGCAAATTACGGAGTTGATTTTATTTCCGCGGTTAAAGAGATAAAGAAAAGGATGCCGGGAACTCTTGTCTCAGGGGGGGTGAGCAATGTTTCATTCTCCTTCCGCGGAAATAATCACATAAGGGAGGCTTTCCATTCCGTATTTCTCTATCATGCGGTTAATGCTGGTATGGACATGGGAATCGTTAATCCCGGACAGCTGACTGTCTATGATGAAATTGAACCGGAACTGCTTTCCGCTGTAGAGGATGTACTTCTCAACAGAAGGGAAGACAGCGCGGAAAGGCTCATCGAACTTGCATCAGAGCTCGCGGAAAAAAAAGAGGGGAAAACAGGCGCCGGAGGGGCAGGCAATGAAGAATGGCGTTCCGGTACTGTGGAAGAGAGGCTTTCTCACGCGCTTGTGAAAGGGCTTACAAAATTTATCATTGAAGACACTGAGGAATGCAGGAAAAAATCCACCCGCGCCCTGGATGTAATAGAAGGTCCTCTTATGGATGGAATGAACAGGGTTGGGGATTTATTCGGTTCCGGAAAGATGTTTCTTCCGCAGGTTGTTAAAAGCGCAAGAGTCATGAAGGCATCAGTTGCATGGCTCCTTCCGTTTATTGAAGCGGAAAAGAAGGAAGGGGAATCGGTCAGCAATGGAAAGATTATTATGGCTACAGTCAAGGGCGATGTACATGACATAGGCAAGAATATTGCGGGAGTTGTTCTCCAGTGCAATAACTATGAAATAGAAGACATGGGAGTAATGGTTCCTGCTGAAGCCATCCTTGATAAAGCGGAAGAAACAGGCGCTGATATCATAGGCCTTTCAGGGCTTATAACCCCGAGCCTTGACGAGATGGTAAATGTGGCAGCCATGATGGAAAAAAGGGGTATGACTATCCCTCTTCTGGTGGGCGGCGCCACAACTTCCCTGATTCACACTGCCGTGAAAATTGATCCGGCTTATTCAGGTCCTGTTGTTCATGTGAAGGACGCCTCCCTTGCTGTCGGAGTTGTAGAAAAACTCATGAACCCGGAAAAGAGAAAATACTATGAGAATGATCTTAACCTGCTGATGGAAGAGACCCGGGTTAAAAGGAATAACAAGCTGAAAGATGAAAAGTACCTCCCTTTAAAAGAAGTCAGGGAAAAACGGTTTAAACCGGAATTTGTTCAGCCTCCCCGCCCGTCATTTTTAGGGCCCAGGTATTTTAACAGCCTTTCCATTCAGGAAGTGAGAAAATATATTGACTGGTCTTTTTTCTTTCTTGCATGGGAAATCAGAGGAAAATATCCTGAGATATTCAAAGACCCTGCAGCAGGAACAGAAGCTGAAAAACTCTTTGATGATGCAGGCAAGGTCCTTGACAGGATAGAAAAAGAGGGACTCCTGACCCTTAATGCGGCAGCAGGATTCTGGCCGGCAGCCCAACGGGGAGACAGTATAATCCTTTTTGAAAATGAAGAGAGAAATAAAGAAGCGGCTGTCCTTCCGTGCCTCCGGCAGCAGAAGGAGAAAGTCGAGATCCCTTATTATCTTTCGCTATCTGACTATCTGCCGCCTGAGGAATCTGAAATAAAGGATTATCTGGGATTTTTTGCCGTTACCGGGGGGATAGGTGCCGCAGATGCTGTTAAAAAGATCGCAGGGGAGGATGATTACCTCAGGATCATGGTAAAGACCCTCTCTGACCGTCTTGCTGAGGCTCTTGCTGAATATCTTCACCTCAAGGTAAGAACAGAATACTGGCCCTATGCGCCGGATGAGAGTCTCTCTGTAGAAGAAATTCTAAGGGTGAAATACAGGGGGATACGCCCCGCGCCCGGGTACCAGGCATGCCCTGATCACAGGGAAAAAGAACTTATATTCAACCTCCTTGAAGCTGAAAAAAACATAGGAATTTCCCTTACAGACAGCCGGATGATGGTGCCTGAAGCTTCGGTCTGCGGGTATTATTTTGCCCATCCGGAAAGCAAATATTTCAGTGTAGGAAAAATTGCCCTTGACCAGGTCATGGATTACGCGGAAAGAAGAAATGAGGCCCGTGAAGTTACAGAAAAATGGCTGAATTCAATTCTTGCATACTAGGATGATAATAAAAACATTTCAAAACCGGCCCCGTGAGCAGTTACACGCACACGGGGTTAAATTAAGAATATCAGCCGAGGGCTACATCAAGCAGCATCATTACCGCGAAACCAAGCATTGCCCCGATTGTTCCATGATCGCTATGCTTCTCTATCTGTGCTTCCGGTATCAGCTCTTCTACAACAACATAGATCATCGCGCCTGCGGCGAATGAGAGCGCATAAGGGAGAATTCCTCTCATGGTTATTACTGCAAGAGCGCCCAGTACTCCTGCTATTGGTTCAACAATTCCTGAAAACTGCCCGTAAAGGAACGCCTTGAACCTGCTGAATCCCTCTCTCCTGAGGGGGACAGATACAGCAGTCCCTTCGGGAAAATTCTGAAGTCCTATACCGATAGCAAGGGCTATTGCGCCTCCTATAGAAGCTGAGGGAATCCCTGCCGCTACAGCTCCGAATGCAACACCGACTGCAAGACCTTCCGGAATATTATGTATTGTTATCGCAAGAACAAGCAGCACGCTTCTCTGCCAGGATGTCTTTATCCCTTCCGTTTTCCCCTTGGCAAATGACGGGTGGGCGTGGGGCAGGATTTTATCCACCAGCCAGAGGAAAAGCCCTCCTGAAAGAAAACCGATTACGGCAGGTACCCACGGTGTGTTTGTAACTTCTTCCGCAAGCGCTATGGCCGGGGCCAGAAGCGACCAGAAGCTGGCCGCGATCATAATGCCTGAAGCAAAGCCCAGCATCCCGTTAAGTATTTTTTTGTTGATTGTCTTAAAGAAAAAAACAGCACCAGCGCCGAGAGCTGTAACAGCCCAGGTAAAAAGAGTTGCTATAAAAGCCTGTATTACCGGGTTTAGGGCAATAAAATTTTCAAGCATTTAATCCTCCGTATTTAGAATTAATTATAACATAACTCATTTCTTATTTGAAATAAACAGGATTCATGATAACACTTGAATGTTGCAGGTGTTTTCTGTAATATTTTTCTGTCAGTAGGGCTTTTACTTACAATCGTTTATAACGCAAAGGTCATAAAAAGATCATTAAATAGGGGGAATTTATGGAATACTTTAAAAAAGGGCTGAAAGAAAGCGACCCGGATGTGTGGACTGCGATTCAAAACGAGAAAAACAGGCAGAATAAAAATCTTGAGTTAATCGCTTCTGAAAACAATGTATCAATGGCTGTTCTTGAAGCGGACGGCAGTATAATGACAAACAAGTATGCGGAAGGTTATCCTTCAAAAAGATATTATGGAGGATGTGAATTTGTAGATGAAGCTGAAAAACTTGCCATCGACAGGATAAAGACGCTCTTTAACGCGCAATTCGCCAATGTCCAGGCCCATTCCGGCTCACAGGCAAATATGGCCGCGTATATGTCTCTGGTAAAACCTGGCGATACTGTTATGGGCATGGATCTAAGCCACGGAGGACACCTTACTCACGGGCATCCCCTTAATTTCTCAGGTCAGCATTATAATATGGTAGCTTATCAGGTTTCTCCTGAAACACAGCAGATAGACTACGACAAGCTCAGGAAGATCGCAAAGGAAAACAGCCCTAAAATGATAATCGCGGGCGCCAGCGCCTACCCGAGGTTACTTGATTTTAAAAAATTCAGGGAAATATGCGATGAAGTGGGTGCTTCCCTTATGGTTGATATTGCCCATATCGGAGGTCAGGTAGCTACAGGACTTCATCCGTCACCTGTCCCCTATGCGGATATAGTTACCGGTACAACACACAAAACTCTCCGCGGCCCGAGAGGTGGATATCTTCTTACAAATAACGAAGAGATCGCCAAAAAAATCAACAGGGAAATCTTTCCCGGTATACAGGGCGGCCCGCTCATGCACATAATTGCCGCAAAAGCGGTGGCATTCGGCGAATGCCTTAAGCCTGAATATAAAGTATACATGAAAAATGTAAATGATAACGCGAAAGCGCTTGCCTCAGCCCTTATGGAGAGAGGCTTTACTCTTGTCTCAGGCGGTACGGATAACCACCTCATGTTAGTCGATGTATCAAAGAAAGGACTTACCGGCAAAGCTGTTGAAGCT
The DNA here is from genome assembly GCA_024233785.1 of Spirochaetales bacterium. Lineage (GTDB taxonomy): Bacteria > Spirochaetota > Spirochaetia > CADAEX01 > CADAEX01 > JACKPD01. Next base: position 13,755 of record JACKPD010000017.1, on the reverse strand, counting down.
GCCCTCGACAAAGCCGCGATAAGCGCAAACAAGAATACAATCCCGTTTGATCCCCAGAAGCCGATGATAACTAGCGGGATAAGGCTCGGGACCCCGTCTCTTACCACACGAGGCATGGGTAAGGCGGAAATGGCTGTTGTGGCTGAGTTCATAAAACGTGTCGTTGAGAATGTTGAAGATGATGCGGCCCTTTCAGCCATCAGGGATGAGGTTTACGCTTTTACGGCGAAATATCCTATGTACGAATAATTATGAAGCCGCACCGGAGACGGGAGCGGCTTTTTTTTAATGGTACATATCTTTCAATGCAGTTATTGCGCTTTAATTATATTATAAAGGTATACAGTTATAATTATTGAAATCAGATTATATGAAAGTTATGTCGGTTACAATTTCATTATGCAGCCATGTCAGGATTGCTGAACTTGAGCATATCAAGTATTTGAGATGTTGAAGGTATTTTTTTAACTCTTCCGGAACTGTCAAAAACTGTTGAAGCCTTGAGCAGATCAAGGCTGCGCCGGTTTATAATTACCCATTGCCCGCCTGTCTCTGAAAACGGCCTTGATTCCTTTTCCAGGTTATCAAAACTGTAGAGGCAGTCCCTGTGCCTGATTGCCGGGTAATATGCGTTCCTGATAAGATCGATTTTCCGAATATTCAAAGATGTGTCTATTACAAAGGCCCAAACATTGTCAGCCATGGCAAGCCTGACTCCGGGAAACCCCAGTCTGAATGATATAAGCTCAAAGTGACTTAAATGCTCCGCCCTTTTATACGGCGGAAGGAATAGATACCTTTCCTCGCGGCTCTTCCTGAAGGAAAGCGTGTTGCTGAAAAGCAGTGCATCTGTAGATAGGTTTTCAATTGCAGCCTGTCCGGGATTGCAATTCCTGCAGGCAGCTACTGATTCACACAGCTCATCCCACTCCGGGGTAAAGGCAAATCCCTTTTCCATAAGGCTGTATTTTTTTTCAAGCCAGATGAGCATTTCTGTATCGAAAGGGATGAGTGTGCTGTATCCGGCCCGGCTGAAAGCGTCGACATACCAGCACCTGTGAGCGTCATATGATTTACAGATCAGGCTCTGGCTCTGCGATTGATGGATCAGGCATTTGCCGCACTCTTTTTCCAGATGTCTGCAGTCGCGGGACAGGTAGATTATCCACTCACCTGATTTCTTCATGGCGGGAAAAAATCCTTCATGACAGGATGCGGTCAGGAGAGTGATAAAATCGCTCTGCCTTTCAAGCCAGAGCCCTGTTAATGGAAGGTTTCTGCAGCAAGGTGTTTCAGGGCATGAAGAACAGGGCGACAACTGCCATGGTTCCTGCCTGATTGAGAGGTTTTTGGGCACAGATATTTTATTTTCATTTGTGAGATCCATATAGATAAAAGATATATCCGGGAAACCCCTTTTTGTAAAGCAGCTTCTCCTGTTCATTCATATGCTTTTTTTTGTGTCAGCCTGATTAACTGGATCAGGCCTGAAAAATATTTTAAGAAAAAGGCTGTAATCCATCCTCCTTGTGAGAAGAACAATAATTGAGCAGGTTATGTATGCGAGGACAAATCTTCCGAGAAAAACAGGAAGCGCGGCGCTGCCGATTGATACCATTAGCAGACTGTCTTCAATAAAACTGTGGCAGAGGGATAAAAAGACTATAGTATAAAACAGGTCTTTCTTTGTTATCCTCCCTGATTTTGACTCCTGTATTATAAGCCCGCCTCCGTATGCATAGCCCAGCACTGTTCCAATTATGGTTACCGGTATTGCTTTTTCACCGATTCCCAGGATTTTTAACGACGGCCGCAGGAGTTTTACAAGTATTTCGATAAAACCGGATTTTTCAAGGAGTTTCATCCCTGTGAGAAGTGTGAAAATTATCACAGTCATTACAGCATAATTTTTAAGCTCTCCGGCTGCCCAGCCTGTAATTCCCGGCGCGCTGTTTCCCGGAATCCACAGAATTACAGGTTCTGTATTATAAAGATTGAAAAGGCTGAAAAACGGTAAAAAATAAACCCGAATACAATTGCCATTCCGGTTCTTATGACAAGAGAAACCCTTAATCTTATACCGGATTTTCTTGCCACAGAGCTTTCCACAGGAAGCCCGTGCGCGACCAGAATCATTATTCCAAGGACAGTTATCTGTGCGGTAGTAATGGGACTGCAGTTATTATATTTGAAAAACAAGCATTGCAGCATGTAAATAGTTGTGCACATTGCCGTTGCCCATACAAGCCTGTAGCTCCGAGGCGCCGACAATACCCATCACAGGGCAAGAAAATCTCCAATATATCCTATCAGTCCGAGTTCCTTGATTATTTTCATTATTATACTGATAGGTATCATCAGAATGAAAAGAATCCTGCAGACAGTTAACGTACTTACCGCAGATTCCCTGAGAAAAATCAATAATTTATGCATGGGCAATCCTATTTTATTATCCCGCTTTTTTCAATATTTTTGTAACATGGGTGCATGTAATTTGTTTTTTAGAGTATTTGCATTTCCTTATCATAAAATATTGCTTATTTTTGTTGCATAATTATATTTGCAGCTGAAAATATGTTATAATAATGATTATAAAATTAAGAGGTGAACAAATTGAAAAAGATTTTATTTCAGTTACTGATACTTATTATGGTATCTGTATCTCTTCATGCCGGAGGAAAACGTGAAGAGCCCAGCCTTACTGTAACAAAATCCGGAACTCAGTATATATCGCCTGACAATAACAAAGTACAGGACAGCGCGGAGCTGAAGTTCAAAGTAGAGTTATATGTCAAAAGCAAAAAGGGGTATGTTCCTGAATATGGTGTAAAAGTAATTGATAAAGCCGGAAAGACTGTAAAGGAAGTTATAAAAACTGAAAAGTCCGATATCGGCTGGTTTATAAGACTTTTTACAAAATATTCAAAATTTACGCTTGAAAAATCCATTATATGGGACGGGAAGGACCTGGATGGAAAAGTTGTGCCTGACGGTATATACAATACAAAAATCTGGATAAAAGATCCTGCCGGAATAGTCAGGGAGGCAGACCTTGACGAATATGTTGTTGATACAGTTAAACCTGACATTACGTTAAAAGGCCCTGCCAATCCAAAATTCTCTCCCGATAATGACGGGTCTATTGATTTTTTTGAAATCAGCCATATTAACGGCAGTGACGAACACCTCTGGACGGCTGAAATATATTCTTCCGATAACAAAGCTGTAAAAAAATATGAATGGAAAGGACACCTCCCGAAAAACTGCTCTGGGACGGAAAAGATAACGGCGGCATGATTCTGCCTGACGGAAAATACACATATAAGCTGAATTCAACCGATCTTGCCGGCAATAAAATGGATGAAAAAACAATAGAAGGGATTGTTATCGATACAAGAAATCCCGCAATTGTTTTCAGGCTTTCTGATCATTATGTTTCACCCAATAACGACGGATCAAAGGATACTATAGTTCTCTCATTTGGCCATAACGACCCGGAAGGACTTAAAAACTGGGAAGTTTTTCTTGCTGATGAAACAGGAGGAATAAAGGCTTCCTACACAGGCAGCGAACCCGGTATGTACGAAGCAGTTTTTGACGGTCTTGACAGTAATGGGGCTATGCTTCCTGACGGGGAATATAATGCAGGATTTGTAAGCTTCTATGATAACGGTGCTAAAGTTGCCCATAGTGAAGCAATAGTAATTGACAGGGTAATGCCGACAGTATCTGTAAATATCAGCAGCCGCCTCATATCACCAGGCAAGGATGAACCCGGGAACAGTACAGATATTTCGTTCAAATCAGATGAGATAGTTACATGGAAGGGAGTTATAAAGACAGCAGCGGAAGGAAGTTGTGGAAACCTCTGACGAGGATACAACATCTCTGATTGTCTGGGAAGGTATGGATGATTCTGAAATTATCTGGGACGGCGATTATTTTCTGATCCGCCTCGTTTACAGACAGGGCTGGAAATACCTATAACCACAAGACAGAAAAAATTACGGTTAAAAGAAGGGTAGGCGCTGCTGATATTCTTGTGATACCCGGCATAATCAGGCTTCTTGAAGGCAAGGATAATTCAGGTCTTTATTTCAAAGTGATATCCGGACCGAAAGACGAGATAACTTCATGGACATTTGAGCTTAAAGACAGCAGCGGGAAAATCGCGGCATCTGAAAGCGGAGGAAGCACTCTTCCCGATCACATATTCTGGGACGGAAAAACCGGAAGCGGCGAGGGTTTCTACAATGCGGCTTTCAAGGTTGTTTACAGTAACGGCGGTGTAACAGAGAAAAAGATAGATGATATTTATTACGACCTTACCGCGCCTGTTGTCGATCTTGGTATTTCTTCCACTCCTTTTGCCGAAGCAGGAGGAAGCTATGAGGGAGAGACCGATTTTGCCCTTGATGTAAAAGAGAATTATAAAATTTACGGATGGGAAGGTGTTATAACCGATTCTGATGGAAAACAGGTCATGAGTTTTTCTGCAGAAGGTGATCCTGAAGCAAATATTATCTGGAACGGCGAAACCGAGAACAATTATAAGCTTACTTCCGGTGCTGTTTATACTGCTTCAGTTCGTGTAGCGGATATGGCCGGCAATATTGGTACGGCAAAGGGAGAATTCCCTATTGATATAGCTCTGATAAAAAGGGACGGGAAATACTATATCAATACTGAAAATATTATCTTTTCCGCCTATAAATCGTCTATCGATTCAAGGGGAAAGGAAACCGCGGCAATCAACAGGAAATCATTAAAACGGGTTGCAGATCTTATGAAAGCCTATCCTGAATACTCTGTTGTTATCGAAGGACATGCCTTGAACGTCCTGCTCGGAGCAGGTACCGCAAGGGAGAAAAAAGAAGAAGCAATACTTGAAAAACTTACTGTAGACAGGGCTGAAAGCGTAAGGAAAGAGCTCATAAAACTCGGTGTTCCGGAAAAGTCTCTCAAAATTGAGGCATTCGGCGGAAAATATCCTATCGCGCCAGTTAAAGACTTAAAAGAAAGATGGAAGAACAGAAGGGTAGTTTTTGTTGTGGATCTGGGATTATAAAGCTTTCTTTTCTGTAGAAAAGGATTAAAAATGAGCCGGCTGTCAGGGAACTGATTGGCCGGCTTTTTTTATGAGTCTGTTGCGGGAACTTTCAGGTTCATGTATCTGCACCAGCTTCTTTTTCAAGGAGACTGTATAAGGCTGGAGACTTTTTTTTCAGGTTTATTATTTTAAGACTGCTGTCTGTCCATGCATGCACTGTTATCCCCTCAGCCAGGAGGGCGCTGTCTTTTTTACGGTAAGCTTTATAATGGATTTCAAGCCTGACAGGAGTTATTTTCTTCATAAAAGTTTTGATTACAACTGTATCGCCGTACCTTGCCCCTGAAAGAAATTTGCATTCAAGTTTTGAAAGAGGAAGCATCAGCCCCTCTTCTTCTATACGGGCATAGGGATATCCTGCCTTTTCCATATAATCGGTCCTTGCGGCTTCAAACCATATTGCATAAACTGAATGATGAACTATCTTCATCTGGTCTGTTTCCGCGTATCTTACAACAATTTCTGTCTCTGACATAATAAATTACTCTCCCGTGTTGATTTTTTGTATTCAGGCGGCATATTATAACCGCAGTATCTGCTTTGTTAAAGATACTTTTAAAGTCTCAAGTACACACGGGGGGCAGCGGGATGATTCTTCAGCTATGGAGACTGATTTATAAATTATTTTTATGTGTTGTTACGATAGTATTCTACGCAATTGCCGCAGCCGTTGTTTTTATACTGCCTGCAGACCGCTACAGCAGGAAAAATATCCTTTCCCGCATAAACAGCTTTTTTGCCTGGATATTTATCCGGATTTTGAATATAAAGGCAGTCTTTAAGGGCGAGCATAATTATTCAGATAAAAAATCATGGTACATTATGGGCAACCATGTTTCCTTTGTGGACGTTTTTCTTATTGTGGCAAAGTTCAGAACTCTTTTAATAACTTCCACAGATATGAAAAGGAGAGCTTTTCTCGGACAGATCGCGGTGCTTGGCGGATGCCTGTTTGTAGAAAGGCGTAAAATTACGACCTTAAAGACTGAAATACCTGAAATTGGAAATGCTTTCAGAAGAAAACTCAATGTCTGCTTTTTCCCTGAATCAACCTGTTCAAACGGAAAGGCCCTTCTCCCTTTTAAAAGCTCCCTGATGAGCGCAGTAACAGGCACAGGCGCTCAAATACTTCCTGTATGCATAATGTATAAAAAAATTAACGGCAAGCCCTTTACAACTGATGATTTTGCAAGAATAGGATATTTCGGCGGAATGAAATTTATGCCGCAGTTTATGAAAGTAATGATGCTTAAATCGCTTGATGTCGAACTTGAAATGCTGAAAGCCCTTGATCCAGGAAATCTTGAAAGGAAGGAACTTGGCGCAATTGTTTTTGAAAGGGTTAACGGGAGGTACCAATCCTATCTTGAGGAAATAAGCTGATCATTCAAATAAATCCTGTCAAGTTTACCGTTAATTATTTCTTTATTTGTTAAAAGATAAATGGTATTATAGTATAACTTTTTTCAGGAGCTTTCCCCTATGAAAATGATTTCAAGAGTTGAATGCCGTAAAAAGGAAACAAGGGACCGGATCCTTAAGACCTGTGAACAGATTTTCGTTCATGAAAAGAACTATGCCGGTGTTACAATCCGCGAGATTGCAAGACGTGCTGATGTTAGCACAGGAGCCTTGTATCTGTACTTTAAAACCAAGGAAGACATCGTCGCGAACCTTATCGCTGAATTTACCGCCAGAAAGCAAAAATCCTTATCTTCATTTGTCGGTACTGCAGGAAGCGGCGCAGAAAGGCTTATAAGGCTTTTTGATTATCTTGGAATTATTGGAAGAGACCCGCATATTCTATTGTTCAATCAATTAACATTTAATTCCGCTGGCCCTTCGGAAGTAGTCGGCAGGGCAATAAGGAATTCAATCAGAATTAATTTCTCCTCTTTTGTCTCTTTTATTGCCGATATTTTTAGTGCCGGCAAATCCGACGGCACTCTTGTCATGCATGCGGATCCCGAACTTTTGGCTGTTACAATTATTGACATTTTTTTCTCTTTGATACAGGGAATCAAATTTCAGGATTTCATATTCCAGTCAGACAATCCATTTTTACAGTATTTCAGCGAAGAGACTATTTTTTCTGTCTTCCGTGACATTATTTCAAGAGGTCTGTTTATTTCGCCGGTTTCCAAAGACATGAATACCGAACATCCTTGACATAAAAATACTTTTTTTATATCTTTTACTGAACATCATTCATAAATGCACAATGTTCAGTAAAAGAGGTTGAATTAATGCAAAACAAATCAAATTATGTGCTGATTGCGGTTTTAATCAGCATTATCTTTGTATCCTGCACAGGACAAAATGAAAAAAAAGCTGATTCCAAAAGCATGGAACAGATATACGCAGAAGAAGGAAAGCCGGTAAATGTCAGGGCAATTAAACCTGAATCTTTTTCAGTTTCTCTTTCCTTCCCTGCTGAATTCAGGGCCCAAAACCAGTCAACAGCATATTCCGATATAAGCGATGTTGTTCGTGAAGTGAATGTAAAGATCGGTGACCAGGTTAAACGTGATCAAATTATTCTTGTTTTATCTCACGACAATTCAGCATATCAGCAGGCTAAATTAAGATTCGAAAATCTTGAAACAGAGTATAACCGGCTGCAGGTTCTTTTCAGGGACGGTGGAGTATCCAAACAGAGCCTTGATAATATCCAAACCCAGTACGAACTGGCACGGGAAGCCTTTAAGGCAGTCAGGGAAACGATTGAGGTCAAAGCGCCTATTGATGGATATGTAACCCAGCTTTATGTACGTATCTCTTCTGATATTAAATCAGGCGATGCTCTTTTCACTATTTCAAATAATGATGGATTCGAAGCCTTGTTTTATGTTTCAGCTGATGAAATCAGTCAGATTAAAACAGGAGTTCCTGCATCAATTGAAAACCGCAGTGAATTGCTTACCGGATGTATAAGCGAAATATCGCTTACAATGGATCCGAAGAAAAAAGCATTTCCGGTTAAGGCATTTTTCAGTGAAAAGCCCATATCTCTTGTAAGCGGTATGAGTGTTGATGTTTTGGTAGAAACATACAAGAAAAATAATGTAATTGTACTAAATAGGAATGAAACTATTAATACTGAAGAGGGTTCTTATGTCTATGTTGTAAACGGGGATGTAGCAGAAAAACGGATAATAAAAACCAGCCGGGAAAAAGGGCTCCTGTTTGAGGTTACCGAAGGGCTTCATGCCGGCGATCTGATTGTATCAAAAGGTATTCAGGACTTAACCGATGGTATGCGTGTCAGGGTTGTAACTTTAACCACAACTAAACAGGATTAAGAATATGAACATAGTCGATTTATCAATAAAAAGGCCAATTCTGATATTAATGGTACTGCTTGCCTTTTTTTTATTTGGGTTGCTTTCTTTTTTCACAATACCGATCAGTCTTTTTCCTGATCTATCCATTCCATACGTTGCAATAGAGACTGTCTATGCCGGCGCAAGTCCTGATATCATTGAAACACAGATTACTAAAAAAATTGAAGACGAGATATCATCAATATCAGATCTTGATTCAATAACTTCATACTCAATGGACAGTGTTTCCATTATCATTGCTGCATTTAATTATGGCAAAGATGAAAATCTTGCCCTGCAGGAGGTCAGGGACAAGGTTGATGTAGTTACGAGTGATTTTCCGGATGATGCCGAGAAACCCAAAATGTCTAAAGTTGATATGGCATCTGTAATGCCTATCATGAATATCGTACTTCAGGGAGATATGTCTGCTACAGATCTTTACACCTATGCAAGTACAACAATAAGCGACCGTCTTTCACAGGTTCAGGGAGTCGGAAGCATCACACTTTCAGGAGGAAAGGAAAGGGAAATCAGGGTAGAACTGGATCGTCATACTGTTTATGAACAGGCTATTCCGATAATGCAGATTAACGGAATACTTGCGGCAGCCAATATTGAAATTCCGGGAGGGAATTTCCAGTATGAAAACCGGGATATTCCTGTAGGCATGAAAGGAAAGTTTAAAAATCTTGATGAAATAAAAAATCTCGATGTACCGACAGGCAATGGAATATTCAAGCTCAGGCAGCTTGCAGAAGTCAAAGACAGCAGCAAGACAGTACGTGAAAGAACAATTCTCCTGGATAAAAAAGCAGGTACACGTGATGACAATGCCATTGTTATCCAGGTAGTCAAGAATCCGAGTGCAAATACTGTTTTAGTGGTAAACGGGATAATGAAGCAGATAGATGAGATTGAGGCCATGTCTGAAGGACGTGTAAAACTAAAGGTTATCAAAGAAGATGCAACCTTTGTAAAGGATTCTGTAAACGATACTCTTAGTAATATATATCTTGGCATCATTCTCACAGGGCTTGTTCTTCTTTTCTTTCTTCATGATATCCGGTCTACGATCATTGTCGCCATTGCCATGCCGTTTTCGATTATCTCTACTTTTCTTGTCATGAAGGCTATGGGAATAAGTCTGAATATCCTGTCCCTGATGGGGCTATCAAGCGCTACAGGAACACTGGTTGCAAACTCTGTTGTAGTTATAGAAAATATCTTCCGTCACAAGGAAATGGGGCATTCAAGAATAGAATCAGCCTCAAAAGGGACAAAAGAGGTTCTTCTTGCGGTATTCGCTTCAACTTTGACCAATGTCGCCGTGTTCGTGCCTCTCGCTAATATGTCAAGCATTATGGGAAGCATGCTGGGTAATTTTGCATATACAATTGTAATTTCAACTGTATTTTCAATAATTGTTTCATTTACACTCACACCCCTGATGGCTTCCAGGATTCTTCCCGAAAAGGTGAAACGTGAAACAAAATTAAGCATCTGGCTTGAAGCCTTTTTTAAAAAATGGGATATGGGCTACAAATGGTTGCTCTCCGGTATTTTAAAAAACAGATTGACAAGTGCAACTGTAGTTCTTCTTACTCTTATAATCTTTGCGGTTTCCATTAGTTTTGCTTCGCATATCCAGTTTGAACTTTTCCCCCAGACAGACGGAGGAAAGATGCAGGTGAACGTGGAACTGCCACAGGGCAATGATCTTGATTCAACAGGACAGGTTCTTGCCGAGATAGAGAGACGTCTTTCTGAATACGAAGAAGTTGAGGCCATACAGACAAATCTTGGAACGATAGGAATACTGGAACAGGATGTAAGCATTGCACAGATGAGCGTTTACCTTGTTCCGCGGTCAGAGCGCATTGCAGGTATCAACATCCTTGCATCAAAAATGATAAGGGAGTTGTCAGACATTCCCGGAGCTACAATAAGAATATCTCCAGTCTCTGAAATACAGCTTGCTTCCACATCAGCAATTGATCTGTTTCTAAATGGCGATGACAATGATACACTTCAAAGCATTGCTGAGGAAATCAAGGCACGGATAAATACAATCCCTGGTGTTACAAATGTTTCCCTCAGCAGTAAATCAGGGAAACTGGAACTGTCCTTTTCTCCGAATCGCAAACAGATTTCGGAAGACGGCCTTTCTGTTCAGGCTGTGGCGCTGACGCTCCGGGCTGCAGTAGACGGTTTTGTAGCTACAACATACAAGGATGGCAGTGAAGAATATGATATCAGGGTTACCATAAAAGACAGCTCATTAAAAAATATCGATGATATAAAGAATATACCGATTGTATCTCAGGCTGGAGTATTCCCTCTTTCACGCTATGCTGATATCGATTTTTCAGACAGTAGCAATAAGATAATGAGGCTTGATAAAATACGGGCAGTTGAAATTACGGCAGATACACTTGCAGGATATGCTGTAGGCAATCTCCTTCCTCAAATAAATAAATCCATAAGTGAAATAAATATGCCTGTCGGTTATTCTATATCAGAGGGGGGAACAACAGAAATGCTTGGAGATACTGTGAAAGACCTTGCCTTAGTTTTTATCATTGCAGTTATCCTTGTTTATATGCTTCTTGCAGCTACGCTTGAGAGTCTTTCTCAACCGCTTTTCATTCTTTCTACTGTTCCCCTCTCGATTATTGGAGTTATTTTTATATGTCTGTTTATGGGAACTATTGTTAACGGTACAGCCATGCTCGGCATAGTCATGCTGGTTGGTATTGTAGTCAATAACGCGATATTGATGCTTGATTATTATAACCAGCTGAAACAAAAAGGATCCACCACCAAGGATGCACTTCTGGAAGCATGCCCGGTAAAGCTTAAACCGATCCTTATGAGTAACATAGCAATCATCCTGGGGATGCTCCCAATGGCCATAGGGATAGGTGCTTCTGGTGCTGAAATGCGTCAACCAATGGGGATAGTCATTATCGGAGGTATCATTTCATCAACAATACTTACACTTTTTCTTATACCAGCACTTGAATTTCTTGTATCAAAAAAACAAATCAAAAAACTAAGTGAGTAGTATTGAAATTATGAATATCTTTTCAAAAAAGGAATGGAGAAAATTACATCATGAGAAAAAAATTATCAAGGATAGTAATCGTAAAGATTACATAAAAAAATATTATGGGATGATAATAATCTTGAATTAATGGGCAATGAGTTTGTTATAAAAAAATATCAAAATTATTTTCCTGTATGGGATGGTATTGGTCATTATTATGAACCGATATTTTTTATAAGAAATTCTTTTTTATCAAAAAAAGGGATTATGGTATGTAAGTCGCATAAATTGAATAAAAATTGTTCTTTGAATGAAGTTGATGATATAATAAAAAAATTAATCAAAAAAATATCTTTTGATTCCCCAAAAGTTATTTGGTCTGAAACTTTAGATAAAAATATTCTCGAAAAGTTTATGAATTCCATATCAGAAGATACAAAAATATTTATAGAAAACAAACTATGTAAAATATTATTACCAGTAACGGGTGCACATGGAGACCTAAAAGATGAGCATTTTTTTATTGGAAAGGATAAAAAATATTACATTATAGATTGGGAATTTTTTAGGCCAACAGGAAGCATTATCACTGATTGTCTTAGACTTTATTCTCTAAGACAAGTAAGAAAACTGAGAAAGGAAGGTATCGTAATTAGCCAGTATGATCCAATGTCTGTAATGAATTATGGGATTAACTGCAGTATTGACTTATCGGAAATAGGAGAGATTTCAGAAATTGCATTACTGACAATGCTTTCAAACTGCTGTATGCCTTCTACCGGCCACTTAAATAATCGGTTGAAAAAATTCAATATGTATATTGGTTCTTTTAAAAAAACTATTGAGGAGATGAATGCGTGAAGAAAAAATTAATCATGAGTATATTGTTTTTAGCAGTATATTGTAGGCTTTTTGGTACAGAAATCACACTTGAAAAATATATAAAATTAGTTGAAAAGAACAGTAAAGAGCTTATGAATGCGGCAAAAGATGTTGAAATGGCAGGGGCAACAGAAAAAGCTGCAAAATCACAGGCTTATCCGCTTATCGGTGCGCAAACTGGCTATACAAGAAACCTTACAGATATTGAACAATCCTATCCGGTAGCGGTAGATCCTTCAGGAAGCGGAATGCTCATATATAAGGATATTGATACAAATTACGATAACGAATACAGCTTCGGCATTTCGCTTACGCAAAATCTTTTTAACCTGAAGGTCTTTAATGCAATTAAAGCCAGCAAAGAATACAAACTGATGAGCAGCGATGTTTTCGATATTCAGCACCAGGCAGTAATTACAATAGCAAAGAAAGTATACTATCAGTATTTTCTTCTTGAGCAACTTCTCAAGGTTAAAATTAACATGGAGAAAAATACCTATGAGAATTATCTAAATATAAAAAATAAATTTGAAAACGGACTTGTATCACAGTTCGATCTTCTGCGTGCTGAAGTAGACTGGAAAATGAAAATACCTGAAACTACACAGGCGCAGAAAAACCTTGATCTTGCAGGAATCAATTTTTGTAACCTCGCAGGAATATCTTCTGATGAGACTCTGAAACTTGCATGTGATATCAATGATTATCCTGAAATTCCTTTACTTATTCCTTTTGACGAGGTTCTTAGCCAGCGGCCTGATTACAAGGCAACCATGAGGGAACTTTCTTTAAGAGAAATAAATGAGAAAGTAGCAAGAGCAGATCATTACCCTACTGTTAAGGGTAATATCCTTTATGCTTCTTCGATGATGCGCGATACAGATTTTGAGGATTACAATGCAACTGTTGCCCAGGTAGGAATAAATATATCACTTCCACTTTTTTCAGGAGGTGCTTTAACAGCCCAAGATAATAAAGCACGGATTGAGCTGGAGCAGACAGATATAAAGTTGAAACAACTTAAGGAAAATATATATTCAGAAATAAATAGTATATATCTTACATTAAAGGAAACACATGAGAGGATAGAGTTAGCAAATGCAACCATTGAAACTGCACAGAAAGCATATTCCATTGCACAAAGCTCTTATAACAACGGAATAGCAACCCAGCTTGATCTTAAAGACGCAACGGTAAGTCTTGAGCTTGCAAAAATAAACCACATTTCAGCTGTCTATGAATATCTTTCAGCATATTTTGACTGGCAGAAAGCCAAAGGAGATATGGCTTTCGATTAATTTTTTATCTATTTATTGAGGCTTTGCCTGATGTGATATCTGTTATTCCGCTGCTAAGCGAATCGATTGCCGCATCAGGCACCACAGCCCTGA
>JACKPD010000016.1 GCA_024233785.1 Spirochaetales bacterium | reverse complement strand
CATAGTTCCCGTCAACAACAACACTCTTGTCTATCCATTTCGCACCGGCAAATTCAAGCTCCGGCCTTATTACAGGAACGCTTGTGACTGTTCTGCCTTTAAGAGCGTCTGCTGTCACCAGAACCCAGCCCGCATGGCAGATTGTCGCTACAGGCTTATTCCTCTTATTCATACTTAATATTATATCTGTAACTTCCTTATACCGCCTCAGTTTATCCGGAGCCCATCCCCCCGGGACAACAAGCGCGTCATAGTTTTCAGGTGATATCTTTTTAAAGCTTACATCTGATTTGACAGGATAGCCGTGTTTTCCTGTATATAACTTACCTTCTTCAGTTCCTGCTATATCAACCTGATAACCCTCTTCCCTGAGCCGTATTACCGGATAGAGCAGTTCAAGGTCTTCATAACCTTCTTCAACAAGTGCGATGATTTTTTTACTCATAAATTATCTCCTTAAATAAGCATTTGGCTATTTCCATAAATGGGCTACAAGATATCCCATTCCTGCGCCGTAAATTGTGGAAATTACCGGATTTGAAGTAATGGGGCAGGCCCCGGATGCACAGCCAATAAATTTATAGTATCCGTATCCGGCTAGCGCTCCAATCCCGACCGGCAAAATGTTCCTGATAAAAAAATCTGTCATTATTAGTTCCTTTATATATATGATATATAGAATATAGCACGCCCTGCGAAATTAATCAATTTTTTATTGTTGTACTTCGATTTTTTTTAACAGGTTCTACATGTATTGTCGCTTCAATATTTAATTTTTCCCGTAACGCGTTTTCAACTTTTGTCGCAGCTTCATGCCCTTCTTCTACTGTTATATCTCCGGGAAGGCATATATGGAAAGTCAGCTCTGTATGATGTCCATACCTGTGAAGGTGCAGATGATGCAGATGGTTGTCTGATCCGGTATTCTCCCGGACGAGTGCTTTGACCTTCCTGATCAACGCCTTGTCGGGGGATTCCCCTAGCAGAGGAGCCGCGCCTTCCCTGATAATCGAAACGGCAGATATTATTATTATTACAGAAACAATCAGGCCGAGAACCGCATCTATCCACCAGAACATACGGCTGAAAAAGATCCCTGCTACAATCAACAGGGAAGCCAGCGAGTCGCTTCTGTGGTGCCAGCCGTCTGCCTTTAAGGCTGTTGACCCTGTTCTTCTGTACGCCCAGAAAGAAAACTGGGCCAGCGCTTCCTTTAAAACAACTGATACAGCCATAACTGCAAGAACAGAGATAGAATAATCCGATCTTACCCTGATGTAAAGCCTGTGAACTGATTCGGTTATGAAATTAATTCCTACGACGCTAAGAAGTACCCCAATGACTATTGATGTAATAAGTTCAGATCTTCCATGTCCGAACGGATGTTCTTTGTCCGCGGGTTTATTTGCCGACTTTGCTCCGAAAATTACAATTACGGAAGTAAGTGAATCAGATAATGTGTGCCAGGCGTCAGCAATAACTGCAATTGAGCCTGTTATGGTACCTGCCCATAATTTAAGCGCGAAAAGCAGTGTGTTTATTATTACTGATACAATTCCCTCACTATAGGCAAGCCTGGTTCTATTGGCCATTTTCATGTTTACTGAAATCTCCTGAAGCTCTTCCTGCCGCTATTCCTTTTATTTTAACAAACAGCTGAGGATAATAACAGTATTATTTTAAAATATTGTAAACTTGGATACAGACTGATGTTCCTGTAATATCAGTCAACTGCGAAAGCATATTCCTGAAATTCATCATCTGCGGGACGGATGTATTTTTCAAGGCCTTTGTCATCAGTATCTGCAAATGCTTTCAGGGTTACAGTTTTATAGGTATCAATGTCTTTTTTGGCTTTTACATAGGTTGTCTGGTATAATGATAGTTTTTTACCCTGATGGATTCCCATTTTAAGCAGTGTTTGCGCCCCTTTCCTGATCAGTTTGAGTTTTTCAATCAGATCATCTTCTGAATCAATGCTCCAGACCCCCAGAAAAACAGCGCTGCTTTCGTTATTTAGATCACCCCTGAATTCACCCCTAAGCAGTAAATTCTTTTCCTTCCCGAGATAGGGCACAAAATCAAGATGTTCTGCCAGTTTTCTGTCAGTTGCGAAAAAATCGCCTGTTTCAGGATCCAGTGTGAAGATTATGTTGTTCTCCATGCCTATACCGTAGCTTTTGAATAACGCGCCTCTGAATTTATCTGTTTCAATATTTTCCCTTATGCAGTTATATCTCTCCTTTAATACAAGGACAGTTTCGTAGAGCCATTTTTTTGTTTTTTCATAATCTGACCTGTAGGCAGATATTTCATCTGTAAACTGATCCCTGGTTAAAACATCCATGAGAAATGCCAGGACTGTCCTGTAGATCATTCTTATGTTGTGATATGTGCTGAAAAGCATAATCAGGTCGTAAAGGAATATTTCCATCTTTCTAAGGTTCCATATATATACTATGACCTTAGTCCTTTCTGAATCTCTCCTGATCTTGTAGTATTCCAGAAGACTCATAAACTCATTGAACCTTCTCTCCATAACAATATAAATTTTATCAGTGCCGCTCTGGCTTTTATCGAACCTTATGGTCCATGTTGTCCCTTTCCCTTTTTTGCTTACAACTGATATGTTTTCATGCCCGAATGTTGAATAGATCTGCCTGGTCCCGGTTCCTTCCCCTGTCTTGTGTCCTTTAGTTGTTTTTCCTACGAACAGAGGAAGGCCATCTGTTCCATGGACAAGCTTTTCCTCATCAATTCCTGATCCGTTATCCTTGATTTTTAGTATAATATTGTTTTTGTTTTCACTTATTGTTATTACAATAAATCCTTTCCTCTCAGTTTCTTCAATTGCGTCAAGCGAGTTTGAAATCAGGTTTATAAGGGCCCTGCTGATGTTTATGTAATATCCGTATACAACCGGTGAATCCGAGTTAAGGTTTAACCGTACCCTTGAGTAAACAGGGGATGCTTTTATAAAGGGAACAATCCTCTCGAGAAGCAGTTCCCGCAGGTTTACGTCATGCCTTGTCTGTGTGCTGTCCCTGAACGAATTGATCATGTTTATAAGTGATGTTGTTTCCCGGTTAATGTCTTCAACTATTTTATTGCAGTTGTCGATTGAAATGGATTCTACCATGTGACTCAGGAGGCGCAGTGTTTTTCTTGCGTCATGCCTGGTTTTTCCGATTTCCTCAAGTCCCGGCTGCTGTATTTCAGGCTTAACCGCTTTCAGATCAAGAATGTTTTTCCGTTTTGCCGTAAGGTAGTAATAGACAAGATTTCTGTAGACAATCTGATTCCCGACTGTAAAACCCTTGTTCTTGAAAAATTCAACAGTGTCAGTTTGTTTTTCCCATATATACAGATATACATTTGAATTTTCCGGTATTTTTTGGGCAAGATATTCAATAAATGCCGTACCAATCCCCATGCTCCGGCCGAACGGGCTTGTAACAAGCTTATAGATGTGAAAGTTGAGCTTGATTTTATCTGAATAGACAAGCATATACCCGAGAATTTCCCCTTCAATAATACATACAAAGCTGAAATTATAATCCTTTTCGACAGCCAGATCATTTATATAGGGCGAAGGTATTATAAATGTATCTATGTTAAGGAGCGGGTTCTTTTTTATCATTATTTCCAGCTGAGGCGTGAGCGGTAATAAACTTTCTTCAAACATATTATTTATCCCCTGTTATATTCCACGTTTGTTAAAATAGAAGTATATTGTATATATGAAAAAAATAATACTTCTGCTGACAGTTTTATTTGCTGCCTCAAGCGGGTATGCGGGGGAGGATGATAAATTGAAACCGGATGAAAGACTTTTAACGCCTTTTGAATTTTCCGTTATAAAGGAAAAGGGAACAGAATATGCGTTTTCAGGCGAATACTTTGATCACCATGAGGACGGGACATATCTTTGCAAAAACTGCGGGACACCGCTTTTTTCAAGCTCGGACAAATTTGACTCAGGCTGCGGCTGGCCTTCTTTCGATGACCAGATAGAAGGCGCGGTAAAAGAGATAAAGGATGCAGACGGGGTCAGAACTGAGATAGTATGCTCAAACTGCAATGCGCACCTGGGGCATGTTTTCAGGGGAGAAGGGTATACAAAAAATAACACAAGGCACTGTGTAAACTCAATTTCAGTTGAGTTTGTTCCTGTCCAGGCGGAGAAAAGGCTGGAAAAAGCAGTTTTTGCTTCAGGCTGTTTCTGGGGTACGGAATACATGTTTGAAAAACTAGACGGTGTTGTATCTGCTGTTTCAGGCTATACCGGCGGGAATAAGGAAAATCCGACCTACAAAGAAGTTTCAACAGGAGAAACGGGGCATGCGGAAGCTGTTGAGGTATTCTTTGATCCGGCTGTGGTCAGTTATGAGGAACTTGTCATTCATTTTTTCAACACTCATGATCCGACCCAGATTAACAGGCAGGGGCCTGATTTCGGTTCACAGTACAGATCCGGTGTTTTCTACCTTACTGAAAACCAGAAAAAAACAGCTGAGAAGATCGTAAAAAGGCTTGAAGAGAAGGGATATAAGGTTGCGACTGAAATAACAAAAGCAGGCAGGTTCTGGAAAGCTGAAGAGTATCATCAGGATTATTACAGGAAAACAGGCGGCGAGCCGTACTGCCATGTTTTTTACGGAAAACTGTGAGGAGTACGGCAGTGAAAAAACAGTTTAATGCATGAGTTATCTGGTAAATATTTACAATAAGGGATAAACTGGCTAAAGTACTTTCTGCAGGAGATTTGGTTTGTCTGCCGGAAATGAAGATTTGCTCATAAAACTCGCACTTGAAGAAGACCTCGGAAAAGACGGGGATATAACATCGGAATCTGTATTTACAGATCATTATGGAAAATACAGGCTTTTGGCAAAAGAAAGCGGAATACTCTGCGGAATAGATATCTTTACAAAGGTTTATAAAACTGTCGACAGCGAAACACTTGTAACAGCATGGTTTGAAGACGGAGATGAGATTAAACCCGGAGATGTAATAGCTGATATTGAGGGTAAGGTTGTCTCAATATTAAAGGCAGAAAGGACCTCAATAAATTTCATAGCAATGCTTTCCGCAATTGCAACAAAAACATCCCTTTTTGTTAAAAAAGCAGACGGAAAAGTTAAAATTCTGGATACACGAAAAACAATCCCGGGCTACAGAATGCTCTCAAAATACGCGGTAAGGTGCGGAGGCGCGCTTAACCACAGGGCAGGGCTTTACGATATGGCGCTTGTCAAGGATACCCATATAGATGCCGCCGGAAGCATTGAAAAAGCAGTAGGAAAAATAAGGGCCCGATTCGGCGGCCGGATTAAAATTGAGGTTGAAGCAAGAGACCTTGGCGAGGTTAAAAAAGCCCTTGAATCCGGCGCTGACAGGATAATGCTTGACAATATGTCTGATGAAATTACAGCTGAAGCAGTCAGACTGATTGCCAGAGGCGCAGAGACAGAAGCCTCAGGCAACATGAGCCTTGAAAGGATTGAAACAGTTTCTAAAACCGGGGTTGATTATATTTCTTTCGGAGAACTTACACATACAATAAAATCATTTGATTTCAGTCTTAAAAATATCAATTTTATGGAAAAGAAGGTTAAATAATGGAAACAGCTGAATTGAAATTCAAAAATTATAAAAATGATGATTACAAAAAATATATTTCTGATTTTAAAAAAAGGTATAAAAACCGCCTTATAATTCCGGCCCATCATTATGTTCCTGCCTCAATTATTGAATTCGCTGACCTTACCGGAGACTCCTATAAACTGGCGGTTGAAGCGGCGGGGACTTCCGCTGAGTGGATTGTTTTCTGCGGGGTCTCTTTTATGGCGGAAGGTGTTGAAATCCTGACCGGGGAGAACCAGAAGATTGTTGTCCCTGACCTTGATGCCGGGTGCCCGATGGCAGACATGATTGACAGAAATGCAGGTTTAAAAGCACTTGAGAGTATTAAAAGTTTTTCAGGCAGCACGCCTGTCCCTGTTGTTTACATGAACTCACATGTTGATTCAAAAAGCTTCTGCGGAGAGTCAGGCGGTTCTGTTTGCACAAGCTCAAATGCCCAAAAAATTATGAATTATTTTTTATCAAGGGGTGAAAAGCTTTTTTTCATCCCTGATTACAACCTGGGTGTAAATACAGCCCGCAAGGCAGGTCTCAAAGAAGATGAGATAGCCCTTGTTAAAAGAGATTTTAAAATTGAACATAATTCATCGCCGGAAAAGATAAAGCTTTATCTATGGGACGGAATGTGCCCTGTCCACCACAAATTCAGTGTAAGTGATATAGACAGTTTCAGGCAGAAATATCCTGACGGAACAATTATTGTTCATCCTGAAGTCAAACCGGAGGTTGCGTCCATTGCTGATATGCAGGGATCAACCCAGAAGATCTATGATGTTGTAAGCTCTTCCCCGGCCGGTTCGGTCTGGGGGGTGGGGACAGAACTTACATTTGTCGAAAGACTTTCTGAAACCTTTAAAGACAGGAAGATTATTCCGCTTAATAAAAATACATGCATGAATATGAATAAAAACAACCTTGCGAATCTCTCAGAATCATTATATTCAATCGAAGAATTTGAGAAAGGCAGGGGAAAACTTAAGTTCCCTGTGTCTGTACCTGAAAGCTACAGGGCAAACGCAAAAAAAGCGCTTGATAAAATGATAAATATAGCAGGCATGAAATGAGATACCATTACGAATCAATTATAGTCGGGTCAGGGATCGCGGGACTAACCTGCGCAATAAACCTTAAAAAAGCAGGTATTGATGTAGTTGTCCTTACAAAAAACAGCGTACCTCAGGAAAGCAATACTTTTTACGCCCAGGGCGGGATAATATCGGCCTGCCCTGATGATACGGAAGAAAAACTTGAACATGATATTATGCTGGCAGGGTGCGACTATAACAGAATCGAAGCTGTAAAAATGTTTGTAAAGGAAGGGCCTCCCCTTGTCCCTGATTTTTTGATAAATGAAGCAGGCGTATCATTCAGCCGCAAGACATCAGGAGAAATTGACTATACAGGTGAAGCCGCACACCAGATAAGGCGCATTGCCCATTACGAGGACCATACAGGGGACAGGATAATTACAGATCTTCTAACTTATGCTGAAACTCTTAACATCAAGCTTGTTACCGGATACACCGCAATAGATCTTATTACCAACAACCATCACTCCAAAGATACACAGGAAATGTATAAACCCAGGGAAGTTCTCGGCCTGTATGCCCTGAACAACAGCACGGGCGAGGTAGATACATTTTTTTCAGGCTCGGTAGTACTTGCGACCGGAGGAATAGGCAATATATATCAGTATACAACCAACCCTGTGTCAGCAACCGGCGACGGTATCAGCATGGCATACAGGGCGGGGGCCGATATCATCAATGCGGAATTTGTCCAGTTTCATCCAACATCCCTCTTTCACCGCGATATAAAAAGATTTCTGATCTCAGAGTCCCTGAGGGGCGAGGGCGCCAGGATAAAAGACCACAGCAGAAATGAGTTCATGAAAGATTATTCTCCCCTCAAGGATCTTGCTCCGAGGGATGTTGTCGCAAGGGCCATTTTTGACAAAATGAGCAAAACCGGCAGTGAATACATGTTTCTGGACCTGTCAAATAATTACAAAGGGAATATTCCCATTGAAGAAAGGTTCTCCAACACATATAAAACCTGTCTTAAAGGGGGAATCGATATAACAAAAGAGCCTATCCCTGTTGTTCCGGCTGAGCATTATTTCTGCGGGGGGATCAAGGTATATCTTGACGGCAAGTCATCTGTTACCAATCTTTATGCGATAGGGGAAGCAAGCTGTACCGGTATTCACGGAGCCAACCGTCTTGCATCAACATCACTGCTTGAAGGGCTTCTCTGGGGGAAAAAAGCGGCTGAAGCAATTGCCTCGGAACGGATAAGTCCTGATGTGAAGAGGACGGCCCGTATCCCTGACTGGCAGGACCCTTCAAGGACAGAAGAAATAGATCCTGTCCTTGTAGATCAGGATATGCGGGCTTTGCAGCTGACAATGTGGAACTATGCCGGGATTATAAGAACCCATAAGGGATTAAGCAGGGCGCTTGCGGACCTGAATTATTTTACATACCGAATACTGAAATTCTATCATCAGGCAAAACTTAATACAAGTATTATAGAATTGAGAAACGCATCTGTCTGTTCTAGTATTATAGTAGATTCGGCTATACGGAATTCAAAACCGATAGGGTGTCATTATATACTTAAAAAATAGGTTGCTTCAGATGAAATTTTTTATAATTTCATCAATATCGTCCTGTACAATATCATGCTGTCTTTCAAACGCCAGCTCCTGGTTTGTAACAGAGAGTTTTTTAAGCATGCTGTAGATAATGATCAGCAGCACTTTGATGCCGGCAGCGGGTTTTTCCTTAATAAAAGAGTGGAAATTATCTCTTTCGATTCTGAGGAGAACAGATTTGTCTGCCGACCGGACATTTGCCGTTCTTTTCAATGTCATGAAAATGCCTGCTTCCCCGATGAATTCTCCCGAGCCCATTGAACAGATATAAACATCCTTGTCTTTGCCTTTTACATCTATATTTACAGTTCCTGAAATAATAAAGAAGAGATGAGGGCTTACTTCATCTTCCCTGATTATTAAATCACCATCTTCAAAAGTAATAATTTCCCCTGCGTCTACAAGTTTTTTAACACTGAGCGGCTCAAGTGATTTAAGCAGGGTATGGGCGGATATATGCCGGATTACATTTTTTTTATCTGTCATAATTTTCCTGTAGTAATAAATATCAGATATAATAAAGAATTATTACAGCTGAGGGGCTCTGTTGTCAACTGTAATGAGTCAGTTAACTGTTATAATGAAACAGGGATTATTTGTCAGGGGGGGCTTTGTATTAAATATATCAAGCTTTTTATCCTTTCTATCGATCCGGGAAGAGTTGTTTTTTCTTATTTTTACCTTTAGCTTGCCTAATGCTGATGCCGATGCTTATATTAATATAATTATTTGCTTTAAATACAGAAATTTAAGATATAGTTTAAATTTCATATGGAAATGTGCAGAGAAGGTGTTGCTGATTTATTATGACAGAAGTTGAAAAAATTCAAAAAGTTTTAAAACTCGGAACTGAACTTAATACTGTTCAGGATGTAGATATACTTCTTGAGAGAATACTGTCAGAAGCCAGAAAATTTGTAAGTGCGGATGCGGGAACTATTTACCTTAAAGAAGGTGAAAATCTTATTTTTGCCCATGCACAGAATGATACCAAGCAGGCCCTGCTTCCGCCTGGTAAAAAACTTATTTATAATTCTTTTAAGGTGCCGGTAAACAGAAATTCCATTTCAGGATATGTCGCGACAACAGGGGAGACACTCTGTATTCCTGATGTTTACAGCATAGACAAATCAGCATCCTATAGTTTTGACTCTACCTTTGACAGAAAATCGGGATATACAACAAAGTCGATGCTTACTTTTCCTCTCAGTAATCTTAACGGAGAAGTTCTTGGTGTCCTGCAGATGATCAATCCCCTTGATAAGAAATGCGCTGTTACAGTTTTTACGGAAGAGGATCAGCTTTACATAACGCATTTCGCCAGCTCGGCAAGTATAGTTCTTCAGAGGGCGCAGATGACCCGCTCAATGGTACTCAGGATGATCCAGATGGCTGAGCTTCGTGACCCCAAGGAAACCGGGCCGCATGTAAACAGGGTTGCCTCATATTCCGTTGAAATATATGAAAAATGGGCAAGGAACAGGGGCATAGCGGAAGATGTAATTGAAAAAACAAGGGACTCACTTAAAATTGCGGCAATGCTTCATGATGTGGGAAAGGTTGCGATATCGGATGCGATATTGAAAAAACCGGCACGGTTTACAGATGATGAATATACAATTATGAAAAGCCATACTTTTCTAGGCGCAAGGCTTTTCGCAAGCAAGCATTCTGTGCTTGATGAAATTTCCTGTGATGTCGCGCTGATGCACCATGAGAACTGGGACGGTACAGGTTACCCCGGCTATATCGATCTTGAAACAGGGAAAGCCATCAGGAAAAATCTTAAAGGAGAGCCCCTTCCCAGAAAGGGAGAAGAAATAAGCCTCTTCGGCAGAATAGTTTCTATAGCGGATGTATTTGACGCACTCTCTTCCAAAAGAGTATATAAAAAATCATGGGATGAGAATGATGTTTTAAATGAAATAGCACAGCTCTCGGGAAGTAAATTCGACCCTGAACTTGTTGAAGTATTTTTTGAAGTTTATGATATAATTAAATCAATTCAGAACAAATATCCTGATATTGAATAAGTACTGACTTTAATTTTATCCGCAGAAAATAAAAAGATTATCTCATAATTACAATAAATATTTCTCAATAATAGTAAATAAACGCATTATTAATACCAATTTAACAAATGTGCAGTATATTCTCCCCAGGAGGATAAAATGAAAGAATATTCAATTATTTCGATAATAATCTTGGCTTTGATATTCACGGTATTTGCAGTATTAGTTCCAAAATATCCTGATATCAAAAACCTGGACCTTAGAAATAAGCAGATAACTGAAGTATTAAATAATGAAGCTGAAAAAGGTCTTGAATAAATTACCCGGATACTGTTTTTAAAGAAATAACCCCCTGTTAAAAGGGGTTTTTTTAATTTTCAGGAAGATTTTTTCACAATATCCTGACTGTTTAGCACATGAAATATTTAAAATTAATTTTTAATAACTATTGAAATAAAAGCCGGTCCGAAGATCCGGCTTTTCGATTTGCCCAATGCAACGGGATATTTCTTTCAGAAACCGCCCATCATGCCTCCGCGTTCAGGTCTTCCGCCCATACCATGTGTGATATAGGTTTTTCCTTCATATTCGAATTCATGAATCCTTAATAATTTTTCACCGGTAATGTTCCAGTTCCTTCCGGGGACTTCAATTCCTTTTACTGTGATTTTAGAGCCGTTTTTTATCTTAAGTGCTTTAACAGCATCTTCAGGAAGTGTTATTGACATTACTTCTTTTCCTGTTTTAATGGCTGGAAAATCATCTTCATTTATAATAATTTCCCCTGAAACCTCTTTTAACTCGGTAAATGACTGAAAACCGCGTCCATTTCCCAAACGGGAAAAATTATCATTATCCATCATATAACCGCCTCTTCCGCTGTAGCTGCGGTTGTCATTATTGTTCCATGCACCTTTATTACCCGGCCTTCCATCCGCTAAAACAAATCCCGCAGCAAGAACTGCCAGTAAAACAGTTAATAAAATAATTTTTTTCATTTTCTTCTCCTTGAATTATTGATTTCAAAACTAATCTAAACCTGCAATGTGAAGAAATTATGGAGACTATGTATTATTTTAAAGTTGTTAAGCTGATGAAAAATATTGTTTTTTTACTGTATTGCCTGCATAATTAAATTGTAAACGTTCCGTAATTAGCTGCATCTGTCTTAATTCCTGCTTGCTGCTCAAAAAGATGTGAAATATTGTGACGGTCTTTATTGACGTAATATATAAAAATTGATATATTCAAAATATTATTAAAGGAAAGTGAATTGGAAAATAATATACAGGCAATTGATAAAAGATATTCAAAACTCGCCCAGGATCAATGCTGTCTGTCATGCGGAAAAGCTCTTGAAAGTACAGATGTCAGGGAAGGAGATGTATGTCTTGATCTTGGAAGCGGCAGGGGAACAGATGTAATAAGAATGGCTGAAGCCGCAGGTCCTTCAGGTTTTGCCTACGGAATTGATATTTCAGACGGTATGCTTGAAAAGGCAAAGCAGAACGCTGTTTTGCTTGGTGTTAAAAATGTTGAATTTATAAAAACAGAGCTTGAAAATATACCTTTGGCTGATAATTCAGTTAATATTGTTATTTCCAATTGTACAATTAATCATGCCGGGGATAAATGGAAAGTATGGAGTGAAATATACAGGGTTCTTAAACCAGGCGGGTTTTTCACAGTAAGCGATATTTATTCAACTGTGCCTGTGCCTGAAGAATATGCCAATGATCCGGATGCCGTCGCTGAATGCTGGGCCGGCTCTGTTACAAGGGACATGTATATGTCAATACTTTCAGGGACAGGATTTAAGGATATAACAGTTCTTGAAGAGAGCGCTCCTTATGATAAAGGGGCAATACAGGTAGCAAGTTTTACTGTAAGAGGATACAAGCATTCATGCTGCTGCAGTAAATAAAGCAGTGTGTTATAATAATGCCTGATTAATGGGGTGTAATATGAAATCATTAATTCGCAGTGAAAAAAGCGCTGCAAAAGCTACAGCTCAGTGCTGTGCAAAAGTGTCGGTTATTGTGGCAGGGTGTCACGACTGACTTGCTTTCCACTATCGGGAGCTCCTTTCTAAGGTACCTCTCAATAGTGGTTTTTTTTGGATTAAAGCAGAGGACGGCCTGAGTGCATCAATTCAGGTCATATTCAAAGCAATATATATTTCAGGGAGCTCAGATGCATTTTTCCAGACATAACATATTTTCAAAACTCAAAGATTCAGAAGATTATTTTATTGTAAATATACTTACAGGCAATGCTGATATTCTTGACCCGGAAGAGGGGATGAGAGTTGAAAAGGGTATATTCTCCGACAAGCAGCAGTATATTGACAAGGGTTATCTTATAGAGGAAGAGAAGGAAGAAAAACTATATAAAAAAGCATACCTCGATTTTGTTGATACACTATCAGAAAGTGAGATACAGATTTTCTATGTTCCGGATTATTCATGCAATTTCAGCTGTTCCTACTGCTACCAGGGCGAATACACAACATCGGTTCCTGACGGGGCCGGGGAAAAAGAACAGGAAGAGGGACTCAATACAATAGAAGCTTTTTTCAGCTATATAGTCAGGGAATTTGCCGGAAGGAAAAAATATATAACAATATTCGGCGGTGAACCGCTTATGCACGGCAAAACCGCGTTTGGGCGGATAGAGAAACTGATTACCGGAGCTGCTCAGAGGGGCCTGGATGTAGCTGTTGTTACAAACGGGTATAATCTTGAGGAGTACCTTCCTCTATTTGAAAAGGGAAATATCCGCGAGATACAGGTCACCCTTGACGGGCCTGAAGGAATTCATGACAAAAGAAGGCCTCTGGTTTCCGGGGGAAATAGCTTTACGAAAATTGTCTCAGGTATTGACGCGGCCCTTGCCGCCGGTCACAGGATAAACCTCAGGGTTGTCCTTGACCGTGATAATATCTCCTATCTCCCTTCACTGGCACAGTTTGCAATTGACAGGGGATGGACGGAAAGTGCGAATTTCAAAACACAGCTTGGAAGAAATTATGAACTTCATACCTGCCGCGGGGGAAGGGGTGAGCTTTTAACCAGGACAGAGATATACAGTGAATTATATGAACTTCTCCTTAAGCATCCTGAAATTACACAGTTTCACAAACCGGCTTTTTCTGTTTCCCGCTTTCTATTTGAAAACGGCGAACTTCCAAACCCTCTATTCGATTCCTGCCCCGGGTGTAAAACAGAATGGGCATTTGACTATACAGGAAAGATCTACTCCTGCACCGCAACTGTCGGTAAAGAGGGGGAGGAACTGGGAACTTTTTACCCGGAAGTGTCATTGAACAGGGAAAAAGTAGCCGGGTGGGAAAACAGGTCAGTTCTTTCAATACCTGAATGCAGGGACTGTTCACTTCAGCTTGCATGCGGCGGCGGATGCGCGTCTGTCGCAAAAAACAGGACAGGAAAGCTGGCTTCTCCTGACTGCCGGCCGGTAAAGGAGCTTCTTGAAATGGGAATATCAATATACAGTAAAATGGAGGATATATAAAAAAATGGCTGGGAAAATAATAGAAATCAACCAGGTAGATTATGAAAAGGAGGTGCTTTCTGCAAAAGCCGCGGTACTTGATTTTTACTCGACAGAATGCCCCCCCTGCGAGGCACTTGCGACAAAATATGAAGCATTAAGCCTTTTATATGGAGATGAAATAAAGTTTTTCAAGATTTTCAGGCAGGGCAACAGGGAACTTGCGCAGAAACTTGAGGTTTCAGGCTCGCCGACACTTCTCTTTTACAAAAACGGAAAACCAGCTGGTGAAAAACTTACCGGAGGTATAAGAAGGGCAGATATAGTAAAGAACCTTGAGCTTCTTATTCCTGAAGAAAAGGCGAAGGCTATCAGGGAAAAAACAAAACCTGTTGAGACAAAATGCAGGGTGGCAGTACTTGGCGCGGGACCTGCGGGTCTTACCGCAGGGCTTTATCTTGCGCAGGCACATATCGATACGATAATTATTGATCCTGCGCTGCCTGGCGGTTATATGGCAACGACACACCAGGTTTCCAATTACCCGGGATTTATTGAGGCGCAGCCGGGATTTATGCTTGCCCACTACATGGGAGAGCAGACAAAGGCCGCCGGAGCTGCCTTAAGAGTGGCAGTTGATGTTACTTCTGTAGACCTTGAAAAAAAAGAGATTGTAGTTGACGGTGTTGAAACAATAAAAGCTGAAAAAATAATTGTAGCAACAGGATCTTCCCCCAGGCCTCTAGGAGTTGAGGGTGAAAAGGAATACAGGGGAAACGGCATTTCATACTGCGCTACATGCGACGCTAAGTATTTTGAGGGTAAAGATGTTATAGTTATCGGCGGCGGCAATTCAGCAATAGAAGAATCCCTTTTCATAGCAAAATTCGCAAAATCCATAACAATTGTACATCAGTTTGCGGAGCTCCAGGCTAATAAGGAAGCACAGAAAAAGGCATTCGCCGAGAAAAAGATAACATTCATGTTTGAGCATGAACCGAGGGTCTTTAAAAGACACGGAAACATGGATATGGAAGTAGAGGTTGAGGAACTTAAAACCGGTAAGCGTAAAAACCTGAGAACCAACGGAGTCTTTATTTTTGCGGGTTTTCTGCCCAATCTTTCAATGTTTCCTGATAAGTTCAAACTGGATAAATGGGGCTATATTGAAACTGACAGTGAAATGCG
Organism: Spirochaetales bacterium; assembly: GCA_024233785.1. GTDB lineage: Bacteria > Spirochaetota > Spirochaetia > CADAEX01 > CADAEX01 > JACKPD01. The sequence goes on along the minus strand of JACKPD010000016.1, from coordinate 49,831 downwards.
GACAAGCGTTAAGGATGTATATGCAGCAGGAGATATAAGGACAAAGGCATACAGGCAGATTACAACTGCTGTAGCTGACGGTACAATCGCGGCAATTTCCATTTCAAAAGAGCTTGTATAATAATCATGTAAATAAAAACTCTTTATAATAAGCTGAAATGGTGCTAAAATCTAATATATAAAAGTATAACTGGAGCGGCTGAAATATGAAAAAAGAAATTACAATTTCGGAATTTGCTGATGAACTCAAAAAAAGGCTTGAAAACGGCAAGACAGTTGACTGCTGCAAGGAAGAGCTTATTACACTTGCGGGAATTATCAAAAAAAAGATAGGAAATGAGAAAATTACAGTTAACTGGAAGGATTGACGGTTACCTGCATGAGTGACTTCAGCTATGAACTGATAAAGCATATAACTGTTTTATCTGAAAGTAAAAACGGATGGACAAAAGAACTTAACCTTGTAAGCTGGAACGGAAGGGAACCCAAGTATGACATCAGAGACTGGGCCCCGGAGCACGCTAAAATGGGCAAAGGGGTTACACTTCAGAAAGATGAATTATTGAAATTAAAGGATGTTTTAAAAGAACTTGAGTTTTAACATGAAATTTACCGGCAGGTTTATGTAATATTTGATTTTAAAACAAGGCTTCATCGGACAGTGAACTATTCACATGCCTGATGGGGCTTTTTTTATATCTGAGGGAAATGTTTAATCGGGAAAATCCAATCCGGATAATTTAACTATATTAGTGTGCAAATTATGCAGGATGTGCTAAGATATTCCCTGAAAAAGGGCTCCATAAAGGGTTTGGAATGAATAGACTTGGTTTTATACTTTTTTCCGGTTTACTTTTCTTATCATCTTTTACTGCACTCCATGCAGTTAATGCAAAAGGCATATTGGTATATCTGGATGGTACTGTTGAAATACATAAAAACGGTGAAATAACAGGGCCCAAGAGTCTTAATCCAGGATTTGAACTTGAAGATTATGACCTTCTTGAAACAGGTTCTGACGGGTCCGCAGAGTTTGACATAAATACTTTTATTTCTGACGGCACTTATGACCGCATATCTGTAAAAATAGAGAATAACACATCAGTCTATTTTAAAACCTCGGGAAACCAGGATGACGGTTTTCTGCAATTAATCCTTTTTACCGGAGGTATCACTGTTAACACAGGTAAATTATCCTCCGGGATTAATATGACAGTCAGGGCAGCAGGCAATGCTGTCATCAAAGTAAATGATGCTGAATTTGGTGTCCTGACAGCGCCGGACGGCTCAATACTTGTTACCTGCTATGAAGGGTCTCTTGAGTGCGGCATAGCACCCGGAATCGGGTCAGGCAGCGCTTTCACCGAAAAAGCTTTTTCAGGGATGATCGTGGATGTAATTCAGGGCAGGCATTTGAAAATAGTTGATATCAGCCCTGAAATGTTTGATGTTTATAAAACAGAATGGAGCGCTGAAAAACTCAGGATGTTCAGAGCCGGCTCTTTTTCATTGACTAAACCGGTTATAATCAAGTATGAAGAATATCTTGAAAAATATAACCTTTTCTACAAGGAATTCAGGGGATACGATAAAATATTCAGAAAATATAAAGACCTGAATATTGTTCCTGAAAAACCGTCTATTCCCGATGATAATAATTCAATTATCAGTAAATCAGATAATTCTGCGCAAAATGAAACTGTAGATGAAAATATGGAGATGAATGATATTATCGCCGACAAAATGAAAGTAAGTCCCGCAATTCTTAGAATGAGAAACGTCTTTTTTACTTATGAAGAGCTTTTTTACCGTATAAAGGAAATAAAAAGTTATCATGACCAGGTGCCTGTCAAAGGATCTTTAAGAAAAAAGTACGATATCGATGATTTTATGAAAGATTTTCAGAAAAACTATAAGGCTGCTGAAAAAAAGAACTCATATGTCAGGCAATCATTCAATATATATTCAAAAATGGATACGGCAGGATTAAATTAAGCAGGGAATTGCCTTTGAATAAAAAAATATAATAATTTATGATGTTGACTCAATTAAAATATAAATGTATAATGCCAGTAATCTGTGGAATGCACAGTCGTATTTTGAATATTTTTTTGTTTTTGAATTATAATTTCCGGATTATGTTTTTATGCTGACGAAAGGAGCTGTTGAATATTCCTGCCAATTATTTAATCTAAACAAAACAAATAATGCAATAAACGCGCACCACGATAATTTTTTTTATTATTTCTGTTTGATTACAGAAAAAGGATGATTTTTATGTCAAAGAAACTCTATGTTGGAAATCTAAACTATGCAACAACTGAAGATCAGCTTGCCGACCTCTTCGCAGAATACGGCAATGTACTCGATGTGTCTATCGTAATAGACAGGTATACAAACAGGTCGAAAGGCTTTGGTTTTGTTGAAATGGAAGATGGTACAGCAGCTTCTGAAGCTATCGCAGCATTGAACGGAAAACAGTTCAACAACCGCGAACTTCTTGTTAATGAAGCAAGAGAAAGAGCACCAAGAGAAAGATCTTACAGAAACTAATATTTGTTAAATATAGTTCGGAAAAGATAAAGAGCTGGTTCCCGCGAGGTTAACCGGCTCTTTTTTTATCTGTTTCAGGTTTTACTGTTTTTTTACAATTACCCCTCATCATTGCATATTATGATTAAATATAGCTACTTTAAATATTTTTTTTCCGGATTAGTATTAATTGCTTTTTTGAAATACAATTATTTAAATGTTTAAGTTACTCCAATGTTTATCTGACAATAAGGAAGAATAATGTTATTAAAAAATAAATCCTGTTATCTTGGACTTGATATAGGTTCCGACACAATCCATTGCGCTCTTTTAGATAATGATGGTGAAGTCATGTATATGCCTTCATCCATTATGCATTTCGGCAATCCTGTTGAAGCAATAATCGAGATGTATGAGAATGTCATCAGTTTTATTCCACCTGAATATATCAAGGCCGTATCTTTTACAGGATCTCTTGGCAGAATGATTGCCGAAACCACGTCAAATCCTTTTTATTTTGATACAATAGCTATTTCTTCCGGGGCTGATCTTATTGCCCCTGATTGCGAATATCTGATTCATGTCGGATCAAAGGACCCCTATTTTTTTGAGCGGGAAAAAACCGGGGATAAGGCAGAAGAATTTTTTGTTTCAGACCACGGTACAGGGACTAAATGCGGCGGCGGGAGCGGCATTCTGATAAACAAACAGGTCCGCCGTTTTTTTGCTGATTATACTCCTGTTAAATTAGAGTCTGCCGGAACCGGCCCAGATATTGCTGAAATTGCTGATAAGAAAGATAGACGGAAAACAGCAGCTGAAAACAGGAAGAAACTCCAGGCACAGGTTGAAAAAATGCATATGCTGGCGGCTGAAGCTGTCATCTCTTCCGGCAAGAATCTTAATGTAGGGGGCAGGTGCGGGGTAATAATCCAGTCGGACATGATCCACATGCAGAACAGCGGGGAACAGATACAGGATATATTGAAAGGTATGTACAAGAGGATTGCAGCCAACTACAGAAGTGATGTAATCAGAATGAGGACCCTTGACAGTGGGAAAAAGACAGCAGCAACAGGAGGCATATTTTTAAACAGTTTCCTGGCTGATGTTTTTGCAGAAGAACTCGGCCTTGAGATATTTCTTCCTGAAAATTGTGAAAAAATCGGCGCGGCAGGAGCTGCCCTTCTTGCTCTTAAAGAGGGAAAAATATCTTCCCTTGATATTGAGAAACTTGAAACTGCCAAAGAAGCAGAGGTTAAAAAGGTCAAATTTGCGCCGCCCCTTTCAAGCGCTCTCCATCTTGTCCATATCCATGAAGACGGAAAACCTCTTTTTACAACAGAGGGCGGGCTTACTGTTTTTAAAAAACCTGATGCCGGAAGAGGTGTTGTCATAGGTGTAGACGGCGGATCAACTACAACTAAAGCTCTTATTGCGGATTCAGCAGACATGGAGATACTCGCTGAAATATGCATTGACACAGACGGCAGGCCGCTTGAAGCAGCCCAGAAGGTTTTCCGTGAAATAAAGAATGTATTTGAAGATAAACTTGTTATTAAGGGGATAACATATACAGGATCCTCAGGACAGTTTTACCACAGGCTTTTTACGGATTTCACCAGAAACGGCGGAGAAATTTCCGGATATGAAACTGATATTGTTAAAGATGAAATAACATGTCATGCAGAGGGAGTGCGTTTTTTTAACAAAGATGTAGATACAATTTTTGAATGCGGCGGCCAGGATGCAAAGTTTACAGTATTCAATCCTGACGGGACAGTGAAAAAAGCGAAGATGAACCTTTCCTGCATGGCGGGGACCGGGCAGTCAATGAAAAACATGCTTGATATGCTCGGGCTTGATTTTAAAACATTCAGGGACTATGCCCTTGCGGCAAAAAGGACCCCTGTTTCTGATGAAATGTGCGCTATTTTCACAGAGGCCGATATTTTGAAACTTGTCGCGCTCGGATTTCCGATAGAAGAGGTCGCTGCCGCTACCGCTTACGGATTTATGGGAGGATATTCCAATAAATTCGTCGGAAACGAAAAATTCGGCTCTCTTGCCTCTGCGCAGGGAGGACCTTTCAAGGGGCTTGAATGTCTTGCAGCGCTTGCTCTTCATACAGGAGCCGAAATTCATGCTTTTCCCCACCGGCAGCTGTTCGGCGCAATGGGAGCCGCTCTTGTAGCTTTTAACAGGGTAAACAGCATTTTGAAGGGGGGGGAATCTCCTTTATGCAGATTCAGGGGTTTCGGCGTCGCTGATATCGGGTTTGAAAAATTAAATGCTGACTGCAGCGCTGTGATTCCTGATTCCTGCGGAACGCGGGACTGTCGTCTTCAGATATATAAAATCGGGGATGAGATGGTGTTTTCAGGAGGACTTTGCCCCAAGGGAAATACCCAGGGCTCTTCAAAAAGATCTCCCGATTATATATCCCTTTATAAAAATGAGCTTGATAAGGAGCTGTCAAAATATTCATCAACTGCCCGGAAAACTGATCAGGATGAAACGGCAGGAGGTCCATCTGCAGTCTATATCCCGAGGTCTCTCCATTTTCTAAATGAAAGGGGCGTTTTTTTCGCGTCTCTTTATCATTATCTGGGATTCAAAGTTTTTGTATCACCGGAATCAGATGAATATATTGCCTCCCTGGGTATCGCCCATTCCCACTCGGAATCCTGTTATCCTTCAAAACTTCATTACGGGCACACTGCTTACCTGAAAGAGTGTATGCGGCACGGTACAGATAAAATACTGCTTGTAAACTACCTGGGAAGCGGAGAGGAAAAAGCCCCGCAGAACCAGTCAAAAACATGCCCTTATGTTTCAGGCGCCGGGTTCGCGGCAAAAGACGCTCTGAAGATTGATTCATCCGATGTGCTTCTCCCTGTTCTTGTTTTTAATGATGATATCTATAAGCTTGAGGATGATATTATTATAGACCTGAAGCGGGCATTTGCCGGAACAGAATACGCAAAATCCTTAACAGGCAGGAAAGTTGCATCGGCGGTAAAAAAAGCCTTAAAAACACAGGAAGATTTTAATGCCAGAATGCACAGGATGGGCAGCGAAATAGTTGAAAAACTGAAAAAGAAGAATGAAAAAATATTCCTGGGCATAGGCCGCGGTTATACAATATTCGACAATATGGCCAGTTCCAAAATTCATGAGCTGTTTATAATGAACGGCCTCCATTTTATCCCCTGCTTTTTTCTAAAGCAGCCTGATTATGATTTTACAGATATTGTAAGACACATGTACTGGTTTCAGGGGCGGGAGATGACCCGGTACAACCTTCTTGCGGCCCTTGACCCCAATCTGTACGGTGTAAGGGAAACAAATTTCAACTGCGGACCTGATGCAATGCTCTCCTATCATGAAGGAAGAATTTTTGACATTACAGGAAAACCCTACCTTACACTTCAGACTGACGGTCATAACAGCAATGCCCAGTTCGGAACACGGGCAATGGCAAACTTTGAAGTTGTTAAAAACCATATACCTCAAAAAATCACATTAAAGGATCTTGAAACAGAATACAGGGAGACAGACGATCTTAAAAAAAGAATACTTGGAATTCCTGATATGGGGACTGAGTCATCCGAGATGCTGGTTGCTGTCTTTAAGTCAGCAGGCTACAGGGCAGAGGCAATGCCGAGTAAAACCCAGGAGTCGGAAGCCTGGGCAAGAAAATACCTTATAACAAATAACTGCCTGCCGATGCATATCCTGTTCGGAGATGTCTTCGCGTGGGTGCACTCCAAGCAGAGGGAAGGTCTTGATCCGAATAATGATCTTGCTGTTTTTGTCCCCATGGCCGGAGGCCCGTGCCGTCTTGGACAGTATCACATAATTGTAAAACAGTTTCTTGATGAATGCGGGTTTGACCGTGTTTCCATTGTAAACCCTGCAGCCTATCTTGACTGGGAAAATCTTCCTGTAAGCAGGAAGGAAAGAAGTATAATAAGACGGAACCTGGCGAAAGCTGCAATAGCTTCTGACATACTGATGAATGCTCAGCTGAGCATAAGGCCTTACGAAACTGTAAAAGGTTCATCAGACGCCTTTTTCGCGGATATAAGAAAAGAATTCCTGAAGATAGTGGGGGAGGGGTGCGATTATAAAAAACTTACATCATTTATGAAAACCGCTTCGGAAAAATGCCTGGAAATTGATGCAGATATATCAAGGCGATATCCGCTTGTAAGCCTCTTCGGTGAAATATTTGTAAGAAGCCATACCGGGGCGAATGAGAATTCAATTACAAAGCTTGAATCATTCAGGCTTGAGATAGTCCCAAGGCTGCTTGCCGACATGTTTGAATATGTCAACAAGATGCAGCGGGCCGCATACTGGAAGGAGAAAAGATATCTCCTGTGGTTTGGAGCTCTTGTAAAGGGGTTTTACATGATGAAGGTTGAAAAGGGCCTTTCCCTTCCTTTCCGCGGTATCCTTGCTCACCGCAGGTTCAGAAGGCCGATTGATCTTTATAACGAACTCAGGCGTGAAAATATTTTTGATGTAAGGATTAAGGGAGAGGCCGGAATTTCAATAGGCATAACCCATGACTTTATAAACAGTAATTCAGAAGGGTTAAGCGGGGTATACCAGCTTGAACCTTTCGGCTGCATGCAGGAGTGTGTCGCGTCATCCAAAATACAATCGCTGATAGATATAAAAAAAACCAGGGAGAAGAATCCTGCAAAAAGGGTTATCCCTTACCTCACCGGGGTTTTCGGTGATTCACAGCTTTCAAACCTTGAAGCGGAGATGGCTATGTTTGCCGAAAAATGTTATATAAGGCAGCGCCTTGAAACCGCGGACAGAGGGTATTAAATATTCCGCTGATGCATTAAGCAGCGCTGACAGGCCCGGAAGCTGCATAAAGTAAAAAAAGAATCAAAATAATAGTTGAATAAACCCATTGCTGAATGTACAATGCTATGTTGTAGTAATACGAACACAAAAAGGAGATAGCAATGAAAAAGAGTTTTTTTAGGGTTTTTCTTCTTATTACAGCTATGGCAGTTCTCACCGGAGGAATGCTGATATCCTGTAAGAAAGAAGCGCCGAAAGATGAAAAAGCAGGAGCTGCTTATCACATCGGTGTTGTTACAGGAACTGTTTCACAGTCTGAAGACGATTTGCGCGGTGCAGAACGTCTGATCGAGGAATACGGTTCAGTAGCTGAAGGCGGGATGATCCAGCATGTAACTTATCCTGACAATTTTATGCAGGAAATGGAAACAACCATTTCACAGATAGTCGGACTTGCAGATGATCCTATGATGAAGGCAATTGTTGTTAACCAGGCAATTCCCGGAACAACAGAAGGTTTCCGCAGAGTCAAGGAAAAGAGAGATGATATAATTCTTATAGCTGGTGAAGCGCACGAGGACCCTCTTGTAATTGAAAGCGCTGCAGACCTTGCTATTAACAGCGACTTTGTTTCCCGCGGATATCTCATTATTGATACAGCGAAAAAACTGGGTGTTGACACCTTCGTGCACATTTCATTCCCGAGACACATGAGTTATGAGACACTGGGAAGAAGAAGGGCAATTTTCGAGGCTGCGTGCAAAGACCTTGGTATCAAGTTTGTTTTTGAAACAGCACCGGATCCTACAAGCGATGTAGGAGTTGCAGGCGCTCAGCAGTTTATCCTTGAAAAAGTTCCCGCATGGGTCGCCAAATACGGAAAAAACACAGCTTTCTTCTGTACAAATGACGCACATACAGAACCTCTTCTCAAACAGCTTATTGAATACGGCGGGTACTTTATTGAAGCAGATCTTCCCTCTCCTCTTATGGGATATCCGGGAGCTCTCGGAATTGACCTCTCTGCGGAAAAAGGAGATTTCCCCGCGATACTCGCAAAAGTTGAATCAACAATCAAGGATAAGGGCGGAGCCGGCAGGTTCGGTACATGGGCTTATTCATACGGCTATACAACAACCGCGGCTCTTGGACAGCACGCGATGAATGTTATTAATGGAGAATCTGAGCTTCTCAAGATGTCCGATCTTATGAAAGCCTATAACAAATATACACCGGGCGCGAAATGGAACGGCGGATTTTATACCGATGTTGCAACAGGCGTCAGGGCAAACAACCATGTTCTTATCTATCAGGATACATATATGATGGGCAAGGGGTATATGGGTACACCGGATGTTACAGTACCGGAAAAATATTTCAGTGTAAAATAAAATTTAATTTTTCAAAAAGCGGGACGCAACTAGTCCCGCTTTTTCTTTGTTGATGCATCAGCAGTTCAGGACACGCCCGGACAGCCGGAATCCTTTACTGCCGTTGGCATGTCATTAGCAAAACACGGCAGCGGGGTACACAAATGAAAGATAAAAGCCCTCTTCTTGAAATGAGAAACATAAGCAAGGATTTCTTCGGGAATTCCGTACTTAAAGATGTGAGCTTCAAGCTTGAAAAAGGGGAAATACTTGGACTTGTAGGGGAAAACGGTGCAGGCAAGACCACCTTGATGAAAATACTTTTCGGGATGACTGTTATTCGTGATACAGGCGGATACAGCGGAGAGATTTTTCTTGAAGGTAAACCTGTTTCATACAAAACACCGTTTGAGGCGCTTGACGATGGAATAGGTATGGTACACCAGGAGTTTTCACTTCTGCCGGGATTTACCGCAGCAGAAAACATACTTTTAAACAGGGAATCTACAAAAAATAACTTTATGACTGAGCTTTTCGGCGACAGGATGAAAAATCTCGACAGGAAGGACATGCGAAAAAGAGCGCTTAAAGCAATTGGAAAAGTAGGAGTTCAGCTTCACGAGGATATGCTGATAAGCGATATGCCTGTAGGTCATAAACAGTTTACGGAAATTGCGAGAGAACTTGAAAAAGATAATATAAAGCTTCTTGTCCTTGATGAACCGACTGCAGTTCTTGCGGAATCAGAAGCTGAAATACTTTTAAAATCGATGAAAAAACTTTCCAGCGAAGGAATTTCAATTATATTCATATCACACCGCCTTCGGGAAATTATAAATATAACAGATAAAATACTCATACTTCGGGACGGCAGGATAATTCAGGAAAAACCGACTTCATCAACCAATATTTCAGAAATTGCAGAGGCAATGGTGGGAAGGGAACTGGAAGTATCCAAGCGGGAGGATGTAAGAGTATTTGACAGGACTTTTCTATCTGTCAGCAGGCTATGGGTAAACATGCCGGGTGAAACTGTCAGGGATGTTTCTTTTGATGTAAATGAGGGTGAAATATTCGGAATCGGCGGACTTGCCGGTCAGGGGAAACTTGGTATTCCCAACGGTATAATGGGGTTATTCCCCGGCGGGGGGGAAATAATTCTTGACGGAAAAAAGATCGGCCTTAACAGTCCCCGTATCGCGCTTGACAGCGGTATGGCTTTTGTTTCGGAGGACAGGCGTGATGTAGGGCTGCTTCTTGATGAGCCCCTGGACTGGAATATTTCTTTTACTGCCATGCAGGTTCAGAATAAATTTTTAAAACCGATATTTGGAAACCTGATAAAGTGGCGGGATGAAAAGGCAATTCAGAACGCCGCAAAAGGATTTATTGATGCCCTTGAGATAAAGTGTACAGGATATTCGCAAAAAGCACAGGAACTTTCCGGCGGGAATCAGCAGAAAATATGCCTTGCCAAGGCTTTTATTGTAGAACCCCGTGTGCTTTTTGTCTCGGAACCTACAAGGGGCATTGATGTTGGCGCCAAAAAGATTGTACTTGATACGCTGATAAAAAATAATAGAGAAAAAGGGACAACAATAATCATGATTTCATCAGAACTTGAAGAACTGCGCTCAGTCTGCGACAGGATAGCAATAGTAGATGAAGGCAAAATAGCCGGGATACTTCCGGCAACAAGACCTGCTGCTGATTTCGGCCTTCTTATGCTTGGTACAGCGCCTGTATCAGGGGGTGCAGAATGAAATATCTTGACAGGATTGTTGAAAAAACAGGCTGGCCCCGTCTGATAATCGGGCTGTTTTTATTCAGCCTTTTTATTGCCGCCCCTTTTGCGCAGGTTAAAATAGGAACTTCATTAAGCGATACCCTTATCAGGTTCGGTATGAACGGAATCATGGTCCTTGCACTGGTCCCCATGATCCATTCAGGATGCGGACTCAACTTCGGCCTCCCTCTCGGCATAATAGCCGGGCTTCTCGGTGCAACTATCACTATAGAGCTTGGGGCCACAGGCGCTGCTTCATTATTTATTGCAATCCTGGCGGCAACCCCTTTTGCTCTTGTCTTCGGCTGGGGATACGGTAATCTTCTTAACCGTGTAAAGGGTAATGAAATGATGATCGCGACCTATGTCGGCTTTTCATCAGTTGCTTTCATGTGCATGATGTGGCTCCTCCTTCCCTACAGCAGCCCGACAATGGTCTGGGGGTATGAAGGAGTGGGACTTAGGACAACAATATCGGTTGAGGGTTTTTATCTGCATGCGTTAAGCAATTTTCTTGCTGTAAGAATCGGAACATTTTTCCTTCCGACAGGTATGCTTCTATTTATGGGTTTTGTCTGTTTTCTCGTATGGGCTTTCCTCCATACAAAAACCGGAACAGCAATGACGGCTGTCGGATCAAATCCTGTCTTTGCCAGGGCTTCCGGTGTAAATATTGACAGAATGAGAACAATATCGGTTATTCTTTCAACATGGCTCGGAGCTGTAGGCATTATTGTATATCAGCAAAGTTTCGGATTTATTCAGCTTTATATGGGGCCGTTTTACATGGCTTTTCCGGCTGTTGCCGCGATCCTGATCGGCGGAGCGTCGGTAAACAAGGCCTCGATAATGAATGTGCTGATCGGGGCATTCCTGTTCCAGGGGATCCTTACAATGACGCCTTCTGTTATGAACTCAATCATCCAGATGGACATGTCGGAGGTCATCCGCATAATTGTCTCTAACGGTATGATTCTGTACGCACTTACCAGGGTCAAGAAGGGGGCTCACTGATGCTTAAAAATGACAAAGATAATGTTATCAAATTCCTTGAAACCAACCTTGTACCGATCCTTTTTGTAATCATAATCGCATTTGCACTTCCTTTGTCCGGTTTTTCAGTCAGATATTTATTCAATGAAATTATTGTCCGGCTTGTCCGCAATCTCTTCCTTGTCCTGGCCCTTCTCCTTCCCATAATGGCGGGAATGGGGCTTAACTTCGGAATGGTCCTCGGAGCAATGGCCGGGGAGATCGGTCTTATTTTTATAACTGACTGGAACATTACAGGCCTGCATGGAATGTTTCTGGCTATGATCCTCTCAATCCCTTTATCCATTCTTCTCGGCTGGATGTGCGGGAAAATCCTTAACAGGGCAAAGGGCAGGGAGATGGTTACAAGTTATATACTTGGTTTTTTCATGAATGGAGTGTATCAGCTTGTTGTGCTTTACGGCATGGGAAGCGTTATCCCGATTGCCAGTGACTCAATTGTTCTTTCGCGCGGTTACGGCATAAGAAATGCCGTGAATCTTACGGGGATACGGCAGTCTCTCGATAAACTGCTTCCGCTTAAAATAGGGACTACCCTTATCCCAGTCGCCACTTTCGCGTTAATAGCTGTATTATGTGTTTTCATCATCTGGTTCAGGAGAACAAAACTTGGACAGGATATGAGGGCAATAGGGCAGGACATGGCAGTTGCTGAGGCTTCCGGGATAGATGTCGCAAGAACAAGGATCATATCAATAATTATTTCTACGGTACTTGCAGGTTTTGGTATGGTTATCTACCTTCAGAATATCGGGACCATGAATACATACAATTCTCATGAGCAGGTCGGAATGTTTTCAATAGCCGCTCTTCTTGTCGGCGGCGCGTCTGTCAACAGGGCAAAGATAGGCAACGCAATTCTCGGTGTGGTACTTTTTCATCTCATGTTTGTGATCTCTCCAATGGCAGGTAAAAACCTTATAGGTCAGGCCCAGCTTGGAGAATATTTCAGGGTATTTGTCTCATACGGTGTAATATCAATTTCTCTTGTCCTTTATGCCATAAGAAAACAGAGGGATAAGGCAAGGGCAGGGATTGCCCTCGCTGATGCACAGGAGGTTCGGGATTGAGTAACTTTGCCATAACCGGGAATGTCAGGATCAGAAGGATTCTAATAAGGGCCGCCTTTATACTATTCATGCTGATACTTGCTGTATTTCTTTTCTTCGGGGGAAAAGCGCATACCCTGCTTTTAGATAATAAAACAATAGAAAAAGAGGGAAAGATTTACCGTGAACTTAATGTAGTTGAGGTGCGTATAGGCAGCGGAAAGGAAGAGGAGCTGCTTAAGAAAGACAGGGTTAAAATCGATGTCTCAGGCCAGCGCCAGGTTATTACCGTAACATTTCCGGGAGATGACGGTAATGAGAAAATTATTAAAAAAACATTCCATCTTAAGGCGGGTGTGCCAATGTATCTTATCAGCATTCCTGCTTTTATAGCCGGTGCTGACGGCTGGATAGAGCCGTTTGAGCCCTCAAACTGATTAAATTGGAGATAAACAATGAAAACAGTTTTTATTTACAGTTCTGATAAGGGTTATGTTTCTGCATGGGGTGAAAAACTCGCTAAAAAGTATGGAGAAGGTTTTACTGCTCTTGATATTAAAAAAGGAATACCGCCAGCTGAAATTGAGAACTTTGATACTGTTATACTTGCCTCATCAATCCATGCCGGATCCGCCGGAAAAAAAATCAGGAATTTCTGCAGACTTAATATTCAGCTGCTGGAGAAAAAAAATATTATTCTTGTTTTAGCAGGCCTTGAGGAAAAGGAATACGGGCAGTATTTTGAAAATACCTTTCCCATGGCACTGCTTGAAAGGGCGGCGGGAAAGCTCTGGATCGGCGGAAGGTTTGATCCTGATCAGCATAATTTTTTCATCCGGATGATAATGAAAAAAATTAAAGGACAAAGCGGCGGTATTTTTTCCGAAAAATGGGATACTGTTGATGAGGCGTTGAAACTGCTTGACCTTATGAAATGAAAACCCGCCCTTTTATATAAAAGCAGCTCCCTGTTTTTAGATCAGGCAAACTAAAGGAAAACCAGCCGGATTATACACTAAGGCTGTCCTCTGACATAATCTGATTAACCTTTGTTAAAAGTTCCTTCACTGAAAAAGGTTTCTGGATAAAATTTATCCCCTCATCAAGTATCCCCTGATGGGCAATAACATTTGCCGTGTAGCCTGACATGAACAGCGTTTTAATACCGGGCATTAACGCTGAAATACTTTCCGCGAGTTTTTTCCCGTTCATTTCCGGAAGAACAACATCGGTAATCAGAAGATCGATTTTATCATTCACCCTGCCGGAAAGAGCAACCGCTTTTTCCCCGTTTTCAGCTGTCAATACAAAATAACCTGCTCTTTTAAGTATTTCAGCCGCTAGGGTCAATATAGTTTCCTCGTCTTCAACAATAAGGATTGTCTGTGTCTGCTGCATCCGGGCCCTGATTTCTTTTTCCTTAACAGGTTCTGGAACAGGCAATTCCTGTTCTGAATGTTTTCTGAAGTACAGCTTGATAGTTGTTCCGGCACCGACTTCGCTGTATGTATTTATAAAACCCCTGTTCTGCTTCATTATTCCGTAGACCGTGGAAAGTCCCAGTCCTGTTCCTTCTTTCCCCTTTGTTGTGTAAAAAGGCTCGAAAATATGGGAGATTGTTTCGCTGTCCATCCCTTTACCGTTATCACTTACGGCAAGAATTATATATTCACCAGGCTCAAAAAAAGCATTTCGTTTAAGATATGTCTCATCAATAACAGTATTGTGTGTCTCAATAATTATTTTACCGCCGCTGCTTCCTTCCAGCGCATCTCTGGCGTTAACAGCAAGATTGGCAATAATCTGGTTTATCTGTGAAATGTCAGTCATTGTGTTCCACAGGTTTTCTCCGGGAGTCCATATAAGCTTAATATTCTCGCCGATAAGCCTCTCAAGCATTTTTATTGAGGATCCAATAACTGTGTTGAGATTTATATTCTCTGGTTGAATGGTTTGTCTGCGCGCAAAGGCAAGAAGCTGACCGGTAAGTCCTGCCGAGCGCCTGGCTGCCTTATTAATCTCGTCAAGATAATTTCTCACTTTACCTGAATCCGCTGGTATGTCATCCATCGCCATTTCCGAGAAACCCATAATAACCTGCAGGATATTGTTGAAGTCATGCGCAACGCCTCCGGCGAGGCGCCCTATGGATTCAAGCTTCTGAGCCTGTACAAGCTGTTCATTGAGCCTGTTCCTTTCTTCGATTTCATTTTTATGGACTATGGCGCTGCAGAACAGGTTTCCGGTCAATTTCAAAAGGTCTGTATCATCCATAGTCCATTGTTTGCTTTTTTTGATTGAATCAAATCCCAGGGAACCTGTGAGCTTGCCGTCATGAAATAAAGGAATTACCGCAATCGACAATATGTTATGTTCAATAAATATATCCTTGATTTTTTTTGATTCATCTGGCATGTCGCCCACATCATTGAAAATTACAGATGTATTGCTTGTCATCTGCTCAGTCCACCATGGAAATGAGTTTACAGGAATATCCTGGAAATAACTGATATGGGCATCAATTCCTTCGGCGCACCACTCGTGTGTATTGGAGAAAACAGTTAAATCAGTGTTGTAAAGAAAAAGATATACCCTGTCTGTCTGTGTAACTGTGCCAAGTGATTTCAGGGCTTCCTGTATCTCCCCGTCCAGATCATATAAATCGCTGTTTACAATTGCCTGGGTAAATGTGTTAATAATCATTTCTATTGAAAGGCGGTACCTAAGCCTGTCATCTGTTTTTTTTCGCTCAGTAATGTCCTGCGCAAATCCGATTACGGTATTGTTCCCGAGATTCACCGCATCCACAGAAATAAAACAATTATCCCCCCCTTTTTTAATAAAGGGGAATTCCCCGTAATAGCTTCCTTTGGAAAGAATTTCACTAAAATGGGTCTCCGCGCTTTCTCTTCTGTCTGGCTGAAAAATATCTCCCAAGTTCATAGCCAGCAGCTCATTCTTTTTATATCCTGTTATCAGAGACGCCTTTCTGTTTACTTCGGTGAATTTCCCTTCGCTGTCTGTAATGAAAATACCGTACGGGGAAAACTCAACATAGTCCCTGTATTTTTTTTCACTTATTTTAAGCGAGTTTTCCATTAATCTTCTTTTTTCCTGGTTCTTGAATACCAGTGCGATAAGTACTGTCGCAGGGGGATATACAAGCAGAACCGGGGCCGCTATTTTTTTAATTACGGCAATGCCGTCCCCTGTTGTTACCGCCAGCATGCACAGGAGCATTACGGCATGCACAATCAATGCTATGATAAAAAGCCCGGGGATTGTCTCGAAAAAGGGTTTTTTTCTTTTGAAGTAATAAAATAAAGTACCTATTGCGGCAGATTCCGCTATTGTAAGGATCCCTGTTACAGTACCTGATCCCCCAATGTTATATCTGAATGCCGCGCTCATTGCCGCTGCCGTAAATGCAGGTACCGGTCCTCCGAAGAAACCAGCGATGGTCAGGATTATTGTTCTTCCGTCAAAAAAAAGCCCCGGTGCCAGATTTACCGGGGTAATCATTCCTGTTATGGCTATTAACCCGAAAAGAAATCCGGCCAGAAAGTTCTCCCTTCTGCCAGGTTTTATCCTGAAGCCCATAATTATCTGATAAACAATGCTTAAGGTTATCAGCAGTGCCATATTTCTTATAAGGTTTAGTGCGAACATTTATTCCCCGTCAGGATGTTGTTAAATATCAAAAGATATTATCACAGTTTAATATATAATCTGATGAATATTAATACTGCACTTTCCTGTATGCGCCCTGGTTTGTGTTTTAAATGTCAAATTTGTGCTTTTTCTTCATTATCTCAAGATCAGCAGTCGCAGCATTTATTTTAACCTGTTCGGCTGATTTACAACCTGCAATAACACAGCTTATCGCGGGATTGGATAATACCCAGGCAAGAGCATACTGGGAAAGCAGGACATTTTCAGGAAGCTCATTTTTAATAATTTCCTCAATTTCCTGCTGAAGTTTTTTTATAAGTTCCGGTTTGTATTTCTTGGCCCTTGATTCAGCGCTGCTGAATTCATTTATGGACTGATACTTTCCGCTGAGCATTCCGCTCGCAAGAGCTACCCTTCCTATTACCCCGAGCCCCATTTTTTCAGCCGCAGGCAGTATTTTCCCTTCCGCATCCCTTTCCAGCCTGTTGTATTTCAGCTGGATAACTTCAGCCCCCACTTTTAATGCGTTAAGGGTCTGGTAAGCTTCATTGTCGCTTTTCGTCCTGTTAAGTGAAATACCAAGGTGGCGGATCTTTCCTTTTGCCTTTTCCTTATCCAGCATTGTCCATATTTCGTCATTATCAAAGATTTCATCCGGGCCGGAATGAAACTGGTAGAGATCTATATAATCTGTTTTAAGGAGCCTCAGTGATGTTTCAAGCTGATTTTGGATCTGGCTGACTTCCCATGCGGGAGAGTTTTTCTGCGGCTCTTTTCTTTCATGCCCGAATTTTGTGGCAACAAGCCATTTATCCCTTTTCCCTTCAATAGCCCTGCCTATAAGCCTTTCCGCATGGTTGTCAACTCCGTAGCACTCAGCTGTGTCAAGAAAATTAATTCCGGCCTCTTCAGCCGCGGCAAAAATAGAATCTACATCCTTCTGCGAATATTCCTTTCCCCAGCTTCCGCCGTACTGATATGTGCCGAGAGAAATAACCGATACCTTAAGACCAGATTTTCCAAGAATTCTGTATTTCATATTTTGCTCCTTTTGGATGAATTATAAACTATATACAAGACTGCCGGAATATTCAATCCGTGCTATAATATTCTTGACCTGTATATCAGTTTGAATAGGAGAGGGAAATGAAAAAGTTAATCAATTTACCGGGCCTTGTTGTAAGTGAGGCGCTTCATGGGATGCAGGCAGCTCATCCTGATCTTCTGAAAGTTTTTTTTGATCCTAATTATATAATCAGGGCAGACGCGCCTCTTAAAGGAAAGACTGCCGTTGTTTCAGGAGGGGGGAGCGGACACGAGCCGATGCACGGCGGGTTTGTCGGCCGCGGGATGCTCCACGCTGCGTGTCCGGGAGACGTTTTTACATCGCCGACACCGGACCAGATACTCGCAGCCGTGAAAGCGGTTGACGGAGGGGCCGGGGTTCTTAATATCGTGAAAAACTATTCAGGCGATGTGATGAATTTTGAAATGGCAGCCGAGCTTGCCTCTGATGAAGGGATAAAAACTGAAAGTGTTGTAATAAATGATGATGTCGCTGTCAAGGACAGTCTTTATACTCAAGGCAGGCGCGGAGTAGGGGCTACAGTTCTTGCGGAGAAAATATGCGGGGCAGCGTCGGAAAGGGGATACGATTTAAAAAAGACGGCCGGTATCTGCCGGGCAGTAAACGAATCCTCGCGCTCAATGGGCATGGCCCTGACTTCCTGCACTGTTCCTGCCGCAGGAAAGCCGACGTTTCAGATTAGTGAAAACGAGATGGAAATCGGCATCGGCATTCACGGCGAACCGGGACGGGAAAGGCTTCCCCTTAAAAAAGCCTCAGAAATAACCGGTATGATGATGGATGCCGTCACTTCAGACCTTCCCTATAAAAAAGGAGACAGGGTAATCCTGATGCTTAACGGTATGGGCGGGACCCCTCTTATTGAATTGTATCTTCTTTACGGCGAAGTCTATAAAATCGCAAAATCAAAAGGTATTCTGATATCACGCAAGCTTATAGGGAATTATATTACCTCGCTTGAGATGCAGGGCTTTTCAATTACGCTTTTAAAGGCTGATGATGAAATGCTGGGGCTTTGGGATGATCCTGTTCTGACGCCTGCACTAAGATGGGGAATATGAATATGGTAACCATTGATAAGGTTAAGGACTGGCTATTTGCGCTATCAGATATTTATTCAGAAAACAGGGAATACCTTACAGAGCTTGATTCGGCGATAGGAGATGCGGACCACGGGATAAATCTTGACAGGGGTTTTTCTGCTGTAAGGGCGGAAATTGAGAAAATGTCATCCGGAGGAGTTCAGGGCGCAGCGGGGCAGAGCCCTGATTCTTTCTCCTCTCTGTTTAAAACTGTCTCCATGACATTGATCAAAACAGTGGGGGGAGCTTCCGGTGCCCTGCTTGGTACTTTTTTCCTTAGAATATCACAGGCTGTGAAATCAGAAAAAGAGATGGACGGCCGTGAACTTGTGTCGCTCTTTGAAAAAGGAGTAGAAGGGATTAAAATGCGCGGCCATGCAGAAGAAGGGGATAAAACCATGCTTGATACCTGGCTTCCAGCTCTTCGGGCAATGGGAGACGCAGCTTCATCCGGCGGAAGTACAGGTGAAATTCTTTCCGCGGGCCTTAAAAGCGCGGAAGCAGGAATGAATGCTACGAAGGACATGAAGGCGCTAAAGGGGAGGGCAAGCTACCTTGGAGAGCGAAGCATAGGTCATCTGGACCCGGGTGCCGTTTCAAGCTGTCTGATGATAAAAGCGGCCTCGGAGATATTGAGATAACCGGATGTTTTCAATTGTAATTGTTTCACATAGCAGAAAGCTCGCACAGAGCCTTTCCTCTCTCGCATCGGAAGTCAGCAGTGTGAAAATCCCTGTCGCATACTCAGGCGGCGCGGGAGGCAGTTCAGATTTATCAGGAACTGATGCAACAGACATTCTCTCTGCCATAGAATCAGTTTATACAGCTGAAGGCGTTATTGTCTTTACCGATATCGGGAGCTCTGTCCTAAGCGCGGAATTAGCCCTTGACCTGCTTGATGATGATAAAAAAAGCCATGTATATCTTTCAAAGGCGCCCCTTGTTGAAGGGGTATTAAGCGCTTCTGTGCAGTGTGCGTCCGGTTCTGATGCCGCCTTTGCGTTAAGCGAAGCTGAAATGAGCCTTTCAATGAAGGGTAATGAATATCTCCCATCCGCAGTTCCTGCTGTAAGTATTTCTGCCGCGGAGAGGACAGTAATTCCCGCTTCAGCGGATAAACAGGTAAATCAGAATCATAAGAAAATTACCGCGAAATTTATAATTATGACTATTCACGGCCTCCATGCAAGGCCCGCGTCTGCATTTGTAAGGGCTGTATCCGCATCAGGATGCGCTGTTGAAGTAACAAATAATACAACAGGAAAAGGTCCGGCAAACGGAAAAAGCCTGAATCAGCTTGCATCACTTGAAATCCTGACAGGACATGAGATTTCCGTTTCTGCCGAAGGTGATAATCCTGAAGAGCTTATAAAAGAGCTTTCAGTGCTTATTGAAAATAATTTCGGCGAAGGGACAGGAACATGGGGGGGAATTGGAAATAATGGAGTAAAAGAGACGGGATCCGGCAATAGCTCTACTGATTCATTATGTGATGATATGGTACCCGCGGGAAAAGAATTTGTTTTTTCAGAAGGTATCGGAATTGGTCCTGTCTATGTTCTTCCTGATTTTTCCATTGAAGTACCGCTTGAGTATACAGATGATACAGCTGCGGCAATTGAATTTCTTGAGAGCGCCGTTTTAAAAGTGAAAAAAGGGATATCGGTAAAGAAGGAAAAACTTATCCTTAACCGGAAAAATAACGAGGCGGATATTCTTGATGCCCACCTCGCGATACTTGGAGATCCGGATCTTTTGGATAAGAGCATCAGCCTGATAAAAGAAAATAAATATACAGCTCCCTTTGCGTTCAGTAAGTGCGCAGGGGAAATTATAAATCGTTATAAGAAAATGGCAGACCCTTACATGAGGATGCGGGAAGCGGATGTCCGCGATGTATCTCATCAGGTTTTGAGTATTCTTGAAGCTCTGACTCTTAACCGCGAAGAGCCGTCTGCTTATTTTTCAGGCCTGTATGATACTGTCCCAGAAGGTTCGGTAATTGTATCCTCAGATCTCACTCCTTCGGCAGTTTTAAAACTTTATAATAAAAAATCTGCAGGTCTTATACTTTCCCGCGGAAGCACATTGTCTCATGCCGCAATTATCGCAAGAGCGCTTGGCATACCGGGTATAGGCAATTGCGGAATAACAGGGGATCTGAAAAACGGTGATACAGCTGCAGTAGACGGATACAGCGGAGAGGTTTTTATCAATCCCTTGAAAAATATTACAGATTTACTGATCCTGAAACAGAAGAAACACCGGGAGGAAACCGCACACCTGCTTGACGCAGCGGGAAAAAATGCTGTAACAAAAGACGGAATACATATCCCTGTTTATGCCAATATTTCAACAGCCGAAGAAGCGGAAATAGCAGCCCGTAAAGGGGCTGACGGGGTAGGTGTTATCAGAAGTGAATTCCTTTTTATCCATTCGGAGGTAGAGCCTTCAGAAGACGGGCAGTACAATTATTTTCATTCCATATTTACTGCCATGGATGGAAAACCCGTAACTGTGCGGACCTTTGATATCGGCGGGGATAAGAGAGTCCCGTTTGTCGGAATCCCTGAAGAGGAAAACCCCTATCTCGGCAGACGGGGAATCAGGCTGTATGATACAAATCCAAGTATAATAAAAAGACAGCTGAGGGCGGTCCTTAGGGCAGGTGCCGGCCATAATATCAGGTTAATGCTTCCAATGGTATCACAGCAGAGCGAAGTGGTAAAATTCAGATCCTTTCTCAATGGTGTCCACACTGAACTTGAAAAAGAGAATACTCCTCACTTGTGGCCAATTCCTCTCGGTATAATGATTGAGACTCCGTCCTCAGTTGTTATGGCGGAAGAACTGGCTTTGGTTTCTGATTTTTTCAGCATCGGCACCAATGATCTTACTCAGTATATTATGGCGGCGGAAAGGGGCACCGCCGATCTCTCTAGCTGGGCCGATCCTTTTGATCCGGCGGTACTCCGTTCCATAAGAGCGGCGGCTGAAGCAGGAAAGAAGAACGGAATACCTGTAAGCCTCTGCGGGGAGATGGGGGCCGACCCTGATGCGGTTGGCCTTATTTTAGGTCTAGGCATAAGTTCAATAAGCGCGGGGCCCGACAGGATCCCGCTTATTAAACATATAATTTCCGGTATTTCTGTCATGGATTCAGAAAAAATTGCGCTTGAAATTGTCAGTAAAGCCGTTGATACTTCTGATGTGCGGAGGACTTGCGGATTTATCTGATGGAGGAAATTATTATGCGGAAAAAAAAGAATTTAAATTTAAAAATATTTTGTTTTCTCCTTTCCCTGTTCCTTTTCACCGGAATCAATGAATTACCGGCCCAGAACAGGAAGCCGGATAATGTAACGCTCTCCCTTAAATGGCTTACCCAGAGCCAGTTCGCAGGCTATTACGCGGCGCTTGATAAAGGTTTCTATAATGATGAGGGGATAAACCTTGTAATAAAGCCGGGCGCCCCTGATATTGACTCCATGTCACTAGTTTCTTCAGGTGTTTCTGATTTCGGGATACAGTGGTTTGCCGATTTTGCGGCAGCAAGAGATAAAGGGCTTCCCCTGATTTCAATTGCCCAGATTCTGCAGAGCAACGGGCTTGTTATGATTTCAAAAGCGGAATCAGGGATTAAAACCCCATACGATTTTAAGGGGAAAAGGGTGGGTATCTGGCTTTTCGGCAATGAAATCCAGTTCTACAGCCTTATGAACCAGCTTGAAATTCCGCTAGGCAGTATTAACATCAGCCCTCTTAAATGGAGCATTCGCCCTTTTCTTGATAATACTTATGATGCTGTCATGTCAATGAGATACAATGAGTATCTCAGCGTGCTTGAAAGCGGATACAGAAAGGAAGATATTAATATAATTGATTTTGCGGACTATGGAATGAATTTCCCCGGGGATATTATTTTTACCAGAAAATCAACATTCGATAATAACCCTGGTCTCTGCATCAGGATGGTAAGGGCCTCGCTCCGCGGATGGGAATGGGCGATGAAGCATCAGGAGGAGGCTGTTGATATTGTAATCAGGCACGATAAATCCGGAACACTTAAAAAAAATCACCAGATGGCCCAGCTAAAAGAGATAGTACGTCTGATAAAATACAAGGAGATACCTTTAGGCTTTCACCTGCCTGAACAGGCAGCCTTAACTGTGGATAATCTGAAAAAAAACGGCATTATAACAGACACCCTGGAATTGTCTGATATTTATACCAATGCTGTTTGGGAAAAAGCTGTACCGGAGGGTAAAAACCGGTGATATTGGATTTTAGGCAAAACAGTAAACTAACCTTCGCAATATATTTTTTCATGTTTGTTATATTTATTATTGTAACTTTTACATCAGCTATCAGCTGGTTTACTGTCAACAATACTTTCAGCAGCCTGACAGATTCTCTAATACCGACTATCGGCAGACTTTCTGAAATTTCAATCGATATTGCCAATGCAAGAACAGAACTTTACAGGTATATCGATGAATATGAACCTTCACCGTACAGGATCAATGAAAGCTTTGAAAGTGCTATACGAAAACTTGAAGAAATGGACAGGGAATCCCTGACTCCGGAGATCAACTACCGTGTAATGGAACTAATTGCTGATACTTCCATAACATCAGAGATGATATATCTGCTTGAATTTTATATCCGGAAAGACAACAAACTGAAAGCGTCAGAACTGTCGAGCCGGCTTATGGGAAAATGTACGACCTTGCTTGCACAGTCAGAGCTGCTTAAAAAGGAACTGGGAGATTATATTTTCAGGACCAATATAGAAGCAAAAAAGAAACTTATAGGTATAAACGCTGTTCTTACAGTTCTGCTGATTATTGTTCTTTTTTTGATAATAGCTCTTGTCCTTCAGCAGAACAGAAGACTTCAAAAAGTTGTCAACTTCAGGACTGCCAGGCTGAAGGCACAGATCAGTGAGCTCGAGAAGACAAAAAATGCGCTGCAGGAAAGTGAAGCCCAGCTCAGGCAGTCTGAAAAAATGAATGCCATAGGCCAGCTTGCCGGCGGCATTGCCCATGATTTCAATAACCAGCTTGCAGGTATTGTCGGGTATACGGATCTTATAAAGAACAGTGTTGATGATGAACAGATCATAAGATATGCTGACAATGTTCTTTCAAGTTCGAAAAATGCGGCAGACCTTATAAAGCAGCTCCTGTTTTTTGCAAGGAAGGGTCATCATGATGCAGTCCCTGTCGATATTAACAGCTTAATTATGGAAACCGAAGCAATCATCATGCGGAGCATTGACAGGAAAATTGTCCTTTCTCATAAATTAAGTGCCGATAATCCATTTGTAAAAGGTGATAAAAGTCAGCTTCAGAACGCAATTCTTAATCTGGCAATCAACGCCCGCGATGCCATGCCTGACGGAGGCAGCCTTGAAATATCATCTGATATAATGGATATTTCTGATAACGCTGATATTAATAAAATGTTCATCCCCGAAACCGGCAGGGAAATAATTCCCGGACGGTATGTAAAAATATCGGTCTCTGACACAGGAAAAGGGATTCCTGAAAATATTAAAAACAGGATTTTTGAGCCCTTTTTTACAACCAAGGGGACGGGGCGGGGTACCGGGCTTGGCCTTTCTGCGGTATACGGTACAGTAAATGAGCATAACGGAGTTATCGCTTTATCAAGCGGACCTGGAAAAAATACGGTTTTCAGCATCTTTCTCCCGAATGTTTCATCCGAAAAAGAGAAGCCCGCGTCTCCCGTCGTTCCTGATACGCATTTTAAAAATTGCTATTCTATTCTTGTTGTTGATGATGAAGAAGCAGTACGTGAAATGCTTAAGGTGACTCTTGAACGGGAAAACCACAGAGTCACAGCTTTCAGCAGGGGTGTTGATGCCCTGTCTTTTTACAGGGAAAACCACGATTCTATGGATATTGTAATACTTGACATGATCATGCCCGGAATGAACGGGCGCGAACTGTTTAATCATATGAGGGAAATCAACCCTGAAATAAACGCACTCATATCAAGCGGCTACAGTCTTGAGAGTGATATGCAGAATCTTCATGATGAAGGTATACTTGGATTTTTACAGAAACCGTATAATTCATCCCTGTTAATCTCCTCAATAAATAAAATTATGGAATGAAATAATTACAGAATAAGCTTATAATGAATCATAGAACTTAAAGGAGGATTTGTTATGGGATTTAAAATTCTGATCGCTGATAAATTCCCGGAAAATAAAATTGAGGAATTTACATCACTCGGATGTAAAGTTGTATATGATCCGGGTCTAAAAGAAGCTTCGCTTACAAAGGCTGTGGGCGATGAACTGCCTGATATCATTATTGTTAGATCAACCAAAGTGGGGAAAGAGTCAATAGAGGCCAACCCCAGACTTAATCTCATCATAAGGGCGGGGGCAGGCTATAACACTATTGATATTGCAACCGCTTCTGAACAGAGTGTTTATGTCGCAAACTGTCCGGGTAAAAACTCTATAGCTGTCGCTGAGCTCGCATTAGGTCTGATATTAAGCCTTGACAGAAAAATACCGGATAACGTAGCGGATTTCAGGGCAGGGATCTGGAACAAGGAAAAATATTCAAAAGCAGACGGCATATTCGGTAAAACCCTCGGAATAATCGGAACAGGAATGATCGGTTCCGAGGTAATAAGCAGGGCAAAGGCATTCGGGCTTAAAGTTGCTGCGTGGAGCAGGTCCCTGACTCCTGAAAAAGCTGAAAGTATGGATATCGAATACTGCAGGGATGTAAAGGAGCTTGCAGGGAAAGCTGATATCATAAGTGTGCACCTCGCCCTTACCAATGATACGCGCGGTTTTCTGGGAAAAGAATTTTTCAACTCTATGAAAGATGGGGCCTGCTTTGTTAATACATCAAGGGCTGAGGTAATTGATGAGGAAGCCCTCAAAAATGCTGTGGCAGCAAAAAATATACGGGCAGCTCTGGATGTTTTCAGCGGCGAACCTTCATCAGGAACAGGTAATTTTAAATCAGATTTTTCAGGGATTGAAAATATATACTGCACACATCATATAGGAGCCTCAACAAAACAGGCACAGAATGCAATATCAGATGAAGCGGTAAAAATTGTTAAGGAATATATCGCTACCGGCTCTGTCAGAAACTGTGTTAATCTTCTTGAGAAAACATCAGCAAAATACATGCTCTGTGTTCATCATTTTAACAGGGTAGGCGTTCTTGCGGGCGTTCTTGATATAATAAGGGACAGCAATACAAATGTTGAAAGCATGCAGAATGTAATATTCAACGGGGCTGAAGGCGCCTGTGCCAATATCCAGATAGATACTGCTCTTGACAGCAAGACAATAAAAAAGATAATCGAGTCAAACAAAGATATCCTTTCGGCTTCCCAGTATGATATAGGATAGCAGAAAAAGGCGGTAGATACTGAATAATTCCGGAAGCAGTAAAAAGGCTGTAATTACCGGAGGAGGTCCTTCAGGCCTTTTCTGCGCTTACTGCCTGGTTAAAAACAGGATAGCTGTTGACCTCTATGAGCAGAAAGATCAGCCCGGCCGAAAATATATTCTCGCCGGGCAGAGCGGACTCAATATTACAAACAGTGAAAATCCTGATCTTTTTGCGTCCAGGTATGGCAAGGATAAGGCTTTTTTCAGAAAACTTCTTACCCTTTTTTCACCCTCAGACCTGGTTAAATGGTACAACGCAATCGGAATAAAAACTTTCACAGGAAGCAGCGGAAGGGTGTTTGCCGAAACGGAAGGGAGCGGTGAAATACTTGATAAATGGTTAAGCATTCTTTACGGAACAGGTCTTTTTAAACTTTATACAAATCACCGTCTTACAGATATAAGACCTGACAGAACTCTAGTTTTTGAATCCTGCGGGGAGACAATAGAAGTAAAAACTGCCTCCGCCGTATTTGCGCTTGGTGGGGCAAGCTGGCCGGGGACAGGGTCAGACGGCAGATGGGTTGATATTTTTAAAAAAGCCGGAGCAGATATTGTTCCCCTTAAAGCTGCAAATTGCGGATTTGAAAAAAAATGGAGTGGTACTTTCATTGAAAAATGGAAAGGCCGGCCGCTGAAAAACATCAGGGTAGATTTCAAGGGTAAATCAAACCGCGGGGAGCTTCTTGTAACCCCTTATGGAATTGAAGGAAGCGGTATATATTTTTCAGGCGCAGAGCTGAGGGATGAGATAATTAAGTCCGGCCGGGCTGAAGTTTATATCGACCTTCTTCCTGATCTGACAATGGACAGGGTAATTAAAAAATTAAAAAAAGATCAGGGCCGGGAAACCCTTTCAAATTATCTTAGAAAAGCAGTTAACATTACCGGTATAAAATTCGCCCTCCTCAAGGAAATATTCCCTCATAGCAGCCTGAAGGAGCTGATTCACAGTAAACCGGATATGCTTAAGTCTCTTCCCCTTGAATTACACGGAATGAGACCGCTTGAAGAGGCAATTTCAACTTCCGGGGGGGTTAGTCTTGAATCGCTTGATGAAAACATGATGCTTAGGAATTATCCCGGTTATTACGTTATCGGAGAGATGGCTGACTGGGAAGCCCCGACCGGGGGGTATCTGCTTCAGGGGTGCTTCTCAACCGCTTATCTGGCCGCTTCAGGTATTATCGGTAATGCACCTGCCAGGGATAAGAGTGCTTTTAATAGTGAATGAAAATATATTATTCCCTGAATCCCGAAATAATCTTTAAAAGATCAACCCTTGATTTGGCGCCTGTCTTCTGAAAAATGTTGTATATATGAGTTCTGGCTGTTGTGAATGAAATGCAAAGTTTGTCAGCTATTTCCCTGTTTCCAAGTCCTTTACCTACAAGTTCAATCACTTCAGCCTCTCTTGCGGATATTGAGAATTTTTTTATAAATGAAGGGCTGATTCTGCCATTATCAAACAGTACGGCAGGTTTAGAAAGATATTCAAGAAATACCGATACCGTTATCAAACTCCATGCCAGAAAAAAGAAATAATCAAAGGAAATATGGAAACCTGCGAGGCCGGGAAAAGCTTTGAACAGAAAATATCCTGCTGTTGAAAGCGGTGCAAAGACCAGCAGGAGAACCCCGAGCCGCCTGAGAAGTGTTTTTACTGTTCCGGCGTTTTCCGCATCTGAACCGCGCAGAAGAAGTACCCCTACAATAAGAAGGTACAATGAAACAAGAAAGATTACCGGCAGGTAAAGTGTTTCAAGCAGGTCCTTCCTTCCAGAAACAGCCAGAAAGTTGCTGATAACATGAACAGCTATTACCCCTGCAGTAATAGAAACAGAACCTGTCCTTGATATCCCTTTCATGAATAAAAGGGCTCTGAGTATCCCGAGCCTGGCAAGTAAGGCAATAATAAATCCGAGTGCATATCTCAGGTTAAGTGCATAGTCCGGGTGTTTGATTGTATTTAAATAATAGCTTACAAGTGTTAAAACCAGTGAAGCAAGCAGGCAGCTCATGACAAAAAGAAGAGAGCCTGTCACTTCCTGACGCAGCCTGGAATGAAGGGCCGCCATTGCGGCAAGCCCTGCTATTCCGGCTGATATATTGATAAAATAAAGAAACAAAATTATATGCTGCATCCTGAGTGATTATCAGTCAGGAGAGCTTGCGGTGTCAAGTTCTATTGTTTTTTAACATGACTGATTTAATCCGCGGTAAAAACATTCCTGTATGTATCCGGTACTTAATGTATTTTTCTCCAAATATGCTTACCATTTCTTCCTCTTCTTTTTGAGCAAGTTTAATATAAAGGTGAAAAAGATAAGGCCACATTAGTATAAGCGGAATTGTTGCCCATTCTGCAATCATGCCAAGTGTTATCAGTAAAAGGCCTGTGTATTGAGGATGCCGGATATATTTATAAATACCGGTTGTAACCAGTTCTCCTTCACCTGTTTCCTTTCTCCAGTACCTGTCGTGAATAAGACCCCACCCGGTAATTACAAGAAATAATCCCGCAATCATCATAAGTATTC
Organism: Spirochaetales bacterium; assembly: GCA_024233785.1. GTDB lineage: Bacteria > Spirochaetota > Spirochaetia > CADAEX01 > CADAEX01 > JACKPD01. The sequence goes on along the minus strand of JACKPD010000016.1, from coordinate 21,380 downwards.
CTATGTACATTCCTGTCATACCGATAATCCCTGAAAGGGTATGGCCATGAAAAATACCGTCCGGAAAAGGGACTGCCATTCCGAATAACCACCCTGCCGCATACATGCTTACCGGGATCCCGAACATCTCAAATACAAATGCAGCTGCAAAAGCGATGTACACTTTAACTGGTTTTACAGTTCTTTTCCTGTAAAAAGGGGTGAAAAGGATTATCACCCCGTAAAAAATAAACCACACCGCAGCTGCCCACCATTGATTATAGTGGCTGAGTGAATTTTCCATCAGAACAACTTCCATCCGTATCTTATTTCCGCCCCGAATCCGTTCAAAGCATCTTTATCTGCATAGGGAGACCCGATGGGAGATGTGCCCCTGTATCCTCCCGACAGGGTTAAACTGTGTTTATCACACAATGCAATCCGGATATCAACTCCCAGAGATGTTACCCCGTAGTTTATCTGATCAAGTATTTCCTCTGTCCAGACAAGTTCGTCCCTGTATTTTTCCTCATATCTGTACAACAGGGTTCCCGACCCTGACTGAACAGGGAACCCGATATCTAATTTCCCTCCTATTACAAAATGGGGTCGCAGATAAATAGCGGCAAAACCGCTTTCGGCCTGAAAATCCCTCCCTTCTGTTCCCTTATAGCTTCGCTCCAGAGTATGGAATGCTGTAAGGTTAATGCCCCCCTCAAGCCATGGGAGAAGGTTTGTTCCCGCAGAGGCGCTTAATGTCCCTGCTGCTTTACCGTCAAACTCTGTTATTCCTCCACCCGCTGTAATAAAAAGCTTTTTCCCCTGAATTTCATCTGTAAAGGCCAGAAATGCCGCGCTTAAAAATAAAACGGCCAGTACTGTTTTTTTCATAAAATCTCCATGATGTTTTTATAGTAAAACTCTGTTGTGAGTTTCCGGTGATAAAATACATCGGGCTGCCTGCGAGGATATATTCAACAATAGTATGATTTTGCGCTGAAATATGAGGATCATACTAATGTATGACCCGTGTTTATGCCGTTATCCGGGTTATCCGGCGGAATGCCTGCTGAAACAGGATAAATCATGGATCTGTTTGAATCAGGACATTCATTTCCTTGTATATCATCAAAGATGATAGTAAAATATATTAAGATTAATGCAGGATAAGATTTATAGATATGATTAGAACTTCAAAGTTTATGCAGGGTTATAAATGATCGGGGTGAATAACCTTTCATTCGGTTATGATAATAAAAGACTTTTCAGGGATATGAATCTCACTATGGGAGCAGGGCTTTACGGACTGCTTGGTAAAAACGGCGCAGGAAAAAGTACTCTGCTTAAAATACTTTCCGGTCTTCTTTATCCGGATGCCGGCGAATGTACTGTGTCGGGTTTAATCCCTCAAAAAAGAGAACCCGAATTCCTCTCCAGGCTTTTTTATCTTGCGGAAGAATTTTATTTACCAGGATTAACAGGCAGCTGCTATGCTGATATTTATGCTCCCTTCTACCCCTTATTTGATGAAAACAAATTCAGGATGCTGGTTTCGGATTTTGAGCTGGATATGGGCACAAAGCTGACATCCCTGTCCTACGGCCAGAAAAAAAAGTTTCTTATAGCTTTCGGACTTGCAACCTGCTCCGGTGTAATACTTCTTGATGAACCTACAAATGGACTTGATATCCCCTCAAAAAGCCAGTTCAGAAGGCTTGTGTCATCTGCAGCAGCAGATGAAAGCTGCATAATAATTTCAACGCATCAGGTCAGGGACATGGAAGATCTTATTGATCCGGTTATCATAGTGGATAACGGCGCAATTATTTTTAACCACAGTATGGCTGAAGTGGCAGGTAAAATAAGCTGTTCTTTTTCTCCTTTCCCTCCATCCGGAGATAAAATTATACATTCCGAGAAAGTTCCCGGCGGATGGGCTGTTCTTTCAGAGATTGACGGGGAACTGGGCGAAGGAACTGGGAATGACGGAAGATTAAACAGTAATAATATTGATATTGAGGTGCTGTTCAATGCTGTAATTCAAAAGCACGGGTTAATCGCAAGTATATTAGGCAGGGAGGATGCAGACAGATGAAGATGATGAAAATCAGCCCTTACAGGATCTATCTGCTTTTTAAAAGAGATTTGAGGGAAAACATGAAATCCCTTATTATTGCTTCCTCTGCGGTATCGGTTTTTATTTTTTTTCTGATAAATGAATCTGCTTTTGAACACACTGCTCTTTATCCGCTGTTTCTTTATACAGGGGGATTTATATATACTTCCGCCTGTTTCCGTGAAATACATCAGCGCGACAGAAACAGCGTTTACCTGCTTTTGCCCGCTTCTGTTATTGAGAAATTCATTCAACGCCTTGTAACTACTACAATTGTGTGGATAGTGTTTTCTCTTGTCCTTTACTCTATCAGTTCATTTGCAGCTGTATTTTCCGTAAATTATGCTTTTAACGCCGGACTTCCGCATTTTAATCCGTTTTCATCAGAAATATTCAGGACTTTCCCTGTCTATATTATAAACTCAAGTCTCTTCTTCCTGGGATCTGTATATTTCCGTAAAATGCATTTCTTTAAAACCCTGTTGTCCTTGTCTGCTTTTTTCCTGCTTACATTAATAATTGTCTCTGTATTCGCAAGATTTATTTTCAGCCGTGATATCAGTATATTATTCAGCAGTGTATTTGAAAAGAATTTCGGCTTATTGGATTATTCTGTAATATACCTTGAATTTGAGAAAATATTTTCAGTATTTATAAAAACACTGCGCCTGTTATATTTTACAGCAGTTGCTCCTTTATTCTGGTTTGTTTCATATCTCAGACTTAAAGAGGTGCAGGTGCGGGATGGTATATAAACAGAAGACCGGGGATTAAAAAACTGGAGAAATTGATGAGAAACAGTAATAAAGTACTTTTTGCGGCATATGTTTTTTTTATAACCCTGTTATTGGTTTTTATGATTATTATTAAAATAGGAATTAATAAAGACCATGAAATAAAATACCAGGATAAGCCTGACATCCCTGCAGGAAATACATTTAAAACTGCAGAGGACTCAAATCCTTATTCAAATGCGGGAGGGGTATGTGGCTGACAAAACTGTATATACTGAAAGATCTGCGCTTGAAAATAATTATATTTCCAGAGAAGAAACGTACCGGAGGATATTGAGCGATGTTGTAAAGAGGATTGAGCAGGAGCTTGCCGCCAGAAATATCCGTGCTTCGCTTAAATACAGGGTCAAATCATTTGAAAGCTATTTTAAAAAAATGCTTCTTAAACTGAGAGAATCCCCGGAATCTGAAAAAATATATCTGACCGATCTGCTGGGGATAAGAATTGTGTGTCCTTTTCTTGAAACTTTGGGCGATGTTGAGGACGTAATCAGGGAACTTTTTCATGTTGTTGAGACTGAAAAAAAGGGGGACAAACATTCCTACAAGGAATTCGGCTATGAGGCAACCCATATTCTCATTGCTCTGCCTGTCCCGCCGCTTGACCCCGAAGGGATACCTGTTGAATGCGCTGAAATACAGATCCGCACTATTCTTCAGGATGCGTGGGCAGAGGTTGAACATGAGCTTGTTTACAAGGCCAAGTTCAATCCGTTCGACAAGCCTTTAAAGCGTAAACTAGCTGCTTTGAACGCTAACCTGACCCTCTCTGATACAATATTTCAGGAGATCAGGGACTACCAGAGGCAGCTCCAGTGGGAACTGGTCCAGAGGAGACGTAATTTTTCTGAAACTGTTTCCAATAGAACAACGCCTGTAGGTCTTTTATACGGCAGCCCGTCAATTTTAAAAAACAAAAGCGCTGATGACGATTTCGACTTACAATCCAGTGCATCACTGAGTCTTGACGATCTGCTTTTAAGGGGACTGCTCGCCCATAACAGCGGACAATATCAGAAAGCAATAAAGATCTATTCAAAAATACTTGAACATGAAGATGAGAAGGTAAAAGCCCTTGTGTACGTGCACAGGGGAATGGTCCACTTTGCTGAATCGCGTTATGAGGAAGCGCTTGCCGACTTTTCAGATTCCCTTGCCATAAATCCGCAAAGCAGCCGGACTCTCTATCTGAGGGGAATAACATACCGGATGATGAAGAAATATCAGGAAGCACGTGAAGATTTAAAGAAGGCAGTTGCTCTTGATCCGTATCAGAGTGAATTCTGGTTTGCAAAGGCGCAGGTTTACTATCATTCCGGAGATTATCTTGCCGCAAGGCTTGACTGCGAGGAAGCCTTGAGACTTGATCCTGAATCAGAAGAATATAAGAATTTCATGCAATTACTGCAGGAAAAAAGCAAACTCTGATTTTTACAGTTTCATAAAACTCAGTCAAATCCCCCTTAAAAGCCTGTTAATGTCTAATTAATATCAGATTGTAAATATTCTGTATGAGGTATATATTTTTAAAAACACAGCGGGGGAGCAGATGCAGGACACAGCGGTAAAAAAAATAAAGGCAATATATTTTGATCAGGGAGGAGTTGTGGCCGGCGACAGGATCCCTCTCGCGGATGACGGAAGAGCCTACATGGAAAAAATCATGGCTATGACAGGTATAAGGGAGGATTATAAAATACTTAAAGAAAGACTTCTCGAAGGAGAAAGCAGATACAAGAAGTGGGGAATGGATTCACTTATTGAAGCACCGGCATCTGAAGTCTGGCCAAGGTGGATGCTCCCGGAGGTCTCTTCAGATATACTTGCCCCTATAGCTGAAGAACTTACCCTTTTATATTTTCAGTCAAAGGGAAAACGTACAGTAAACAAAGACATGAAACAAGTCCTCCAGAAGCTGAAAGAAAACGGATATATTGTCGGACTTATAAGCAATACATGGAGCCGCCCTCTTGTTCATGATGAGCTTGCGGCAGGAGGACTTGCCGGTATCTTTGAAGCAGTTGTTCTCTCTTCCGAGACAGGAATGAGAAAACCTGATGAAAAAATATTCCTTGATGCACTTAAAGGGTTTAACATTGAACCTGAAAACGCGGCTTATGTGGGAGACCAGCCTAACCGTGATGTAGCAGGGCCTAAAAAGGCCGGATACGGTCTTACTATTATACTGACAACAAAAAAACTCAAACCCCATCATATGGAAAAGGATGAGCACAAGCCTGATATTGTTATAGATTCACTGACTGAACTTCTTGATATCTTTCCCGGTAATCCTGGTTTATCATGCCCCGAAACAGATACCATCTGAGAAAAATAATTTACCTCGGCATACCTCTTTTTGCCGGCAGCTTTTCGCAGTATCTCCTGCAGATAGCAGACACTGTAATGGTGGGCAGGCTGGGAACAGAGCAGCTTGCAGCGATTGCAATCGCGGGTCTTTTTACGCACATTCTTCATACTTTTATCTGGCCGCTTACAACCGGGACAATGGCAATCGCTTCGAGGAGATACGGCAGGCAGGTTTATGATGCCGCCAGACTGCCCGATACAGTTCTCCCGGGGGGAGCTGAGAAAACAGGCGAGGTTTTAAGCAACGGCTTTATCTGCGCCTTTTTTTCCGCATGTACCGCGCTTATAGTATCATTTTTCAGCAGGTTTATTATTTCCCTTCTTTCCGGCAGCACTCCGCTTGTCGAAAACGCCCTGGATTACATCCTGATTGTAAGGTGGATGTTCCCGTTCGCGGGGATATCGGCTGTAATTACAGGATTCCTCTCAGCAGTCAACAGAACCGGCCCTGTAATGACAGTCAATATCGGGGCTAATGTACTTAATGTTTTTTTCAACTATATATTGATCTTCGGCAAAGCAGGTTTTCCCGCAATGGGTATAAAAGGGGCGGCGGCAGGAACACTGCTTGCGGAAGCTGCCGGAGCAGCTTATCTGATTTATGTTCTGCTCTCTGATGTAAGGCTTAAACAGTATAAACTGTTCAATTTTGCTTCTGTAAAAACAGGCCTCATGAGGGATCTTTTAAAAAACGCTTATCCCCCCGGGATTCAGAATATAGTCGCCCTCTCCGTATTTTTAATTTATGAGGCCATGGTTGGAGGTCTGGGGACTGTTTACCTGGCCGCGATACATATTGTTTTTTCTGTATTCAGGATCAATAAAACAATTGTAGGAGGGTTTGCCAGGGCAGGGGCAATACTTGCGGGAAATTATCTGGGCGCAGGGCAAAGGGATAAGGCAGGAAAGGCTGTTGAGGTCTGCGCTGGTGTCGGATTTGCAATTGGCCTTGTAATACTTTTCTTTATTCTGCTCTCTCCTTCCTTTGTCGCGGGATTGTTTACTGATGACCCTGAAACGCTTGCCGCGGCAGCAGGAGCGATCAGATTCTTTTCCGTTTTTTTCTTTGTTGAGGTTTTCGGCTACACTTTCGAGATTATTTTCTCAGGGATAGGATGGGGCAGGTTTGTCCTTTTTTCCGAATTTACAACAAACATGGTTTTTATTCTCGCTATGACCTGGTTATGCCTCAGGGTACTGAATCTTGGAATATTCTGGGCATGGATGTCATTCGCCCTTTACCAGGCAGCCCATGCAGCTATCCTGACAGCAGGCTGGATCTCGGGAAAGTGGTTATTCATTGATGCGGAATCCGGAACAGGTCCCGGGACAAAATAAAACATCCTGATAATAAAAAGCTTTTCAAATTCACTACTCACTAATATAATTAAAGGGTTGTATTCTGGTTTTTATAAACCACTGATACAAAAAGGAGAAAGTGATGAAAAAAATCTGTTTGTTTATACTGATAATATCAGTATTATTTTCAGCTTTTTTTGTTTCATGCAAAAAAGAAGCTGAAGAAAAAGGAGGAGGAGGCGAGCTTGTTGTCTGGAACCAGGCAGAGCCGCAGAGCCTCGACTGGCACCTTATTGAAGGTGTGCCGGAGCATAGAATATACTACTCTCTCGGAGAAGGACTTGTTTCCTCCGACCCTGAAACTGCAGAACCTGTTCCAGGCGTTGCTGAAAGCTGGGAAATTGACCCGACAGGTACAAAAATTACATTCAAGCTGAGAAAAACAACATGGAGTGACGGTGTTCCAATTACTGCCCAGACATTTGTGGATTCATGGCTTAGAATACTTGATCCCAAGACAGCCGCACCTTATGCCTGGTTCCCTGGCGATCTTATTAAAGGCGCGGGTGATTTTATGGAAGGTACAGCAGGCCCCGAATCTGTCGGAATCAGGGCAGTTGATGATTATACATTTGAAGTAACTCTTGTCGGGGCAATGCCGGCGGCTGTAAGCGCAATGTCGCATTATGCTTTCGCGATAGTTCCCCTTCATAAAATCAAGGAAAATCCTGACAGCTGGACAATGCCGGAAAACTATGTTGGAAACGGACCATTTGTTCTTGATGAATGGAAACCCCAGGAAATACTTTCAGTAAAGAAAAACGATAAATACTGGGACAAGAAAAATGTAAAACTTGACAGGGTTGTCTATATACCTACAGATGACGATAATGTCGGGTTTAATATGTATCTTAACGGCGAGGTAGACTGGGCACCGGAAGTTCCTCTCGAGCAGCTTGATGCTGTAAAACTCAGGGATGATTATGTTGTAGCTCCATACCTTGGTGTTTATTACTATATTTTCCAGGTTGAAAAACCCCCTGTAAACGATGTCAGGGTAAGAAAAGCGCTAAGCATGGCTCTTGACAGAAAAACCCTTGTAGAAAAAGTTACAGCCGCAGGTGAAACAGCCGGATACAGCATGGTTCCCCCGATGGCAGGCTATGACCCGACCCCCGGAATAGGCGAAGATCTTGCCAAGGCAAAACAGCTTCTCGCCGAAGCTGGATATCCTGACGGAAAGGGCTTCCCGAAACTTGAAATACTCTATAATACAAGCGACAGGCATTTAAAAATTGCTGAATTTATACAGGAACAGTGGGAGAAAAACCTTGGAATAAAGTGCGAGCTTGTAAACCAGGAATGGAAGACATACCTTGATACAAGAAAGCAGGGAGAGTTTATGGTAGCAAGGGCCGGATGGATAGCTGATTATCCAGACCCCAGCACTTTCCTTGATATGTTCGGAAGCGGCAAAGCCATGAACGGAGGTAAATACTCAAATAAAGAGTTTGATGAACTGATAGGAAAAGCCTCAACTATGAAGCCCGGCCCGGAAAGATTCGCTGCCCTTAGAAAAGCGGAAGACATCTTTATCACACAGGACCAGGGTGTTATGCCTATCTATCATTATGTTTCACAGAGTATGATAGATACAACAAAATGGGGCGGCTGGTATCCCAATGCCATGGACTGGCATCCTACAAAGACAATTTACAAAAAATAGTATTTAAAATTATTAAACAGCAGGAAGGCGGTCCGGGTATAATCAGACCGTCTTCCTCCATTTTTTAAAGCGGGGATAATAATGACAAAATACATAATCAGGCGGTTTATCGGACTCTTTCCCACCATTCTTGTAATTATTACAATTTCATTTTTCATTATCAGGGCGGCGCCCGGCGGTCCGTTTGATTCAGAAAAAACCCTGCCTAAACAGATACAGGAAAATATTGAAAAAAAATATCATCTTGATGAGCCTGTTATAAAGCAGTACGCAAGGTATATGCTCAGTATAATCAGGGGTGACCTTGGCCCTTCCTACAGGTACAAGGACCAGGATGTCAATTATTACATAGCGAAAAGCATTCCCAATTCTTTATTTCTAGGCGCTATTTCCATGATAATTGCTGTTGTCTTCGGCATAACCGCAGGGATGATATCTGCCCTGCGCCAGAATACATGGATAGATTACCTGTCCATGTCAGTAGCTGTCATAGGGATAACTATTCCGCTGTTCGTGACCGGCCCTGTCCTGGTCTATTTTTTCGCGATGAAGCTGAACTGGTTTCCGACTTCAGGCTGGATTACCGGCAGGTACGGCTGGACTACACTTGTCCTTCCTGTAATTACCCTTTCTTTCAACAACTTCGCGTATATCGCACGGCTTACAAGAGCAAGTATACTTGAAATCATGAGAAGCGATTTTATAAGAACAGCAAGGGCAAAAGGACTTAAAACATCTGTTATACTGTTCAGACATGTCCTTAAGGGCGCTATGCTGCCTGTAGTAAGCTATCTCGGGCCTGCTTTTTCCGCAGTTCTTACCGGTTCTGTTGTTGTTGAAACAATATTCAGAGTTCCGGGAATGGGTAAATTCTTTATCCAGTCTGCGCTCAACAGGGACTACACACTGATTCTCGGAACAGTCATTGTGTATTCTGTCATACTTGTAATAATGAATTTTATCGTGGACATTGTTTATGCCTACCTTGATCCGCGAATATCGTATAAATGAGGTGAGCATCATGATAAAAGAAAAAAGTGCGGTATTACCGGTTAATGAATTCAACCAGCCGGATAAGGGTGTAAGCCTTACCCTTGATGCATGGAGAAGATTAAAAAAGAACCACATGGCGATGGCAGGACTGGTCCTTGTTATCTTCTTTATACTGATATCAGTACTGGCTCCGGTCCTTCCTATTTACTCATATACGGAACAGGTAATAGATCATCAGTATCTTCCTCCTTCCCTTACAAAGAATGCCGGTCAGCTTTATTACGAAAGGACCCTGGGGCAGATGAATGCGCTTGCGGAAAAAGAAAAAAGAGACCTTAACCAGGAAGAGCTTGCAGCCCTTGAGCAGATAAAATACAGAATTGCCAATGAAACTGCTGTTATAAACGGCAAAGAAGTAAAAGTACATGAAAGAAGATATTTATTCGGTACAGATTACCTTGGCAGGGACATGCTGGCGCGGGTAATCTACGGCGGCCAGATTTCCATAGCAATCGGATTTGTCGGAACAATAACCTCAGTGTTGATAGGAATTGTACTGGGGGCAATTGCCGGATACCTCGGCGGCAAGGTGGATTACATAATAATGAGAATTGTTGATGTTATCTACGGACTTCCCTATATGATGCTTGTAATCATTTTTATGGCAATATTCGGAAGGAATATCATAAATCTCTTTGTCGCTCTTGCGGTTGTAAGCTGGCTTACTGTCGCGCGTGTTGTCCGCGGTCAGATTATGTCTCTGAAAAATTCGGAATTTGTGGAAGCTGCCCGTTCAAGCGGTGCAAGCACGACCAGAATAATATTCAGACATCTTCTTCCCAATACACTTGGAGTAATAATAGTATTTTCAACGCTCAGAATACCCACATTTATAATGCTTGAAGCCTTTTTATCTTTTCTGGGCCTCGGCATATCAGCGCCTCTTGCGTCCTGGGGGTCCCTTGTCGGACATGCAGTCGATGGAATGAACCTCTACCCCTGGAGGCTGTTTTTTCCGGCAGCCGCGATGACGCTTTTCCTTTTCGGAATGAATTTTCTCGGCGACGGTCTGCGGGACGCTTTTGATCCTCAGGGAAAAAACAAGTTCTGAAGGAGCAGAAAATGATTGACAGAAATGACGTGATACTTAAAGTTGATAACCTTAAAACCCACTTCAGAACAGATGAGGGGATAGTCAAAGCTGTAGACGGAGTTTCCTTTTCCCTGCGCAAGGGTGAGACACTCGGGTTTGTAGGTGAATCAGGATGCGGGAAATCTGTGACAAACCTTTCCCTTATGAAGCTTATCCCTTCTCCTCCGGGCAGGATTGTTGACGGCAAGGTCCTGTTTCATGACAGGGATATTCTTAAAATGAAGGAAAATGAGATAAGGGGAATCAGGGGAAATAAAATTTCAATGATTTTCCAGGATCCCATGACAAGTCTTAACCCTTTTTTAAAAATATCTACCCAGCTTGTTGAGACTATCATTCTTCATCAGAAAAAAAATGAGAAAGAATCAAGAAAACGGGCAATTGAGATGCTTGAACTGGTCGGAATCCCGGCTCCTGCCAAAAGGATTGATTCCTACCCGCATCAGTTTTCAGGCGGAATGAGGCAGCGGGTTATGATTGCAATGGCTTTAAGCTGTAACCCTGAAATTCTTATCGCGGATGAGCCTACTACAGCGCTGGATGTAACAATACAGGCGCAGATTCTTGAGCTTATAAAAGATCTTTCTGAAAAACTCGGGACCGCGACAATTCTTATAACACATGATCTCGGTGTGGTTGCGGGTATGTGCGATACCCTCAATGTAATGTATGCCGGCAGGATTATAGAAAAATCAGATGTATCAACACTTTTTTCAGATCCCAAACACCCTTATACGATCGGGCTTATAAAATCTGTTCCCAGGCTTGATAAAAAAACAGGACAGAAGCTTTATTCAATAAAAGGTCAGCCTCCCAATATGATTGGCATGCCGGAATGCTGTCCATTCCATCCCAGGTGCGAACACACTATGGATATCTGCAGAAAAAAATATCCCCCTGTATATGATAACGGCAGCGGAAAAACAGTCAATTGCTGGCTTTTTCCCGCTGAACCTGGTAATTATTCTGATGAGCATAAATCTGCTGATGAGCATCACATGACAGGAGGAGCAGTATGAGTACCGCCTTGCTTGAAGTAAAAAACCTTAAAATGCATTTCCCGATAGAGGAAGGGCTGTTGTTTAAAAAACAGGTCGGAGCAATCCGGGCGATTGACGGAATAAGCTTTGAGATAAAGGCAGGGGAAACCCTCGGCCTGGTAGGTGAATCAGGCTGCGGCAAATCAACAACAGCCAGAACAATAGCACAGCTTTACAAAGCTACGGAAGGCGAAATTATTTTCAACGGCAGGGATCTAGCCTCGCTTGACAGCAGGGAACTGCTTTCTGAAAGAAAAAACATACAGATGGTTTTCCAGGACCCTTACGCTTCTCTTAATCCCAGAATGACTGTGACTGAAATAATAGCGGAACCGCTGATAATATTCAAAAACAGGGGATTGATGACTATAAGCAAAAAGGAAATAACAGAGCGGGCTGAATTTCTGATGGAAAAAGTAGGCCTCTCCTCTTTCTTCAGAAACAGATATCCTCATGAATTTTCAGGGGGACAGAGGCAGAGAATCGGGATAGCAAGGGCACTCGCCCTTAATCCGAAGCTCATTCTCGCAGATGAACCGGTAAGCGCTCTTGATGTGTCAATACAGGCGCAAATACTCAATCTTCTTGCCGATCTTCAAAGTGAATACAATCTTACTTATCTATTTATCGCGCACGATCTTGCTGTAATTGAATACATAAGCACAAGAGTAGCGGTAATGTATCTTGGAAAGATTGTTGAGGTTTCCTCTTCAAAAGTAATATACAAAAAACCGCTCCACCCTTATACAGAGGCGCTGCTTTCGGCAGCACCGATTCCTGATCCTGAAATTGAGAAAAAGAGGAAGAGAATTGTTTTAAGCGGAGATGTACCGTCCCCGGACAGGGCAAGAACAGGCTGTTATTTTTATGACAGATGCCCTAAAAAGATGGAGATCTGTAAAAATAACATACCAGAGCTCACGGAAACAGGAGAAGGGCACCATGTAGCCTGTTTCCTTTATTTCAGCCCCTGATTATGCTGTAATCAGCGGTTTTTCCTGTTCCCCGGATACAGCTGATAAATCCCTGAAGGGGAAGGAACAGAATTCTGCGATTGCTTCTCCTTTCCTTCTCGCATTATCAATGTCCCTTGACGGGAGAATTTCAATATCCAGGGATGTCTGGTCTTTAAGGTAGACCGAAAGTTTAAGAAATGAAGAATCGGGATTTTTACGCTTTATGAATCTTGCAACAGATATATCCCTTATCTGGTTCATTTTTACCATTTTATGCTTTTTAATAAATAAAAATGATGTCTGTGTAAAGATTATGTTTTTCTTTCTGTCAAATACCCATTTTTCACCATATGTTGCAGATATCAGGCATATTATACTCAGTATTGCCGGGATAAAATCAGTACCCCTCTCTCCATTCTCAAGCGGAAAAAGGAATATTGAAACTGCAATAAAAACAGATAACAGGATCATGGATATTCTGAACAGGAGCGGAAAGAACAGAATAAGTGTATCGTAGTCTTTTGCTTTCATTTTTAAAAGAAGTTTCATCCATATCCCCTGTCAAAATTAATTTGATAAAAATACAAACTTTTTATATATAATAGAATACAGCAGAACTTATTATAGGTGCAGAACTTTCAGATTGTAGCAAAAGAATCTTCGTTCTTCAACAGAAACAGGCTGGAATTTAATTATAGGCTATTTTAATTTCCTGTGCCTCATCAAATAAAGGCTGTACAAGTTCCTTCATGTTTGTATCTTTCCACATGGAAAGCTTTGCATGTGTGTCCATATATTTCTGAGGAATAGGGTGAGTTCCAATCACGACAGGTATCCCGTAGGCTGCTTCAATAAACGATTTAAAGCGGCGTATGCTGGGACATGGGGGATACCCTACAATAAGACCGGTTGCAAGATGTATCACTTCTGCCCCGTTTTTGATCATTTCTGCAGGCACATACTCGATATTTCCGCCGGGACATCCCCCGCAGTTGGAATAACCGACCAGTTCCACCTCTTCATCTTTTGGGTAGATGGAAAAAGCGCCGACCCGTTCACGCATAGACCTTAAACACTTGCCTCCTCCGCAGTTTTTATATCTGCCGCAGATAATGATACCGATTTTTTTCATTATTTATCTCCCTGATTGAAGCTGATGAGCAGGATATTGAAGTAAAAACTAATTTAATTCTATTCCCGGCTTCATTATCTGTCAACTTTTAATAAAGCCGACCGGATAGTTCTTTTTTTGCTTAAAATATGTTTCCTAAATGTATAAAACTGTCTGAAAAAAATATTGACTGCTTCAAATACTGGGTTTATAATTTAACTTGTCTGATGAGTAGACAACATGGACTGCTGTGGAGGAATGTTCTGGCAATTATAAAAACAAGACTTTCAGACCAGGTATTTGAAGAAATTAAAAAGATGATCAGGGAAGAAAGTTTTTCTATCGGCGATAAATTCTATTCAGAGAATGAACTGACCCGGCTGCTGAGTGTGAGCCGTTCGTCTGTACGCGAAGCTGTGCGTATTCTCGAACTTTCCGGGCTGGTTGATGTTATTCACGGGAAAGGGATATTTATTGCTGATCCGAATGAAAAAAACAATCAGAACTTTGCTGACTGGCTCAGGAAGAATGAAGCCTCACTTGAGGAGCACTTTGAAATAAGGCTGATTATTGATCCTAAAACAGCAGCATATGCCGCACTCAAAGCAGAGGAAGACGATATCCTTAAATTGAAGGAAATATGCAGACAGTTCAATCTGCTTTCTGAGTCAGGAACTACATCCGAAATTATCCGTCTTGATGAAAAGTTTCACCTGCAGCTTGCAAAAGCAGCAAAAAACCGGACTTTGTTTATGATGATGAAAACAATGACTCAGTCCCTGCCTGTAGGCTGGATTTCAAGCCTTCAGGTACCGGGAAGAATTAAAAAGACAATAAAAGAACATTGCGCTATTGTAGATGCCGTAATTTCGCATGACAGTAAGGCTGCTGAAAAAAAAATGGAAGAGCATATTAAAAATGCCCTTAAAGATATCAGAAACCACATTGCTGAATCCGGAGGCAAATAATGATCAGAATAACAACACTTATTGAGAATTCCATTGGAGAGCATCTTGCTTTAAGGAATGAACATGGACTTTCAATATGCATTGAAATGCCGAGAAATAAAATACTTTTTGACGCAGGGCAGTCAGGCGATTTTATTTACAATGCTCATCAGCTGCAGATAGATCTTACAGATCTTGAATGTGTTGTATTAAGTCATGGGCATTATGACCATACAGGCGGGCTAAGGGATTTGCTTAATGTAACCACCGGTTTTGAGCTGGTCACCGGCCGGGGTTTTTTCAGGGAAAAATATGCCGAGAGAAACGGAGCACATGAGTATCTCGGCAATAATTTTACCGCTGAATTTTTAAAGAAGAGAAATATTCTTTACAGTGAATTGAGAGAACCGGTGAGAGAGCTTGTACCGGGAGTGTTTGTCGTGGGATTTTTTCCACGTGTTAACATTGATGAAAAAATAAATAAAAGATTCAAGCTTCTGACTCATGATGGTTTCACGGATGATGATTTTGAGGATGAGGTGATGATTGTCGTTGATACCCCTTTAGGGTTAGTCGCAATTATGGGGTGCGCTCATCCTGGCATGCGCAATATGCTGGATGAAGTGAAATCACGCTTTAAAAAACCTGTATACGCGGTCCTCGGGGGAACTCACCTTGTTGAAGCTTCGCAGGAAGCCTCTGATGCCTCAATTGAATATCTGATAAAAAATAACATTAAAATTATTGGCGTCTCCCATTGTACAGGGGAGAAGGCCGGTAAATTACTTGAAAACTCAAGTTCAGGTTATTTTTATAACCGGACAGGAAGTTCTCTGACAATTTTCTGATCAGTTCTCTTTCAGGTCTGTATTTGTTTTGTACAGACCATAAATATAATATCATTAAGGAGTGTATTATGAAAAAGTACTTGTTGACAGCCGGATTAATCGCATTAATTCTGACTGCCGGAGTATTGGCTTCCTGTTCTGCAGGAAAGAGCGCAGATGCTGACAAGACAGCAGTAGAGAAAATAGTCTGGAAATCATCAGGCCATGGACCAGCTTCTGATCCTTCCCAGATTTATCATGATATGGTATGTAATGCCATAACTGAAGCTTCAGGCGGACGTCTTGAGGTTAAACCTTTTGTGGGCGGATCTATTGTTCCGGCATACAAAGAACTGGATGCAATAAATGAAGATGTTCTGCAGATGGGCTATACATGTCCGATGTATAACCTTGACAAGTGGTCTGCCGCAGGTCTTATCAGTTCAAGACCGGGCGCTCTTGCAGGAGAGGCTCTCCGTTCATGGTTTGATTATGCAGGCGGTGCTGATCTCATGAACAAAATGATGGAAGGCTATAATGTAATGACTTTCCCCGGTGCTCTTTCCCCTCTTCCCGCAGAAGTTTTTTTCCATTCAAAAAAAGAACTCAAATCAATGGCTGACATAAAGGGCCTTAAGGCAAGATGCATGGGCGACGGCGGTGAAATTCTTAAAAGACTCGGCGCTGCTACAGTTATCATGCCCGGCGGTGAACTTTATGAAGCAATGCAGAGGGGAACAATCGACGCTTTTGAATATTCAACACTTGCATCCAACTGGACAATGCACTTCAATGAAGTTGCAGAATATGTTTATATTTCTTCATCAAGAGCTCCCAGCGATCCCCAGGTGTTTTTTGTAAACAAGGACGCCTTTAATGCTCTTCCTGCAGATCTTCAGGCAATTGTTAAAAATGTTGTTTCAAACTATACGATGCTGCAGCATGAATACTTGATCGCAGAATCAATCAAAGCGGTTGAAAGCTTCAAGAAAGCCGGAAACAAGGTTCTTAAAGTTCCTGCTGATATTGAAAACGCTATAATGGCAGAAGCGGATAAATTCTATTCAGAAAAAGCAGCATCGGAAAAACCAATTTTCGGTGAAATTTACAATTCCATGAAAGCTTATGGAATTGCATACGCGGCTATGCAGTAAACTACTTAAGGAGCCAGGCATGACTTTCATAAGAAAGGTTTTAAAATTTATAGATAATTTAAGTGAAACAGCAGGATCTGTCGGGAAATGGTTTGCCCTTCTGCTTGTCGCGGCAGGAACATTCGAGACAATTTCAAGACATGTTTTCGGTTCGCCGACAATCTGGGCATATGATACGCTCAGTATGGCGGGAGGTACCTTGTATCTCCTGGGAGCGTCTTATGATTATCTTCACAACGCCCATACACGGGTGGATCTGATATACAGCAGATTCAGTCCGCGTATCCGGGCCCTGATAGATATGGTTGCTTCTCTTTTCCTGTTTTTCCCCCTTGTGACTGTCATGTTCTGGTACTCGTTAAAATGGACTATTAAAGCCTGGAAAATCAATGAGGTAATGTTCAACAGTTTCTGGTATCCGCCTGCAGGGCCGTACAGGACCGTTTTTACACTAGGCCTGTTCCTGCTCGTATTGCAGGGGCTGGCAAAATTAGTACGCGATGTATATTTATTTGTCGGAGGTACCCCAATTGATAACGCTTAATCCTGAAATTATAGCCCTTCTTATGCTGGGCGGGGTATTCGTCCTTGTTTTAACCGGATTTCCTATTGCGTTTGTAATCGGAAGCGTCTCATTTCTCGTGGGTATGGCTGTATTCGGGGCCAACACAACATTCCATATCCTATTCACAAGATTCTATGACCTATCTCTTAATTACCCCTACCTTGCTGTTCCTCTTTTTACTTTTATGGGTGTAATCCTTCAGCAGTCAGGGATAACAAACGAGCTTTATGAAAACCTTTATGACGCCCTCGGGCGGCTAAAGGGAGGTCTTGCTATTGTAACAATAGTATTCGGAACAATACTTGCCGCATGCCTCGGTGTAATTGCCGCGTCTGTTACAATACTGACTCTGATGGCCCTTGGCCCGATGCTTAACCGGGGTTACGACAGGGGTATAGCTTCAGGCTCAATTGTAGCCGCGGGCACACTTGGAATTCTTATTCCGCCGAGCATCATGCTTATTGTTTACGCACCCCAAGCCGGGCTTTCAATCGGCCAGATGTTTATGGGGGCGATCTTCCCCGGTCTTCTTCTTTCCTCTATGTATATTCTCTATGTTGTAATACGGTGTATGATCAATCCTAAGCTTGGTCCTGCAATACCTGCAGAGCAGATGACGCCAATTACTCCCGCAAAAATATTAAAGCTTCTTAAATCAATGCTTCCGCCTGTGCTTCTTATAGCCGCGGTGCTTGGTACAATATTTTCAGGCATTGCCCCTCCTACAGAAGCCGCAGCAGTCGGGTGCACCGCGTCAATTCTTCTCGCAATCGCATACCGGAAATTCAGTTTTAAAATGCTTAAAACAGCAAGTCTTGAAACGATGAAGGTCAGCGCGTTTGTTGTCCTTATCGCCGCCCTGTCCTATGCCTTTGTCGGCATATTTATGAACGCAGGGGCAGGAGATGTAGTGGCGGAACTTATCCTGTCTGTTCCCGGAGGTAAATGGGCCTCTTTTGCTGTTGTTATGCTGATTGTCTTTGCGCTGGGTATGTTTATTGAATGGATAGGAATAGTCTTTATCGTTGTTCCCATATTTTCAATAATTTTTGCCAAACTGGGATTTGATCCGCTCTGGGCAGGAATGATGGTAGTTATCAACCTTCAGATGGCTTTTATGACCCCTCCGATGGCTATGTCTATTTTTGTTCTTAAAGGGACTGCTCCAAAAGAATATAACCTTGAAATGGGCGATATTATCAGGGGTGTACTGCCTTTTGTCGCAATAGTCGGCTTTGTACTTGTCCTTCTTGTCATTTTTCCCGGAATCATTACATGGCTCCCTGAAAAAATGATTGTAAATGTCAGATAAATGATGAAGTCAGCTTGTTTTAAAAAAAGATGAAAGTCTAACAATTTTGCATAGTAAAATCTGTATTTCGATATTTACCTTCCGGATTTTAATATCCTGAAGGTAAATATGAAATATTCCGGTTCAGCTTCAATTTATCCGGTTGAAAAATCAGTATTTATTTATTCTTGCTTAAATATCTGTTTAATAATATTATCTGAAAAATTATTTGATAATGAAATCAGGAGAAACAGCTTATTATGAAATCCTTAATAGGAAGACTTAATTTATATATTATTCCTGCTCTCGTTATTTCTTTTTTAACAATTATATTAATAATATCATTTTTTACAGACAGTGCTTTTAAAAAAAATGCTTATGCATCTGCTTCAATGTCCATTGATTATATTACTGACACCATAGTTCTTGAGCTTTCTAAATCAGTAGCTGTGCTTGAGGATTTCAGTAATACAATACAAATTTACAAAGATAAAGGAATAACAGACCGTAATTTTATTCCTGTGATTGCAGAGGCAATTCTGAATAATCATGATGAAATATTTTCCATATGGGCCGTTTTTGAGCCTGACGGATGGGATGGCCAGGATAGTGCATTTGCTGGAACAGAGGATTATGATGAAACCGGAAGTTATGCGGTTTGGGCCTATCGCGATAAAAAAAGTAATTCTGTTGTAGTTTCCACTGAATCCTGGGGTCCTGATGCATATGAAGAGGAATATTATTCAATTCCTGCAAAATCCTCCAGACTGTCTCTGATAGGGCCTTACTCAGAGGAAATTACAGAAAATTATTCAATTTTCATGACAACTGTTTCTGTGCCGGTTTTTAATAAAGACGGCAAAGTGATCGGTGTTGCCGGAGTAGACATTTCACTCAATTCATTAAAACAAAGAATAGTTGATCTCTCCGGGAATGGGGTAGATGGTGGAACTGGCACTATCGTAACTTCGAATGGCAATATTATTGCTGATAATTCAAGTTTGAATGATGCTGAACAGCTGTCGGATATTTTTTCAAAGAATACGCTTTTTTCATTATCTGATTCAATTGCAAAAAATATCGCTGTCGATCTCTTGTCCGAAAATATCAGCAAGGGTGAGAAAGTGTATCAGATTATTAAGCCGATGAAAATATCTGAAGAGTTAAGTCCTTGGGTATTTATATTTTCCATTCCTGTATCTTCTATAACAAATGTATCGCGTAATATTATTATTATATTGATCCTCTCAGGACTGTTTACAATATTATTTATTGTTGCGTTTATTCTGATATTTTCCCATAAATTCAAAAAACCCCTTCTGGAAGTAGCGGAAGCCGCAGGAGTTATGGCACAGGGAGATTTTAGGAATGAAATATATTACAGATTTAATGATGAAATCTCTGTTGTGACTTCCGGGCTTAATTCACTTGCAGATAACCTGAGTTTGAAATTCAGAGGGATAAAAGAACAGGTGCGGTCCCTGAAAAAAAATTCAGAAAATTTAACCAATGAAATGCTGAGTACAAAGAATAATCTGAAAGATATTGCCGGTTCAATCACAACACTGATTATGAAAAACTCAGTAAACTCAAAATCGGTAAGGGAGACTTCTGCGTCAATTGAGCATATAAATATTAGTATTAAAAATCTGGAAAAACAGATATTGAATCAGTCGGAAAAAATTATCAGCTCTTCCTCTGCGGTCGAACAAATGCTTGCAAATATCAATTCTGTAGCTGAAAATATAAAAAGATCAGGAAGATATTATGAAGAACTTATCCAGTCAACTGATGAAGGGAATGAATTATTATCAAAAGTAATTTACTTTATCCGTGAAATTATTAAAAAATCTGAAAATCTGCTGCAAACGAATATTATTATTTCAGATATAGCTGAGAGAACAAATCTGTTGTCAATGAATGCTGCAATTGAAGCTGCCCATGCAGGCGACAGTGGAAAAGGTTTTGCCGTTGTCGCAAAAGAAATAAGAAATCTGGCTGATAGTTCCTCGCGAAAATCAGAAGAAATAAAAAATAATCTCAAGCAGATTACCGATATTATTAAAAATGTAGCTGTTTCATCAGAAAGGGCAGAAAGAAATCTCAAAGAAAACCGGAAGCTGATTGAAAAGGTAACTTCTGTTGAAAAAGAAATAAGCCACGCAATTCAGGAGCAAAGTGAGGGAAGCAATCAGATAATCATTTCATTAACAGCAATGAGGGAAATTACAGAAATAATCAGGAAAGGGGCAGGTGATATTACCGGAGACTCACTGATAATTCTTAATGCCGTAAATGAATTAATAGACAGCAATTCTGAAGTTGACAAGGCAATAAATGAGGTATTCAGCAGCAGTGAAGAAATCAACAAAATTGTTAAAACAGTAAATACTCTATCCAATACCAATCAGAATATTGCTGATACTCTGGATAATACTGTCGCAGTGTTTGGATTGAAGGGAAATAATCATTAGTGTCTTCATGCGGCTATTTTGTTAAAACAGCTTCAGCTTCCTTTTTTTTCTCAAGATAGTATGAATAATCACCCTCGTATACTTTCATGGCGCCATGGTCAATCTCAAAAACCCTGTTTACAAAACTGCGAAGGAAATAACGGTCGTGGCTTACTATCATAACTGTTCCTTCAAATTCCTTCAAAGCCTGAAGAAGTACCTCCCTGCTGACTATATCAAGATGATTTGTGGGCTCATCAAGTACCAGGAAATTGACCGGCTGGGCAAGAAGACATGCAAGCATTACCCTGGTTTTTTCCCCGCCCGAAAGAACGTTTATTTTCTTTTCAGTATCATCGCCTGAAAAGAGAAAAGCACCCAGCAGGTTTTTTATATAGCCTATTGTCTCCTTCGGAATACGGCCTGATACCTCATCAAATATAGTTTTATCAGGGTCAAGCAGGTCGCATGAATACTGGCTGAAATAACCAATGTCGACACTCGCGCCGATTGAACAGCTCCCTGACGTTGCTTCTGTCTGCCCGGTTATTACTTTAAGAAGAGTGGACTTTCCGGCACCGTTAACACCGGTTACTGCTATCTTGTTGC
>JACKPD010000015.1 GCA_024233785.1 Spirochaetales bacterium | reverse complement strand
TTTGCAGGTAATAAATAGTAATATATTCCAATTAGTTGTTGATTATAGTATTTTAATCTTGGGGTATCTTCCAGGGTTTACATTTTTATTATGACTTTTGTTCAACAGCAGATAGTTGGTGTATTGGGTTTCAGTTTATTGTTCCCATTGGAAAGACCCTCATTCTAAAGCGAACTGATAGGTGCTCAGTCCGTTCTTAAAAATGACGACTTTATTAATAATTGTAATATCAGTTATTAACGGAGCAGCAGTTATCTTTATATGTAAGAAGTTAACTGATCAGGGAAAATGATGTTATTAATTTACACCAGCAGTGTAAAATCAAAAAGAAGGAGAGGAAATGCGGTGTATTGAAAAAAGAAGAAGTATAAGAAAGTACCTGCCTGATGATATCAGCACTGATGTTTTAAAAGAGCTTCTTGAAAGCGCAAGGCTTGCGCCGTCGGGAAACAATACCCAGCCATGGCATTTTATTGTGGTTAAGGACAGTAAAAAAAAGGAAGAGCTTGCCGGGGTTTCCCACAATCAGTCCTGGATGCTGACTGCGCCGGTCTTCCTGGTGTGCATAGCAGATGCTGCATCGCGTATAAAGGACAAAGATTATAAAGTGCTTGATAACAGCCCTGAAATTGACCTTAAGAAAGTAATCAGGGATACAGCGATTGCAGTTGAGCATATAGTCTTAAGCGCATCTGATAAGGGGCTTGGCACATGCTGGGTTGCATGGTTTGAACAGAAGGATATAAGGCCTGTTTTAAATATTCCTGATGATAAGTATGTTGTCTGCATCCTTACTATAGGGTACCCTGCTGAAACGCCTGAGAAGAGGCCCAGAAAAAAACTTGATGATTTTCTCCATTATGAAATGTGGTAAAAAGGAAAGCAGATATGAACGGCAGTACCTCACGCAGCATGACGGGACCGGACAATGTTAAATTATTTATAGCGGGAGAAGTAAAAGAGCTTTACTGGAAGCATGATATAAACTGCGCCCGGACAATGATGATGACGCTTTCAAAGTGTATGAATTTTCATCTGGAAGAACAGGTGCTTGATGCTGGAATAGGTATGCACGGCGCAGGCGGCTACAGGGCGCAGTGCGGCCTTGTTGAAGGCAGCCTTATGTTTATTGCTGTCTATCTGAAAGCGGCCGGCAGAACAGACAGCGAAATATCTGATATCTGCTATGATTTTGCGGATAAATACAAGGCTGAATTTGCATCGCTTTCATGCTATGACCTCCGGCCCGGAGGTTTTAACGAAGACGACCCCCCTCACCTGTGTGAGAAGCTGACAGCTGACTCGATAATGTTTACATATAATTTTTTAAATAAAATAATCACGGAGCATAAATGATATATTTTACCATCCGCCTTTTCAAACTTTTTACCGGGTTATTCCTGTATTCCCTGGGTATAGTTTTTACAATGAAAGCCAATATTGGGTACGCGCCTTGGGATGTTTTTCACGCCGGGCTCAGCAGGACATTCGGGATGACAATAGGGACTGCCAGTATAATTGTCGGCGCTGTCCTTATCGTTATTACTGTAATCATGGGCGAGAAGATCGGACTCGGAACACTGCTTAACATGGTTCTGATAGGCCTTTTCCTGGATTTTTTAATGAATCTCACGCTTATCCCGGTAATGAAAACCTGGCTGCCGGGACTTGCCCTACTTATAGCAGGGTTGTTTGTCATCTCATTTGCCTCATATTTTTACATAGGTTCCGGGTTCGGCGCAGGACCGCGCGACAGCCTGATGGTCGCCTTAACCAGGAAAACCGGGCTGCCTGTCGGTTTCTGCAGGGGAAGCATTGAAATGACTGCCGTTATTATCGGCTGGCTGCTCGGCGGAATGGCAGGAGCGGGAACCGTAATCTCGGGACTTGCTATCGGTTTATGTATTCAGCTTACTTTCCGACTGCTGAGGTTTGACCCGACCGGGGTCACTCACGCAACGCTCTGGAATACATTTAAAGTCTGATAAAAAACCAGATGCAGGAGTCAATTAATGAATAATAAAGAATTATCTGAAAAAATTATTGAGGATTTGTATAAAGAGCCTGACAGAAAAACTGCTGAAATAATAGAATATTATCTGAATACAGGAACAAAGGAACTGTGTGATAAAGCCGCTTCTGTCTGCAATGATATCCACGGTAATACTGTTTTTCTGCGCGGGCTTGTTGAATTTACGAATTACTGCGCGATGGACTGTCTTTACTGCGGAATAAGGCACAGCAACGGAAAAGCGGTCCGGTACAGAATGAGGGAAAGCAGCATTGTGGAAACAGCCCTGGCCGGATTTGAAAAAGGATTCAGGACTTTTGTATTTCAGGGAGGGGAGGACCCTTTCTATACAACAGATATGATTTGCCGCATAGTCAGTACCATAAAAAACTCCACAGGCGGCGAGGCCGCAATCACTTTGAGTGAGGGGATCAGGAGCAGAGAGGACTACAAAGCTTTCCGCGAGGCCGGGGCTGACAGGTACCTGATCCGTTTTGAAACGTCTGATCCTCTTCTTCATAAAAAAATCAGGAACGGCATTACCCTTCAAAGAAGGATAGAAGCTATTCTTGATTTAAAGTCGCTTGATTTTGAGACTGGATCTGGCTACATGACAGGGCTTCCCGGGGAAACAGAGGAAACAGGAATACGCAACGCGAGACTATGCAGGATGCTTGAACTGGATATGATAGGCATTGGCCCATTTATTCCGCATAAGGACACGCCGCTCGGCCTGAGTGATCAGATGCCTTTTGAACTCTGCATAAGGGCAACTGCTCTTTTACGGCTGCTTGTTCCATCTGCCCATATACCGGCTACAACAGCGGCCGGCAGCATCGACCCTGAGGGAAGGGAGAAAATGCTTAAGGCAGGGGCAAATGTTCTCATGATCAATATCACGCCTGATGATGTTAAAAAGCATTATCTTTTATATCCCGGTAAAGTATGTCTTGAGGAAGAAGGAGAAACCGGCCTTGGTTCCCTTGCTGAGCGGGTCAAATCTGTAAACAGGGTTTTAAGCTATAATATTGGATCAGCTTTAAGAAAAACCTGATGCGGAAATATTAAGATGAAAAGGCAGGCAGCCGGATGAAAATATATTACGGAAATGAAACAGAAAAGGCTTTAAAGTCCTTCGGCAGGGGGCAGACCCCCTCACCCCTTATCAGGGCCTACGGGGAAGTTAAAAAAGCTGCCCTGATGGCGCAGCAGGATTTTGAAAAGCGTTATCCGCAGGAGTATTTTGCCGTTCTCATGGATGTGTGCGGCGGGATAATCGCGGGCCTCCATGATGAGCAGTTCCCTCTTCCTTTAAGGCAGGGAGGAGCAGGCACAAGCCTTCATATGAATATCTGCGAAGTAATATCAAACATGGCAAACGAAAGATTCAAGGGCGCCTACAGGTCTGGCCCGCTTGAGGATATAGCGTGCTATCAGTCGACCAATGATACGTTTCCTACAGCCGCGGTCATAATGCTCTACAGGTTCCTGTGCGATGTGGAGAAGAAAATTATTGAGCTGCAGGAGTTTCTTGTTAAAAGTGAAAAGGAGTATGAGGATGTTCTTCTTACCGCAAGAACTGAACTGCAGGACGCTCTTCCGATAAAACTTTCACAGGTTTTTTCAGGATGGGCCGGGTCTGTTGAGAGGGACAGATGGCGTCTTTCCAAACTGAAAGAGCGGATTAGGGTCACAGCCCTCGGCGGGACTGCCGTAGGCACATGCTTTTCCGCTCCCGCCCCTTACGTTTTTGCCGCCGAGAAGTACCTGCGTGAGGTAACATCCCTTCCCCTCTGCAGGAGCCAGAACCTTCCTGACGCTGTCGCGCACCACGACTGCCTTTCAGAACTCGCTAACGGGTTCTCACTGGCAGCCGGAAACATATACAAGATTACAGGGGACCTTCTTCTTTACACATCCTCCTTATGCAGAGAAATGAAGCATCCGGACCTTCAGTACGGGTCCACCATCATGCCTTTCAAGACAAATCCGGTAATCCTCGAATATGTCCGCGGCCTTTCAATCCTGGTTCAGGAGGAATGCTCAAGAATATCCAGATACTGCGGTGAAGGGCAGCTCCAGCTGAATCCATATATCCCTTTTGCCCTTGATGCATTTATCGATGTGCATTCTTCACTTTTAAATGCTGTTGATTCACTGCTGAACAGGTTTTTTACCGGAATGAAAATTGACAGGGCCCTCATGCTTGAAAACCTGTATGGTTCAAAAGCAATTCTGAATACATTGAGGCCGATTCTGGGATACAATATGATAAAAGAGCTGTCGGTTCTTATGGAGGGAAAAGAAATATTGTCCCCTGAAGAGTTTATCGATATTGTGGCAGCCCATACAGATATTGACAGGGAAACCGCGGCAAAATGGCTTGGCCGGGACAACCTCACCGGATACAGAAGCGCTTCGGCGGGCCGTAGTTTAAAAAAAGATATGGAGAATAATGATGATAAAAACAGCTGACGCCCTGAGGACAAGAATAGTTCTTCTGGGCCTGAGGAATGCGGGAAAATCCTCACTGATGAATAATATTTTTGAAAAGGACATATCCATAGTGTCGGAACTGCCGGGAACTACAACAGACCCGGTTGCGCGGGCCATGGAACTCGAGTCGCTCGGGCCTGTTACTGTTATAGATACAGCCGGGCTTGATGATGAGGGATCTGTTGGAAGGGAAAGGATACGCAAGACAATTGAAAGAAGCGAAAGCGCGGATATACACATTATTGTGAGCAGGATTGACCGCGCTCCTTCTGAAGATGAGATAAAAACGGCTGATGTTATCAGGGCGGGGAAAGGACTGCTTCTTGTTGCCCTGACTTTTTCAGATAACCCTCCCAGCGCTGGCAAGCTTGAGTGGGTTTCCGGGTTCACCTCATGCAGGGTGGATAATATATCAGGCAAGGGGATAGGGGAGCTTAAAAAAATACTTATCTCATTCGGCAGTAAAACCTCATTTGAGCCTTCACCCCTTGAAGGACTTGTGAGAGAGGGTGACCTTGTTGTTCTTGTCACTCCCATAGACCTTGCGGCTCCCAAGGGCAGGCTGATCATGCCCCAGGTTGAGACAATAAGGGACTGCCTCGACAGGGATTGCGCGGCCCTTGTGACTAAAGAGCGGGAACTTAAAAGTTTCTATGATTCCCTCTCCGTCCGTCCAAGGCTGGTGATAACAGACAGTCAGGCATTTCACAAGGCTGCCGCGGATATACCGCCTGATCAGATGCTTACCTCTTTCTCAATCCTTTTTGCCCGCAAAAAAGGGGAACTTTCCGAATTTATAAAAGGGATTACAGAAATAAGGAAGGATAAAGGCAGACCGAAAGTCCTTGTAATGGAAGCCTGTTCGCACCACAGGCAGGCTGATGATATAGGTACTGTAAAAATACCCCGTCTTTTCCGCCAGCTTGTAAATCCTGACGCTGAGTTTGAGTTTACGCGGATACTTCCGGAGCCTGATGAGCTTTCAAAGTATTCAATGATCATTCACTGCGCTGCCTGCATGATAACCCGGAAAACAATGCTTTCCAGGCTTGAAAAGATAAAAAATAGCGGAACACCTGTTACAAATTACGGGCTTTTTCTCGGCTGGGCTAACGGGCTCCTTCCAAGGGCGCTTGAGCCGTTTGAGGATATTTACATGAAGTGGAAGGATTTTCAGTTTTCCTGAAAACCGCCCCTGAAAATGTTACAGGTAATTTAAATAAACAGATGCTTTTTACTGTTTATTTTTCACTGTTTCTGAAAAAAAAGCCCCGATAATATTTATCGGGGTGTTTTCAGCAGTTTAATTATTTTTAACCTTTGATATTTATAAAATCATCAGGTGAAATCCTCTTCCTGATCATCCCGTTTTTTTCAAGGAATAATATATCTTCAGCAGTTGAAGCCTTATCCTTTTCTGTAAAAGAAAAATCAAAATCAGTCCATTCATAAAGTGTTGCGGCATCCTCAAAGCTGATGTTCTGTTCATCCGCTCCCATCTGGACAGCTTCCCTGTAATTGGCCTTAATCCAATCAAGGGCATTCCTGTGGACATCTACAAAGAGCTTTACATATTCAGGATAATCTGACGCAAAACCGTCTCTGGATGCGATGACGAGAAGCGGGTTAACGTTTCCTTCCGCTGTAAAAAGGACCCTGCTGCCGGCTTTAACCGCGTTAATCGTAGTGCCGGCCGCGAGCAGCGCGCCGTCAATATGCCCTGCCTGAAGCGCCGCGGCCGCTTTGGGGATATCCATCTGCAGGAATTGAATGTCATCAATTGTCATTCCCTCTTTTTCAAGCGCGGAAACCAGCATCTGGTGAAGAACAGTTCCCTTGGGGCCCGCTATTTTTTTCCCTTTCAGATCTCTTACGGAATCTATGCCTTTATCACCTGTTACAAGGGCAAATACCTTTTCCGGGCGGCTGTAGCCTGAAACAATCTCGACATGGTTGCCGTTTGCGTTAGCCAGAATAACAGATGTTGTATTGATAACACCTGCTATATCAATGGATTTTGCTGCCATTGCCTCCGTCTGCTTTGCGCCGGAATTGATTTCGTAATAGTTTATTTTTATCCCTTTTCCGGCAAATGCCTTTTCAAGCAATTGACGGTTTTTTACGACAATGGACGGCAGATTAAAAGGTGATTTTACATAAGTAACATTCAACTCTTTCAGCTGCTGACTGAATGACGGGTAAATCCCTGTTAAAAAAGTCAAAATAAAATAGAATATAGCGCGTTTCATTTTTGATACTCCTTACTGTTATATAATCAATTCGTAAAGTTTTTTTCTTATATTGATGAAATCCCTGTCATTTTCATTTCTCTCCCGGGGAAGATCGACAGCGATATTGTCTGTAATGCGTCCTTTATTCATTACAAGAATCCGTTCAGAGAGCATTATCGCTTCAGTTACGTCATGGGTTATGAAGATAATGGTGATAGCCCTGCTGCGGTATATTGAGGTGAGTTCCTGCTGGAGGTTTTTCCTTGTTATCGCGTCAAGGGATCCGAAAGGTTCATCCATTAGAAGCAGCTCCGGTTTTCTGCATAACGCCCTGCCCAATGCCACCCTTTGGGCCATCCCCCCTGAAAGCTGAAAAGGGTATGCCTTTCTGAAATGCTCAAGCCCTGTCATTTCCAGGGTCTCGTCAATCAGTCTTTTTTTCTCATCGTTGTCTTTTTCCCTGCAGAGAGCAAGTTTCAGGTTTTTCTCCACGGTTTTTGTTCTTATCAGCCTGGGTTCCTGAAAAATTGTGCCTGTTTTTACTGACCTTTCATATGATATGGTTCCGGTATCCGGCTTTTCAATTCTGTTTATTATTCTGAGCAGTGTTGTCTTGCCGGCCCCGCTTTTCCCTATTACGGAAATAAACGACCCGCTTTCGATTGAAAGCGTAATATTGTCAAGAGCTGTAACAGATGCATTCTCTATCGAATAAATTTTTGATACATTATCAAGCTTAACAAGGGGCATTAATATATCACCTCATATATTCTCATTTATGTGTACCCTCGCAGCTCATCCACGGGAAAACTCTGTTGACCAGTCTTAAAACTGTAAACTCTATGACAAGCCCGAATACGCCTATGCAGATAATTCCAAGATATACAATGTCAATCCGCGCCATCTCTTCAGCGTCGAGAATCATGTAACCCAGCCCCGATGATGCGGCAATCATCTCTGCCCCTATCAGGGCTCTCCAGCAGTACGCAAATCCAAGCCTCAGCCCGGTGATAATTGACGGGAGCGCTTCAGGTATCAGGATATAATAAATTTTCTCAAAGTAGGTAAGATCGAGCGTGTCCCCCATCTCCAGTATTTTTTTATCAACCTGGGAGAGACCGTTAAAAGTGTCCAGGAATACAGGGAAAAAACTCGCGAGAAAAATAAGCGCTATTTTGGAAGCCTCATCAATGCCGAACCAGAGTATAAGAAGCGGAACTGCGGCAAGCGGCGGAATGCTTTTGAGAAATGCGAAAAAACCTCTGAAGTAACTGTAGAGGAGAGGAAATAAGTAGAATATAAAAGCAAGCGGCAGGGCTGCTGATGCTGTAATAATGAATCCGTAGATTACACGCATTATTGATATCATTATATTAGTCTGCAGCTTCCCGTTTACCGTCATTTCAACCCCGGCTTCAAATACCCGTGCCGGTGAAGGGACCAGGTAGCTGTTAACCATGCCGGATTCAGCGAGGAAAAACCATAACGCAAAGAGAAAAATAATAAATACTGTCTGCCGGAAAAAAGAATTCATCAATGCTGATATTATATTACAGGGAGGTTTTATTCAACCGGAGCAAATAAGACAATAAAAGTAAATTAGGTTTATCTAAACATGGGGGCTGTAAGGAAAAATCGGGGCTTATCCCGGCAGGAAGACAGCCTTTTGAAGTCAGTCAGCTGATATCCGGTATAAGCCCCGTCAGGTGCGGTATAACCTGGCCGGTCCAAGTTCAGACAGGTTTCAGTTTAGCAGTAAAATGCCTTAAAACTTCAGGTTCATATTCAAAAGAGAATCCTTTGAGTTTTCCCGCCCTTTTGCCTACTTCGATAACAGTCTCTGCGATATAATCCATATGGTTGTTTGTATAGACCCTTCTCGGAATGGTCAGTCTCATCAGTTCAAGTGGCGATTGAAGGTTCTCCCGTGTATCCGGGTCTCTACCAAGTAGAAACGAGCCTATTTCGACCGCCCTTATTCCCCCTTCTATATAGACCTCGTTACAGATTGCCTGGGCCGGAAACTCGTAAAATGGTATCTGGGGAGCCATTTTAGCGCAGTCTACAAAGATAGCGTGTCCACCGGCGGGGTACTGTATAGGAACGCCGCCCTCCCTGAGCCTGTCTCCGAGATACTCAACCTGCTTAATCCTGTATTCCAGATACCTGAAATCTATACCCTCAAGAAGACCGGTAGCAAGCGCTTCCATATCGCGTCCTGCAAGTCCTCCATAAGTCGGGAAACCTTCCATCGGGACAAGGTAGGACCTGCATTTGTTATAAAGGTCAGTATCTTTTTTGATTCCCAGCAGCCCTCCGATATTTACGATGGCGTCTTTTTTCGCGGAAAAGGTGAACATGTCTGAATAGGAAAACATTTCAAAAACTATTTCTGCGATTGATTTGTTCTCATACCCTTTTTCCCTTGTTTTGATAAAATACGCGTTTTCAGCATAGCGTGCGGCATCAATAATAACCGGTATTTTGTTTTTATCCGCGATGGCCTTTACCTGTTTGATGTTGTCCATTGAAACAGGCTGACCTCCGACTGAATTGCATGTAATTGTAATAATAATTGCTGAAATTTTAGCGGGAGTTACTTCCCTGATTGTCGAGTTGAGCTTTTCAATGTCAAAATTTCCCTTGAAATCCCCGTATTTCTGTGTATCAAGAGCATCCCTGGTAATAACATTGATTGCCCTGCCGCCCGCCAGTTCAACATGGGCTTTGGTCGTGTCAAAATGCATGTTGCTTATAAAATGGCTTCCTTTTTCCTTTAAAACCATCGGGAACAGTATCTGCTCTGCCCCTCTTCCCTGGTGTGTGGGGATTATGTAGTCATACCCGAATATTTTTTTGGCATTTTCCTCAAGGCGGTAAAAACTCTTGCTGCCGGCGTAAGACTCATCCCCTTTCATTAAATCTCCCCACTGGGCATCACTCATTGCCCCTGTTCCGCTGTCTGTGAGAAGGTCAATATAAATATCTTCCGACCTGAGCGAAAACGGGTTGTAGCCTGCTTTTTTCAATGCTTTGATTCTTTCTTCCCTGGGGATTATATTGAGCCGTTCTACCATTTTGATTTTAAAAGGTTCCGGAATTGCTTTTTTCATTTCATTCTCCTTAATAATTGATTGTGTATTAAAAAAACTGATTATTTATTAAGCTGAACGGCTGATTACGGCTCGTCTTTTACGTAGAGGTGGGGACATTTTGTGTACTTGAAATGAAGAAAGATACATCTGTAAATCATATCTTACCTTGGTTCCATTCTACTACCAATGTCTGTTTTTGCAAATAAAATTCTTTCTTTTTCATTCATCACGTCATATTTAGACTTTTTTTAAATTTAATCCGTATAACAAACGGATTTACGGTGAATTTCATTAAGCAGGGAATAATATGTCTTTGAGGTGTTTTGAGCGTTAAAAAAAGGCTTAAAAGCACTAATAAAGTAATATAAAGAATAATAAAGATATATAAAGAAATATAGCGTAATATATTGCACTTTAATGCTGTTTATAGTATTTTAATGTTATGGAAAAAATAATGACATTGGAAGAGGTCGCAGAGTTTCTCCGTGTTTCAGAGAGAACTGTTGCTGACTGGGCCGGCAGGGGAGAACTTCCGGGCGGTAAAATTGGCACAACATGGCGTTTCAGGTATTCGGATGTTGAAGACTGGCTCAACAGCAAGCTGTCGCCAAGAATAAAGAAAGATATCTCAACTTATGAATCGCTGAAACCCCTGATTGTATCATCAAGGGTTGTTAAGATTGATGCGGATAAGAAAGCTGATGTACTTAACAAAATGATAGATTTGTTTGATGGAATCCCCGGGGTAAACAGTCGTGCTGAAATTGCCAACGCTATTTTTGACCGGGAGGAGATAATGAGTACAGGAATCGGCCTTTCTATAGCGATTCCCCATTGCCGCCTGAACGGGGTCAGGGATATCCATATCGCAGTCGGGGTAACGGCAAAACCGGTTGTGGATTATGCGTCTATTGATGACAGGCCGGTAAGGATAATTGTAATGATCCTTGCAGGGAGAAATCAGCATACCGAGTATATCAAGGTCCTATCAATGGTATCAAAATTCCTGAAAAAGGAAGGTGTTATCGGGAAACTTCTTGATGCAGGTTCTCAGGAGGAAATAGTATCGGTTTTACTTACGGAGGAAAATCATGCTTGATCTTGATACAGGTTTGCTGTTTTTATTCGGTCTCTCGATTTTCGGCGGGATTATATCAGCTCTTATATTTAAAAAAGTGAAGATGCCGCAGGTTCTCGGTTACATCCTCGCGGGTATTATTATCGGGCAAAGCGGATTTCATCTGATATCAAGGATTCATATTGATCACCTTGTATCTTTCAACTATTTCGCTCTTGGCATTATAGGTTTCCTTGTCGGCAGCGAGATAAAATTTG
The DNA here is from genome assembly GCA_024233785.1 of Spirochaetales bacterium. Classification (GTDB taxonomy): domain Bacteria; phylum Spirochaetota; class Spirochaetia; order CADAEX01; family CADAEX01; genus JACKPD01. The sequence goes on along the minus strand of JACKPD010000015.1, from coordinate 53,690 downwards.
AAGATATGAGGAAGTACGGAAAACAGTTCTCGCTGATTTTGTTTGCAGAGGGTTTCCTGGCTTTCCTTCTTGTGGGTGTTTCTGTGGCGTTATGTCTCTGGTATGTAAGCGGATCAGTCCCGCTCGCACTTGCCGGCGGAATGGTTTTCGGGGCGATAGCTTCCGCGACTGACCCTGCTGCCACAATGAATGTCCTGTGGGAATACAGGGCCGCCGGAATACTTACAACTACGATTATAGCAATAGTCGCTCTTGACGATGCACTTGCCATGTTTCTTTACGGCCTCGGGACAAGCCTTTCAAGAATTTTGACAGGCGGAAGCGCTGATATCCCCGGGGAACTTTCAAATGTGTTCTTAACCCTGTTTTTTTCTATAGGTATTGGAGCTGCCACCGGTATTTTGATAGGCGTGCTAATAAGAAAGGTGAGAAACAGGGATACCATTTTTGTTCTAGGTTTCGGCCTGCTCCTTGTCTGCATCGGATTGAGTGTGCTGCTTGATCTCGATATTATACTTGCCTCCATGTTCGCAGGGGTAGCTCTTGTAAACATGGTCCCCGCAAGAAGCAGGGATGTGATAGATAATATCAGGGGTATATCAACCCCGATTTATATACTCTTTTTTGTCCTGGTAGGGGCAAGGATAAATATAAGTTCGATGCCTCTCTGGCTCTGGCTGATAATCGCGGTTTATGTGCTTATGAGAAGCGCTGGAAAATACGTGGGCTCATGGATCGGGGCAAAGCTTTCAAATGCTGATCCTGTTGTGAGACGGTTTACCGGCATGAGTCTTTTTTCACAGGGCGGGGTAGCAATAGGCCTTTCAATTATGGCGAGTGGAAGTCTTGGAAATATTATGGTAGCAGACGGACTCTCACTTGGCGATGTAATAGTCTTCGGCGTAACAACAACAACGCTTATTGTCCAGCTGGCAGGGCCGGTACTGGTAAAAGTGGCTGTTAAAAAAGCCGGCGAATCAGGACGGAATATTACAGTTGAAGATGTAATTTCAGGATGGAAAGTAATCGACTGTATTGAGGAAAAATCTATCAGTGTCCATGTTGACGCCACTATCCGCGACATTGTAAATGTATTTAATGAGGCGGATGATACTTTTGTTTCTGTAATTGACAAGGAGAGCAGGTTTTTGGGTATTATATCATTCAAGGATATAAAATCGGTCTTCCTTGACCAGTCTACATGGGACTGGCTTGTCGCCGGGGACTTTGTGAAAAAAATGAAAAACACAGCTGTTGCCGGAGGCCCATTAATTGATTCTGTTTCTCTAATGGACCAGCTCCATCTTGATCAGCTTCCTGTCCTTGCGGATAACGATTCTGCTAAATGGCTTGGTGTAATTGATAAAAAGAAGATATTCAAATCCGCAAGGAAAAAGATCCTTTCGAGTGCTGCCTGAAAAAGCGCTTAATTACTTTAATCTGAAATAATGCAGATTGACTCTCAGCCCGGCAATAGCCGGGCATTTTTATATCACCTGATATAGAGGGAAAATATTAGGTTGACAAATAAGTTTAATGATAAATAGAATGATATATAGATATGGTTTCATAAATTTCAGGAAAAAAACGGCTTGGATGGTTTTTATTTCTTAAATTAATGGAATGGAGATTAAATGAAAGTTGGTATCGGATTTAACAATGAAGAAGATGCAAAAACTTCAGGCTTAAAAATTGCTTCTCAGGCTGTCGAAACCGGAGGTATTAAAAATGCCTCGTTTGCCCTCGCTTTCTGCAGTTCTTCCGTAAACGCAAAGGAGCTGCTGTGCGGGATAAGGGAAGTGCTGGGGGACAGTACTCCTGTCCTGGGCGGTTCATGTGCCGGTATAATTACAAACAGCGTTATCTCATACGAAAATTATCCGGCGGGAATCGTCGTAATAGAAGATAATGATATTCAGCTTCAGTTCGCTTCAGCTTCAGGGCTTGATAAGGATGGGAGGCAGACAGGACGTGATCTGGCAGGACTTTTTTCATTCAAAGATGGAGATACGCTCCTTTTTTTTTATGATTCATTAAAAACTCCTCAGGGGGTAAATACACCTCCGGTTATAAATTCCTCAAAACCCCTGATTCAGGGCATGGAAGACATAATTGATAATGATGTACTGATTATTGGAGGAGGTTTGGTCGGGGATTACAATTTATCATCCTCGATACAGTTTACAGGAAACAGTGTTCAAACGCAGAATGCCGCCGCGCTTCTTTTACGGGGAGATATTCAGGCTGACTGGAAAATTATGCACGGCTGCACGCCGAAAGACGGTCTTTACTACACAATTACAAAAATTGAAGGGCCGGTTATTTATGAACTGGACAACCGCCCTGTTGTAGAAGTTATAAATGAGATGTACGGCAATGAAGACTGGCAGAAGCAGACCCCTGTAAAACGCCTTGCCATTGGAAAAAACCATGGTGAAAAATACGGGCTTGATTTTATTGAGGAAAATTATGTGACCCGCCTGATACTCGGCATTTTACCGGATAAATCAGGTATAGTTCTTTTTGAAACAGACTTTGAGGCCGGAGAAGAAATTCTGTTTATGCTCCGTGACACAAAAACAATAATTGATTCTGCGCGAACAAATACGGAAAATATTTTCAGAGAGATAAAAGAAAAGGGTAAAACCCCCCGGTGGGGATTTTACATTGACTGTGCGGGGAGGCGGGAAGCCTCCTCTGAAGCGGCAACAGATGAGGCGGCAGAAGTGCAGAGTGTTTTCAATGCTGGCAATGTTCCCCTGTTCGGGTTTTACTCCGGTGTAGAAATTGCCCCGTTTGTAAAAAAGACAAGGGGCCTCGACTGGACGGGAGTGCTGATAATGTTTTCGCAGTAAATAATTTCCGGCAGGTTATGATTCTGCGGGGTAGGGGTACAGGTGGAAACATTTTTTGAAGGAGGCATAGTTTGGATATTGTATCTTATGAGCTTAAAGAGCAAGTCGAACTGAAAGCAAAAGAAGCGGAATACTATAAACATCTTGCCAGGATGGCCGGAGACGCGCGCCTGAGGGAAACAGAGGAATTGTCAAAACTTGCATCCGCGCTGACAGAGAAAATACAGATTATTATGCGCCAGAGAAAAGAACTTGAGAAGCTGAACCAGAAAATAGAAAAAATTAGCGTTACTGATGAATTGACTAATCTTCTTAACCGGCGCGGATTTATGATGCTCTCCAGGAAGGAATTTCAATATTATACACGGAAAAATTACGACAGGAAAAAAGATGTTAACAAATTTGTATGTGCCATGCTGGATATAGATTTTTTCAAGGAAATTAATGATTCCTTCGGTCATATTGCGGGTGATATGATTTTGCAGGAATTAGGTGATATTTTAACAAAATCAGGTATACTCAGGGCAATTGATATTGTCGGCCGGTACGGGGGTGATGAGTTTATAATTGTTTTTCCCGGCTGTGAAGAAAAAACATCTCTTTTGCCTTTGGAAAAACTCAGGCAGAAAATTATAAACAGAAAAATTAAAATTGATAATGACAGATTGATCAGTATTACTGTCAGCATTGGTGTGGCTGAATTACTTAAAGAAGACAATGATATTGAAAATGTAATAAAAAGGGCCGATATTGCTCTCTACCATGTAAAGGAACACGGCCGGGACGGCATAAAATTATTCTCGGAATTATGATGCCGAACTGACACAGGCATTGAAAAAGGATGGGAGAAATTTTACCGCCTGTACCTGTCAGAGAATCAGTGCATTACAATTGTTATTGCCGTATAAAACAGAAGACTTGATATTACAAGATTGAAGATAATCAAGTTTAAGGGTTTATTCAGGAATTCAGAAATAACGGTACCGATAAAACACCATGTGACAACTGAGGAGAACCCTATAGCTGAAAAAACCAGTGAAGATAACAATATGGAAAAGTTATTTTGAAGCAGCAGTTCAGGGAACATCCCGAATAATGTAATACCATAGAGAATTACTTTCGGGTTTACCAGCTGAAGCAGCACCCCGGATATAAAAGAAAAATTAACTGATCTTGTTTTGTTGTTTTTTGAGTGAACAAAGAGGGATATGCTTAACCAGAGCAGATAGAAAAAGCCTGCCCATTTGACAATCTGTGAAAAATCACTGTAGGAATTCTTTAATAAGGTATTTAAGAATCCGGATAACAGCAATATGGAAAAAGCCCCTGTCATTGTTCCCGCCAGATACGGCAGTGATTTTTTAAATCCCAGCCTGACGCCTGCCGCTGTCGAGGAAATATTGTTAGGTCCCGGGGAAAATGTAGCTATCAGGACATAAGGAATAAGCACAGCTAACTGGTTCACTGGAATCTCCGTATAACAGCTTTATTTAAGCGATGAGAGAAATTTTACCGCCCTGTATCCGTCAACAGCAGTTGAAACCGGATTGTAATCAGGTTCCCGCGCGGCCCTTACCGCATCCTTAACCATGTTTTTAAAGTACCCTGTTTTTTCCAACACTGGTGTCTCTTTTTTGATCAGCGACATAAAACCGCTGTAGTAAGGGCTTTCACCGCTTATCCATTCCTCATATATTCCGTTGCCTATTCTGATCATCCCTGATTCGAAAGAAAGCTCAAACGAGAATACAAGGTGGTCCCTTCCCGCTCCGCACTGGATAAGCACCGGCACCTTTCCGGCTTCCGCTGATATATGAACTGTTCCGGTTTTACTTCCAAGTCGCCCTGTTATTTTTTTTCTTTTAAGCCCGCAGCCTGTCAGGAACATGACAGCATCAGCAAGATGTGTGCCGTCATGCCACATGACGTCAATAATACGCTTGTTCTTTCCCATGTAAAGGAATGCCGATACCGAAAGAAGGTCCCCGTAGGTCCTTTCCTCAATTCTTTTCTTGGCGAGTATATAATCCTCAGAATAACGCCTTTCGTGGTTTGTAATAATTTTCGAAAGCCCCTTTTCATGGCAGGAGGAAATTTCCCGGGATTTTTTAAGTGTATCTGCAAGTGGTTTTTCGCAGACAATAACCTTCACGCCCTTTGATATGGCGTATTGTGTCATTTCAAGGTGTGAGTCGGGGTGGGTCGCTATAAATACAATATCAGGATCAGTTTTTTCAAGCATTTCAACCGGATTATCGAATACAGGGCATCCCCACCTTCCGGAAAAAAGGTCCCGCCTCTCCCTGACGTTATCGCAGCCGCCTGTTATAACGCAGTCCGGGTTTGCCGATACTGCCCCCGCGTGCGTGCAGGGTTTTTCACGCAGTGGGTCATCCTCGAGAAGGCTCGCTATCCTGCCGAGCCCGATAAAAGAGCACCTGAGTTTTTCTACTCCCTGCACAGTTTTCCGCACTCTTCAGTAAGGACTTTTTTAAGTTCAGGATCGCTCATCGAGTATCTTAATATCGCCCTGAGGTATCCTGAAGGGGAGCCTGTGTCAAGGCGCTCTCCTTCTATCGATTTGAATACTACTTTTCCGGCATCCATAAGCTTTTTGAGGGCATAGACGTGAAAATACTCTCCAGTGCCGCCTGACGCAAGATGCAGATCCCATCCTTCCTTTAGGAGAGGGAAAAAATCAGGCGTATAAAGATACCGCCCGATGGAAGCCTCCCTGCTGGGCTCATTACCGGGGGAGGGTTTTTCTACAATATCTGTTACATGAAGTCCGTCACCGGCGAGTGCAAGAACGCCGTATCGATCCAGGTCAGGCGGGTTATGCAGCGCGGATAAAACAGAACATCCTGTTTTTTCATAAGTGCTGATAAGCTGTGAAGCAAGAGGTATTTCCCCGAAGTGAAGGTCATCCGGGTATGCTACTACGAAAGGTTCATTCCCGATAAAAGGCCATGCCTCGAGTATCGCGTGTCCGGTCCCCCGCATCTCGCCCTGCCGTTTGAAAAAAATATCAGCCTCAGGCTGTTTAATTGACTTTAGTTTTGCTGAATTCCCTTCTTTCGCAAAAACTGCTTCAAGTTCCATTTCCCTGTCGAAATAATCATCAAGAGTCTTTTTTCGTCTTGATGTGATTATCAGTATTTCCCTTATCCCTGATTTTACAAACTCTTCAATTATGAAGTCTATAGAGGGTTTGTTTATAAGGGGAAGCATCTCTTTCGGTATTGTTTTTGTAACAGGGAGGAACCGCGTGCCGTACCCTGCAGCTATAATTACGCCTTTCATGGTTAACAATTATGAACGGGGCAGAAATGAAAATCAAGAGATAAATTCACCAACTTTTACCGTATCTAAACAGTTGGATCCGGTTAATATGCAATTAGTTTAATTCAGTGTTCAAGCTGATACTGTAAACAGCGGATTGTTGACATTGTTCTTGCAAAATACTATCAGCCGTGATTAAATTAATTTGAAAAATTAAAAAGCAGAATGCCGTAAAAGCTGTAAGTTTTGGCCTGGCATCAAGGACCGGAATGACTGTTAAGGGCATAAATACCGGAAATAACAAAAATAAACTCACTTCTAAAATATTAAAAAATAAAAGCAGGGATCTTGTAATAGCCTTATGGGTTATTATAATCGGGCGTTCCCTTTACGGAATAACAGCATATTTTTTCCTTAATGGGAAACCTGAGATTATTCTTAATATTTTAATTACAAATATATTGCTGGGAGCGGCCCTTTATATATCATATAAAGGATATTACAGGCTGACCAATTTAATGGCAGGCTCAGTTTTTTCTTTAAGTATTCTGATGACTGCCCATTATGACGGCGGGAACATTATTCACCTTTTTATACTTGTTCTTCCTGTAATCATGATAAGTATCCAGCTTGAGATGGTTTATATTCTCTTTTATTCGGGCTTTACAATATTGTCAATAATAGCGTATACGGCATTCAGCGGCGCAATTGAATTCTCCCAGTCATATATGCCTATTGCGTTTATTCTTACTGTAACCGGTCTGCTTTACCTTAATGTCAAATACCGCCAGAACGTGGAAAAAGAACGGATAGAAGCAGTTTTTCAGATAAGTGACGCGACAATCTACGCTCTTGCCTATGCGGCTGAAGTCAGGGACCGGACTACCGGAAGTCATCTTGACAGGACTGCGCAGTATATGCGGATCCTCGCGGAGTCTCTGATGACTAATGATGAATATCATGATTACATAACAGCTGATTATATACTGGATCTTGAAAAGGCCGCTGTTCTTCATGATATCGGAAAGGTGGGTGTTTCTGATTCAATACTTTTAAAACCGGGCAAACTCACTGCTGATGAATTTGACGAAATGAAAAAACATTGTGAATACGGAGTCGACATTATCAGGAAAGCCCAGGAAAAAATATTTTATAAAAGTATTTTTGATATAGCACTGGAAATTATCAGGTCCCATCATGAAAAATGGGACGGTACCGGTTACCCTTCCGGCATCAGCGGCAATGCCATACCGCTTTCAGCAAGGCTGATGTCTCTTACAGATGTATGGGATGCGCTCCGCAATGACCGCCCCTATAAAGAGGCGTTTTCCGCTGAAAATAGCAAATCAATTATAGAAGACGGCAGGGGAACACAATTTGATCCTCTTATTGTTGATGCTTTTATTGAGAACTATGATAGATTTAAAAAAATATCAACTGTCCTCGCAGGGTGACAGAGGTATGATCAGCATCCGCAGTCAGTATTAAAAAAACTTCTTCCATCAAAAGGAAGGTATCCGGAGTTATATGCCATGGATCATAAGATTATTATTTCACTTGCTCCTACAGGGGGCTGGGGGGCAGGGGACGGCAATCCGGTAACACCTGATGCGGTTGCATCCGATGTTGTCTTATCAGTTAATGCAGGGGCTGCGGTCGTACATATGCACTCAAGGGATGAGAATGGAAACCTGACTGCGGATCTTTCCTTTTTCAACAGGACTGCATCCCTGATAAAAGAATCATGTGATGTAATAATTGAAGCATCCACCGGGGGTCTTTCAGACATGAGCGCAGAGGAGCGGGTCCTTCCTGTCGACAATCCCCACGCGCAGATGGGCTCACTCAACATCGGCTCACTTAATTTCGGGGACAAGGTATACCGCAATTCTGTCTCCGATGTGAGGTACTGGATAAGCCGGATGAAGGAGAGAAATGTAAAACCGTCACTTGAAATATTTGATACAGGGCATCTGGTTACAGCTTTATACTTGATTGATGAGGGTATTGTGCAGCCTCCCTGCAATTTCAGCTTTATCTTTGATGTGAAATGGGGAATGCCCTGGGATTTTAAGCTTCTTGATTTTCTGGTAAAAAAAATTCCTGAAGGCAGCAGGTGGGGGGTAATCTTCGCCGGCAGCTCCGGTTTTGACAGCCATCTTGCCGCTGCCGGGAAGGGCGCCTCATTTGTCCGCACCGGGTTTGAGGATTCACGCTGCCTTGATAAAGGAACTGCCGGCAGCAACGCTGAGCTTGTTTCCTCACTCCGGGAGAGGCTTGAAAAAGCGGGTTTTACCGCTGCGTCAGTTAAAGAGGCAGGGAAGATTTTACTTCCCTGATAATTGACCTGAAAGCGTTTATATAAACTGAAACATCAGTATTGACAGCAACGCCGCTGAATCCCCGGCTTAGATATTCTTTAGCTGAAGCAGTACTCACAGTATAGATAAAAGAGAATTTTCCGGCATCACTGCACGCTTTCAATATCCGGTCTATAGCGGCAAGAAATTCAGGGTCGCTGAACTGAGCAGGTCTGCCCATCCCTATTGAAAGGTCGTATGGGCCTATAAAGATACCGTCAACCCCTTCAATATTTACAATTTCCTCAATGTTTTCAAGGCACCCAGTTGTCTCACACTGGGGTATTAAAAGCGTTTCCCTGTTGCTTGTCTCAAACCATGTATCAATATTTTTAGCCGCATCATCATACCCGTATGAAGCGGCCCTTCCGTAGAAAAAGCCTCTTTTTCCGGCAGGGTAATACTTGCCGTATTCAACAATTTTTCTTACCTCGTCAACTGTATTTACGCAGGGGATAATAAGCCCTTTTGCGCCGATATCAAGCATCTTGAGAATGGAAGGGCGGGTGATGTCTTTTACCCTTACAAACGGGGTTATTCCCTTAAGATCTGCGGCCCTTATGAAATCCATAGTGCTTTCAACATCAAAGGGGCCGTGTTCCGTGTCAATAATCAGAAAATCAAGCCCGGAGATGCCGAGGCATTCAACTGCGCTGCATCCCCCTATTTCGAAGAATGTGCCGAGTGCTTTTCCCCCGTCAGCCATTATTTCCTTTACCCTGTTTTTCATATGACCCTTACCTTCCTCTGATATATTTTTGCAAATTAAAGATTCAACATAAAACAGCTAAAATCAAGTGCGGGGTAAATAAAGTTTTTGCATTCGGAGAAAAATATTAGTACTATTAGTATAGTACACCCGGTATGTCATCCTGCGGTGATTGAGCACTGCGAAGGTAAGTTATTTTTTATGGAGGGCTTATGAAACCAAGAGGAACAATGATGATTGAGCACAGGCTGATAGAAAAGATGCTTGATATTGTTAAAAAAGAACTTGCTGTCATTGAAAAAACAAAATCAGTAAATCCGGTATTCATTGATACAGTAGTAGATTTTATAAAGATTTACGCAGACAGGACCCATCACGGAAAGGAGGAGGATATCCTGTTCAGGGAGCTTGAAAAGAAAAAAATGAATGCCGGTGACAAAAAAATGATGCGGGACCTTGTTGAAGAACATATAACCGCAAGAAAAGTTGTAGGAGAACTTGTCGAGGCAAACAGGCGTTATGCCGGCGGAGATCTTTCCGGGTTAAAAATAATTTCTGAAAAACTTAAGTTCCTGATTGATTTTTATCCTGTTCATATAAGGAAGGAAGACATGGAATTTTTTCCCAGGACAGAAAAATATTTTTCATCTGATGAGCTTGAGGCAATGCTTGATGAGTTTTGGGAATTCGACAGAAAGATGATTCATGAAAAGTATAACAGGCTTTATGATTCGCTGATCAAAAATTACAGCTGATTAAAATCGGCTGACAGGCTGCTTTGCAGTTTCATAATGATGCAGCAGCCCTATAGTCTTCTTCTCTACTGTTTTTAAAGACCCTGACAATTAATCAGACAGGTTGAAATTCACAATAAATTCACATTAAGCACGACTGGATTTCATAAATATTAATCATTATATACTCGAAACGATGAATATTTTAAGGCTGCTGTAAGTAATGTCATCTGCAGCCTGGGAGAGTGATGATGAATAATAAAAAGATGCTGATTTTTGCCTTAATGCTGCTGATTTCAGCGGCGGGAGTATTTGCCTGCGAGTTTACATTTACATTAACCACTCCTGACGGCAATACAAACCGCCTTACTCCGGCAGACAGTGTTTCTCTTGAAGAGGGGCGTCAGTATGTTCTTTCGGTTTCATATGTTGAGGACCATAAGAAATGCGCTGTCCCTCCTGAGGATACGCTGTTTCTGCTCGAAGATGAGAGGTGGAAAACAGGAAAGGATTATCTTCCGCTCGCGCTTATGTCTTCCGGGGGATGGATAAACGACGGCAGAAGCCACTCAATTTCCTTTACCTTTACAGCTTCAAGGCAGGGCTCCTTTCCCCTTGCGATAATCAGGGAGTGCGCAAGGGGAGGGTACAGCGCTTCCCTTAATTTTGCTGTGGCCCAGGCTGGACCGGCAGGACTTTAAGGTATCTGACTTCCGGAAATATATTTCCGCTATCAAGGAGTGATATGGATGAAAAATAAAAAACTGCCGCTGCTGAAAATATCTTTACAGACATTTACTGTTCTTGCTGTTGCCGCAGTTACTGCAGCAGGATTTATGGCAGAGAAGGGGATAGCCCTCCCTGCGTGGGTGCCGACCTGCCTGCATGGTATCTGCCCGTTCGGAGGTGCCGCGACTCTTGGCCGGCTTGTTACAGGCGGTGTTTTTATTCCCCGCACCGGTGCTGAAAATCTCTATACTCTTGCCGCCGCAATCGGAGGAACACTTCTTTTCGGCGCTCTATTCTGCGGATGGCTTTGCCCTCTCGGTTCTGTGCAGGACTGGGTGTGGAGAGCAGGCAAACGGTTACGGCTTATCCGGAATAAATGGTTTTCCGCCAGCCGGTCAGGGATGATTTTTAAAACCGGGGTTTTTCTGACTAAAGTCCTGCCTTATTTCAGGTTTGCTGTGCTTGGTCTGATCCTCTTTGCGACATACCGGAGCTTTAACCTTGTTTTTTCACACATAGACCCTTTTTACGCCCTTTTCCATATCTGGACAGGCACAGCCCTGCCCCTTTCCATGGCAGTTCTCGGAGGAGTTCTTGTCTTGTCAATTTTTATCCGCCGTCCGTGGTGCAGATGGATGTGCCCGTTCGGCGCAGTGCTTGGTATCACTGGAAAGATTGCCCCGTTTACAGTCAGGCGTGATTCCGGGCTATGCATCGGTTGTAAGGCCTGCGACAGGGCATGCCCTTCCAATATAAAAATTTCTGAACCGGATAAAATCTCAGACAATAGATGCAGCAGATGCCTTGAATGCATAGAATCATGCCCTGTTCCCGGCGCCCTGCTGTTTTCTTCTCCCGGAACAGGGAAAAGAGCTGTCCTTTCCCCGGCACGTGCGGCTGCAGCTGCCGCGGTACTTCTTCTCTCATTTTTCATCCCTTTCGCTGCGGAAAAAGTTTCTTATGCTCTGCTGCAGCTACCTGAAGGGGCGGTTATCCGGACATTATACAACGCCGGGGGAAATTCGGAAAATGAAGAATCAGGCCAATACAGCCGCGATGCGGCCCCGGTAAAGGGGCTTAGCGGTTCAATGACGCTGGACCAGGCCGCGGCTGCTTCAGGCGGAGACGTATCACAGCTCCTGGTACTGCTTGGCCTTCCGGATGACTTTGACACTGATGTCAAACTCAGGGATGTTGAGGAGTTTTATGAGGAAAAAAGCCTCAGGTGGATAAAAGAGAAGGTTGAAAGCGGATTTGCCGTCCTTCCCTCTTCAAAAGAGCTTTTATAAAACACAATAAAACGGCTAGCCGTGTGCATGCCGGAAAAATATAAAATCAGGAACACATTAAGTTCCATGGAGGATTTAAATGAATAGTATCAGAAAAGTATTTAACAGAAAGAAGATTGCTGCCGGTATGGCAGCGGCCCTTGTCCTTTTTGCATTGCCTGCCGTCCTGTTTGCCTCATCAGGTCAGGGGACTTTTAATGACGGGAGCTCAGCTGAGCTTGACGGAAGAACTGTCGCTGATAAAGGGAGCAGGGTAACGGTTTCCGGCACACTTTTATATAAAGACAGTGAATGGTATCTGCAGTCCGGGGATAATGTATATGATCTGCACCTGGGGCTTTACGGGCATGACGAAAATATGACCGGCACAATGAACGCAGGGGAATCTGCGAAAGTAGAGGGATTTATGCTTGAGAATCACATTGCCCCGGTAAGTATTGTATCCGGAGGTGAAACTTATAATTTCAGGGATAAAAGCGGAAATCCCCTCTGGGCAGGAAAAGGGGTTAGAAGAAACGCAGTAAAATAGATAATCCGGCACGTCTCCCCGAACCAATATGGTGCGGGGAGGCTTTGTCTAAGGGTTCCGGCCCCATACCGGATGAAATGTGTTGACCAATTGTCTGTTTGAATCTAAATTTCATCCATGCACAATAAATTTTTCTTCCGTAAAATACTAATATCATTGGTTTTAACGTCAGCGGCAATTTTTTTTATATCCTGCAGCTCAAAACAGGTTATTAATGTTGCTGAAAACGGCGACATCTCCTGCAGTGTTGAAATCAGGCTTACAAAAATGTTTACAAGCTATATAAACGACCTGTCAGAAGCGGCAGGAACAGGAGAGGAGATAGAATCCTATTTTGATGTAAACCGGATTAAGGAAGCGTTTACCGCTCTTGAAGGTGTTTCGCTTGAAAAAATATCACCCGCATCATCCTCCAAACCTGAATTAAAGCTTTCATTCGTTGTGAAAAACAATGCGGAAGGAATCAAAAGCAGCGCCGCAGAGGGGATTTTTTCCTTTTCAGAGAACAGCGGAATAAAGAAAATTACTTTTAACCTTGACAGGAATAACTACAGGAAGCTCAATAAAGCTTTTGCTTTTGAGGATAACCCGGTCCTGGCAGGGCTAACACCCCAGGCTGACAATCCCTATACAGAGAAAGAATATCTCGAGCTTGCAGACTATGTTTTCGGTGAATACGCCGCCTCCCTGGGAAGCGGAAACAGCAGCGGAAGCACCAAAGGTGCAGATTCAGACAGGACAGCACCTGTCCCGGGTAAAATAATATCAGAATGCTATGCTGAAGTTGAAATTAATGTAAAAGGAAAAGTGACCCGCGCTGACGGGGGGAAAATCACCGGAAGCAGGGCAAGTTTTAAAATTCCTGTAATAAGGTTTCTTACGCTTGATAAACCTGTTTTTCTTGAAATTGAATACAGATGACAACAGGTGAATAGTGATGTTTAATTTATTTGCTGATTGAGTAAAGCAGAACAGGATCAGCCCTTGCTGATATCTGTTTAATAGTTTCAAAGAAAAAACCATTGATTGCAGAAAATTCTGAAATTTGTTTTTTTCAGTTTGATAATTGTTATTTGGGAACTATAATTTTTTATATCATCATTTACTTATGTCAAAAATTTAATAAAGGAGTTTTTCAATGAAAAAAATCATGCTTGCTTTTATCATATTTATTATCTCATTTACTTCTGTATCAGCGCAGGGTCAGCCGAAAAAAGCCCTGCTTGCCATGGAGAATACAAAATTCAAGAGCGTTCTAATCGAAGATATGAAAAAAGAGCTTGAAAGCAGGTCGGTTGAGGTAACTGTTGTATCAGACCACAAGACTGATCTTAATAACTACAAAGCTTCTGATTTTGATTATGTTTTTATCACTAATTCAGGTGTAAATTCAAAGGTCAGGCCGTGGGTTCAGAAATGGATTACTGATAACGGCAACAGAAAAAATATTCTTCTCCACACAACAAAAATCAAGGAGTGGCAGGAGAATGTCTCTGTCGACGCAGTTTCTTCCGCCTCTTTAAGGAAGGATATTTCTCCCCTTGCAAAAGAATATGCAGATCTCCTATTAATGAGATAATTCAATAATCATTATGAATGCTGAAAAAAAGGCGGGTAAGCCGGTTGGTAAAATAATATTCTTTATTGTTCTGTTTTTTCATCCCCTGTTTTTTATTAATCTTTATTTCGCAGGGAACTGGTACTCGTTGCTCCACGATTACTCACTTGGAATGCTTTTCGGGATAATCGGCTACTGTTACCTGAGTACGGCGCTGCTTCTTTCTGCAAGAATCCGCATATTCGACCGGCTTATTGGACAGGACAGGGTTATCCGTTTCCACGGGTATCTTGCTTTTACCGGGATAATCTCGGGGATAATCCATCTTCTGTTTAAATTAGCGTATATTTCATTTCCTTCTTTCCAGACTGTATCAGGTGTCTTTGCTCTTGCGATATTTATAATATTAATGATTATGACGTTTATTTACATGATTGAAAAATTCTATATCCCGTTTCCCGGACTTAAGTCTTTAAAATCCTTTATAATCAAGAACCTTAATCTTGATTATTCTGTAATGAAAAATCTTCATAACGGTTTTTCTCTTGCCCTTGCATTTCTTATTGTTCATGTGCTTCTCTCATATTCTACTTCCGAAAATATCATCAGATTTTCACTCATGAGCCTTCCTGGAGGGATTTCTCTAATCAGGTATATATACTTTAAATATATCCGGGTACACTATATTAAGAAAAATTATTTTAATATCGAGGGCGTTGAAAAGAATGCCCCGGCTGTTGTCACTGTTAAAATAAATCCCCGCGGGAAAAAATTTCCTTTCAGTGCAGGCCAGTATGTTTATATGAAGATTATATCTTCAGAGATAAACAGGGAAGAACATCCTTTTACCATCTCTTCTCCCCCCTCAGCTGACACGCTCAGTCTGACAGTAAGGGAGACAGGAGATTATACGGATAAATTATCTTCTGTCAGAAAGGGGGACAAGGCCCTTATTGACGGGCCGTACGGACTTTTTACTCCATCTCCCGGCAGGCGGAAAAAGCTTTTCATAGCTGGCGGCATAGGGATTACTCCGTTTCTTTCTGTTTTAAAGGAATGGGAAAAAGTAGAGAATATGCCTGATGTCAATCTTTTGTGGAGTCTCAGTTATAAGGCAGATATAATTGAAAGGGATTTTCTTCAGGGGTTAAGTGAAAAACGCGAATGGTTCACTTTCTCTCTATTTATCAGCCGTGAAATAGTTCCCGGCTGTAAACACGGAAGAATCAGCCTTGAAGACTTTAGAAATATTATTACTCCTGAAAACAGCGCTTCTTTTGATGTCTATATCTGCGGTCCTGCGGATTTCAGGAAATCTGCGGGGAAAATGCTTTCATCACTTGGTATCCCGTCACGGGATATTCACTTTGAGAGTTTCTCAAGCTGAAAAGCGCCTTCCGTTTATCAGCTTTACCGCTCCGGGAAGCCGGTGCTGTATGAGGCTTGATTCCGGGATTATACTATTTTTCCCTGAAGTTTATAATTTCCCATCCCCGTTTTTTAGCTGTAAATTTAAGCCTTATATCAGGATTTGCCGCGACTGGTCTGCCTACCGCTTCAAGAAGAGGCAGGTCATGTATGCTGTCTGAATAAAAGGAGGATTTTTCAAGGCCGATATTCCTGTCTGCGATATATTCAAGAACTTTTCTTTTTTTCTCATTTTTAAATACAGGCGA
This sequence comes from Spirochaetales bacterium, assembly GCA_024233785.1. Lineage (GTDB taxonomy): Bacteria > Spirochaetota > Spirochaetia > CADAEX01 > CADAEX01 > JACKPD01. Next base: position 37,969 of record JACKPD010000015.1, on the reverse strand, counting down.
GTCTATAAATGTGCCTGTACATTTCCCGTCCCTGAAATCAACGCGTGTCGCTATAAGGTCATCCGCTCCGAGATACTCAACAAGGGGCTTTAAGACAAGTTCCATGGAAGAGGATGCCACTATGATTTTTTTACCGTCATCCTTAAGCCTTTTAATGTAATCAAGAGCTTTCGGGTAAATTGATTTTTTTATATATCTTTCGAAATTTTCAACTGCAAGATTGTCAAAAAGCTCCCGTTCAAGACCTATCATCTCTGGAACTTTCCTGTCAAAGTGCTTTTCATTCATTTTCCCGTATTTATAGTTGAGATATACGTAAGGGACTGATGAAAGCAGGGTTATTGGGACCAGCTTCTTTTTTATCATTAGAATGAGATAGCTTATGGCAGTTGATGTACGCGTGATCGTGTGATCAACGTCAAAAAATTCTCTTCCTTCAGTTTCCATCAATAATTCAGAAGAATAAAGTAAAACCTTAAAATACTCAAGAAAAAATATATATAAAAATGGACGTATAACTGCCGGAATCTGATTAATCTCCAGATCTTTCCAGTTTATAACCCGATTCCGCTATTTTCTTGAGCCAGTCGTAGTCGGATTTTTCGACAATTGTAAACGGATCAAGGTCTGCCTGCAGAAGGGCTTTTCTCCCTTCTTCGGAATCTGCGAGTCCGAGAAGAAAATTTCTTGTTTTATTGATCATTTCTTCTCCAAGGCCTGAATTGACGACAAAAGGTCCCAGGGGAAAAGGGTCGCTTTTAAAGATAATCCTGAATTTACTTTTAACTGTTTCATCCTGTTCATTAAAGATGAAGGACGCAACAGCTCCGCCGTCAACAGTCTTATTCATCACGGAATATATAATTGAATCCTGCTTTGGTATTGTAACTGTTTCCCTGAAGAATTGTGCCGGTCTGAAGTTTAATTTATCAAGATGATACATCGGCACAAGGAAAGAGCTTGTTGAATACGGGTCTCCGAACGCGAATGACTTGTCTTTTAAATCATCTATGGACATTATACTGCTGTCTTTTCTGACTATGAAGAGGCTTGTGTAGTTTTTATCGTTCTCCTTGACCCTGGCAGCGATAGGTATCAGAAAGGGAGAATCCATGATGTTGACAAAAGAATAGGCATTGATTATTCCCATGTCGATTTCATTGTTAAGATACCCTGTCTGCATCTCACCGTATGTATTTTTTAAAACAAATACAACTTTACGGTCAAGTTCGGTTGAGAGAAGATGTATCAGGGGCGCGTATTTGTTGAATATAACAGCTGAATTTTCGCCGTAGGCGTGGCCGAATTTAATAATGCGGCTTTTATTTTCATCAGCGCCTGCTGATATGAGCTGGAAAAAGAATATTATAAACAAAGCTGATAAAAGGTATTTTTTTAAAAACATTGAAATAATTATAGATAAAATTTAAGTTTTTTCACAGTGCAATTTCATTGATTGAAGTTTATAATTTCATAATCCGGAGACAGCGATGAAGATAACAACCAAAATTATCCTTTCGATTGTGCTTATTGTTTTTGTTACAGGAACAATCCTTGTAGCTTTTTCAGCGAATACCCAGAAAAGGCTCATTGAGGAGCAGATTGAGAAAAAAGGATCGGTTCTGGCTGAAATTATTTCTGTATCCTCTATAATTCCCATGCTCAACTACGACTATTCATCAGTCAAGCTTTATTTTGATGCCCTCTCCAAAGACAGCGATGTACTTTCCGGAGAGCTTCTTGACAATAATTATATTGTTAAAATGCATACCGACCTTGACCGTCTTGGTGAGGTAAACAATCCCGGAATAATTGATGAAGATCTCAAATCCACTCTTGTAAAAAAAGATACCGGTACGGATAATCTTGTAAGATATGAGTTTTACAGCCCTGTTCTTGTAGAAGAGGAGCAGATCGGGATTTTCCATATTACACTTACAAGTAAAAGCTATCTTAATGTTATAAAACTTGTATGGGTAAAGATGATTCTGCTCGGCGCAATGTCGCTTATGATAGGAGTTCTTCTTGCCTTTTTTCTCGGGAACCAGATTTCAAAGCCGATAAAAGAGCTTGTCAGAGGGGCGGAGTCAGTCTCCGGAGGTAATTTTAAATGGGACTTTGTCACCAATTCTAATGATGAGGTCGGAAAACTTGCCAGGGCTTTCAGGAACATGACGGAAAGACTTGATAAAAATATTACTTCGAGAATAAGGAATGAAAAAATGGCTGTGGTAGGGCAGCTCTCTTCAGTTCTTGCCCATGAGATAAGAAACCCTCTGGAACCGATCAAGGGGTCTGCGGAACTGCTTAAAATATATTATCCTGAAGAAAAGCAGATAATTAAATTCGCGGGAATCATTCAGGAGGAAGTGCTGCGCCTTATCTCTTTTATTGACAACTTTCTTGATTTCGCGAAACCAAGGGACCCTGAATTCAGACAGATAGATCTGAATACGCTGATTGATAAAACATTTATACTGCTAGAAAAAATGATAGACGACAAACAGATCAGGGTGGATATATCAGCGGACAGGAACCTGCCGCCTGTTACAGGGGATGCGTCAATGCTCAAACAGGTTATCCTCAATGTAATCCTTAACGCGATCCAGGCTTCAGATAGAAAAAAAGGACTTATAAAGGTCTCAACAGGGGTAAACAGTGGTTTTGCGGAGCTTGTTATTAAAGACTACGGTAAAGGAATTGAAAAAGTATCTCTAGATAAAATATTTGACCCGTTTTTTTCAACAAAAGCCGAAGGCTCAGGTACAGGTCTTACAACAAGCCAGAGGATAGTTGAGCAGCATGGCGGAAAAATAAATGTTGAAAGCGAGGCAGGAAAATGGACTATGGTACAGATATTGCTTCCATTATCAGCATTACAGGAAGAGAAAATAATAAATGAATGAAAAAATACTGATTGTTGATGACAAACTTAATATAAGAATGGTTTTAAAGGGTATCCTTGAAAATTCAGGATATGAGGTAAGCGATGCTGATAACGGTAAATCCGCGCTTAAACTTATCAAGGGTTCCCATCCGGATCTTGTCCTTACAGACCTCAAAATGGATGTTATGGACGGCATAGAACTGACTAAAAGAATCAGGGAAACGGATGAGTCAATACCTGTAATAATTATGACCGCATACGGGTCAATATCAAGCGCGGTTGACGCGATAAAATCAGGGGGATATGACTATATTACCAAGCCGATCGATTACGATCTCCTGAAGATAAAAATCAGCAGGGCTGTTTCCGAGAAGAAAATCAGAAAAGAGAACGCGGCGCTCAAAGAAAAGCTTGAGGAGGAATGGGGACTAGACAGAATAATAGGCAAAGATCCGGCTATGATTAAAATGTTCAAACTGATTAAAACAGTGGCGCCTGTTGACTCAAGCGTGCTGATAGAGGGGGAGTGCGGTACCGGTAAGGAACTTGTCGCAAGAAGTATCTATATGAACAGCAGAAGGAAAGATGCACCCTTCATTGTAGTAGACTGCTCCTCGCTCCCTGCAGGTCTGCTTGAGAGCGAGCTGTTCGGCTTTGAAAAAGGGGCTTTTACAGGTGCTTCCGCCCGCAAAAAGGGGAGAATTGAACTTGCGGACGGGGGGACGCTTTTCCTTGATGAGATCGGGGAAATGAGCCTTGAACTCCAGGCGAAACTGCTGCGGGTGCTTCAGGAGAGGCAGATACAGAGAATCGGCAGCCTTGAATATGTAAATGTCAATTTCCGTCTGATTACGGCAACTAACCGTGACATTAAAAAAGAAGTATCTGAAAAGAGGTTCAGGTCCGACCTTTATTACCGGCTGAACGTGATAAATATAAAAGTCCCCCCCCTGCGGAGCAGGAAAGGGGATATTCCCCTTCTCGCAGAGAGCTTTATAAAGAGCGTCTCTGAAAAAAACAATATTCCGCCCAAGAAGATTTCTCCCTCCCTGATGGATAAATTAATCAGTTTAAACTGGCCGGGTAATGTGAGGGAACTTGAAAACTGTATTGAAAGGATGATGGTTATAAGCTCGGGTGATGTCCTTGATGAGGATCTTCTGCCGGATGAGCTTGAGGATGAAGGTGCTTCAACCCGGGCAGAGGCACAGAACTATAACCTTTCGGATATTGAGAAAAATGTATTGATTGAAGCGCTTGAAAAATCGAACTGGAACAAATCGAAGGCGGCAAAACTGCTTAATATTGACAGGAAGGCCCTTTACAACAGGATCATAAAGTATAATATCAGTGTGCCAAACGGCCCACTATCTTCCTGAAGTGTGTAATACAGCACACTGTGTGGAGCTGTATTCTCATCAAACAAGGCGATAACAGGTTAAAATACAGGTAATTTCCACTTGGCACTCTTTTTGCACTATTAAAAAAGAATAGATTTTTTTTAATTCACAAAAGGAGTTTTTAAATGAAGAAGACAATTATCTTATTGATCCTTGCGGCAGCAATGATCCTCCCTGTTTACGCAGGCGGCAGCAAAGAAGGAGCTGCATATCCTTCCGAACCGATCAACATTGTTGTTCCGTCAAATGCGGGCGGATCAACTGACGCGACAGCAAGACAGTTCGGCCAGATCGCCAAAAAATACTGGCCGGAAGCAAACTTTGTAGTTGTCAATATCGGCGGGTCAGGCGGACTTAAGGGATTTGATGAAATCGCGGATGCAAAACCGAACGGCTACAATCTCGGTATGCTCTTTACACCCCAGATTGTATCACATATCTGCTCGGGTCTTGCCCACTATAACCTCGACAGTTTTCACTATATCGGCAACATCGTAGAGGACCCGGGTATTGTTGTAGTACCTGAAAAAAGCGACATAAATACACTTGATGAGCTTAAGGCTGCGGCAAAGGCCAAAAAACTTGTTGCGACAGTAAACGGAATCGGAAGCGATGACTATATTGCGGCAAAGAGTTTTGAGAAAATCGCAGGGGTGGAATTCAACATTATGCCCACCAATGGCTCAACAGAGCAGAAAGCTGCGATTTTAGGCGGTCATGTTGATGTAGGTTTCATGAACCTTTCCCAGATGCTTGCCAACTACAGGTCAGGTAAAGTTAAAATTATCGCTATTACTACAAGAAAAAGATCTGAAATGGAAAAATCAATCCCCACGACAAAAGAACAGGGATATGAATTTTACATGACAGCTACAAGAGGACTTGTCTGCCAGGCATCAGTAGATAAAAAGATTACAAAAGCCCTTGATGACCTCCTTGTAAAAGTGCTTGCAGATCCTGAATTCAAGGAACTTATGGAAAAACAGCTTATATCTCTTGCTCCGATGAACAGCAAGGAATACAGGGAACACCTTGAAGAACTCAAAGCTCAGACACAGGTTGTTTATGACGCTGCCCCGTGGGGAAATTAATTACAGGAAGTATAATGACAAAAAAAATAGTTGATTTTATCATATTGTTTTTTTGTGTTGTTATCGCAGTGCTGCTTTACCGCAGTACTGCGGACTTCCCATCGGTAAGTCAGAACAGCACAGCTAATTATATAAGGTTTCTTGCCCTGAGTACGGGAATCCTTTCCCTGCTTCAGATCTATTACAGTTACAGGAAAAATGATAATGAGGCAGTTGAGTTTTACACAGATAAAAAAAAGTTTTTCGCGTTCCTGATTCTTCTTATTGTGTATATACTTTTGATCGCGTATTTCGGCTTCATACTCTCAACAGCCTTATTTCTCCCTGCAACCATGTTTTTTATGGGGCACAGAAAAATAAAAACAATCATTTTCGCGTCAGCCGGGCTTCTGCTGTTTCTGCAGGTTTTGTTTGTAAGCATACTGCAGGTTCCGCTGCCCCGCGGCTCGATTTTCGGTTATTAGGAAAAAGGTGTAATTATGGAAATTGATTTTATTGCTATTATCCTGAACCTTTTCAGGCCGGAAAACCTGCTGGCAGTTGTAATTGGAAGTATTTCAGGTATTGTTGTAGGAGGCATCCCCGGCCTTACAGCGACAATGGCAGTAGCCCTTTTAATACCTGTTACTTTCTCACTTTCTCCCATAACAGGGCTTATTCTTATGGGAGGGGTTTACTGCGGAGCCATGTACGGGGGATCAATCCCCGCGATTCTTCTCTTTACTCCGGGTACGCCTGCCGCGGCCGCGACAGCACTTGACGGGTATCCTCTCTCCCAGCAGGGGCACGGGGGGCTTGCGCTCAGGGTTTCTGTTATCGCAAGTTTTACCGGCGGTATGGTCTCGGCGTTTCTTCTCCTGCTTGTGGCGCAGCCCCTCGCGGCTGTCTCGCTGAAGTTCGGACCTGCCGAGTATTTTCTCCTTGCGCTCATGGGGCTTGCAGGTGTTGTATCTCTTGCTGAAGAGGACCTTGTTAAGGGTTTATTATCCGGCTTTATGGGGCTGCTTGTAGCTGTAATAGGCACTGACCTTATTTCAGGGCATTTGCGCTATACAATGGGAGTAAGGGACCTTTACGACGGGGTTTCGTTCATGCCTGCCCTGATCGGTATGTTTTCAGTCACCCAGATGATGGAGCTTACCGGGCTTGGAAGTATAGTTAAGGGAAAGGTGGACCTTAAAACCATAAAAAGGGAAAAAATGCCCAAAGGTATGGGTAAATTCATTGCCGTTGGTACAGCCGCAGGAACTGTTGTTGGAATTCTTCCCGGTGAAGGGGCAACAATCGCGGCTTTTATCTCCTATAACTTTGCAAAACAGATGTCCAAGGTAAGGCACATGTTCGGGAAAGGAAACCCGGAAGGGATTGCAGCCGCGGAAGCGGGCAACAACGGATGTGTAGGCGGAAGCCTGATACCTACATTGACTCTTGGAATTCCTGGAAACAGTGTCGCGGCCGCTCTCCTCGGCGGGCTCATGATCCACGGTCTTATCCCAGGCCCAGAGCTTTTTACTCTTCACGGCACAATTACATACGGGTTTATATTGTCGCTCTTTCTTGCAAATATTGTTTTCCTCATAATAGGACTTTATTTCGCGCCTTATTTCTCAAAGATATCGCTTACTCCTTCTGCAATTCTTATTCCCGCGGTTTCAATGTTCGCTGTTGTAGGCGCCTATTCAATGAATAACAGTGTTTTTGATATATGGATAATGCTTATTTTCGCTGTTATTGGATTAATCCTCGGGAAGACAGGTTTTTCAACAAGCGCTGTAGTTCTCGGAATGATACTCGGCCCGATAGCTGAAAGGGGATTTGCCCAGGCCCTTACAATTTCAGACGGTTCCGCATCAATTTTCTTCGGAAGCACGATTGCATGGATCCTCTGGGGAATTATAGCTCTGCTGCTGTTTTTCCCGATAATCAACATTATAAAAAAGGCCAGGACAGGGAAAGCCATAATTGAAGCTGAAGAAATAGTTGAATAATCATTTTATCTGAAATTAGTGGAATTTAAAATAATCAAGCTGCCCGGGAATTGCCGGGCAGTTTTTTTTGGTGTGTACCGGAAGATGTGTACCGGAAATTAGGCTTGCGGTCCTTCCCTGAAATAATTTCACCACAGCTCTATATGATATTTATATCCCTGTTCGGTCAGAAACTTCTGCCTGTTTGCCGAAAAATCCTCCTCAACTGTTCTGTGTGAAATTATACTGTAGAAATAGGCGTTTTTTTCCTTGGGCCTTAATATTCTTCCCAGCCTCTGCGCTTCCTCCTGCCTCGACCCGAAACTGCCTGAAATCTGAATTGCGACAGAAGCATCAGGCAGGTCAATTGCGAAATTCGCAACCTTTGATACTATAATTACCCTTTCCTTTCCGTGCCGGAAAAGGTCGTATATTTTCTCCCGCTCCATATTGGGAGTCTGCCCGGTGATAATAGGGACCCTTATCATTTCCTGCATCTTTTTCAGCTGGGAAATATACTGCCCGATAATAAGGATTGAATCCTCAGGATGGTTGTCAAGGAGCTCTTTTACAATTTCGAATTTAGCGGGATTTTCCGCGGCGATACGGTATTTCTCTTTTTTATCTGCCACAGCGTAGGGCACTTCAAGGTTTTCAGGAAGCTCCGCCCTTATCTCAAAACAGTTGGCTTCAGCTATCCACCCCTTTGCCTGCAGTTCTTTCCAGGGGCAGTCATATCTCTTCGGCCCTACAAGTGAAAAAACATCTGTCTCCCTGCCGTCTTCCCTGATAAGGGTAGCTGTAAGGCCTAATCTGCTTATTGCCTGTATTTCTGCCGTAACCCTGAAAACAGGGGCGGGAAGCAGATGTACTTCATCATAAATAATAAGTCCCCAGTCCATTTTCCTGAAAATATCAAAGTGCGGGAAATCCGACTCCCTGTCAGGTCTCCAGGTCAGAATCTGGTATGTGGCAATTGTCACAGGGCATATCAGCTTTTTATCCCCGCTGTACTCGCCGATCATATCTTCGGTAAGGTTTGTTTTATCAAGAAGCTCATCTTTCCACTGGTGCACAGCTGCGATATTTGTGGTCAGAATAAGGGTCTGTGTTTTGTATATATCAATAACAGCCATTCCCACAATTGTTTTTCCGGACCCGCATGCCAGAACTATTGTCCCGAAACCGTTACCGGGTTTGCCGTCTCCGTAAAAAGCGAGCGCTGCCTCCCTCTGGTAGTCCCTCACTGCAAATGGATATCCTCCCAGGGTGTTTTCCCTGAGCGAAACATCAAGCGGAGCTCCTTTTTTTAGAGGCACCTCATCCTTGACAGGATAGCCTGATGCAATAAGTTCCTGTTTTATGGTCCCCCTGTCTACAAGCTTTAAGGTAAAAGTCTGGTCGTTATCTCCTGTGGGAAAGAGAATTTTTGACAGTTTCCTTATAGATTTGATTTCGTTATAAAGCCTTGTCTCTTTTACCTTGAGAAGGAGGGTGTATGGATCGTCGGACTGGATCAGCACTATCTTGCCGAAAAGCCCCGCGCTCTCTTTTATCCTGAAAATTATGTTTTCAGGTATCTCGAATTTTGACCACTTCTCAAGCCTCTCAATTATCTGCATGGGAGTAATACCTGCGGAAGCCGCGTTCCACAGGGAGAGGGATGAGAGTTTGTATGTATGAATATGTTCAGGTGATTTCTCAAGTTCGGCAAAGACTGAAATATCGTTTCTTGCCTCTTCAAAGGCAGGATCGTGAACATCTAAAAGCATAGCCGCGTCGCTTTGAATTATTACCGGTTTGTTCTTTGGCATCTTTATATGATTAAAATATTTTTAGGGTTTAATGTCAAATGCTTTGGCAGATATTAATAGCGGATGTTCCCTCTATTATTTTAAAGCTTAACTGGCTCTGAATTATCATGACAATAAATAAAGAACTCTCCCCCTGTCTTGTCACTCCCCTGATTTTTATTATAAAATTGCCTCACTATGCTTGATATAAAATTTATCAGAGAAAACCTTGATTCTGTTAAAGAGAATATAACTAACAGAAACATGCGCGCGGATGCAGACCTTGTTGCCGCGCTTTATGATGAGAAAAATACGCTGCAGCAGGAGATCGAACTTTTAAGGCAGCAGAGGAACGCAAACGCGGCAAAGATGAAGGGAAAACTTTCCCCTGAGGAAAGGGCTGTTCTTATTGAGGAAGGCAAGGCCCTCAAGGAAAAGATTTCCGGCGCCGAGGCGCTGTTCGCGGAAAAAGAGGCATCCTTTAACGCGGAGATGCTCACAATTCCCAATATGGCCCATCCTGATGTCCCGGTCGGCAAGGAGGACAAGGACAACACAGAGATAAAAAGGGTAGGGAAAATTCCTGTGTTTAATTTCAAACCGAAAGACCATGTAGTTCTTGCCGAAGCGCTTGATCTTGTGGATTTTGAAACCGCGGCAAGGGTTTCAGGGCCTAAGTTTTATTATCTTAAAAACGAGGCTGTTCTCCTTGAGCTTGCCCTTATACGGTATACGCTTGATAAACTTGCCAAAAAAGGGTTTACCCTTGTTGAAACACCGGATATCGCAAAGGAAGAGGTCGCTTCCGGCATCGGCTTTAATCCCCGCGGCGAGGAAAGCAATATCTATACCCTTGAGGGTACAGGCACATGCCTTGTCGGGACCGCGGAGATAACACTCGGCGGATACCATGCCGATTCAATACTTGATCCCGAAAGACTGCCTATTAAAATGGCAGGCATTTCACACTGCTTCAGGCGTGAAGCCGGGGCCGCGGGCAAGCATTCTAGAGGACTCTACAGGGTCCATCAGTTTACGAAAATTGAAATGTTTGTATACTGCCTTCCCGAGCAGTCAGATTCATTCCATCAGTATATCCTGGAAACGGAAGAAGAGATCTTTCAGGGTCTTGATATCCCGTACCGCGTAGTTGACACATGCAGCGGAGACCTGGGCGCATCAGCCTACAGAAAATACGATCTTGAAGCATGGATGCCTGGACGCGGCGAAGGCGGAGAGTGGGGTGAGATTACAAGCACATCGAACTGCACGGATTTCCAGTCCAGAAGACTGGGTATCAGATATAAATCAGACAGCGGCAACAGATTTCTTCATATGCTTAACGGTACCGCAATGGCCCTGACAAGGGCGATTATATGCGTTCTTGAGAACTTTCAGCAGGAAGACGGGTCAGTTCTGATACCTGAAAATCTCATTCCTTATACAGGATTCGACAGGATCAGCAGTAAAAACCGGGCCGGGAATACCTGATCCGGGTAGAGGATTCATGTCCGGTTAAAATACCGGGAAAAGCGGGTGAACTTGATCTCTGACATCAAAAAAAAAATTACGAGATTCCGCCTGTTATACAAAAAGGCAATTCTGAATAAAAAGAAAAAAAACAGGCCTCTGGACAGGCTGTCTGCTGCAGAAATCGGCGTTACCGACTGGACAAAGATCTTTTATTCCCTGCTGATCGGAATGGTCTGCGGGTTAATCGGGGTTCTATTTAAATACTCTGTTAACCTTCTGGCCCGCGTAAGCTATCTCGGGTCACTGGGCGATGAAAGCGCTTTCCTTTCGCTTCCCGACTGGAGCATTCTTGTTTTTCTTCCCCTTGCCGCGCTGCTAGCCGCCCGGATTGTATACCGTTATGCGCCTGATGCTTCCGGAACCGGAAGCGCCGCATACATCGCCGCATTCCACCATAAAAACGCTGTTATCAGGCCCTCTGTCCCGATTGTCAAATTTTTTGCCTCAACCCTAAACCTCGGATTCGGGGCTTCGGGCGGATTTGAGGGCCCGATAGTCCTCATGGGGGCCGGGGCCGGTTCCTGGATTGCAGGGAAAATAAAAAAGATAAGGAATGATGCCCATATCTATATGGTAACAGGTGTGGCTGCGGGAATAGGCGCGGTCTTCCTCGCCCCTCTCGGCGGCGCGCTTACAGCTATCGAGATGCTTTACAGGGAGGATTATGAGACAAGGGCGCTTGTTCCTTCTCTCCTTGCGTCTGTTACAGGTTATTTTGTCGCCTCCATTTTTGACCCGTCCGGATTTGCCGTAAAGAACCTTGTTTATGCGTTTAACGGGATATGCGAAATCCCTTCCTATATCCTGTTTACTTTCCTGTGCTCAGCGTCAGGATGGCTCTTTGTAAAGGCATTTGACAATATAAGGGAATTCTGCTCCAGGAGTTCTCTTCCCTCATACCTTTTCCCTTTCTTCGGCGCAGTTGTTACAGCTTTAATAGCATTGCGGTTTCCGATTGTTCTGGGTCCCAGGTTGTCCGTACTTGTTGATGTAATCGAATCTCATCCGGGCGTAATTATTGTCGCTATGTTTATTATCGCGAAGATGGCGGCTACAACTCTTTTTATCGCGCCGGGAGGGTCAGGAGGCATATTCGGGCCCGCGCTTATTATCGGCGGCCTTCTCGGTATAGCATTTTCAAGATTTCTTACCTGGAGCGGTTTTCCTCTCCCTGTTCCTGACCCGCAGTCCATGATGCTTGTCGGCATGGCGGCATTTTTCGCGGCGATATCAAAAGCCCCTTTCGGCTCTGTAATAATGGTCTGCGAGATTGGAGGGACTTTCGCGCTCCTGCCTCCTCTCCTTATCGTATGTCTTACAACTATTGTAATGACAAAGAATTTTACGATTTACAAGAGCCAGGTTGACAACAGGTTTAAATCCCCCGCCCACAGCAGAAGGCTTATTGAAGAAGCGCTGTCCGGAACATCTGCCGGGGCTCCAAAGGATCACGGTCAAAGCTGATGCTGTTTAAAGCAGTCTTACTTGGAATTATTGAAGGGCTTACAGAATTCCTCCCTGTATCCTCAACCGGGCACCTGATTATAGCAAACCGCTTTATAACACTGGATAAGGGATTTGAAGCTTTATTTGACATTGTAATCCAGATCGGAGCAATTCTCGCGGTTGTTGTTTATTTCAGGGCAGAGCTTTTTCCTTCAGGTATTATTTCTGATTTTAAAAAAGCTGAAAATGGATCTGCTGAGAAAAAAAATAAGGATTACAGCAGCGGGGATTCAAGGGTCTATCTTCTCTGGGCTAAAATAATTACAGCATTCATTCCTGCCGCCGTTATCGGGCTTTTTGTTGACGACATTCTTGAAAAATATCTTTTCAATACAGGAAGCGTTTCCGCGGCCCTTATCGCAGGTGCCTTTATGATGCTTTACGCGGAAAAGTTCCGCACAAGAAAGCTGACGGAAAATGTCTCCGCCATTACTGTAAAACAGGCAATTGTTATAGGGCTGTTCCAGTGCCTTGCAATGTGGCCCGGGATGTCAAGGTCTGCCTCCACCATAGCAGGGGGCCTTTTCGCAGGGCTTTCAAGAAGCATGGCCGCGGAATTTTCATTCCTGCTCGGCATCCCTACAATTATGGCAGCCTCTTTGTACAAACTCTATAAAGCAGGATTTTCCGCAATAACGCCGCATCAGTGGAGCGCCCTTGCCGCAGGGACGGCTGTATCGTTTGTGACTGCTCTCCTTGTTATTCGATTTTTCATGGAGTATCTGAAGAAAAAGGGGCTTGCCCCTTTTGCCTTCTACCGTATAGCGCTCGGGATAATACTTATAATATTTCTATAAATTTTACTTTTTATGCGGGGGATTCCCGCAAGAGTCACGTATAATTATATTGGTATCCAAAGTAATCTTCAATTGATTCTCTTTGCCGGTTCGTATTTTTTCTACTATGACATTTGCCGCACAGCGTCCCATTTCTTCTGTCGGTACATGAATTGTTGTTAATGACGGAGAACAAAATGATGAGAACTCAGCGTCATCAAATCCACAGATGGAAATATCTTCCGGTACGCGTAATTTTTTGTCGCGGATAGCGCTCAACGCCCCGAATGCCAATGCGTCGCTTGCGGCAAATACTGCTGTAAGGTCAGGATCATGGGAAAGGAGCTGAGCCATCGCAATTTTTCCATTTAAAGCTGATGGTGTGGTGGAAATGATTAATTTATGGTCTATGGGAATGTCTGCAGCCTTTAGCGCATCACAATAGCCCTCAAATCTATGCCGAACTCTTTCGATTTTATTATACATCCCGGCAATGAATCCAATCCGGCGGTGTCCAAGGCCAATAAGGTAATTTGTCATATCGCTGGATGCTTTATAATTGTCAATGCCTACACTGTCCAGAACCGGATCTTCATTTTTATCCCAGGTTAATACTACGTGAATACCGGCTTTGTGCACGGACCGCAGAAAATCCCTGTTTAGTTCGGTTGATTCGGCGACTATAATACCAGCCAGCTGCCGTTCCTGGAATTCCTGTATTAAGCGGTGCTCTGTTGCCGGATCATAATGGCTGTTTCCTATTATCAAAGAATAATTGGTTTTTTCAATCTCTTTCTGGATCCCGTCAATCAATCCTGTTTGTATTGAACTTTTAAGAGTAAATACTATTAAACCGATAAGCGTTTTTTTTTGCCTTGTAAAATCAGCGGCGGCGGAATTATAAATATAGTTTGTTTCTTTAATTATATTGATTATTTTTTCTAAAGTTTCTTTACTTACCCGTGATGGAGTATTTAATGCCCGTGAAACAGTTGCCTGAGATACATTTGCCGCTTTTGCTACATCGATCATGCTGATTCGCTTCATTTTTTTCTCCCCAAAAAGTCAATTTGAAAATGATCTTTTTAAGTAATTGCCTGTCCGTAAAATTTCCCCTCTTCCCGTCAATTACTGATTGTTTAACATAATATCCATTATATCAAGTATTTAACACCAGAGAAAGCAAAAAAATGTAATCGTATGCAAAAAATAATTGAATTATATTGCAATTATTCGAGTTAAATTGGTGATTTTTGGGTGAATATTTAGTGTTGACAGCTGCTGGATAGGTGTTATAATGAATACGTATACATTACATGGAGGATTTCGTTTTTGAAGCACTATAAGGCTATTGTGTTTGATTTTGACATGACTCTTGCTGACAGTGCAAAAATAATCGGTGATTTGCTTAATGAAACTGCGTCTCACTTTGGATATGAGAAAAAATCGTATGATTTCATCCTGCCCTGTATCGGAAATACTCATGAAATTATGCTGAGTCATGTTACCGGCGAAAAAGATCCTGAAAAACTGATGGAAATGAGAGATTACTATCGCCGGATAATTCAGGATGAAATGCCCAGGCGAACAACTTTTTTCCCTGATGTTAAAAAGTGTCTTTCGTTAATACACGGAAAAGGAATTAAAATAGGGCTGCTGTCGCAAAAACCGGGGAATCTTCTTGTTGCGTCGCTTGTCAAATACCAGCTGAATAATTTTTTCAGCTCAATCAAGGGCGGTAATGATGTCCCTTGTCCAAAACCCGACCCTTCTGGTTTATTGGCCATTATTGATGAATTTAAATTATCTGTTGAAGATGTTCTGTATATTGGGGACAGCCTGGTGGATGAGATGACAGCTCAAAACGCAGGTGTCGATTTTGCGGCGATGCTTCTTGGGGGTACCACCAGGGAACAGTTTAATGCTGATTTTGCAACTGCATTTTTTTGTGATTTTGGAGATTTGATCAGCAGCATCGATAATTTAGAATCGATACCGGCAAACAAGAATGATCTGATTATGAAGACATCTGAAAGAGCCGGGTCCGGTAATTTTAAAGCAGACAAATGATTTTATATATGGTTGGTTTAATTAATTATTGTAAGGCAATGTTTATGAAAAGGAAAAGGTTTACAGACAATTGAGAATTGGTGCTGAATCCTTGGGGGGAAATCGAAGTGATTAATAAAATCGCGTTACGAATTCAGGATTTGCTGGCTTTAGCTTTGGCTTTATTTTCGTTATACACTGCGATGTTTGGCGTTTTCACAGATGTAATACAGCGAAGCGCCCATATTATGTTTGTCCTGGCAATCGTGTATTTGAATGTGTTCAAAAATAATGAAAGCAAAGGCGTATGGCCGGTTGTTGAAAAAACAATAAGTGTTTTTCTTGCGATAGTTTCTCTTATTGTCTTTGGCTATACAGTATTTACATACCAGCAGTTGGCTGAAACTTTCGGAAGACTGAATCAAATCCAGATAATGCTGGGGTTTTTTGCAGTTCTCCTTGTGCTTGAAGGAGTCCGCCGAACGGCCGGACCGCCGATTACAATTATTTCGTCGATCTTTTTTCTGTATGCACTGTACGGAAACTACTTCCCGGGAATATTCAGGCATAGAGGATATTCGCTCACACGGGTGATTACCCATCTTTATGCAAGCGCTAATGGTTTATTTTCCACACCGTTGGGGACCAGCGCCACCATCATTATTATTTTTGTGATATTCGGAGCCTTTCTGGACGTTACAAAAGGCAGTAACTTTTTCATGAATATATCGTTTGCCCTGACCGGCAGCAAAAAAGGCGGTCCGGCAAAAGCTGCTGTGGTGGCAAGCGCAATGATGGGAATGGTAAGCGGTTCAGCGTCAGCGAATGTAGCGGCAACAGGGGTGTATACAATCCCATTAATGAAAAAAACCGGATATAAACCGGAAGTTGCAGGTGCTATAGAAGCTGTTGCTTCAACCGGAAGTCAGATGACACCCCCTATCATGGGTGCGGGGGCGTTTATAATTGCTGAAACTTTAGGTCTCAGTTATGGAACTATTGCGGCTTCAGCCATAATACCTGCATTATTTTATTTCACCTCTGTTTTCATCATGGTCCATCTGGAGGCAGGGAAGGCAGGTTTGAGAGGTCTGGATTCAAAGACTCTTCCAAATGTAAAAGCAACTTTTATCGATTATGGACATACCATTGTTCCTCTTGTAATTCTGATAATATTTATAACCTTGGGATACTCGGCAATGTATACAGGGTTTTATGCCATAATTGCTTCAGTGATTGTTTCGGTCTTGAGAAAAACCACAAGGGTTACTCCTGTTCAGATAGTCAGTGCGTTGGTGAAAGGCGCAAAAAAAATTCTTCCTATATCATGTGCATGCGCAGCTGCGGGAATTGTGACCGGCTGTATATCGATAACCGGATTGGGTTTGAAGTTGAGCAATATGATTATCCAGCTCTCGGGAGGGCACCTGATTGTGGCATTAATTCTCACTTCGATAAGTGTAATCATACTTGGAATGGGTTTGCCGACAGCCCCGGCCTATATTCTGGTTGCCGTACTTGTTGTACCGGCATTGACTCAATTGGGTGTCCCGGTTTTGGCCGCGCATTTATTCATATTTTACGGAGCATGTATTTCCTCAATTACGCCGCCGGTCTGTATGGCCGCATTTACTGCTGCAAGTATGGCTCAGTCTAATCCTATGAAAACGGGGTTGATTGCTTTCAAACTGGGTATTGTGGCATTAATTGTGCCGTTTTTCTTCGTTTATGAACCAGCTCTCATCGGGGTTGGTTCTATCAGCCAGATCGTTGTTGCCATTATCACCGGGTTGATCGGATGTTTTGGATTGTCGCTGTTTGTACAGGGATATTTCATTACAAAGATTTCTCCGGTTATCCGTT
Source organism: Spirochaetales bacterium (assembly GCA_024233785.1). Taxonomy (GTDB): domain Bacteria; phylum Spirochaetota; class Spirochaetia; order CADAEX01; family CADAEX01; genus JACKPD01. The sequence goes on along the minus strand of JACKPD010000015.1, from coordinate 21,104 downwards.
TAATGGCTTTAGTGGGAGGTTTAATCAGCATATATCCCGGATTTTTAACAGATATTGTTGGATTGATTTTGATAGCGATTGTTGTATCTGTGCAGAAATACATATTTGGCCCCAAAAACACAGAGAGAGTCATATAGCTTTCGAAGTGGAATAAATAGGAGGAAAAAAGATGAAAAGAAAGTGTGTAAAAGCTTTATGCATCATGATGCTGCTCGGACTTGCTGCAGGCGGCGCATTTGCCAAAGGGCAAAATGAAACTGTTACTGTAAAGGAGAGCAAGTATATCTCCATAGCCGCAAATCCAATTGGCGGGTCGTCATACCGGATGGCTTCTTCGATTGCTGATGTTGTTATGAAGGTATATCCGGAACTGGATGTAGTTGCAGAAGAGACAAGCGGTTATATGGAAAATATCACGCTGCTTTCTGAGGATGAGGTAGAGGTCGCATTTTCCAATAACATGCTGCTTGCATTTGGATACCATGGTTCTGATTTTTTTGAAGGTGCGAAGAAAGGTGTTGTTACGGGAGTCATGGCTTTGTCTGCGAATATCATGCATATTATCGTGCCAGGCAATTCCAAAGTTCAGTCAATCAAGGACATAAAGGGCTTGAGAGTCGGCATGGGACAGCCTGGCGGCAGTTCGCTGGTAGATGCCGAATACCTTATGAAGGTAATTGGATTGACTCCGGGAGTAGATTTTAAAGCATATAATGTAAACGCATCAGAACAGGCCTCGATGTTCAAGGATGGTCAGCTTGATGTATATATCTGGAATGGAAAAATTCCAAATAGTCCTGCAAGGGAAATAGCAACCATGCGTGATGTCAGGTTTATTTCATTGGAAGAGGATGTGATCAAAGGTTTAATCAAACTGTCGAATATCTATGATAGATATACAATTCCAGCCGGCACATATCCGGACCAGCCTCAGGAAGTGGTCACTGCAGGGAATACTACAATCCTTGCTGCAAGTTCGAATGTCTCAGAAGATGCTATCTACAAGTTTACAAAAGCTTTCATCGAGAACCTTCCTGAATTATCGGAAAGGGATAAAGCTTTCACTGATGTAAAACTTGATATGCTTCTTGGAGGGATCACAATACCGCTGCATCCGGGTGCTCTCAAGTATTACAGGGAAGCGAAGATTCCCGGAATAGAGGATTTTGTTAAAAAATTCCAAAAGGTTAAACCTTAGCATAAGTATAGAAACAATCCATGGCTGACTGCTGTTTTATCTTTCAGCCATGGGTTTTGGTAAGAAATGAGAGTGTTATCAATACTCTGGGATAAAAATATATAAAAGCCAAAGAACAGGAAGTGAAAAGATGCAAGATGTATTGTTGGATTATGGTGACACGAAAATGCAGGTGAGTCTTCCCGATACGGCAACTGTCGTCCGTTATAAAAAAACATATGATGATCCGCCGGAAATAGACCCTGTCGAGGCCACAAGAAAAGCTCTTGCCGCGCCTTTAGCAATGCCCCGCCTTCGGGAAATGGCCGGTCCCGACAAGAAGATCGTTATTGGTTTCCCCGATCGTGTAAAAGGGGGCATGCAGAAACTTAGTCACAGGAAAGTGTCTATTCCTTTGATTATAGAAGAACTTCTCGCAGGCGGTGCTAAACTGGAGAATATTACACTCCTGTGCGCCATGGGGCTTCACCGCATGAATACCGTTGATGAATGGTATCAATATCTGGGAAAGGATATTGTTGATCAGTTTTACCCCGGACGGCTCTTGAACCACGACGCAGAAGCTAAAGATATCCTGGATTTCGGCAAAGACGGGATGGGAAACGATGTCCAATTCAACCGCCTGCTGGGTGAATCAGATATCCCGATTGTTATCGGCCATTGTGCCGGCAATCCCTACGGAGGTTTCAGCGGCGGATATAAGATGGTAGTGACAGGCCATACTTCCGCTGCATCGATTGGCAGCCATCACCGTCCGTCGACAATGCATCGTGACGACTGGCTCGGCGCTTCAACAGAATCGTACATGAGGAAACAATTCAAGTCGATCGGGCAGGCCATAGAAAAAGGAATAGGCAAGAAGATCTTCGCGGTTGATGCCGTACTTGGGCAGAAGTCGCAGATTCTCCAGATTGCTGCCGGCTCAGTAGAAGAAGTCGAGAAGGCAACCTGGCCCCTTGCGAAGAAGCGGACAGAGATCGAACTCGGAATAAAAGAGCCTTTCGATGTTCTGGTTATGGGGCTCCCCAGAAATTTCCACTATGGGCCTGGTATGGGAACCAATCCGATCCTCATGAGTCTGGCCATCGGAGGTCAGCTATCCCGCTGCTGGAGTGTTCTCCGGAAAGACCCTGTTATAATTGCCGCTTCGGTATGTGACGGCTGGTATAATGATACGTGGTTTCCGTCATATTCGGAAACATATGAAGCTATGCAGAATTTTACAACACCGGTTGATTTTCTTGCATCGGATTCAGCAAAACGTATTTCGACCGATCCTGACTACTGTTATCGTTATTCAAACTATTACACATACCATCCATTCCACGCAATGTCCATGATAAGCGGAGGCTCGGTTCATCTTGAGCGTACAGCTGTTTCCATCATTGTCGGGGCACGGGCTCCTCGTTATGCCCGCGGTATGGGGTATATCCCTGTGAGTACTTATGATGATGCAATCAAGCTTGCTGAGCGGTATGTCGGAAAAAACCCGAGGATCCTCTGTACCCCGGAGGCTTTCTCAGGAGGAGTTGGAGTCCATCTGAAATGAAAAAAATCCTTATAACGGGAGCTTCGGGATTCATCTCCTCATATCTGATACCTGATCTGGTAAAGGAGGGGAATGAAGTAACAGGATTGGACATAACTCCTCCTCCTGCTGCCCTAAAAAAACTGGAAAAGGGATTCCTGTCAATGCGTGTTGACCTTACAAGCACAGCTGATTTATACCGGGCAGTTTATACTGCTCGTCCGACTCACATTCTTCATCTTGGCTCCGTGCTTGCAGAACCCTGCGATGAGAACCCGGTGAGAGGTTTTGCGATTAATTTCAACTCGACACTGATACTTCTTGATGCAGCTCTTACTCTTGGGATAAAGAGATTCGTAATGACAAGTTCTATCGCGGTTTTTGGCCGCGGCGCGGCAGAACCGGTTCGGGATGATGCGCATAAAAATCCATCAAATATTTACGGGCAGACCAAGTTAGCCTGTGAACACTTGATGGAATGGTATCGGAAAAAACACGGACTTTCCTCTACAGGAGTCCGTTTCCCATGGGTTTTCGGACCTGGAAGAAAGACGGGGATAACTGCGGTGTATTCCTCCAAACTTCTCGATTCCATTGGAGCCGGAGAGAAGGTTGAGATCCCTAATCCTGGAGAGAAAGGGGATTGGTTGTATGTTAAGGACGCGGTGAAGGCTTTAAAGCTTGTTCTGGATGCCGAAGATACACCGCAGACTGTCTACAATATAATGGGAAGTGTCCATTCAATCCGTGAGGTGGTGGAAATAGCTAAACGGATCAGGCCTGACGCTGATATCAGATACACCGGAGACGGTTCATCTTCACCGTACCCTGCGTCATATGACGATTCTGCCGCCCGGAGGGATTTGGGCTGGAAACCGGATTATATGATAGAACAGGCGGTGGAAGAACATCTGCGAATTGCCGGCAGTAGAATATATGGATAATTTCAGCATGTCAGATCTGACAACCAGAGGCGCTCTGTATGTATAAAAAACGATTTGACTTAAGGAGTTCTTTAATGGGAACACAATATAAAAAATTACTTGTTTTGGGTCTTGATGCGGCATTGCCGGACTTGCTTATTAAATTTTCTGAGGAAGGTTCATTACCCCATATCAAAAAATTAATGGGCCAGGGAATATTTTCACGCGTAAAGACAGTTTTTCCGCCTCTTACCGCTGCTGCCTGGTCTGCCATTGTTACCGGCGCCGGGCCTGGAACAGCAGGGATTCCCAGTCTGATGGTTAAACTTCCGGGAGAAGAGCTGGATAACTGGCATACTTCTTTTGACCGAAGAATGCTTCTTGCCCAGACATTATGGGAAGTTGCCGGAGATAACGGATTGAAAACAGCCCTGATAAACTGGCCGGTAACCTGGCCGATAGGTGCTTACAAAAATTGCATTCAGGTAGCAGCCTCGTTAAACCCTCCTTTCAGGTATTTTTATATGCCTATCTGGGATATTGCCAGCAGCTCTTTCTATTCTACGGAAAAACATTTTTGCAATCAAATTCCCGGCCGCGCAGTACAGATTTTTCCAAAACCGGCTTCAGACCGGGAAAAAGCTGCAGAATCAAAACTTCAGCCTCTTGAATTTTCAATTGAAGTTCCTCCGGTTTATGCCAAGGGTCTCTCCTACCATGTCCTGATTATTTCGAAAACTGGAGAGGGATATGACAGCGTAAAAATATTCAAAAGTAAAACTGATGATAAACCAATTGCCGAACTTGCCGTGTCTGAAAAGAGTGAATTGCAATATGAGGTTTTTACCGACAGAGATGGCCATAAAAGAAAGGGGAGATTCAGATTTGAACTTATCGATTTGTCATCTGATGGAAAGACCTGTAAGCTGTTTGCCTGGGCTATTAATACAGCCGAATCTTATACCTCACCTCCTGAGTTGACCGGGGAATTGGAAAAAGAAGTCGGACCATATCTCGAGGTTGATGACCCCTGGGCTTATATGGACCAGTGGGTTGAGCTGTCCCATTATATGAATCAATTGCAGACCCATGCCGACTGGTGGGGCAATGCAACAACATATGTACTGAAAAATAAACAGTGGGACCTTGCCTTTTCCTGGGTAGGTACTGTTGATCATGTACAGCATGTTCTGTATGGAGGAATTGTTCCCGAGAGTAAACTCTTTGACCCTGAAAAATATAATATGTGTTTTGACAACATACGCCTTGCATACAAACAGATTGACAGGAATATCGGTAAAATCCTTGAATCAGTAAATCTTGATGAGACTCTTGTTGTTGCTGTATCTGATCATGGATTTACACACAATGACTGGAATCCTTATCTTAAAACTTTTTTGGCAAAAGCAGGATTGCTTTCATATAATACCGATTCAGAAACAGGCAGGATGGAAGTAAACTGGAAAAAAACAAAATGTCATCCGCTTGAACCGTCCCATGCCCATATTTTTATTAACTTGAAAGGAAGGGATCCACAGGGGATCGTTGAGATTGAAGATTATGAAAAAGTTCAGGAAGAAATCAAAAAAGCCCTATACAGTATAAAGGATCCTGTAACAGGGGAACAAGCCATGGCAGCGGTATTAACCAAACAGGAAGCCTCTACTCTGGGTACATTTGAGGGACCTGGATGGGACAGAATTGGAGATGTTTTATTTGCATTTAAACCCGGTTTTCTTGCAAATACTTTTATCTATCCTGCTGCCGTTAAATATGCAGATGGTACTGAACGTATGATCCCAAATCCGGAAGAACACGAGCCTTCAATTTTAGGTCGTCATTTTTCCGGCGCACATGTGACTCTCCCCGGTATAAAAGAGATGGAAGCTGCAATTATTATTTCAGGTAAAAATCTTCCGTCAAAAAAACGTAAATTAACAATGGATATTATCGATATTGCACCGACAATTGCATGGCTTTTGGGTATTCCCTGTCCCAAAGATTCGGAGGGGGGTATTTGTCAGGATTTTATGCAGTTCAAAGCAAAGGAGGACTAATTGAAACAGGCTGTAGGACTTATTGGTGTTGGTAATATGGGCAGAATTATTCTGCGGCAGCTTGTTGACGCGGAGTATCCTGTTGTTGCTTATGATCCATCTCCTGCTTCGCAGAAAACCATCAAAGAGTCTGCGGCTGAACTGGTAAATTCTCCGCGTGATGTCGGACTCCGTGCGCAGTTGACAATATTGTCTTTACCGGCGCCCAAGAATATTCATGATGTTTTGTGGGGTGATAAGGGTCTGTTTGAAACTCTTAGGCAAGGTGCCATAGTTATTGATACAAGTACAGTAGATCCGCAGATAACAAAAAAAGCCTATGAAGCGTGTCTTTCCAGAAATGGAGGATATCTGGATGCCCCTGTTCTCGGGCGGCCTGCAAGTTTTGGCAAGTGGGTTCTGCCTGTTGGAGGAGATGAAGTATTGTTGAAAACAGTTGAACCGGTGTTAAGAACGTTTGCCGCGAAAATTGTACATGTTGGAACAAGCGGATCAGGACATACTTTGAAATTACTTAACCAGCTGATGTTTTCTGCAATTAATGCAATTACTGCAGAGATGTTTGCTATAGCTGATAAAATGGGGATGCCGCGGAAGAAGATATTTGATGTAATAGCATCGAGCGGTGCGGCTACAGTAAGCGGTTTGTTTATGGAATGCGGGAAAAAAATTGTTGACAATGATTTTACCCCGATATTTCCTATAGATCTTTTATGTAAAGATGCTGGTTTGGGAATAGAAATGGCTGATTTTGCAGGTGCTCCGCCCGTTATTTCTTCAACTATACAGTACTATAACCGGATAGCCCAGACCCAGGGAATTGGTGATTTAGATACAAGTGCACTAATTCAGGTTTTTAATCGTTTATATAGCAGAGAACAAGGATAATGCAGGGAGAATTCTCAAAATACATTACTTATTTTTTCTTTTCTAATTTGCTGATCCGAAATATCAAATTGAAAGTAAATGCGAAAGCAGGATTTTAATTCCGATCAGGATAAGGATAACACCGCCGGCTATCTCAAGCTTGTCCTCAAAAATATGTCCTACCCTGTCCCCTATATAGACCCCGGCAAGGCATACTATAAAAGTTACTGCGCCGATTATCATAACGGGAAGTGCAATATTTATGTTCAGGATTGAAAAACTCAAACCCACGGCAAGGGCATCGATGCTTGTCGCGACTGAAAGTGTCAGAAGTGTTCCCATATGGAGGCAGTTTTTTTTATCTGAGCCTACCTCGCAGACATCGCCTTTTACACAACTGGACTCGTAAATCATCTTAATACCGATTGCCGAAAGAAGAAAGAACGCGATCCAGTGGTCAATATGCTCGATGTAGCTCCTGAAATAAAGTCCCGCACTCCATCCCAGGTACGGCATAAGGCCCTGAAAGAGTCCGAAGGACAAAGCGATCCTGAATGCATACCTGAATTTAAGCTGTTTTATGATAAAACCGTTAACCACAGAGACTGCAAGGGCGTCCATAGACAATGCGAGAGCAAGACCGAAGATGTAAAACAGATTCAAACTGATCCTCCAGGATTATTTTTTTGTTCCGGTACCCGAATTTTTATTCATTATGGAAAAAGCGTATTGATAGTAACATTTTATCGTTATTTATGAAAAGTCTGCTGCTGTTAAATTATCTTAATGAATTGCCGGGGGTGGAATAATAAAGGGTTTTTTTATATACTGTCATTTACCATGAAACAAGACAATGATTTCTCATATATAGAAAAACTCTTTTCTGGAAACAGCTATATCACCTCTCAGGGGCAGGGGAAAGGGAGCCGGGGTAAAGGCAGGCTTTCATTTGTCAGGTCTGCGGCTTTTTACGGCAGATTTCTTAACGTCATCCTCTCGGCACGAAGGAAAGCCCTGAAAGATATCTTTACTCCGCGTGAGCTTATCAAAAGCAGTTTCACAGTCCTGAGAAGTATTGAAAAAGCCGGAGGAAAGCTTGTGATAACCGGCCTTGACAACTTAAGGGCATGCAGTGGGCCTGCCGTAATTGTCGCCAATCACATGAGCACACTTGAAACAGCCCTTTTTCCATGTGTAATCGGTATAATCAGGGATGCGACATTTGTTGTAAAGAGAAGCCTGATTACAAATACCATATTCGGCCCGGTAATGAAATCCCTTGACCCGATCGATGTTGAGAGAAAGGAACCCAGAAAAGACCTTGACCGGGTGCTTTCCAAAGGGGCAGAACTTATTGCCGGCGGGCGCTCTGTCATTATATTTCCCCAGGCATCAAGAAGGTCTGTCTTTGATCCTGAAAAATTTAATTCACTTGGAATCAAGCTTGCAAAAAGGGCCGGTGTCCAGGTCATCCCGGCCGCGCTTAAGACCGACTTTTGGGAAAACGGTAAAACCTTCAGTACAATGGGGTACATATACCCCCATCGGACAGTTTATGTTGATTTCGGAGAGGCTATAACCATAGACGGCGCAGGCAAAAAAGAACACGAAATGACAATTGATTTTATAAAATCAAGATTTGAGATCTGGGATAAGGAATAATGGCAGATATTGAAAAATGGAAAAAAATTGTAATATCACTGCATGAGCAGATCTTTTTTGATCTGATGAGGAATTATCTTGGTGATGTAAAAACCCCTTTTAACAAGCATACACTTATTGATGAACTGGCAGTATTTTTCAGCAGAGAAAAAAATATTGAAAAAATTATTTCGCTTATTGATAAAAATGACGCAGCAGTACTTACCGCATTAAGCATTTTAGGGCCGGTAAAAATCAAGAGCCTCTACCAGTTTTTTGCTGATAAAAAAAATTATTATGACTTCTGCCTTCATCTGCAGAACCTTGAAGAGAGAATGCTTATCTGCACTGATGAGAGCAGCGGGGATTATCCCCTGCTGATTATTTCGCCGATTCTCGATGATATACTTGAAGAAAGGATAATCAATCCTGAAATAATTATTCCATCATCAGCCGTGCCGCGTGAAACCGCAGCGGAAGATGCACTGTGGCTCAACGACCCTCTCCTTTTTTCTGTTTTCTCTTATTTGCTCAGACAGGGGCAGATTCTTAAACTTGACGGGAATTTCAGGAAAAAGGTAACAGAAGAGCTTAAAACTATATTTCCGGACCAGCTCGCCGTAAATCCGGAGATCAGGGTAGATATCATCAGAATGATTTTCAGGCGCCTTGGTCTTGTAAAACAGGTCGGGGATTACTTTCAGCCTGTCCCTGACAGATGGAAGGAGCTCTCTGAGCTTTCCCCTGAAGAAAGAAAAAAACTCTGTATCGGGGCTGCTTTTTCAAAAGATTACAGGTTATATACAACTTTTATTGAAGGGCTCCTTAAAACGCTCATCAGCACTGGAAAAGGATTCAACAAAAAATCGCTGATAAAAATTATTGAGCTGCTCTTTATAAGAAACTCTCAGCCGCTGCCTGATAAAATCGAACATATAATTACAATAATGTGCGGACTCGGTTTTCTTGAAAATGAAGGCGATATATACTTTCCGAATCCCTCTGTTACAGCTTTTCTGCCGGAATCCGGAAGTGAAACTTCAGGAAGAAACAACTTTGTAATTCAGCCGAACTTTGATATCCATGTTTCGAAAAATATCTCTTTTGAGGACGGTTTGCTGCTTGCTCTCTCAGCTGACATAAAAAGATATTCCGAAATGGTTTATTTCTTTTTCTCCCGGGAGAGTTTTCTCCGGGCTCTTGAATCAGGTTATAACTGCGCCGCAGTCGCTTCACTGTTTAACCGGCTTGGGGGTTTTTCGGTTCCCCAGAATATAATGTTTTCAATGGAAAACTGGGAAAAGGAATATAACAGTCTTACCTTTTACAACGGGGTTGTTCTTGTTGCTGATGAGAAAAAAAGAAATATTATTGATAATTCCGGCCACTTCAGTTCGAATCTGTGCAGAAAACTTGCTGAAGGTGTATACCTTGTAAACCAGAAAAACATTCCTGCCCTTTTTGAGGCATTCAGAAAATCGGGAATCGACAACCTCCCTTCGCCTGATTCACTTGTCCCGGGTTATGTAGAAAATGATGAGAAAAAAGCTTGCCAGCCCGAGCCCCTGGCGGATGATGTGCTGGCGCTTCAGAATATAACCGCTTTGGAGCTTGATTATAACAAGCCGTTTTACCCTGTCCCTGAATCTGTAGATCCTGATTCGGATGAGATAAGAAAAAAAATTGAGGATTCAAAATTAAATTCCGAACAGAAAGAGGTAATATCTGAGCGTGTTGAAAGAAAACTTATTCTTTTTCCAGAGCAAATCTCTAAAGGCATAGCCAGGTACGAAAAGACAGAAGCAAAGGGACTTGATTATAACGGCAAGGTAAGAATTGCCGAACAGATTGCGGGAAGCAGGGGTTTTCTTGCCGAAATAATTGAAACCGGCCCAGAAGGCGAACTTGTCAAGAAACTTATAAAACCGGACAAGCTGGAGAAAGATGGTAATAACTATTATCTCAAAGGAGTTTTACTCCAGGATGACAGTGAAGTCAGTATCAGTATCAGCAAGGTAAGTCTTATAAGAAAAATCAGGACATCGCTTTTTGTAAAGTAGATTCAGTTTATCATTTCTAAATTAACATAATACGCACAATCCACTCTTTCTTAAAAATATCTGCTGCAGGGGATATTTTTTTCTTGACAACTATACGATTAATGAATAATAATATGTAAAACGTATATTTATGATATCTGCGTAAGTATTATGCCGCAGGTAATTATAAACGGGGCAGCATGGAGAAAAGAGAAAAAAATAAAAAATACAGAGCTCTGAAAGATACAGCCTATGAACTATTCATGAAATTCGGTATAAGCCGTGTAACTGTAGAGGAAATATGCTTAAAAGCCGGTGTGAGCAAAATGACATTCTATAAATACTTTAAAAATAAAACTCACCTGGTTAAGGATCTTATTGATAACCTTGTTTCCGTTCAGATGGAAAAATACCGTAAAATCATGGAAAAGCCTGTTCCCTTCACAGAGAAGGTTAAGCTTATCCTTGTCCTCAAGAACGAACAGACAGAGATGATGGGAAAGGAATTTTTCACTGACCTGGTTTTAAATCCCAACCCGGAGATAGCTTTATATCTGGAAAAAATCAGGGAAAAATCCGCGAAAGAAGTGCTTGAAAGCTTCAGGTCGGCAAGGGAGAGCGGAGAGATAAGGCGCGACATCAAGCCTGAATTTATCATCTATTTCCTGAATCACTTAACGGAAATGACCAGGGACGAGGAGCTGCTTAAAATGTACAGTACTCCGAATGAACTGGCAATGGAACTTACAAATTTCTTTTTTTACGGAATTACGGCCCCCGGTACGCCCGGGATACAGGCAGAGGACAAGGCTGCGGAAAAGGAGAAGGCAGTTGTATAAAAATGCAAGGATATTATTTTTACTTCTTTCATTTTTACCAGGTATGGTTTTCTCGCAGTCAGCCTCTTCACGCGGACAGATTTCCGGGTGGATGACCGGAGGCGAAGATAATTTTCCTGTTTCGCAGCTAGGCTACCGCTATATACCTGAGCTTACAATAGAAATGCCACTTCCGGAGGGGCTCTATCTTGACTCACAGATAGCGCTGAACAGCTACGGCAGTTCGGAGCTTGAAAACGGGGAAGACCCTGTAAATGAGGCGGATATAAAACCGTACCGCATCTGGGCCCGCCTTTCCGGAAGCAGATTTGAGCTTAGAGCGGGATTGCAGAAGATCAATTTCGGTTCTGCAGCTTTATTCAGACCGGTAAAGTGGTTTGATCACGTTGACCCGCGCGACCCGCTTGAGCTTACAGACGGGGTCTACGGAGTGCTCGGTAGGTACTATTTTCAGAATAACACTAACATATGGCTCTGGGGCCTGTACGGAAATGAAAATATCAAAGGATGGGAAACCTCCCCTACCGCTGAAAAGACCCTTGAACCCGGCGGACGTATTCAGGTGCCGTTTGCAATCGGGGAGGCTGCATTGAGTTTTCATCACAGGAAAGCCGATTATACCGGAAGCCAAATCCTGTCGGCAATGTCGGATGACGAAAATGTTATTGAAAACAGTTATGCGTTTGATATAAAGCTTGACGCTGTAACAGGAATGTGGCTGGAGGCGGCGGTTACACATAGGGATAGTGATATTGATTTCATGAAATACAGCACAATGTGGACAATCGGAACTGATTACACCTTTAATACCGGAAACGGTTTAAATATACTCTGTGAATATTTCAGCGCATCAGGAGGGGAGAATGTCTTTGATGACACCTCATCAATCAGGTCGCAGTTTATCGGGGCACAGGGCGTTTATCCTTTTTCCCTGCTGGACAGGGTATCAGTAATCTACTACTACGATATTACAAATAACGATAATTATATTTCGGTTCAGTGGCAGCGGGTTTATGACAGCTGGACAATCAACATCTCCGGCTTTTTAAATCCTGATGCCGGCGGATCAATATCCGGCAGTTCCGGCATAACAGCCGCTGGAAACGGATTTCAGATAATGACAATATATAATTATTAAACGGAGAAGAAGATGGAGAAACTTGCGGGACAAAATAAGAAAAAAAGCTTTAGGGAACCCGGGACAGACAGCACCTATCTTATTAAAACGGAAAACTTAAGCAAGATTTACCCTATCGGACTTACGACCCTGACAGCCCTTGATAATATAAACCTTGCCTTCGTAAAAGGGGATTTTGCCGGTCTTGTCGGCCCGTCAGGGTCAGGAAAAACCACCCTTTTAAATATACTTGGCTCTCTTGACTCCCCGACAACCGGTAGTGCCGTTGTTATGGGTAAAAAAGTTGAAACTCTCACACACAGGGAGGCGGCAGGACTGCGCAACCATCATATCGGATTTATCTTTCAGACTTTCAATCTTCTCCCGGTATATTCTGTTTATGAGAATGTTGAATTTCCCCTTTTACTTCAAAACTTCTCCTCTTCCGGGCGGAAAAAGCTTGTCATGGATGCACTGGAATGGGTTGGCCTTGCCGACAGGGCTTTTTCAAAACCCCTGCAGCTTTCAGGAGGGCAGAGCCAGAGGGTGGCTATCGCGAGAGCAATAGTAAAAAACCCTGAGCTTGTACTGGCTGATGAACCTACAGCCAATCTTGACGCTGAAAATTCCCGCAATATAATGGATACAATGGCCCGTTTAAATGAAAATCTTAAAACTACATTTATATTCGCGACGCATGATGAAAAAGTTATGCGCTATCTAAAGAGAATAATTACGCTTAACGACGGAAGGGTTGCAAAAGATGAGAGAGCGGCAGGGGAGGGAACGTAATGCTTATTATTAAACTTGCCCTCAAAAATATATTAGGGGCGGGGCTCAGGACATGGCTAAATGTCATCGCCCTCTCATTCTCATTTGTCGCTATTATATACATGCAGGGACTATACAACGGAATGAGCGACCAGATGGAAAAAATTGCCATTGAAGCTGAATATGCCGGAGGACAGTACTGGCACAGCAGTTATGATCCATTCGATCCCCTCACTCTTGATGACGCGCATGGTAAAATACCGGATAATCTCCATACCCTTATCGACAGGGGAGAGGCAATCCCTATCCTTATCAGGGCAGCTTCAATATATCCCAATGGAAGGTTTCAGAATGCCCTTCTAAAAGGGATCCCTCCGGATCAGAAAATACTTTCAATTCCTTCCGGTGTCCTTGAAAACGGAGGTACCTCCATCCCAGCGCTTATCGGCGGCAGAATGGCAAGAAGTACCGGATTAAAAAAGGGAGATTATTTAACAGTCAGGTGGCGCGATACAAACGGGACTTTTGACGCTGATGAGTTTTTTATTTCAAATATCATGAAAACTGATGATTCAGCAATTGACAATGGTCAGCTGTGGATCCCGCTGGAAAAGATGCGGGAAATGATGGACATGAAAGGTGAGGCAACAATTGTCGTTCTGAAGAGCGGTTCCCGGTTTGCTGAAAATGCCGGGGGATGGAATCATAAAAACCTTGAATTCCTGATGAAGGATATCAGGGCCCTTTTTCTCACAAAATCCATTGGAGGAAGTATCTTTTACATAATTCTGCTGCTGCTTGCCATGCTTGCCCTGTTTGACACGCAGATACTTTCCATATTCAGGCGCAGAAAAGAGATGGGTACCCTTATGGCCCTCGGCATGACGCGGGGCACCCTTATTCAGCTTTTTACTCTTGAAGGTGCTATCCACTCGGTGCTTGCCGCGGTTGCGGCTGCCATATACGGAATACCGCTGCTTACATATTCAGCCAGGACCGGTTTCGGTCTGCCTGAATCTACGGACGACTTCGGTCTTGCCATAGGGAACAGGATATTCCCGTCATTTACAGGAGCCCTTGTCGCAGGTTCAATCCTTCTTGTTTTAACTGTTACCACGATTGTGAGTTATCTGCCGGCAAGGAAAATTGCAAAGCTTGAACCGACAGATGCGTTAAGGGGAAAAATGACATGATAAAATTTTTAATAAAAGGGCTGCTCCGCGACAGGTCACGTTCCCTCTTCCCTGTTTTAACCGTATCTTCAGGCGTATTCCTTGCTGTTGTGCTCTACTCCTTTATGAACGGTGTAATTGCTGACATGATAAATTCAACCGCCCGATATCAGACCGGCCATGTTAAGGTAATGACGCAGGCTTATGCTGAAGAATCAAACCAGATGCCCAACGATCTGGCCCTTACAGGGATTAATGAAATAACACAAACACTTAAAGATAATTATCCTGATATGATCTGGACAGCGAGAATCAAATTCGGCGGACTTCTTGATATTCCTGATGAAAAAGGCGAGACAAAAGATCAGGGCCCTGTTACCGGACTTGCTGTTGACCTGTTTTCTCCATCAAGTCCTGAATGGGATCTTCTCAGAATAGAAAAATCCATTATACGTGGACGCATACCCGTGGAAAGGGGCGAAATACTGATCGGAGATGAGTTTGCGGGGAAGCTTGATATCGCGCCCGGTGATACTGCGACACTTATCAGTTCAACCATGTTCGGGAGCATGGCTATCTACAATTTCAAGATTGCCGGAACAGTGAGATTCGGGATTTCAGCGATGGACAGGGGGGCGATATTGGCTGATATTGCAGATATTCAGGAGGCTCTTGATATGCAGGACACTGCAGGAGAGCTGCTGGGATATTTCCCCGATAATATATATAACGACGAAAAAGCTGCAGAGATAGCCGCTTCATTCAACAGGCAGTTTAAAGACCCAGATGACAGGTTTTCACCCATTATGAGAACACTTCCCGTTGAAAGCGGACTTTCCGATTATATCGCAATGATCGATTCAATGGGTGTAATCATTGTCTCCATTTTCATCGCGGCCATGTCGATAGTGCTTTGGAACTCAGGGCTCATGGGCAGCCTGAGGCGGTATGGTGAAATCGGCGTGCGCCTTGCTGTAGGCGAGAACAAGACCCATATCTATAAAACACTTATACTTGAATCCCTTTTTATAGGAATCTTCGGTTCCGTGATCGGCACTGCTGCCGGGACAGGCGTTTCATATCTCATGCAGATTTACGGAATCGACTATGGATACCTCATGAAAAACTCATCCATGATGATTTCAAATGTTTACCGTGCAAAGGTCAGTACAGGCAGTTTTTTTATCGGTTTTATACCTGGAATTGTTTCAACTGTTCTCGGAGCCTCCATTGCGGGAACAGGCATTTACAGAAGGCAGACTGCCAGTTTATTCAAGGAGCTTGAAGTATGAAGTATATTGCATTGGTTATCCTTATGATAACTCCGGCTTTTCTTTTTTCCCAAAATAACCCTTCTCCGGCTGAGATACTGAAGAAGATTGATGATAATACAATATCGGACAGCAAGGTTGTGATATCACGGATGGTGATACACGGAAGGCGTGGAGAGAGGACTGTAAGGGCAAAAACATGGCAGAGAAATACATCCGACTCATTTACAGAATACCTTGACCCTCCCCGCGAAAAAGGGACCAAGATGCTTAAGCTCGGGGACCAGCTCTGGACATACTCGCCATCAACGGACAGGACGATAATGATAAGCGGTCACATGCTCCGTCAGTCTGTAATGGGCTCCGACCTTTCCTACGAGGATATGATGGAGGACCCTTTTTTGAGCAGCCTGTATGAGGGGGAAATTGCCGGCAGCGGAGAATTGCTCGGCCGACAGGTCTGGATAATGGACCTTACAGCTAAAAAAGATGATACAGCCTATGCCAGGAGGAAAATATGGGTTGATAAAGAACGTTATTTGATACTTAAAGAAGAACTCTATGCAAAAAGCGGAAAACTTCTCAAGCAGGTGGATATCCATGAAGTAAAATTCATTGAAGGCAGGTGGATTGCTGTTTCTGCTACCTACAAGGATGTCCTTAAGGAAGGAGATGGAACAGAAATGATGATTGAGTCCATATCATTTGATGAAAATATCCCTGATTATATCTTTTCGAAGGCTTCCCTGAGGAAATGACCGCTATTCCCGGCAACTTAACTATTTATACGCTATCTTCCAGAAAATCAGGATCAATCAACAGGATTGATTTATTCCCCAGAGTTTTGATAACTCCTTTTTTCTCAAAACCTGATAGTTTGCGGCTCAAAGTTTCTCTTGTGAGACCTGCATAAGATGCAAGTTCTTCCCTGTTTAAAGGAAGTTTGAGTGTTGTTCCTCCGGAACCTGCAACACCATACTTTTCAGAGAGTTCCAGGAGAACGAAGGCTGTACGTGAGTCTGCGTTTCCTGCAGAGAGGTGTTGAGCAAGATTTTCAGTGCTTGCAATACGCCTGCTTAAGCTTTCGAGTATTTTTAAAGTTATTCCCGGGTTTTCTTTGATAATAATATTCATTTTTCCCCTTGAAAGAGTGCAAATTTTTGTATCCCTTATTGCATAAGCGGTAAAATTTGAGGTTTGAATGTCACTAAAAATACTCAGTTCCCCGAAGAAATCTCCGTCCCTGAGGACTCTCAGAATCTGTTCTTTACCTTCGCTATTGAATTTCGAGAGTTTAACCATTCCTTTGTTAAGAATAAAGAGGGTGTCTGATACGGTCCCTTCTCTTACTAAAGTCTCCCCTTTTTTATATTCCCTTTGCCCTGTGAGCTGAACAATTTTTCTTAATTCAGTATCTTTGAGCTCGCTAAAAATAGGCACTTTTGCAGCACACAGGCCATGTAAGCATCTAAGGCAAATGGTTTTTCCCATAAAAATCCCCTTACCGGCAATGGTAGTTCCGGTAAGGGGATATGTCAATCTTGTGATTGGTATATTGCCAACAGTGCCATTATTTACTTAGGCTTCTAAAATATTTTTGTTTACCTTGCCCGCTTTTCTCTGTATCCTCTCCTTTGGTTTATGCACTGTCAGCCTGAGAGCATTGAGGATAACCAACAGTACTGAAAACTCATGTACCAGCATACCAATTGAAAGATCGATACTCTTTATTAAAACTCCGGCGAGCAGAAAAGCTGCTACAAATAAAGCAAAATATATATTCTGCCTCATGTTTCCTACAGTCCTGCGCCCTAAGCCCAAAGTGTAGGATAGTTTATTCAGCTCAGATGACATAAGTACTACATCCGCAGTTTCTATCGCAGCATCAGATCCTGCTGCTCCCATCGCTATTCCCAGATCTGAAGCTGCAAGTGCGGGGGCGTCGTTAATACCGTCGCCTATCATGGCTGTCCTTCCATACTTTTGCTGGAGTTCTTTGATAACCTTGACTTTATCAACAGGAAGAAGTTCCGCATAATAGTTGTCCAGCCCTAATTCTTGGGAAATCGCAGAGGCTGCCCGTTCGTTATCCCCGGTCAGCATAACAATTTTACGAATTCCCAGAGATTTCAGATCAGCTACAGCCTTGCTTGCTTCTTCTCTCACAGTATCAGCTATAGTCAGAATCCCGATAATTTTTTCAGAATCGGATAAAAGTACCAGGGTGTGTCCTTTTTCCTCTTCACTTATTATATATTTTTCTTTCTGTTCGAAAGAAATGGAATTTTCTGACAAAAGCTTTCTGTTTCCGAGTAAATATGTTTTACCTTCAAATTTAAAAGCAAGACCTTTTCCGGTGAGTATTTCTGAATTCTCCGGAATTGTTTTCACTATCCCGGGAATTTGGTCCGCTTTCTGAATGATCGCTTTAGCCAGAGGGTGCTCTGAATAGGATTCTCCCGCAGCGGCTATCCGGAGAACCTCATCTTCCGTAATTCCGAATGAGTGAACATCTGTTACCCTCGGCTTCCCGTAGGTGAGAGTTCCTGTCTTGTCAAAAGCGACAACCTTAATAGTGCCGGTTTTTTCCATAATCTCACCCCCCTTTATTATGATGCCGTTTCGGGATCCATTTCCTATTCCCGTAACAATAGAGACCGGTGCAGATATAACAAGGGCGCCGGGACAGGCGATAACCAGAAGCGTCAGGGCCAGCACTACGTCTTTGGTAAATAAATAAAGCGCAAGGGATAACAGGATAATCCCTGGAGTGTAAAAACGTGAAAATTTTTCCAGAAACTTTTGTGTTTTTGCTTTTTTGTCCTGGGCTTCTTCAACCAATTCTAGAATTCTTGCAAAAGTTGTATCTTCTCCTACCTTTTCTGCTTTTATAATTAAGTAGCCGGATTCAATTATTGTTCCTGAGAATACCTTTTCATTAATTCCTCTGGATACAGGAAGTGACTCGCCGGTGATTGCGGATTGATCTATAAAACCTGATCCCTCAGTGATTGTCCCGTCAACAGATATTTTTTCTCCAGGTCTGACAATCACGGTATCACCCTGAATTACATCATAGGGGTCCAGTTCAATCTCGTTATCTCCACGTCTTACACGTGTTTTTACAGGTGCCTGGTCAAGGAGAGCTTTTATGGAAGATCTTGTCTTTTCAATTGTTCTTGATTCCAGATAATCACCCAGAATAAAAAGAAATGTTACTGCAGCAGCTTCCCAGTATTCCCCTATAATAACCGCTCCGATAACAGCGATGCTCACCAGAGCATCGATGCCGACTATCTTATACCTCAGGGCACTTATAGCTTTTCTGAAGATAGGAATACCGGCGACCAGAGTTGTTGTCAGCATAAAAAAGACTGTAATCGGTTCATATCCAATGATTTCTTTCAGTGCAAATGAAACTGCTGTAAGAACTGCAGCTGTAAGAACAATCGATTTTTTTGAAAAATTTTTTAGCATCATGTCTACCCTCCTTTATAAAAATTATTTTTCACTGAGAACTTCGTATCCGAGGCTGCTGATTTTTTCTTTTATTTTTTCAGAAGAGATATCATTCTCGTCAAAAGATACTTTTACTCTGGATGAATTGAAGAGAACCCGGGATTCAGTAACTCCATCAGTTTTTTTAAGCATCCCTTCTATTTTAGCTATACAGCTTGGACAGGATACAGTTTCTAATTGATAAGTTTTTTTAGCCATGATTGGCCTCCTTGATGATTTGATAGTCTGAATATAACCCAGAGGGTCTGAGAAGGATGTGATTTAAATCAAATTAAGCAGAATATATTTATTTTTGGCGAATTGAACCGGTAATTACCTGAGAAAAAACAAAGCAATTTTATGCCATTCAATTGCTTTGTTCCTGATCCGGGCTGCTGCCTGCGGAGTAACCTTATAATTTTTATCTTTTAACATCTTTTACAGTATCCGTCGTCTTATATCCTTTAACTAAAAATACCATTTTGTCACAATGGATGCGCTGTGTTTTACCGGGGAAAGCCATGCCTCATTGTACTGCCCGTCATCCAGGCTGAAAAGGCCCGAGTATGATATTTCAATCTCAAAACTGCCGGAAGGCAGTATCTTCCATCGGGGGGTAGCTGAAATCATGCGGGAATCGGGAGATTCGATAACGGTAAGACTTGCTTCTGATTCAAGATCATATAACGGTAAGGTCAGGTTTAAAAGCAGATAATGCCGTGCAAAATATCCGGGCCTGTAGAGCTCATAGTATTCTTCAGGCGCGTACCCCGTTGATGTGCTGTTAAAGTATTCCAAGGCGTCTTTGTAATCAGATCGCTCGCCCCGACCTAATCCTTCCCCGTTGTAAAAATATTCCGCAATGAGCGCAAGTTCCGATCTGAAATAGTATTCAATTCCGGCAAGAGCTGAAAAAGCCGGATCATCATCTGCCTTCAGCGCATAATCGCCGCTGGCTCCGGGAACTCCTGTCCTCCGTCTTTCCCTGAATGCTCCTTCGGCATAAACCCCGGCCCCAGCGATATCCATAAGAAATCCGATACCGATTGAGCGTGGAAGGCTTTCAATCCTGCCGGTATCAGGTGCTGATCCGGTAAGGGCTGTTATTTTTAATTCTGCCGGAGGGAGAAGAAAGGTAAGTTCTGCGCCTGCCTTTGCCTCTTCGTATGCCAAACTGCCTGCCTCTGATGTCTGAAGCAATGTGTATCCCCTGGCCTGAAAAATTCCGCCCCTGTCCCATGTAAATGAAACAGCATCCACCCCTTTAAGCTCCTGATCAGGATTTGACGGATCCTTGATCGGATTTGCAAGATCCATGGGGTTCCACCCGTACCCGTAGCCGGTCAGAAAGCTTTGACGTCCTGTTGTGATGCGTATTGCATCTGTTAACTGCCAGTCATAGGAGAGGCGCATTATGTCAGTTTTTACTTCATCGCTGCTGATGCTATCCGGTTCTGTCCGCAGGGAGAGCCACATCGCGAAGCTTCCCTTTTCGCCCTGATTTTCAAGTTTGACAATGACACCGGCTGCAGTTGCAATATCATTCAATCCTGAAATATTGTGAGGATTCAACAGTGAATCATACCTGTCTGACCCTGTATCTCCCGGAAACATGAAATCAAACAGGGTTTCCGCTTCTCCGTAAAATGAAACAGCAAAGATGCTGCCGGGGAGAGCGGGGATGATGAGGATAAATAAAGCCGGAATAAGATTTTTCAAGCTCTGCATAATAACTTCCTCATCTTGCAGACTCCATCCAGGACTGGCTGAAGAACCGGCTTTCGACTTTCGGGCTGTCTGCTTCAATCTCAAGTGTTTCAATGACTGAAACTGAATTTCTGGTCAGACTTTCCATACTGACTGTGTATGGGTATAAGATGTTCTTCAGTGGTTTGTAGTCAGTTAAGGACATGGTCTTGATATGCGCTCCGTTCTCATAAAGCTCAACCTTCAGATATCTGAAATCACTTTCAGATATAAAGGCGACAGCTTTTTCATAGACATCATCCGCTGTTTCCCGGGGTGTGAGTACGATGCGGTAGCACTGCACTCCGTTGATTTTTTCACTTCCGTCAAGGGCGCCGCGGTATTTTTCGGCAAACCCGTCATTGCCCTCTCCCATATCGCTGTATGAAAAATCGCTGCCCCCCGCCGAGTTCTTTTTGGCTGAGGAACTCATTTTT
>JACKPD010000014.1 GCA_024233785.1 Spirochaetales bacterium | reverse complement strand
AGGGCAATAAACTTGATACATGATTTTTGTCCGGCCGGGAGCAATCGTTAAGCGGCGCTGGTGTGCCTTCTGTTTCTATGTGGAGAATGCTTAAGCGGTAAAACCTACATAATCCAGGTGTCATGACTGGTGGATGATACGGAACAGGCCCCGGCATCCAGGGCAGTCATTATATCCTCCCTGTCTGTAATAAGGCCTCCGGCAATAACCGGCATGTGTGTAGAAGACGCAAAAAGCTTTATGACTTTGGGCATAAGACCGGGAAGAATTTCAATGGCATCCGGTTTGCATTCCTTGATAGCCTTGAAGCCCGAGTCGATTGAAAGTGAGTCGAGGATAAAAAACCGCTGTATGACAAATATCTTTCTTTCCTTTGCAGATTTTACAAGGCTTGTCTTTGTGGTTATTATACCGTCTGTCTGGGTCTGCTGGGCAAGATAATCAAGTGCGTAAACTGACCTTGCAAGCCCTTCCACAAGATCAAAGTGGATAAATGCAATTTTACCCGAATCCTTGACTTTTCCTACCAGTCTTGAAATGTTGGTGATTGTCGAGGTGAGTATGAAAATAATTTCGTTGTCGGTCCTAAGCGCATCGTCAAGGTCTTTTTCATCCTTGACCGCAGGAATTATCGGATTGCTGCGGAAAGCTGTTACAATATCTGGAATCATATTGGTTAATTATTTAACAGCCTGAATACTTTGTCAAACCCTAACCCCCGCAAATAACTAAATATTTGACATTCCTGTATTTTTGAGATTATACTTATGTCAGTACAAGATGGCGGAGTAAAAGAGAGCCGGGAAAATGAGGCACAAAATGTTGTCTTGTTTTGCCGTTTTTTTTTGCCCTGATGTTTTCTGATATGAATGACTCTGTCTTGATACTTTTTTGGTTTTTGTATCTTAAATAATAAATTATTACCCCTGGATACGGGAAAAATTAATTATTAAGATGTATAATTGAATATGATTTCCAAAGGAGGAAACAATGAAAAAGTTATTACTGGTTTTTTTATGTCTTGCATTTCTTGTGTCTGGGTTGTTTGTTACAGGTTGCAAGAAAGAAGAGGCAAAAGAAGAGAATAAGGTACTAAGGCTTATTTCCTGGACAGGTTATGCGCCTGCCGATCAGGTTGAAAAATTCAAGGCTGAGACAGGCATTACTGTTGAAGTTACTTTCAGCAGCAATGAAGAAATGATATCAAAGCTCAGGGCAACCAGAGGCGGCGGGTTTGACCTTGCACAGCCTTCGCAGGACAGGATTTCATCAGTGGTTGAAGAGTTTGGAATATATCAGCCGATTGATTATTCAAAGGTCAACACAGCACAGCTTGACCCGAGCATGCTTGCCGCGACAAAAAAATATACGGAAGTTAACGGTAAATCCTATGCCGTTCCCCATGTATTCGGAACATCAGGCCTTATCGTAAACAAGGCAAAAGCCCCTGACGTAAAAGACTACAAAGATCTTCTCGATCCCAAATACACGGGAAGAACAGCCTACAGAATGAAAAGACCGACAATCCTTGCAATGGGATTTTCACTTGGTTATGATCCCTTTGCTCTCTACAGCGACAAGGCTGCCTACCAGAAATATCTTGATGAAATAGGCGATGTTCTTATCAAGGCAAAACCGGTTGTAAGAAACTACTGGGAAAACGGCGACGCTCTCCTTGAATCAATGAGATCAGGCGAAGTATGGGCTGCAATGGGCTGGGAACAGCAGGCATGGAAGCTCTACAAGGAAAACAAGGATATCGATTATATTGCTCCGGCAAGCGGATCAATGGCATGGGTTGATACATTCGCAATTCCTGCGAAATCGGAAAATGTCGAAGGCGCCTACAAATGGATCAACTTCGTACTTAAACCGGAAAACGCTGCAGCTTTCACAAATGCAGAAAACTACGGAACAGCATCAAAAGACGCTGTAAAATTCCTTAATCCTGAAGCAGCTGCCAATTTCTCAAGATGCTTTACACCGGAAGTTATGGCAAAAATGAACTGGTATCCTACAGTTCCAGCCGGTCTTGAAGAGATGGAAGGAAAAATAATGGACAAGATCAAGGCTTCCAAGTAGGAATTGGTCTTTAAATAATTTTTAAAATACCGGCGGTTTCTGTATCAAGACTGTGTTTTGAAGCCGTGTTTAAGGGGTTCTCCTTAAAGGTGAAGTTTTAGATACATACCGCCGGTATGAATTTTTCGGCAATGAGACATGAGAGCCGGAAGATAAGGTGTTTTTTTAATGACCTTGTTTGCCGGTTTTTTTATGCCGGCAGCTGCAGATACTCCGGCTTTATATAAACCTTATGCAGTATTGATTTTTTGATCTTTAAAACCTTCATGACAGGGTTTATAATAATTATCGGGGAAAGCAATTGTGATTCATCTGCCGCTAATATGGGCAGAAGGTGCATGTTAATAAAAAAACTTAATATAGAGGTATTGAAAGATGCAGATTGATTTATCGGTTAAGGAACTTACCAGAAAATTCGGCGAATTTACAGCTGTCGACAGGGTGTCTTTCAATGTTGAAAGCGGCAAATTCTTTTCAATACTCGGACCATCCGGCTGCGGTAAAACAACTCTGCTTAGAATGATAGCCGGTTTCTATGAACCTACCAGCGGCGCCATAGAGATCCGGGGCCAGGACATGGCCGGTGTTGAACCTAACAGGAGGCCGGTTAACCTGGTTTTCCAGCACCTCGCGCTTTTCCCGATGATGGATGTCAAGGAAAATATTGCATTCGGACTAAAGAGACGGGGAGAGAAAGGACCGGCTGTTTATAAAAAGGTTAACGACCTGCTCGAAAGAGTCGGCCTGCCGGAACAGGCAAACAAGAAAATCAGCCAGCTTTCAGGGGGGCAGAAACAGAGGGTCGCGATAGCCAGGTGCCTTATCCTTGAACCGGCGGTACTGCTTCTTGACGAGCCGCTCGGCGCGCTTGACCTCAAACTCAGGGAGCACATGAAGGTTGAGCTCAAGAAGCTTCAGGTCCAGGTCGGAACAACATTTGTGTATATAACCCATGACCAGTCCGAGGCGATGGTTATGAGCGATTATGTCGCTGTTATGAATTCAGGCCACTTTGAACAGCTTGATACACCGCAGACCCTGTACAACAATCCGCAGTCATCCTTTGTCGCCCAGTTTGTCGGGGACAATAATCAGTTTATCGGAATACTTCACCGTGATGAGAACGGCTCACATTATGTAATAACAGATGATAAGAGGAAATATCTTGTAAGGGAGAGCGGCTTATCCGACGGGGAAAGGGTTGAAATGTATATAAGGCCTGAGGCTGTTATAATTAAACCTGATGCTGGAAAAGCCAATTTCAATACTGTTAAAGTTCTTGTAAAAGCGATACTTTTCGACGGGGCCAACAGCCGTCTGCTCGTAGTGCTTGATGGAAGCGATAAGGAGCTTATAGTTTCCCTGCCTCAGAACAGGCAGTTTGACTATATCAAATCGGGCGACTCCATTGAAATCGGCTGGGACATCAAATCTGCTGTCTGTTTCAGGGAATCAGGAGTTAAAGCTTATGATGAACTCTAAACATAGTAAAATCCGATGGGGTTTCTGGATTTTCTTTATACCTGTTTTTCTCTGGCTCTTTCTCCTCATTATCCTTCCCCACATAGAGCTTTTAAGGATGTCTTTTTTTGAGAGAAAAACCGGGTTTACAATCGCAAACTATGCCGCCTTTTTTACAGAGCCGATCTACTGGCTTACGTTTGTGAGGACAGCAACGTATTCCATAATAGTAACATTTATTGTTCTTGTTATCGCGCTTCCTGTCTCCTTCTATGTTACAAAGGTCTCAGGATTCAAGGTGCAGGGCTTCCTTATGGTGCTCCTCCTTCTGCCGTTCTGGGTAAGCGAACTTATCAGGGTCTACGGCTGGATGATACTGCTCAGGGAAAGCGGTGTAATCAACAAGATCCTTGTCGGAATGGGTTTTTGGAACCAGCCTGTCGAGATGCTTTACAATGATGCTGTGATGATAATGGGGCTTGTGTATACCTCAATACTGTTTATGGTTATCCCCATAATAGGCGTCATGGAAAGTCTTGATGATTCCTTAATAGAGGCAGCCTATGACCTCGGCGCCAAAAAAATGGTAATCTGGCAGAAAATAATTATACCGCACTGCATGCCTGGCATAATGTCGGGTTCGATTGTTGTTTTCATGCTTGTCCTTGGAAGTTATCTGACTCCAAACCTTATGGGAGGCAAGAATTCCCTCTGGTTTACACAGCAGATATATAATCAGTTTATAACATATTTCAACTGGAATCAGGGGGCAGCGTTCGGCTTTCTCCTTCTCCTGATGTCTTCGGGGATTATATGGGTAGCTCTCCGGCTTACGGGACAGCAGCTTAGCGAGGTGGTAAAATGATAAGATCGCTTCCCAAATCAAACGCATATAAGGCAACCTATTCCATTTTTATTATTCTATATTTCCTGTTCCTTTTCGCCCCGCTTTTTGTTACCTGTATACTTGCGTTTAACGATTCAATGTTCCCCTCCCTTCCCTGGAACGGGTTCACACTTGACTGGTTTACCGGGGCAGGGCCTGAAAAAATAGGTATATTCAACGATAAAATCAACCTCCGCAGCATAGGTGTCTCTTTCAGGGTAGCTGTTGCTGTTTCGGCGCTGTCAACCGTAGTCGGAACATGCGCCGCATTCCTTTTTGAGCAGGAGGATTTCAAATTCAAAAACCTCCTCTATTTCCTTATGCTTGCCCCCCTTGTAATACCTGGTGTTATACTTGGTATATCTATCCTGTTATTTTCCAATCTCGCGGGTATATTTTTTGAGGAAAAACTGGGTATGGATGTGAAATTGTTCAGCCCCGGTACCTGGCTTGTTATTATGGGGCAGTTTTCCTTTATTACGACTTTTGTCGCTCTTGTCGTCGGGGCAAGGCTCAAGAAATTTGACAAGACGCTTGAAGAGGCGGCGTACAACCTCGGCGCAAACAGGTTTGAGGTTATCTGGTTCATTACATTGAAATTTTTACGCCCTTCAATAATCGGAGGGGCGGCAGTAGCTTTTCTGATGTCGTTTGAAAATTTCAATACAACCCTTTTCCTTGTAGGTTCTGAGGCAACCCTGCCCATCAACCTGTATCTCCAGGTAAGGGACGGTTCAACACCTGTTATTAACGCGATATCCTTTCTGCTGATACTTTCGACTTCAATTTTCGCGGTTGCAAATCTCTATTTCTCAAAGAAGGAGGAATAGATAGGGCAGGGAGATATTGTTTATACTTGAGCTTGAAAATATAATAGTAAAGGCAGGATTAAGAGAGCCGCGGTCCGTAAGGTGTTAAAATATACCAGGGATCCCGGCTTTTTTGCGGAATAAATGAACTGCGGACAGAAAGATATGACCGGATAACAGCAAACCGGAAAATTATCCGGAAAAGCGGTATCAGCCGGGTCAATGGAGAATTATAAAGGGGTGGAAAGATGGATTTAAGTGATGCGATGGAAAAATATCTGAAAGACATCAGGGGCGGGATTGAAAAAATGAAACGCTATGGATCAAAAGAGCTTATCCTTCTGCATCATAACGATTCAGACGGACTTACATCCGGATCGATTCTGCTTAAAGCTTTCAAGCGCGCAGGTTTCAGTGTGAGCCGGTTTTCACTTGAAAAACCGTATCCCGCTGTTCTTGAAAAACTGTTTGCTGAAAACAGCGGAAAGATAGTTGTCTTTGCTGATTTTGCCGGAAAGATTGCCCCGATAATTGCGGAAATCAACAGGGGGAGAAACCTTGTCCTTCTGCTCGATCACCACAGGGCAGAGCCTTCGCCTGATGAATCTGTTCTTAATCTTGACCCCGATCTTTACGGACTGCGGGGGGACAGGGACATCTCCGCATCTGTCGTCTGCTATTATTTTGCGGTGGAACTTGATAAGGCAAACCGCGACCTTGTCCATATAGCGGCCTTCGGCGGAATCGCGGACTTCTACTATCTTGACAGGAAGGTTCACTCATTCAACAGGCTCTGCTTTGAGGAAGCTGTGAAATCAGGCCTTATGAGAAGCGGCAGCACAGGCGGAGAGGAGAGGTTCTATATCACTCTGGGAGAAATGGAAGCGGATGTAGTTGATTTTTATCCGCTGCTTGATATCGCGGGGGGTGTAGGCTTTTATAACGGCGGGCCTGAACTCGGGATTTCCATTCTGCTTGAAGGTCTCACCGCTGAGAAGCTTGAGAAAATTGAAAAGCTTAAAAAAATCAAGGATTCTCTTTTCGCGCAGGAACTTGAAACCCTTAAAAAGGGAGGTCTGCATGATACCGGCAATATTCAATGGTTTGATATTAAAGAAAGGTTCTCTCCTATGGGGGTAAAGATGATCGGGGTTTTCTGCGAAGAGATTGCTGAACTTGACTTTCTTGACCACGGGAAATACCTCGCAGGTTTTCAGATGATACCCGATACAGTTCCAGGATTCGGTACTGTAAAGATGGGACAGACAAAGATATCTATGAGAAGTTCATCAGAACTCTCTAAAAAAATAATTGATAAAAAAATGCCCGGAATGAGTGATTTTCTTCCCGAAGCTACAAATAATCTGGGCGGATTCGCGGATGCCTGCCACAGCATAGCAGCCGCGACTACGATTAACGCAGGACGGGAAAGCGAGCTTATGGATGAAACACAGAAAGTTCTGGAATCAAAGATGAAGAAAAATGGAGGATTAAATGGGTAAGGGGACTGCTTTTGGAAAATCTATTCTTATTGGCGACCAGTTTGTTTTAAACGGGGTGCCGGCGATACTATCCGCGCTGCCGTATCAGACTGAAACAATTGTAGAAAGAGCGCCGGGCCTTGGCGGAAGGGGCTTTACCGTTGTTGACAACAGGGTTGAGGTTCCGGGATACAAAAAGAAAAAAGAGGAAGCCTGCTACAGGTCGTATGAGCAGATGATAAAAGTGATGGGGCTTGATCTTAAAAAGAACCCGATAAAAATTACTGTCGGGGGAGACCTGCTTGCCGGAAGCGGCGTAGGAGCGAGCGCCGCGATAAGCGTTTCATTTGCCCGCGCTTGCAACAGGGAATTCAATCTGG
This sequence comes from Spirochaetales bacterium, assembly GCA_024233785.1. Classification (GTDB taxonomy): domain Bacteria; phylum Spirochaetota; class Spirochaetia; order CADAEX01; family CADAEX01; genus JACKPD01. The sequence continues at coordinate 58,964 of JACKPD010000014.1, read as the reverse complement.
GCCTTGATGCGATTGAGGAGAACTATATAGGCTGGGAGGGTGAGCATGCCTACCACGGTATTCCAAGCGGTGTAGACAATACAGCATCATCCTTCGGCGGACTCATGATGTACATGATCCGGGACGGGAAAAAAATGTATGAAAGAATTGTCCCCGCCAAACCTCTTTATATCGTCCTTGCAAACAGCGGTGTCACCTACAACACTGCCCTTCTTGATGAACATGTTGAAGGGATGATTAAAAACAATGCAGAGCTGTTCTATACAACGATGAGTAAAATTACATCCCAGGTATATGAAATGAAAAAAGCGATTGAATCCGGCGATCTTGCGTCAGCAGGTAAAATCATGACAGAAAACCACAAGCTGCTTATTGACATGGATTTGAGCCAGGAAAAGCTGATTGAGCTTTGCGGAAGGTCTATTGAGATGGGGGCCTACGGCGCCAAGCTTACCGGCGGCGGGAAAGGCGGCTACATGGTCGCGCTTGTTAAAGATGAAGATATGCAGAAAAAGATAGCATCGAAATTCGAGTCCGAAGGCGTTCCTGTCATAACTGCCCAGCTTGGAATAAATGCTGCGGATAACGTTAAATTCAGGATCCTTAAATAAACCAGGCCGCTGCTGAAGCGGTGAGGGCAGCCGGAACCGGAAAAAGCCGGGGGCCGGGCTGCCCTTTTTTTATTTTCTTTTGGCAAGTATTATTTGGGAAGCCTCATAAAAACCTTCCGCGTCATTCTTTTCTGTGACATACGAGGGATAGTGCTTCATGATTGGAAGAAACTTTTTAATGTTTGCTACCGCAATTGTATGTTTGAGAGCTTTGAACATAGGCTCATCATTCTGGGAATCGCCGGCGAAAATTATTTTATCCTGAAGCGCTTCAAGCTCCTTCCCTGTAAAATCCTTAAGAAGCATTCTGAAGCATGTAAGCTTGTCATAATCTCCGTACCAGCAGTTTATGTGGATACTTGATATTTTATAAACCGCTTTCTCTTCATCAAGGATACTGCAGATTTTATCCATTTCATTTTTACTCAGCGGCGTGACATCTTCACAGAAATCAATCGCAAGGTCGGCAATCCTGAAATCCTGGTCCGATGCGATCCCCGCGTTCGGCACTTCCTCAAGGACCCTTTCCTTTATTTTATTGAGCCTGTCCCTGCCCTGTTTTCTCTCATCAGCGCTCTGGAGATATTTTCTTATTACTTTTCTCTGCTGCGGATCATAGGAAAAATAAAAGGCGCCGTTTTCACCTACAACCCCCGCAACCGGCCACATCCTTGCGATGTGATCGCACCATCCGGCAGGGCGTCCTGTTACAGGAACTATTTTAATACCTGCATCATGAAGTTTCCAGATCGCCTCAAAGGTTGATGAGGGGAGCTTCCCCGCAGTCGTTATTGTGTCATCAATATCAGTAAAAAGGTAAAGGAGGTTTTTACAAAGGTCTTCAGGAATTTCGTTTACAGGCGTTATGGGTTTCATTATTCTCTCCGTTGGAATACGTGCTGTCCCAGAGAGAATATTATTTATTGAAGGATTCATCAATAGAGGGTTTGACATGGGATATTATAATTTTGTATTGTGATTTTATGATAATAGCACACAGGGGGGCAAGCGCGTATGCCCCGGACAATACAATAGCCGCGATAAAAAAGGCGTTTGAACTGGGATCAGACGGTATAGAAATAGATGTTCAGATGAGCCGTGATGGTGAACTTTTTATTTTTCATGACTGGAATCTTGAAAAAGTAACAGGCGATAAAGCTTTGATTACATCAAAAAGCTCGGCGGAAATAAAAAATATTGATGCGGGAAGCTGGTTTTCCCCGGAATTCGCAGGCGAGAGAATCCCAGCGCTTGAAGAAGTGCTGGATATAGTACCAAAAGGGAAGCTGGTTAATATTGAAATAAAGAAAACCGCTTCAGACACAAGACCGGTTGAAGAAAAGGTCCTCAGGCAGGTAAGTGATAGGGGGATGACCGGGAATGTTATTATTTCATCTTTTAATCATAAAACCATTTCAACCGTTGAAAAGATTGACGCTGAAATAAAAACAGCCCTTATCATGGCATCACAGCTGGTAAACCCGATGAAGTATCTAGGTAATTTCAGATGCTACAGTTTCCACCCGGTTTTATATTATGTTGATGAGCAGCTTGTAAAAGAGCTCCATGCAAATAATATTAAAATATATCCCTGGGTTGTAAACGATACTTTTTACGCTAAAGAGCTTACCGCTGCCGGCTGTGACGGGATAATTACCAATTACCCCGACCTTCGTTTCTGAGGAAAGTTTTAACCTCTTCAAGTGACGGAATTGAAGTAATCCCCCCTCTCTTCTGTACGGAGAGGGCGGAAGCGGCGGCTGAAAATACTATTGTTTTTTCAAGTTCATATCCCTGTACAAGGCACCACGCGAAGGCCCCGTGATATATGTCGCCGGCCCCTGTTGTGTCTAACGCTTTAACCATGAACGCGTCAAGGCGGGTGATTTCAGAGTTTAACCCCGGTTTTTCAAAAACCATCCCGTCCTCGCCCATGGTAATAACTATTGTATTTTTATTTAAACCTTTTAGCGCGTTAAATGCCCTGCTGTAGGCGGACCTTTCCTTGATGTTTTTTATACCTGAAACGGAACACGCGAACCTCTCCGAGCATACAAGATAATCAACCTTTGCGGCCAGGCATTCTGTCTCTTTTCTGAGAGAGCCCGCGTCAAGAATTGTTTTTGCTTCAGGAAACATTTCCATGGACTTAAGCGCTGTTTCAAGTTCATATCCGTCAAAGAGAAGGACAGACGGGTTATATTTTTTAAGCCCCTCTGCTGCCTGGCCGCCTGTCTGTTCAAGGGTGTTCCTGTTTACAAGTGTCCTGCTTCCGTTTTCAAGGTTTACGATTATTATTGAAAGGGGCGTTTTAATCCCTTTCCTTTTTATCATGCTGCTGCAGTCAACGCCTGAATCCGTAAGTTCCTTTTCAATCAGCTGCCCGTAAATATCATCGCCTGTAACCCCGATGAACGAGGATTTAAGTCCCCACTTTGAGAGAAGGCATGACGCGTTTGCGGCAGGGCCTCCTGTGCATTCGTTGAAATCCTGCGTCATATACTTGAAGTTTTCCTCAGGGTATTTCTCAAAGTAAGCCGTGATATCATAAGATGTGTTTCCGATGCAGAGTACCTGATCCATATTTAACCCGCCTGAAAAAAAATAGGGACAAGAAAAGGGACCGCGAGTGACAGAATAGCTCCGCTTGAGATTGAAAGAGGCACTATCTCATCGCCGCAGCTCTTTTCAATAAGAGGCAGTGTTACATCCATGCTTGTCGCCCCCGCCACCCCAATCGCGATATTGGGGTACCTTGTGCGTGCAATAAAAGGAATTGTAACAAGCGCTATACTTTCCCTCATGAGGTTTATCAGAAACCCTGCCGATCCAAGCACAGGGTCTCCCATATCTGTAATAATAACCCCTGACAGCGAGTACCAGCCGAACCCTGATACAAGAGCGAGCGCCTTGCCCGGCGTTATCATAAGCAGCGGGGCGGCGGCAAGTCCCCCGAGCAGGGAGCCGATTATAGTCCCTAGCGGCAGCAGAATGGTTTCCGGGTGGGCAAGGGTCTCTTTAAGGCTTACATTGTTCTTTACAAGCTGGGCGCCGATTAAAAACAGCAGAAGATACAAAAGCCATGTGGTAAGGTTCGAGCCTGTAAATGCCGGATAAATCTTTATAAGCCAGCCTGACGCAAAACCCGCAATTACATATGATACAAGCTTAAGGGGCTCTTTCAGATGGTGAAAAAATCCATCATTCCCGGGGCTGAGGTCCTTTACGCTGCCTACTGCTGATGCCGCCGGGCTCATGCTGCTTTTTCGGCCTGGAGTTTCATTATAAGGTTTAAAAAGCTTTGTTTTAATGCGGAAATAGTCCCTGACTGAAAATATTATGAAAAGTACTATAACAGTTCCCGCAACCGATGCTATTGCAAAAGATATGGAAACAATACCTATGGTTTTAAGTGCTTTTCCTATTTCCTCATTTCTTCCTATTCTGAATCCCATGAAGAAAAGGAGAAGGAAAAGTGAAATGTTTATCAGGGTGTTGAATATACGGCCCTCAGGGAGAATTCTGATTTTTGCTGCAGCCATGCCTGCGAACAAAAACACAAGTATAATACCAATTGAGATAAATGCAGACATGGCTAAAAACTAACATAATCCCCCTATTAGTTCAATTAGCAGCGTTATTTATGCTTCTTATAATCTAAAAACTTGACTATTCTCAATCGTATATGTAAAAATAATAAATATGTTTATAGCTTTATGTTAAACATAAAATAAGGAGTATTACGGATGAAAAAGATTTTACTTGTACTGCTTGCAGCAGTTCTTCTTTTCGGAATTGCTTCATGTTCTAAAAAAGAACAGGCATCTGCTGAGAAAAAAGTGATTACAATTGCATCAGATGCGACATGGCCGCCGATGGAGTATGTAGATGAAAATAAAAATATTGTCGGATTTGATGTTGATCTGATGAATGCCGCGGCTGAAGCAGGCGGTTATGAAGTAGTTATTAAAAATACCGCCTGGGACGGAATTTTCGCAGGCCTTGCCAACGGCGAATACGATGCTGTCTGCTCATCAGTTACAATTACTGAGGAAAGAAAAGCTACAATGGATTTTTCAATACCCTATGTAAACGCTGGACAGGTTCTTGTTGTTGAAGCTGGAAATGATACTGATAAGGTCCTCGCTGACATGAAAGGCAAGGAAGTAGGCGCGCAGATCGGAACAACCGGAGCTATCGAGGTTCAGAATACTGCCGGCGCGGTTCTTAAAACTTACGATGAAATCGGGCTTGCTATTGCAGACCTTGCAAACGGAAGAATAGCCGGTGTTGTTGCTGATGCTCCTATCGCGGCTGACTTTGTGCTTCAGAATGATGAATACAAGAGCAAACTCAAAATTGTAGGAGTTCCTTTTACAGATGAATACTACGGTGTGGCAGTAAAAAAAGGAAACCAGGAAATTCTTGACCTTATAAATGCGGGACTTAAAAAAGTCATAGACTCCGGAAAAGCAAAAGAGCTTGAAGACAAGTGGCTCAGATAAAAACGCCCCGTTTTGAAGTAACAGATGGTACACTGATCCCGGATAAAGGCGAGAAATCCATATTTTCAGCCTGGAAACTCGCCTTTTTCGGGGCTATATCACTGCTTATCATTCTGCCGGTTGTCAAACCTGATCCGTATTTTCAGATTCTAAAATTCCTTCCGGACGGGATTCTGGCGACTTTTCAGGTAACTATACTTTCGATTGTCCTTTCGTTTTTTATAGGGCTGATAACAGGCCTGGGACGGATTTCAAGAATAACGGTGTTTAACCGGATCGCGACAGTATATGTCGAGGTAATAAGGGGAATCCCCCTTCTTGTCCAGCTTTTTTATATCTATTACGCGCTTGGCAAAATTGTTCAGGTTCCACGCCTTGCCTCGGCTGTAATTGCAATGGCAGTGTGTTACGGGGCCTACATGGGAGAGATTTTCAGGGCCGGTATACTTGCAATTCCAAGGGGACAGATGGAAGCAGCCCTTGCGCTTGGACTTTCAAGGGGACAGGCTTTATGGAAGGTAATTCTTCCTCAGACAATCAAGGTTATACTTCCGCCGATAGGCAACGAGTTTATAGCTCTGCTAAAGGATTCCTCCCTTGTTTCGATACTTGCGGTATCTGATTTACTCAGGCGCGGCAGGGAATATGCTTCAACGTCATTCATGTATTTTGAAAGCTATACAATAGTAGCACTTGTTTACCTGATTATAACACTGTTCCTGTCAAGGCTTGTGGCAATAATGGAAGAAAGGCTGGTGAGACGTGAAAAGTAACAACAAACCGAGAGTAAGAATTCAAAATGCGTCAAAAAATTTTGATAAAGTAGTTGCGCTGAAAAACGTAAGCCTCGAAGTGAAAACAGGAGAAGTTGTCCTTATTATCGGGCCTTCAGGAAGCGGCAAAAGCACCTTGCTAAGGAGTGTAAACAGGCTTGAAAACCTTACTTCGGGAGATATCTGGGTCGATGACGATCTTTTGACGCATAATAAATCAGATATTCGGAAGATAAGGGAAGAGGTTGGAATGGTTTTTCAGAGTTTCAATCTGTTTTCCCACCTTACTGCGCTTGAAAATGTAACACTCGCGCCGCTGACAGTTAAAAAGACACCAAAAGAAGCTGCTGTAGCAAACGGGAGAGAACTCCTTAAAAGGGTAGGCCTTTCCGATAAGGAAAACAACTATCCTGACCAGCTTTCAGGCGGACAGCAGCAGCGGGTTGCGATAGCAAGGGCTCTTGCCATGAACCCGAAGGTAATGCTTTTCGACGAGCCTACAAGCGCCCTTGACCCTGAAATGATAAAGGAAGTTCTTGATGTTATGCTTCAGCTTGCAAAAGACGGTATGACAATGCTTGTTGTTTCCCACGAGATGGGTTTTGCGAGAGCGGCAGCTGATAAGGTTGTTTTTATGGACGGCGGGGAGATAATTGAAATCGGTACGCCCGATGATATCTTTGACAGACCGAAGGAAGAGAGAACAAAGAAATTCCTCAAGCATATATTGTAGAAGTATTTAATAAAAATAAACGGGAAAAGCCGCAGACTGCCAATCTGCGGTTTTTTTGTAAATATATCAGAAAACATGCTGATACTGTCACGATAATATCAAAAAATGCGCATTATTATACTTTATTTATCAATAATTGCATGTTATAATGATTTATATATCAAAATAGATGCTAAATATTGATAAGAACTTGAGGGAGACAGGAGGGAATAATGAATAAACCGCAGATGTCAGTTTATTTTCAGGCCAGGAAACCTTCGGCAATAAGGATGTCACAGATTGAATTTGCCAAACGTAAAGATAAGGTAATAGCGATAAATACCGCAATAGGGAATGTTACACTGCCGACGCATCCTGCGATGCAGAAGAGGATGTTCAATCTTGATGCTGAAGGTTCGCCTTTTAAAGACGGTGTTGTCAAATATACAGCTACAGTAGGGATGAAAGAAACCAATGATGCGTTTTTAAATGTCATTGCCTCGGGCGGGTTTAAGACAGAAGGACTGTATTCCCAGATTACAGACGGCGGCAGCCAGGCAATGGAGATCATTATACTGGGAATCTGCGGTCCCGCCGGGACTGATGAAAAACCTATTCTGCTTATTGATCCTGCCTATACAAACTATCTTTCCATGAAAGACAGGGTTGGAAGAAAAAGCGTTTCCGTTAAAAGAAAGCTTGAGAAAAACGGTAAATTCACCCTTCCTGATATGAAAGAGATTGAAGAGGTAATCGAAAAAAACAAACCAGGCGTCATGATAGTAATTCCATACGATAACCCGACAGGGCATTTCTACGACAAGGCGGCTATGGTTTCTCTCGCCAAACTCTGCGTGAAATACAACATGTGGATGGTAAGTGATGAGGCATACAGGGAGCTTCTTTACAGCGGTGATAAAGTAAGCAGTATCTGGGGTGTCACAGATAAGGATGTTCCCGGAATTGAGGGGAGAAGAATCAGTATAGAAACAACTTCCAAAGTATGGAACTGCTGCGGACTGAGGGTCGGCGCTCTTATTACTGATAATGAGGAATTTCATACAAAGGCGGTAGCTGAAAACACTGCAAACCTGTGTTCAAGCGCAATAGGTCAGTATATTTTCGGGGCAATCGCGCACGAGACGCATGAAGATCTTAACAAATGGTACAGTAAAATCAGCGGTTATTACAAACCGATGCTTGCTGATTTCTGCAGCGAGCTTAAATCAAGACTCCCGGGCGTAATTGTTTCAAGCCCTGATTCATCGATTTATTCAGTAATAGATGTAAGGGATATTGCTCCAGCCGGTTTCAAAGCCATGGATTTTGTACTTTACTGTGCAAAAGAGGGTAAGGTAGAACTGGATGGCGAATACTACACGCTTCTTGTTGCCCCCATGTCGGGGTTCTACAGCGTTGAAAAGGGTGAGAAAAACCCGGGCGACACACAGATGAGGGTTGCATATGTTCCGGCAAAGGAAGATATGAAAAAAGCGCCCCTGCTTTTTGAGAAGCTGTTTAAAGCTTACACCTCGTCAATGAGAGAACCTGCATTGGCTTCCGCTAAAAACTGATCCGGGGTAACCGGGAAACGCGGGATTCAATTTTATTGTCTCCAGCGTCCTGCATGTTATCCCCTTGCTTTTGATAAGAGGCTGCTGTTGTGAGGTAACCCCCTTAGTTGGATTATTGTCCAACTAAAGGGGCCCATATCATTGAGGCAGCCTTTTTTATTTTTCAGCCTCATCCAGTTTAAATTCAATATGCAGTTCTTTCATCTGTATACCGGAAAGTTCTGATGGTGATGAATCAAGAGGTGAAAGCCCTGCCGTATTTTTGGGGAATGCAATTACCTCCCTGATGGACGGTTCTCTGCACATAAGCATTACAAGCCTGTCGAGACCCGGGGCAATGCCTCCGTGCGGGGGCGGCCCGAACCTGAATGAATCAAGGAGAAAGCCGAACTTGTTCATTGCCTCCTCTTCCGAGAAACCTACGATGCTGAATATTTTCTTCTGTATGACCGGATCATGCACCCTGATTGAACCTGATGCTATCTCATAGCCGTTAAGGACAAGATCGTAAAGATCTCCTTTTACAGGGCCAGGATCTTTTTCCATAGTATCAAGAAACTGCGCCTGGGGCATTGAGAACATGTGATGGGCCGGGTCCCATTTGTTTTCATCCTCATTCCATTCAAATAAGGGAAAGTCGACTATCCAGACAAATTCGAACCTGTCCCTGTCGATAAGGCCAAGGTCGGACGCGAGCCGTGACCTTACGGCGCCAAGTGAAGTACAGGCTGTCTTCCAGTTGTCGGCTGCGAAAAGCAGGAGGTCGCCGGGCTGCGCACAAGTCCTTTCTATAATTGCCTTTTCCATTTCTTTAAAGAATTTGGAAATCCCTCCGTCTATGCCGGATTCTGTGACCTTCATCCAGGCAAGGCCTTTGGCTTTATATATTTTTGCTGTCTCTTCAAGGTCTGTTATCTGCTTTCTTGAATAACCGGCGCATCCCTTTGCGTTAAGGAATTTAACAAAGCCTCCGCTTTCCGCAGCAGCCTTGAAAACAGAGAATTCAGAATCCTTAACCAGGTCTGTCATGTCTCCCATCTGAAGGTCATAACGCAGATCAGGCTTGTCAGTTCCGTACAGGTCCATAGCCTGATGATATGTAAGCCGTCTGAAGGCTTCAGGAAGTTTTACGGAGAGTGTTTTTTCAAAGACATGGTTCATCATCCCTTCCGTAAGCGAAAGGACATCCTCCCTGTCGACAAAACTCATTTCAATATCAATCTGGGTAAATTCAGGCTGCCTGTCACCCCTGGCATCCTCATCCCTGTAGCACCTTGCTATCTGAAAATATTTATCAAATCCTGATACCATCAGAAGCTGCTTGTAAATCTGCGGCGACTGCGGAAGCGCGAATGCTTTCCCCGGATAGATCCTGGACGGTACAATAAAATCGCGGGCCCCTTCCGGTGTGGTTTTGATAAATGTCGGGGTTTCTATCTCGTAGAAATTTCTGGAATTAAGATATTCCCTTACAGCGAAAGCTGTTTTGTGCCTTATTGTGATATTCCTCTGCATCCGCTCAGTCCGGAGGTCAAGGTATCTGTATTTGAGGCGCAGCTCTTCCCTGGCTTCCGCCTCTCCGTCTACCATAAAGGGAAGTGTGTCGCAGGATGAATGAATTATTATATCGTCTGCCGATATTTCAATTTCACCTGTACTCATATCCTTATTAATCATATTATCAGGCCTTTTCCTTACCGTGCCTGATACTGAAATACAGTATTCAAATTTAAGCCGTGAAGCTGTTTCCTTGAGTTCTGAAGGAGCGTTCTCGTCAATAACAATCTGGGTTATTCCATAGCGGTCCCTGAGATCCAGGAAATGTATCCCGCCATGATTTCTGTTTTTGTAGACCCATCCGCTTAATAATACTTTTGCTGAACCGGAGGAAGCATTGAGCTCTCCGCATGTGTGTGTGCGTTTTAAAAATTTCATGGGAATTAATCTATCATTAGAAAACAACATGTTCAAGCTGTTGTAATGATTGGATTTTAGCGGTATTTTTTATCTGTAAATTCAAAAAAGTAAAATTAAAACATGGAGATGAGCTGCATGAAGGAGCACAGTAATACGCCAAAGTATGTAAAAATAATAAACTGGCTTGAAGAGCAGATTAAAGAGGGAGTAATAACTGTCGGAGGCCGCCTGCCTACAGAAGAAAGCATAGCGGAAAAGTTCGGATTCAACAGGATGACGGTAAGACAGGCTATAGATGATTTTGTAGTACGTAAAATGGTTACAAGAAGGCGCGGCCACGGCTCAATTCTTGTCAGAAACACCCCTGTTGAATATATATGGCAGTTCAATAATATCCTGAGTTTTACAGAATCAATGGAAAACAGCGGAATCAGCGCCCGTACGGAAAGCAACAGGATCGAGGTAATTGAAGCGCCTCAAAAAACAGCAAAGCTCCTTGGACTCCCCACAGGCAGCAGGGTCCTTCATACCCTGAGAACAAAATACGCTGAAAACGAACCGGTCTGCATTGAAAGCAGTTATCTGCCGTACGACAGATTCAGCCGGCTGACAGATATGGAAATCACCGGTTCCCTTTATAGAACGCTTGTGGAAGAGTTTGATACTCATCTGGTGAAGTCAGTGCAGTATTTAAGTTCTGTTTTTTCCGGAAAGGAAGAGATGAAAATTTTCGGCTTTGTTAAGCCCCAGCCGTGTCTGATGGTTGAAAGTCTTTCTTTTGATTCTGGAGGCATGCCAGTTGAAGTCCTCTATTCATGCTTCAGGGGAGACAGATACAGGTTCAGGATTGAATCCGGGGAATATCAGTACCAAAAAAAACAGGACAGAATATAGTATCCTGTCCTGTTATAATAATAACAAAGTTATTATTTCAAATAACCTGTGTAATAAACCTTTGCCTGTCCAAGCGGTTCCATTGCTGCTGTATACATTTTCTTTTCCATATACTGTGCACCAAGAAACTGGATACTTTCCGCTCTTCCCCAGTTGCTGAATTTTTTATCAAGACCAGCTGCAAGACATTTTGCCTGGAGATCCTGTACTTCTGCGTAAAGAGCTTTTGCTTCGGCTTCTTTCGGATCAGCAGCCGCTGCAGGTGCTGAAGCACATGCAACAAACATCATTCCAACAATGGCTACAAGAACAACAAGAAATAACTTTCTTTTCATAATTCCTCCTCTTAACAATTGAAAAGCTATCAATTTGATAAACACAACCAAACTGATTATGTATGTCAATTAACAGTAAATTAACGCCTTTTGTAAATTATTACTTGAAATCATTTTTTTTGCAAGTAAAAATTTCTCTCAAATGTTAAAGAAATAAAATAATCTAATAGTAACCATAAGATTTGCTACTAGATGTCCAGCTATTGTAAGTCTCAGTACTTAACCGGGACTGAAACACCTATTGATTTAAGCGCATCTTCAAGTACTTTGAAGGCGTCTTTTATATCTTGCGGGGTCAGCGCACCCAGGTTGCAGACCCTGAATGTTTCGAGATCAGCAATTTTTCCTGGATATATTGTCACTCCATGATCAAAAAGATAATCGTGAATTTTCTGGAAATCGAATTTCGGATCTTTTGGATACATAATTGAGACGACAAGGCCGGTCTGTTTTTCAACTGGAAGGATATCCTTGAAACCGAGTTTTGTCATTTCTTCCCTGATCACTTTGTATCCGTCCATAAACCTTTTGTATTTTGCCTGTTCACCTTCGGCGAAATGTTCCTTGATTCCCTGCTGAAGCGAATAGATTATCTGTACAGGGGGTGTGAAGTGGAGCTGCTTGTTCTTTTCAAAGAAATCATACTGTCTCCAGAGATTTGTATAGTATGAACGGGCTTTGTAATTTTTTGTCTTTTCAATTTCCGATCTTTTCCCAATGAGGAAAGAGACACCGGTAAAAGCATTCATCCCTTTCTGCGAAGAGGCCATACAGAAGTCGATGTTGTCATCATAAACATTCATCGGGATAATACCATAGGTTGATGTTGTGTCAGTTACAAAAACAGCATTGTATTTGTGGGCAAGCGCACCCCCTTCCCTGATCGGGTTGCAGAGGCCTGTTCCTGTTTCCTGGTGTACCATGTAAACCAATGCTACATCCGGGTTTTCTTTAAGCGCTTTTTCAACAACAGCCATGTCAGGAAGATCAGTAACACCGAATTTGACATCCACAACCGGGATTCTGCAGTAATTACATACGTCAACCGCCCTCTGGCTGTAAGCTCCGTTATTTACTACAAGAACTTTTTTCCCGTCCGGCACGAGTGAGCTGATAGCGACATCTATATTGATTGTTCCGGATCCGGCATAAATAACTGCTGCGTATTCGTTTGTTTTGCCATGAACAACCTTTACAAGGTCTTCTGAAATTTCTCTGACAATTTTTGCGAAAGCTTCTTCTCTATGGCAGATGTCATCCTGTATAAGAGCCGCTTTTACAGATTCTGTTGTAGTTGAAGGCCCTGGATTTAAAAGAATAGGTCTTTTTACTGTTTTACAAATCTTTTGTTCCTTAAGTACCATTACATTCTCCTTCGTTTAATGATAACAATAAAATGATAGCAATATTAAATTGAATAACTGTATTCTAACATTAGCAGGATAATAGTCAATCCCGGCTATGCTGATATTTAATATAAATTTATCTAAAAATGATTTATCATGAAATATTGTTATGATTGTCATAACCTCTTGGCTGTTAATAATAAAAAAAATCAAAAGAGAGTCTGTCTTTACTTAAAAAAGGGGCTGATATTGTTAAATTTAACAGATTTAAGGCACTTATTAAAATAAATCAGCAATAAAATGGACATAAATTATAAAATAGAGATATTGAATATATTAAAAATCAATTAAAAAATAGTTAAAAATAGTTCTTGACAAAACATGGTAATAGAGCGTTAAAATAGAAATACTCACGGGTTAATGCTATAGCTATCAGGTGTGTATCAAAAACACTCTGGCGGGGGTTAATTTTGCATAAGGTAATTATGCCGGCAGTGTGCCTGTTTTTACTTATAATCCAATACGGTCTGCCGGAAGGGCAAAATGAAGTTTCCATGTCCTCAGGTTATGATGCTGTAATGGGTTCTTCCGGATTTGAAAGCAGCTGGTATCCGACAGCCTCCAGAATTTCCGGGGTGTGCATGAAATACAGCGATACAATTATTGCTGTTCAGTCATCAGGGGGCGGTATAGAAAACATAAACCTGATGCGGAACGGTAAATATGATCTGGGAATTACAGAAGCCAATGTCATGGTTTACGGATATAAGGGCATAAAATATTTTGAAGGTAAACCGTACCGCAGGATGAAGTTTGTTACAAATCTCTACCCTGTAGTTTTTCAGATGGTAGTACAGAAAAACAGCGGTATAAACAGTGTTTACGATTTGAAAGGGAAAACTTTTTCGCCTGTTAAAATTGATAATACGGATATCGGGGAAGAAAGCGCATGGCAGGAAATATTTGATGCGGCTTTCAATATCAGCGAAAAAGAAATTATATGGCATTCACTTTCTGATGAAGAAAGGGGGATGGCTTTCAAGGCTCTGATTGTTGATGCCGTTGGTTTTGAAACATCCTGCCCTTCCGGATCTGTCCTTGAGACATCGGCCAGGATGCCTGTAAAAATTCTTTCTGTCGGCGGTATGGAGAGGAAGGACCTTATTAATAAATACGGCTGGTATAAGCCGTGGACAATTCCTGCCGGAACATATGCGGGGCAGAAGACAGATGTTGAAACTGTTGCTGTTGATGGTGTAATTATTGCAGATGAAAGAGTAAGCGAAAGGGTGGTTTATGATTTAATAAGTACCCTTTACGGAGAAGGTCTTGATTTAATCAGATCTGTCCATGAAATGTCATCTTACATTAATCTTGATAATGCGCTTTCGGGAAAAGGGCCTGTCCCCCTTCATCCGGGAGCTGAAAAGTTTTACAGGGAAAAAGGGTTAATAAAGTAAAAGTGAAGTTCAATACTTCAGATTTTTGGTCGTCGGGTTTGGGTCTATGGATTTTTGGTCGTCGGGTTTGAGTCATTAGATTTTTGGTCGTCGGGTTTGAGTCTTCAGGTTTCCAGTCGTCGGGTTTGAGTCTGCAGGTATTAAAACTTCGAATTACAGCTATATGATTGAAAAATATTTTTTTCAATCAGTTTTTAGTAATAAATGTTCACAAGGGTAATCTAAATACCCTTTTATGGGCAGTTATTTATTCAGGGTCTTAATTCTTTGGTTCAAGGAAACAAATATTTTTGAAAAAGAAGGATAATTAACTAATGAGCGACGAATTATTAAATCTCAACACAACTGGGATGTCGGAAGAGGAAAAGCAGGAGGCTCTTGAAATTGCGGAAAGAGCCAAAAAGCTTGAGAAAGAAACTTCCGGACACAGGGATTCCGGTGCACTCGGTCTCAAGATAATTGCGGCAATAGCAATTGGTATGAGTATTTTTCATCTTTACACCGGTGCATTTGGTCTTCTTATTGCCTTAAGGCAGAGAGCAATTCACCTTTTATTTGCCATTATTATCTGTCTGCTGAAATTTTCGGCAAATAAGAATCAGGGGGCGGATAAGGAACCGTGGGTACCTTACGTTCTTTTGGGAATTGGTTTCTGGACGGCTCTTTTTCTATATCTGCAGAGTATTGGCGTTCTTACCAATGTTATTGCAATAGGTTCATTTATTGTGATTTTCGGACTGCTCTTTTATGCAAGGATGCTAACCCGTAAAAAGAGAATTAAAATCGGAAAATCCTATGAATCTGTGCCGATGTGGTATGATTACGTCTTTATGGCGTTTGCAGTAATAGGATGTACATATATTGCACTCTATGTTGACAAGATAATGGAAAGAGCCGGTATTGTAATGCTTTTTGACCAGATTGTAGGATTTTTCCTGATCCTTACCGTTCTTGAAGCTACAAGACGGTCAATTGGACATACACTTATGATTATTGGTGTCCTTATGCTTATTTACAGCCGGTTCGGGTTCCTCTTTCCAGGAGTTTTCTGGCATCCCGGGTTCCAGGTGTCAATGATTATAAGGCATTTTATCCTTACTGACTCAGGGCTCTGGTCAACCCCTCTTGGAGTATCATCAACATTTATCTCGATGTTCCTCCTTTTTGGTGCGGCCCTTCATGCTTCAGGGCTTGCGGAAATTCTCCTTAAAATCGCAAGAGGTATTTTCGGAACCATGGTCGGCGGACCTGCTAAAATGGCCGTTGTTGCCAGCAGCCTTTTCGCAATGATAAGCGGTTCTTCTACTTCCAATGTTGCTACAACAGGTATTGTAACTATACCTCTTATGAAAAAAACAGGTATCCCGGCTCACCTTGCAGGCGCAACAGAAGCCGCGGCATCAATGGGCGGTCAGATTACCCCTCCTGTAATGGGCGCAGTTGCGTTTATCATGGCAGAGTTTCTGGGAGTCAGTTACGTTGTTGTTATGGCAGCCGCAGCTCTTCCCGCAGCGCTTTACTATTCTGCTGTATATTCAATGATACATTTTGAATCACACAGAATCGGCGCGATTGGACTTAAAAGAAGCGAAATTCCGCCATGGAAAAAAGATGCTCTTTACGGCAGCTATCTTTTTCTCCCTGTAATTGTACTTGTATATATGCTTATTGACGGTTACACACCGATGAGGGCTGGGTTTACATCATTTATACTCGCGATCGCTTTATCAATGATAAAAAAAGACACACGGCTTGATTTTAAAAAGTTCGGCAATGTTCTTGCTTCGGCAGCGCAGACATTAACTGTTGTTGCTATCCCTTCAGCTGTAGCCGGTTTCGTTGTAGGTACCGCGACACTTACAGGGCTTGCCCCAAGAGTATCCGCAGCCCTTGCAATCCTCGCTAAGGACAGTCTCCTGCTTACACTGATTATTACGCAGGTAATGTGTCTTATCCTTGGAATGGGTGTACCGACAGTCGCGAACTATATTCTTATGACAATTCTTACTGTTCCGATAATGCTCAGGGCAGGAGTTGAGCCGATGGCTGCGCACCTTTTCGCATTCCACTTTGGAATTATGTCCGAGCTTACACCTCCGGTCGCGATTACATCCTATACTGCATCGGCGATCGCGGGAGCCAAGTTCTGGCCCACTGCGTTTGCGGCGGTCCGCCTTGCAGCTGTTGCCTATATAGTTCCGTACCTCTTTGTATTCAACACTAACCTCCTCCTTGGACAGCACCCGTTTACATTAATGACTTTAGTAACAATTATCACCGCTATTGCAGGCGCGGTCATGTTCGGGGCGACAATGGCAGGATATCTTAAGAGGAAAATGTACCTGATAGAAAGAGTAGTACTTGCACTGGGCGCAATTCTTATGATCCGTCCCAAGCTGATACCTACTCTTACCGGTATTGCTATAATCATCCTGGTATTCGTAGTACAGTTTGTTTATAAGAAAAACCCGAAAAGCTATGTTGTACCTGAATCTGTAAAAGCAAGAATGGCAGAAAAGGAAGCGGCAAAAAAGTAACCCGGAAATATTAACTTACTATTTTAAAGAGCCGCTTTCAAAGCGGCTCTTTTTTTTCCTTTTGAATTTTATTGTCATTGATTTAAGTATTTAACCTTATTCCGGTATCAGTATCCCCAGGCCGCGTGGTGGATATAACATACTTAATAGACATATTTGATATATTAAAAAATAATTAGATTTATGTTAAAAATAACACTTGACAAAACAGGCAGACAGGACGCTATTATTAAGATATCCAGAGAGAACTGCGGTAATAATTTTTTTTTATGAAGTGACAGGGGTTGATTCATCATGTTCCTTAACCTGGTGTCACAGGAAATTGAATTTTATTCCGAGTTTCAGGGAAAAGGTCCTGTGCCGTTTCACCCCTAAACTCATATAATATTTATGTAATAAGGAAAAACAGAGCCGGGGTTAAAACACCTTACTGCCTCAATAATTCAATTATAAATAATTAAAATCAGAAAAGATATCTCATATACGGAAAAGTTTACTTATGAAAAAAGTATTCTTTGGTTCAAAGAATAAAAATAAATGCTAATTAAAAGGAAAGGAAATAATGAGTGACGATTTGTTGAATGTCCTTGACATGTCAAAAATGACAGAACAGGAAAAAAAAGAAGCTCTTGAAATTGAGGCAAGGGCCAAGGAACTAGAAAGAAAAACTTCCGGGCACAGGGATTTTGATGTACTTGCCGCTAAAGTCCTTGTCGCTATTGCGGCGCTGTACGGTGTATTTCATCTTTATACGGTTTTTGTTCCTTACACCGCATTGAAGCAGCGTTCCATCCATCTTGCATTCGCAATTGTGATTTGTTTAATGAAATTTTCGGCAAACAAGAACCAGGGTTCAGCGAAAGAGCCGTATCTGCCCTATGCTTTTCTCGGGGTTGGATTCTGGACATCTTTTTTCCTGACAATGGATAGCCTGAAAATGAATTCCACATTAATCTCAGTGGTCTCATTTGTAGTGATTTTCGGTCTGCTGTTTTATTCGAGATACCTTACTCTCAACTGGAGGAAAAAAATTGGGAAAGCCTATGAAACAACAGTTATCTGGTATGACTATGTGTTTATGGCATTCGGTATTATGGGCTGTGCCTATATCGCGATTTTTTCTGATAACATAATGGAGAGGGCAGGTATAGTAACACTTTTTGACCAGATAGCGGGATTCATGCTTATTCTTGTAGTTCTTGAAACGACAAGAAGGTCTATCGGTCATACCCTCATGGTTATCGGTATACTCATGCTTGTCTATTCAAGGTTCGGCATGATTTTCCCGGGCGTGTTCTGGCATCCGGGTTTCCAGGTCAGGATGATAATCAGGCATTTCATCCTTACCGACGCGGGACTCTGGTCCACCCCTCTCGGTGTATCAGCCAGTTATATTGCCCTTTTTCTTCTCCTTGGTGCAGCTCTTCATGGCTCCGGTCTTGCTGAAGTCCTTCTAACAATCGCTAAGGGGGTATTCGGGCATATGGTCGGGGGACCGGCGAAAATGGCTGTTGTCGCAAGCAGCATGTTCGCAACAATCAGCGGTTCATCAACCTCAAATGTAGCGACAACTGGTATTGTAACTATACCTCTTATGAAAAGGACAGGTATTCCAGCTCATCTCGCAGGCGCGACTGAAGCCGCAGCTTCAATGGGCGGACAGATAACACCTCCGGTTATGGGCGCTGTGGCATTTATAATGGCTGAATTCCTCGGTGTAAGCTATCTGGAAGTTGCCACCGCGGCAGCTCTTCCTGCCCTTCTGTACTACACTTCAGTCTTTTCAATGATTCATTTTGAATCTCACAGGATAGGGGCAAT
The DNA here is from genome assembly GCA_024233785.1 of Spirochaetales bacterium. Taxonomy (GTDB): domain Bacteria; phylum Spirochaetota; class Spirochaetia; order CADAEX01; family CADAEX01; genus JACKPD01. Next base: position 40,479 of record JACKPD010000014.1, on the reverse strand, counting down.
AGGGCTTAAAAAGAGCGAAATCCCGCCATGGAAAAGGGAAGCGGTAATGAGAGGGTATCTGTTCCTCCCTGTTGTTTCTCTTGTTTATATGCTTATAGACGGATATACACCGATGATGGCTTCATTCTGGTCTTTTGTCCTCTGTCTTATCCTTGCCATGATCAGGAAAGAAACCAGACTTAATTCAAAAAAATTCATAAATATTTTAAGCAACGCGGGCCAGACTCTTACAGTTGTCGCGATTCCTTCCGCTATTGCCGGCTTTGTTGTAGGGACTGCGACGCTTACAGGTCTTACCCCGAGAATATCGGCATTCCTTGCTGTCCTGGCACAGGATAACCTGCTTCTCACACTGCTCATTACAATGGTTATGTGCCTAATCCTGGGCATGGGCGTACCTACAGTTGCCAACTATATTCTTATGACAATACTTACTGTTCCGATAATGATCCGGGCAGGGGTTGAACCGATGGCAGCTCACCTTTTCTGCTTCCACTTCGGAATTATGTCAGAGCTGACGCCTCCGGTTGCGATAACTTCCTACACAGCTTCGGCGATCGCAGGGGCTAAATTCTGGCCTACAGCATTTGCCGCGGTACGGCTTGCCGCTGTAGCGTATATTGTTCCTTTTATTTTTGTATACAACACAAAACTGCTGCTTGGTCAGCATCCATTTGAAATGATGACAATTGTAACAATCATTACAGCAATATTCGGTTCAGTAATTTTCGGGTCTGTCATGGCCGGATATATGAAGAGGAAACTCTATCTTGTTGAAAGGGTTATCCTTGCCCTTGGCGCCATACTGATGATAAGGCCGAAACTTGCCCCGACTCTTCTTGGCATAGCTGTATTCGGAGGAGTTTTTGCTTTCCAGTTTATTTTTAGTAAACAGCCTAAAAGTTATGTAGTTCCGGAATCAATGAGAAAACGGGTTTCGTAATATACTGTAAATAAAAAAGGCTGAATCCTGAGCGGGTTCAGCCTTTTTTTAATCCTGCATGAACAATATTTTAATGCACCTGTTACGGTTTAAAACCCGGTATTTCAATTTCCGCGTCGCCTTTTACATAAGTCTGGCATGCTAGTCTCTGGTTTGTTTTGGCTTTTATTGCATCAAGCCGGCCTCTTTCCTTTTCAGATACGGCAGAAAGATTTTCCATCCCCGAAATAATTGTAATCCTGCATGTTCCGCACACAGCTTTCCCTCCGCAGAGGTGGTTTATCCTTATTCCTTCCCTTAAAAGTATGTTCAGTATTGATACCGCAGGGGATGCATTAATAGTTTGCCCGGAATTTGCGATTTTAATTACCGGCATAGGCTGTTTTTGATGTACTGAACACCGTTTCTGAATATTTCAAGACCCGAGCCTTCCGTTATATTTCCGGATGCCCAGCCGGGATGATTTTCCCTGCAGAGAAACGCTTCAGGGTGCGGCATAAGGCCCAGTATCCTTCCTGTCCTGTCTGTAAGACCTGCGATATTGTTTACCGAACCATTGGGGTTTCTGTCAAGATATCTTAAAGCTGCGAGATTTTCTCTTTCAATTTTATCAAGGACCTCATCTGTTGCTGTAATAAAACGCCCTTCCCCGTGCCTGATAGGGACATCCATTTCATCAAGCCCTTTCGTCCAGACGCAGGGTGAACTGCTGTTGAAAGAGACTGTAAGCCAGCTGTTTTCAAAAAGGCCGGTATTGTTATGAATTAGTGATACATCAGGACTCCAGTCCCCTTCAAAGTCAGGCAGCACTCCCATTTTTACAAGTACCTGGAACCCGTTGCAGATGCCGATTATCAGTTTTCCGCTATCAATAAAAGATTTCAGTTCACTCATAAGGTGCTTTTTAAAAAGATGGGCAAATACAAGCCCGGAACCTATATGGTCTCCAAAAGAAAAACCGCCGGGAAATGCCAGTATATGGAAATCCTTAAGGCGTGAGGGTTTTTCTATCAAATCCTGAATGTGAATTCTTTCTGCCTCTGACCCGGCAAGGATAAATGCCCTTTCAAGTTCCCTGTCCGCGTTTATGCCGTACCCTGTAATTACTGCAGTTTTTACTATTTCAGCATTGCTCATTCAAAATCCTCTCTTTTCCAGGCTGCAGATATTTCACTTATTGTTATGTCTACAGCATAACTACCGTTCCTCTTTATTCTCAGGGAAGGGGTTTTGGTAGTTGTCCCAATCCTCTGTACAGGGAAATCCTTCATTATTGATTCAAACCTGTCTGTATCGTTTCTTCCTATTCCCGCAATAAACCTTGAAGGAGTTTCGCAGAACAGGATACGCCCTGTCTCCATTTTATCAGTCGTCCCGGGGAGTATGTCGAGGGAAATATCAGCCCCGAGTCTGCCTCCAAGGCATGATTCCGCAATTGCGACGGCAAGGCCGCCGTCAGAGATATCGTGGCACGATTTTACAAGTCTTTCTGAAATTGCCTCATGCAGTTTTTTATAAAGCCTTACAGCTTTTTCAGTGTCCGCCGCCGGGGCGCCGCCGAGGTTTTTCCCGTATAATTTTTCAAAATATGTTCCGCCAAGTTCACCGTGTGTATTCCCAATAATATATACCGCATCACCTTCTTCCTTGAAATCGGTGGTAACGGCTTTTTCTATATTATCTATGATTCCTATCAATGAAATAAGGAGGGTCGGTCTGACTGATACCTTTTTCCCGCCGATTACAGCATCGTTTTTCATTGAATCCTTGCCTGATATAAGCGGGAGTTCATAATCCATGCTTGCCTTGTAAAGCCCTTTACAGGCCCTGACTAACTGTGCAAGTTTATATGCACCGTCGGGAGCTGCTTCAGATTCTACCGGATCGGGCCAGCAGAAATTATCAAGTATAGCAGCATGATCCGGATTGCCGCCCGATGCGATATGGGCCCTGTATGCCTCGTCCACCGCGCAGAGCGCCATATTGTAGGTATCCCTGTCCCCGTAGCGGGGGCAGATCCCGTGTGTTACTGTAATCCCCCTGTTTGAATCAAATACAGGTTTTAGAACCGCACTGTCCGAAGGAGCGTCCGAGTCCCTCCCTGTGAACGGTTTTACAATTGATATGCCGCCGACCTCATGATCATACTGCCTTACCAGCGGTTCTTTTGATGCAATATTGGGCTCATTAAGAAGTTTTTTCAGCATGCCGGTGAAATCATGGTCATCAATTTTTAAACTTTCCGCGGGAGGTCTGCTCCATACTGCTTTAAGCTTCATTTCTGGCAGTCCCCGGTGCAGAAACTCCATTGAGAGCAGGCCTGCTTTTTTATCCCCGTATCTGATATCTATAAACCCTGTTGAGGTGAACTCTCCGACTACAGATGCCTCTACACCCCGTCTTTCTGCAAGGGCGGTGAATGCTTCAAGTTTTTCAGGTTTTACAGCAATGCTCATTCTTTCCTGGGATTCAGAAACAAGTATTTCCCATGGCGCAAGTCCTGAATATTTTAGCGGGCATTTGTGAAGATCGATCCTGATCCCGCCTGAATACTCAGCCATCTCTCCAAGTGAAGAGGAAAGGCCTCCCGCCCCGTTGTCTGTTATACCGTAATAGAGCCCCGCATCCCGCGCCTCCAGTAGAAAATCACACATTTTTTTCTGGGTGATGGGGTCTCCAATCTGGACAGCGGATGAGGGGGATTCCTCGTCAAGCGCTTTTGATGAGAAGGTCGCGCCGTGGATCCCGTCTTTGCCGATCCTGCCCCCAGTCATTACAGCAAGATCTCCTGGATTAATATGTTTTATCCAGCTTCCTTCGCCGTTAATTTCCCTCGGGAGAATTCCCCCTGTGCCGCAGAACACAAGCGGTTTGCCTGTAAAGCTTTCATCAAAGAGGAATGCCCCTGCCACAGTTGGAATGCCGGACTGGTTCCCGCCGTCAATTATTCCGTGATGGACCCCTTTCATGACAGTTTTCGGGTGAAGGAGCCCTTCCGGTATCTCTTCCTCCGGTGTATCAGGTTCCCCGAAGCAGAGAACATTTGTATTGAAGAAAGGGCGGGCCCCTTTTCCAGTCCCCATGATATCCCTGTTTACCCCTACTATTCCTGTAATGGAACCGCCGTAAGGGTCGAGGGCGGACGGGGAATTATGGGTTTCAACCTTGAAACAGACAAGGTTCTCATCGTCAAAATCAATTACACCGGAATTATCGTGGAAAACTGATTTAAGGAAACCTTTCTTTTTTGATATCTCTTCTGTTGATCTTTTTATGCAGCTTGAAAAAAGCGACCTGATTGTTTCTTCAGTTCCGGTTTCCATGTCCTTATATTCAATTGTGGCGTTGAAAATCTTGTGCTTGCAGTGTTCGCTCCATGTCTGGGCAATCATCTCAAGCTCTACATCTGTCGGATCGCTGCCGAGTCCGGCCTCTTTCCTCACTTTTATTGTACTGCTGTCTGCAAAATAATTTCTTACCGACTCCATCTCTTCTGTAGAAAGGGCCAGCAGCCTTTCTTTCGAGATTTTATCAAGTGCGCCCTTTTCCAGTGAAGCAAGATGGATTTCCTCAACTGAAACAGGACTCTCCGCTACCTTGTGGGGGTAAATTGCAGGAAGAGGATTTTTTTTAAGGGCGAAGATTCCTCCCTCTCTGAACTCTTCCTGCTGGACAAGCGGATTATAGAATATTTTTTTTAATTTTTCCTGGAGTTCTATTTCAAGGGGCGGGGAATAGATAAGGTATTGAACCGCACTCTGAAAAACAGCTCCCGATTCCTTCGGGATAGCTTTGCCAAGCGCTGTCTCTATTGTGTTTTTTGCGGTAATAGCGACAGGATTTGTAACTCCCGGCCTGTAGGTTATTTCAACAAGATAGTTCCAGCCTGAAAGTTCTTTGGATTCCGCGGCGCACATATCTGTAAGTGCTTTCTGGGCGACAGGGTCTGAAAATAATTCTTCGGAAAGGGATGGAGTAAGCCGGTCGATTCCTTCTGAAATAAATACATCAATTATTGAAATGTTCTCTATGGACAGGGACACAGACTGTCTCACCTGTTTTAAAAGCCTTTTGGCCCTCCCGTCAAGCTGCGGGTTTCTATAAAATACTTCTGTTCTCATGATTGGGGGTAATTTATCAGATATGCTTTTCATACTCAATATTTACTGACCGCTTAGAGGTAAATTAAGGCAAAGAGATGTAATAAAGGGCGGGTGAGGGTTGTGATTTTGCCATATTCCTCCGCTTGTAAATAAAACAGCCGCTGTCAAGCGGCTGTATATGTAATGGAAAAGGTAACTTATACTGTTAAAATTTTAGAGTGGAGAAATAATCTTCTACCGTTTCAGCCCTTCTTATCAGTTTTGCTGAGCCGTCAGTTGTGAGAAGAAGTTCTGCCGACCTGAGTTTGCCGTTATAGTTGAATCCCATGGCATAACCGTGGGCGCCTGTATCGTGGATTACTATGGTGTTGCCCGGTTTTGTTTCAGGCATTTCCCTGTTAATCGCGAATTTATCATTATTTTCGCAGAGCGAACCTGTTACATCATATGTGTGATCAGGTTTTCCTTCCGGATTGTTCATGTTTGTGATGTGGTGGTATGCGCCGTAAAGGGCGGGCCTCATCAGGTTTGCCATACAGGCATCAAGGCCAATATAGTTCTTGTATGTATTTTTTGTGTGGATTGCCTTAGTAACAAGATATCCGTAAGGGCCGGTTACAACTCTTCCGCATTCCATAACAATCCTGAGCGGATCGAGAGAGTTTCCCCTGATTTTCTTTTCGTAGGCTTTTTTTATCCCTTCAGATACATATTCAAGGTCAACAGCCTTCTGTTCCGGCTTGTACGGAATACCTATTCCGCCGCCGAGGTTTACAAACTCGAATTTAATACTGAGCTTTTTTGAAATTTCTACGACAAGATCGAAAAGAATTTCAGCTGTTTCAATAAAATAATCAGGATTCAGTTCGTTTGACGCAACCATGGTGTGAAGACCGAACCTCTTTGCTCCCTTTTCTTTCATCAGCCTGTACCCTTCGATAAGCTGCTCCCTTGTAAATCCGTATTTAGCTTCTTCCGGGTTTCCGATAATCTTGTTCCCTTCCTTTAACGGGCCCGGATTGTATCTGAGGCACGCAAGCTCAGGTATCCCCGCATGTTTTTCAAGAAAAGGTATATGGGTTATATCATCAAGGTTAATTACTGCTCCCAGTTCTTTCGCTTTTATAAATTCGGCAGCGGGTGTATCGTTTGAAGTAAAAACTATGTCTTCTCCCTTGATTCCTGCCATATCGGAAAGGAGCAGCTCGGGAAGCGAAGAGCAGTCCGCCCCCATCCCCTCTTCTTTGAGAATTTTAAGGATTGCCGGATTGGGAAGCGCTTTTACCGCAAAGTAATTCTTGAATCCTCCCGGTACCCAGGAAAAGGCCTTGTAGAATCTTCTTGCGTTTTCCCTTATGGCTTTTTCATCATATATATGAAAAGGGGTTGGATGCTTTTCAATGATTTTTTCGATCTGCTGCATTGTAAATGGTAATTTTTTTAATGACATTACTAACCTCAGTTTGTGTATTTTGTTATAATATAACTATGACAACTATCGCCCGGGCCGTTATTTTGCGTATTTTCCTAAGTTTTGCACTTTTTTTAAAGACGGGCGATGTTACATAGGTATAATTTACAATATATAAAAAGTTGTTTCAATATTCAATGAAATAAAACCGACCGGCCGGTATGCCGGAAGTAAAAAATCAGAGATACCGGAGGGGGCTGTGAAAACTGGAATTTTTTCTTTTTTCAGGATTTTTGATATTTTAAGAAAAATTATTATAAATCTGCTGTTCTGGGGACTTATAATCGCAGCTGTCGTTTTCTATGTAAAAAACAATTATATTCCGGAGATAGAAGACGGAACGGCCCTTGTAATCCGGCCCCAGGGCATGGTAGTCGATTATTTTCCTTCGGACGCCGGCAGTTTTCTATCCGACCTCTCAGAAGACGAAACACTTATCCCCCTTAGAAAAATAATAACAGTTCTTGATGCTGCTTCTTCTGATGAAAAAATATCTTCTGTTTTTATTGACCTCAGGTACTTCGGCGGAGGGGGCCTGAGCAAGCTTCAGGAGATAGCATCGGCGGTGAAAAAGGTAAAAGAAGCGGGAAAAACGGTAATTGCCTTTTCTGATAAATATACTCAAGGGAGTTATTACATCGCATCCCATGCAGGAAAGGTTGTTATTGATCCTCTTGGAGAGCTGATGTTTACAGGCCTTGACAGTTTCACAAATTATTACGGCAAAGGGATGGAGAAATTCAGGATCAGGGTAAATGTTTTTAAGACAGGAGATTATAAAAGCGCTGTAGAGCCTTTTACCTCGGAAGGGATGAGCCGCTTTTCAAGGGAAGCTTCTTCCAAATATCTGAATGACCTCTGGGGGGAATATCTTTCAGGTATTGCTAAAGAGAGAAACAAGACAGTAAAGCAGCTTGAAAATTATGCTTCAGGCTATGCCTCAATTTTATCCCGCCACAGCAGCAGTTCTGCTTCGGCGGCAAAGGAAAACGGGCTGGTTGATGAAATTTCGGTTTACAATGATGCGGAAAAGCTTGCGGGTGAAGGACCTTCAATAGATTGGGAAAAATATTACAAACTTGCGGAAAACAGGGAGGTCCCCGGAGAAAAGACAATTGCGGTTGTAACTGCTTCGGGAGATATTACAAAAGGGCATCACCCTCCCGGGGAAATCGGCTCCAATACCTACACTGATATTTTTGAAAACATAACCGAAGACAGGAAAATATCGGCAGTTGTCCTCCGTATTGATTCAGGTGGCGGGGGAGTCAGCGCATCGGAGGATATAAGAAGGGCGCTTCAGAAAGTGAGAGACAGCGGGAAGCCTGTTGTTGTTTCTATGAGTTCTGTCGCCGCATCCGGCGCTTACTGGATTTCCACGGCCTCGGACGCAATCCTCTGCATGCCTACTACTCTTACGGGGTCTATCGGAGTATTCGCGATGCTGCCTGATTTCAGCGAATTTCTTGAAAAATATCCCGGTGTGACAACAGACGGATACGGGACAACGCCGTATTCACATCTTTACCGCCCTGATATGAGTATGACTGAAGATATGAAAAAAGTGCTGCAGCTGAGTGTGGATAAGGACTATTCATATTTTCTCTCTCTGGTTTCTTCTTCAAGAGGGATTACTGTTTCAGAGGCGGGAAAAGCCGCGGGGGGAAGGGTGTGGAGCGGAAAGGATGCTGCCGGAAAAAAACTTGTTGACAGAATGGGGGGGCTTTCCGATGCTGTATCGCTTGCCGCCGAAAAGTGCGGATGCGAAGGAAAGGATTATTCGGTAAAATACTATGAGGCTGATGACAACTGGCGCATTTCCCTCAGGAACAGGTTCTCTTCCCTTTTAAAGAGTTCCCGGTCAGGAAACAGCAGCGGTTTATCCCTGTTTGATTCACTGCTTAAAAGAGCGGCTGAAATACTTTTACTCATTCCTGAACCTGGATTTTCAGGCAGCAGCAGTTCTGAAGATTTTTATAATGGTGAGGTCCAGGCGCTTTATACAGGGAATGAGTATATCGTGATGTAATCATTCCCTGATGAGAAGTATTCAAAGTTATTGATAAAAAAAAGTATTGCAGTTATAATTTTTCAATTATTTCAATCTTATTATAAGCATATTTTATTCGGCATTTATCAGCAGTGCTTCAGATATTATCTGCTAACGGGGGTTTTGAATGGCAGTATCACAGCGGGTTATTAAATCTATGGAGAATTCTTCCTGGATCAGAAAAATGTTTGAAACAGGTGGGATATTGAAAGCGAAATACGGAGATGACAATGTTTTTGATTTCAGTATAGGCAATCCCAATGTTGAACCGCCGGAGGATTTTATAATCAAGCTTTCAGAATACGCGAGTTTGAAGAAAACAGGGATGCACGCGTATATGCCCAATGCAGGATACCTCGATGTAAGGGAAAAAATAGCCTCATGGGTAACATCTACTGAAGGGATTGAAATACACTCTGATAATATCGTGATGACATGCGGCGCGGCAGGAGCGATGAATGTTGTTTTAAAAACAATACTTAATCCCGGTGACAACATTATAGTATCAGCTCCGTATTTTGCGGAATATGAAGCATATATCGGAAACCATGGAGGAGAGGTAAACCGGGTACAGGGCGGTGAGAAATTCAACCTTTCCGTGGAAAATATCGAAAAAGCAATAAATGAAAAGACTCAGGGTGTAATAATAAACTCTCCCAACAATCCTTCGGGCAGGGTATACAGCGAAGATACAATAAAAAATCTTGCTTCCATGCTTGAGAGAAAGAGCAGGGAGAGAGGCAGGGCAATATACCTTCTGAGTGATGAACCTTATAAAAAAATTGTTTATGACGGAATTAAAGTCCCTTCCGTAATCAAAAATTACAGCCACAGCATAATAATGACTTCCTATTCAAAAGACCTTTCAATCCCCGGCGAGAGGATCGGATGGCTTGCTGTAAATCCTGCGGCTGAGGATCTTCATAATCTTCTGGGCGGAATAATCATGTGCAACAGGATTCTCGGTTATGTCAACGCGCCCGCAATAATGCAGAAGGTGGTTGCGGACCTCCAGGGCAGAAGCGTGGATATGGGTTTTTATAAAACAAAAAGAGACAGGCTGTGCGAGATTCTTGGAAATGCCGGCTATGAATTTATAAAGCCGGAAGGAACATTCTACCTTTTCCCCAAGGCGCCGGGCGGGGACGATCTGAAGGCTGTCAATGCGCTCCAGGAAGAGAGAATTCTAACAGTTCCCGGCAGGGGTTTCGGAACTCCGGGGTATTTCAGGATTGCATACTGTGTTTCAGACAGGGTTATTGAAAGATCGGCAGAAGGTTTTGAAAAAGCCTTCAGGGCACTCAAAAATTCCTGATAAATATTATTGAAATACGCGCCTTTAGATTAATCCGGCGGCAGCGGCATCAGGATAATTTATTGATGAATAACAGCCGGTCCAATAAATCATGAAAAGTGAAGATTCAATTATACAAAGGAGCTAAATAATGGCAGAAAAAGTACTGCTTGGTGATGAGGCTGTAGCACTCGGAGCCATTCATTCCGGGCTTTCAAACGCATACGGATATCCCGGAACACCGTCCTCGGAAATTATGGAATATCTTATAAAATATTCCAGAAAAACAGAAAAGATACATGCATCATGGTGCAGCAATGAAAAAACCGCATATGAGGATGCTCTCGGCGTATCGCTTGCAGGTAAAAGATCGATAGTAACGATGAAGCATGTGGGCTTGAATGTTGCGGCAGACCCTTTTATAAATTCAGCGCTTCTAAAAATCAACGGCGGCCTTGTAATTGTTGTCGCCGATGATCCGGGAATGCACTCCTCCCAGGATGAACAGGACAGCAGGTTTTTCGCTGATTTCGCGAAGGTGCCGTGCTTTGAGCCTGTTAACCAGCAGGAGGCCTACGAGATGACAGGAGAGGCATTCGAGGTCTCCGAAAAATACCATGTTCCCGTTATGATCAGGCTTGTAACGAGGCTTGCCCATTCACGGGCAGTTGTTGTTACAGGAGAGGAAAAAGAACAGAACAGGATGAAAAAGGCTGAGGATAAAAATACATGGATGCTTCTTCCCGCTCTTGCCAGAAAACAGTGGGTGACCCTTCTCGGTAAATATGAAGAGTTTAAAAAAGATTCGGAAAACTCTCCTCTCAACCCGCTTTACCTGAATCCTGATTTTAAAAAATACGGTGTAATCACTACCGGACTCGGCAAAAACTATTATCTTGAGAATATGCCGGAGCTGTCTGATAAACCTTCACATCTTCATGTAGGAGTATATCCCATACCTGAAGATAAGATAAAAAAACTCGCACAGCATGCTGAAAAAATCATTGTTATTGAGGAAGGGTATCCGTTCCTTGAGAGCAGATTACGGGGCATATTAAAACAGCCTGTTGAAATTGAAGGCAAAATGGACGGGAAAGTCCCCCCGACAGGGGAGCTTAATCCGGACAATGTAAGGCCTGCACTAGGGCTTCCTGTAAGAAAAGCCCTTGCTGAAGTAGAACAGCTCCCGGGCCGCCCGCCGCAGCTTTGCCAGGGCTGTCCGCATATTGATTCGTATAACGCAATAAAGGGCGCGCTTGCCTCCTACAGCGAAAGCGTGGTTACGTCGGATATCGGCTGCTATGCTCTCGGGGCGCTTCCCCCCTATTCCGCGATTGAGACAATAATCTGCATGGGCGCTTCTGTTGGTACGGCAAAAGGGGCGGCGGAAGCGGGGCTTAAACCCGCTGTCGCGGTTATCGGCGACAGCACATTCTATCATTCGGGAATGACAGCCCTTGTTGACGCTGTTGCAGCGGACACTCCCATGACGCTTGTGATTCTTGACAACTGTATTGTCGCCATGACAGGGGGACAGGAGACAATTGTACCCACATCAAAGCTTGAATCAGTTATAAAAGGGCTTGGCGTTGATCCCGCCCATATTAAAACTATTGTGCCTCTGAAAAAGAACCATGAGGAAAATGTGGAAATATTAAAGAAAGAGATAGCCCATGAAGGGCTGTCTGTTGTTCTCTCTGTAAGGGAATGTATCGAAGAGACCAAAAGAAGGCTCAAAAAAGGGAAGGGTAATAAATGAAGTTTGACATAATTCTTGCGGGTGTAGGCGGGCAGGGTGTTTTATCGCTGGCCGCTATAATAGCGACAGGGGCAATGAAAGATAATCTTAAGGTAAGGCAGTCAGAAGTGCACGGAATGGCCCAGAGGGGAGGGGCGGTACTGTCTCATCTTCGCATATCAGACAGTGAAATATCAAGCGACCTTGTCGCGAAAGGGACCGCGTCGCTTATCATAAGCATGGAGCCTCTTGAGGTTTTAAGGTATGTTGATTACCTTTCGCCTGACGGCAGTGTTGTTACGGCATCAGAGCCGTTCGTCAATATACCGGATTATCCTGATATTGAAGTTATTTACGGTAAAATAAAAAAACTTAAAAACCATAAAATAGTCGAGTCGCTTGAGCTTGCGAAAAAAGCCGGAACTTCCCGCGCGGCGAATATGGTAATTATCGGCGCGGCCTCATCCGTACTTCCGGTTTCTGCCGGGTCCCTTCAGGCCGCGGTTGAGGAGCTTTTTTCATCCAAAGGAAAGGATGTTGTTGATATCAATTTAAAAGCATTCGCACTCGGGGCTGAATAAATGGAGCAGAAAATGAATATCAGATACTGGAACCGCGAACTCGAGACGATAGACAGAAGCAGCCTTGAAAAATATCAGCTTGAGAATTTAAAGGAAACTGTCTCATGGGCCCTCAAGACGCCGTTTTATAAAAAGCGTCTCGGGGAGGCGGGGATCAGCTCTTCCGATGATATAAAAAAGCTTTCTGATATTAAAAAAATTCCTTTTACAACAAAGGACGATCTGCGCTCCGCCTATCCTTACGGACTTCTTGCGCTGCCGAAAGAGGAAGTTGTAAGGCTTCATGCCTCAAGCGGCACTACCGGCACGCCGACCGTTATCTATCACAGCCAGAGGGACCTTGACAGGTGGACTGAGCTTGTATCACGGTCGGTTACCATGATCGGGTGCGGCAAAGGGGACGTTTTTCAGAACATGATGACATACGGCCTTTTTACGGGGGGAATAGGGCTGCATTACGGGGCTGAGAAAGCAGGGCTTCTTGTTATTCCTGTAAGTTCGGGAAACACTAAACGGCAGTTTAAATTCATGAAGGATTTTCAGACAACCTTTGTTCACGCGACGCCGAGCTATATGCTTCATCTCTATTCAAAAATTGAGGAGGAAGGCTTTAAACTGTCGGATTTTAATCTTAAAAAATCGATGGGCGGCGCCGAACCGCATTCGGAGGATATGAGAAAAAAAATAGAATCCCTTTTCAATATAGATATGTACAACAACTACGGCTTAAGCGAAATGAACGGTCCGTGCGTAGCGACCGAATGCGTTTACAAGGATGATATGCATATCTGGGAGGATTCATTTTATCTTGAGATGATAAACCCGGACACTCTTGAGGAATCAGGCGAAGGGGAGAGCGGTGAACTTGTTATCTCAACACTTAGAAGACAGGCTACCCCGCTTTTAAGGTACAGGACGAGAGACCTTTCCGTCATAAATCCCCAGCCCTGCAGATGCGGCAGGACACACCGGAGGATCTCCCGTATCAAGGGGAGGACCGATGATATGCTTATTATTAACGGTGTAAATGTGTTCCCTTCCCAGATCGAGGAAATTATAATGAAGATGCCGGAAATAGGGACAAACTATCTGATTGCAATTGAAAAATCAGGTGCCCTCGATAAGCTGACTGTAAAAACCGAGGTAGGCCCTGACATATTCAGCGACGACGCGCGTGATTTGAATGCCCTCAGACACAGAATAAAGGATAACATCAAGGCTGCCATATCAATTTCTCCCAATGTAGAGCTTCATGAACCCGGAGTTCTCCCTGTTCACGAGGGAAAGGCCAAAAGAGTAATTGATGACAGAAAAAATGATTAATATAAACTGATTTTTTGACCGAAGTTAAGTCAGGAACACCATGAAGCCAGACAGTGCCAGAACAATTCTTCTTAAAGAATGTACAACTTTTGATAAAAACGGTTTTGATACTGACATTAATTTATATGTTTCTCTTATCGGGGATAAAAAATACCGGCAGGCCGCCTATGTATATGAAAAGCGCCTGATTCCGCGGTATCCGGATGAGTATGTACGGATAAGGATAATCAGGTACTACAGAAAAAATGATCCGCGCTTTGCTGAAATATACGCGGATGCGGTCCGTGAAATCCTGGAAAGGATAATAAACTCTGTAAAAAAACTGGTCTCCCATCTGTCTGCCCTGTTCGATGGGCAGAACAGCGATCCGGTGGAACTTCTTAAGAAAATAGAAGTTGCCCTTCGGGTTATACCCCGCGGAAAAGACGAGGGGATTGCATTTCTTGAGAAACTGGAAACCTATACTGTACTTCTTGATTATATGACTGAAAAGTTCAGCGCAGCTTCAGATATCCTGAAGCGCTATTTCGATAACACGCTGTTTGTAAAAGTCGAGATAAAAAAAGAAAAGAAGCCCACATCTGGTACAGCCTCAGACCCAGCGTCAGCGGGCCGCGATAATGCCGGCCGGCAGCGGAAAAAAATTACAATAGATCTTGATAAAATTGAATTTTCAGAATCAGAGCTGGCAATGATATGCATTGACAGCCGTGTCAAAAACAGATCATACCAGGTACTGTCATACTGCAGGCTTTACTGGAGACATATCTTTAATCAGGATTTTGAAAAAAAGATTTTTCTTTATTCAAAAAAGTACAGCACTATTCATTACCGCATTTTTCAGATAATAAAAACCTGCCGTGTAAAACGGACCGGCGATGATGTAATTCTGCTTGAGATTTACAGCCTGCTTTCAAACGGATACCAGTACAGCCTTAAAGAAGACATGATGATGCAGGCCATCTGGCGCAAAATAAAACCGGCTGATATTTCACAGTTAAGGAAAGGGAACCAGGGCCGGGGACCTGAAAAAGCTTCACCTGAAAATCTGTCAGCAAAAAATGTAAGCGGAAAAGATGAAAAAAAGAAAATTCCTTCCGCTAAGGATAAAAAACAGCTGCGGCTGATTGAAAGAAAGAATTCCGGCCAGCGGCCTGATACTGCGATTATGTCGCTAAAGGAAAAACTTGACCTTCTGAGCTCTGCCGATTCATTTAACGCGCATGAGGAATTTAAAGCGCTTCTTCCAAAGCATATAGAGCGTTATCTCGTTCGGCACAGAAAAAAGGATTCAGGCAGGGACCCTTATATACTGAAAGGTGCTCTTTACGTTATTTCCAATTATATAACCGATAATTATTCTGACGGATCATCAACCGGCGAATGGAAAAACAGTATTGCAAAAACAGAAGTCACCAATATGGGTTTTATTGTTCCGGAAATTACCACGATAATAACCATGTGCCTTGAAGAGGTGAGAATGAGGCGGGCTGTAGCTTAAAAACGCCCCCTTCCGGTTTAACAGAAGAGGGCGGGGGGGGGAGGTATTGAAGGACCTCAGCTGACGCCTAAGCCCTTAGGCAGATATAAAACCTTACGGTCCCATAATCTGCCTCAATTGCGTTACTTCAAAAGACCAATCATAACAGAGCTTCCCTGCCTGTTTATCTGGAAAATCTTCCTGTTTGATCCCTGTTTGTTGAGAACTGAATAAAACGAGGCGATATCAGTTACAGGTATTTCGTTTATTTCCTCGATTATGTCACCTGGTTTTATTCCGGCTATAGCTGCTGATGAATCTTCAATTACTGAAACTATTACTACGCCTTTTACGGAATTTTCAGTTTTAAGTTCTTTCCTTATATCATCAGTCAGTGTAGTCACAATAAGCCCGGGCCAAAGGTCCCTGTTCTTCTGTATTTCAGTTTCATCTGCCCTCTTTTCAATTTTAACATTGATTGTCACCATTTTTTTATCTCTTATGAGCTTGAATACAGATGTTGTCCCCGGGGAAAGCCTGCCTACAATCTGTGTAAGATGGGATGAGCTGTCGATACTTACGTTATCGACTTCTGTAATATAGTCTCCGGGCATAAGACCTGATTTGTCAGCCGGTGATTTTTTAAAAAGATTAAATACGATGGCCCCTTTCTTATCACCGAGTCCCAGGGTTTTTCTTAATTCTTCAGATGACGGATCGTTAAGGTCTCCGATGCTGACTCCCAGCCATCCGTAGACAACCCTGCCTGTAGAAATAAAATCTTCTATAGCCTTTTTCGAGTTGTTTATCGGAATTGCGAAACCTACTCCGACACTTCCTCCTGACTGGGAAGCTATCCAGGTATTTATTCCAACTATCTCACCTTTCATGTTTACAAGAGCTCCGCCTGAGTTTCCGGGATTTATTGATGCGTCTGTCTGTATATAATCAGTAAACCCTGAAATCTGGGAATTGGCCATGCTTTTTCTTCCCAGGGCGCTTACAATACCCATTGTGACAGTTGACTCAAATCCGAACGGGTTTCCTACCGCGAGGACAATATCACCCACAAAAAGATCATCAGAGTTTCCAAGTACCGCGACTGGAACTTTTTCCGATGTTTCAAACATTATAAGCGCAAGGTCGGTGCGGGGATCGTTTCCGATGATTTTGGCATCGTATTCCCTGCCGTCATTAAGCTTTACCTTGATTTCGTTGGCGTTTCCGGCAACGTGATTGTTGGTTAGAACATAAATCTTTTTCCCGTCCTGCTTGACAATTACTCCTGACCCGAGACCCGGCTGCCTGAATTCCCTTTTCTGTCCCTGAGGGTTCTGCTGTCCGGGCTGGTTAGGCTGGTTTCTGAAGAAGAAATCAAAAGGATTTGAAAAATTAGGGATAGTCTGCTCTACTACTTCCACCGTGTTTATTTCAACAACAACAGGAAGCACCTTTTGAGCCACACTGTTAAATGAATAAAAAACCTGTTCCGCTGAATCAGGAGCGGTCCTTCCTCCTGTTTGGGGCATTGTGCTCTGTACAGGACCTGCTGTTTCTTTTGATGGTGAAGAGAATATGCACTGTGAAAACAGCAGAAGCAATAATAGAGTGAAAAGGATTATAATCCCTTTGGTTCTTTTGTTCTGTATCATGATAAAACTCCTTTAACTGTTATTTTTAATTTCAATTGATTTTCCATTTACTGAAAATATACAAACACTGTAGAAATCAGTCTAATGAATATTTAGTTACAAGTTTAAACAAAATGTTATAACAGGGTTTATAAAGTATTTATGGATTTCCGGCTCTGAAAAAGTTATTTTATAATGTAATTTAATCATGTTTTGTATATTAAAAAATCAGGAGTAATAGTGTTGCATAAAATGACAGGCATTAAAAATATATTTTTAACGGGTTTAATATTACCGATAATGATATTTCACGCCGGAAGGCTGGACGCTCAGGCGCAGACCAGGGTAATAAGTGTGGAAAATGCGGTAGAGATGGCGCTTGATGAGAATCTTTCCCTTAAGGCAGAGAAATATTCACTTTCTGAAAAAAAGCGGAGCAGGGATACACGATGGAATGCCCTTGCCCCGGATTTCACCCTTTCCTCAGCTTTGGCCAAAAAAAACGAAAAACCTGTATTCGGGGATTATCACTGGGATTTGTCCTGGCAGTTTTCAGCCCAGCTTGCCCTTTCAGCATCACTTGCAGACGGAATCAGGTATCTGTCCCGGAATTATGAGGCAGGTCTGATCGGCTATGAGGATGCTAAAAACCAGCTTAAGAGGGATGTCAAAAAATCATTTTACTCACTTCTTGTTCTTGAAGAGAGCCTCAGGCTTCTTGAGAATAATATAAAGACAGCAGAAAAAAGTTACCGCCAGGCGGAAATAAATTATAATAACGGACTTGTTTCCGAGCTTGATAAACTTCAGGCACAGGTAACGCTTGAGAGCCTCCGCCCTGATTATGATGAGGCTCTGAATAACTATAATATGAGTATCCTTAATTTCAAGGAAATGATAGGGCTTGAAAATGAGGAGGAAATAAAACTTGAGGGAGTTATTGAACCGGGGCTTTATATTATTGATACAAATGAGCTTATTTTTACCTCACTCACAGAGAGATTTGATATTCAGGAGCTGGTATACCAGATCAAACTCCTCGAAACTGATCTTTCTTCATCAAAGAACAGCCGTCTTCCGGCACTGGTTCTGGGATATACGAAAAATATGCTTTTCGCCGATGATCCGCTGAAAGACAGAATAATCGGTTCACCGGAGGAAAGCTGGACAGATGCAGGAGCTTTTTCAATATCGCTGTCGCTTGATATTGACAGCCTTATACCGGGGCTTTCAAAAGATACTGAAATAAAAAACAAAAAGGACAGAATACGTCAGGCGGAATCGAGACTTTCACAGGCGCTGAGAAAGGCTGATATTGATATAAGGACAATTGTAATGAATATCAGAAAATCTGTGAAAAAAATAGAATCACTTGAATATAATGAAAAGCTTGCCAAACGGAGTTACGAACTTTCTTCTGAGGGGTATAACGCAGGCACAGTCGAGCTCCTTAAGCTTGAAAACTCAATGAACCAGCTTCAGGCAGCCAGACTTAAACTGGCGGAAGAACACTATAATTACCAGGCCGCTCTTCTTGATCTTGAATACGCTGTTAATAAGTCTCTGGAGGATTTGAATGGATAAAAAAACCAAAATAAAAATTGCTGCGACTGCATCTGTAATAATTCTTGTACTGGCGGCATTCGCAGTTTTTAACAGAAAAGGCCAGGATAAAAAAACGGCCGGGGATAAACCTGGCACACCCGAGGCGGCAGTATTTACTGTAGAGACATCTATTGCGGGAAGAGGCGATATAACAGACTATATCAGAATAAACGGCGATGTTAAGGCTGTGAGAAGCATTGATATATATCCGGATACCGCCGGAAAACTTAAGGTACTTAATATTTCAATTGGAAGTTATGTTAAAAACAACCAGGTAATAGCTGAGATCGACCCTTCAAAACCTGGCCTTTCATATGCCTTAAGCCCTGTAAGATCAACTATAAGCGGTACCGTAACGGCAATTCCCTATGAAGCCGGGGCGACCGTATCTGTTTCAACGCCTGTCGCGACAATAGGAGATCTTTCCATGCTTCAGATTGAAGCGGAAATTGCGGAACCTGATATTGCCAAAATAGAAATGGGTACTAAAGGGGAAGTGTTTTTCGCAGCATGGCCGGAGAAAAAATATGGGGCCCATATAGTAGAAATAAGCCCTGTCTTAAACAGCATAACAAGAACGATGGGGATAAAACTTGAGTTTGATAAAAACTATCCTGAAATCAAGGCAGGGATGTTTGCGTCTGTAAAACTGCTTACTGAAACGAGAAAAAATGTCATATTTGTCTCTTCTGAAACAATTGTTACAAGAGGGGGAGTTAAAAATGTATTTTCAGCCTCGGAAGGAAAGGCCGTAATGAAAAGGGTTGAAACTGGAATTACAGTCGACGGGTTTACGGAGATATTGTCAGGAATTTCAGAAGGAGAGGAAATTATTACAAGAGGGCAGAACCTCCTTGACGACGGTGTTGAGATAAATATCCTGGGCAGGAGAAGCTGATTATGACTCTACCCAAACTTGCT
The DNA here is from genome assembly GCA_024233785.1 of Spirochaetales bacterium. Lineage (GTDB taxonomy): Bacteria > Spirochaetota > Spirochaetia > CADAEX01 > CADAEX01 > JACKPD01. Next base: position 21,339 of record JACKPD010000014.1, on the reverse strand, counting down.
GTTTCAAGACCTGTTACGATAATTGTTATTTTCTCACTTGTAGTAGGGCTGGGCCTTTTTCTTCTTCCCGGGATCCCGATAGACCTTTACCCGGACTTCAACCCGCCGGTACTTGTTGTAATAACAACCTATTCCGGCGCGGGTCCTGAAGATATTGAGAAAAATGTCACGAGGATACTTGAGGGGAACCTCTCCAATGTGGCTGATCTTAAAGAGATTACCTCTACTTCCTCGGAGGGGAGCAGTCTTATTCTTCTTGAATTTGACTGGAGCAAGGATATGACAGAGGCGGCCAACGATATAAGGGACAGGCTTGAATTCGCCAAATCATTCATGCCGGATGATGCCGAAACCCCGGTACTCTACAAATTTGACCCTTCAATGATACCTATCCTTTTCCTTACAGTCGAGGGATCAAGAAGCCCTGAAGAGCTCAAGAGTATCGCGGAAGATATTATCCAGCCGAGGATTGAACAGGTACAGGGAGTAGCTCTTACAAGGGTAAACGGGGGCCGGGATAAAATAATAAGGGCAGCGGTTTCAAAAAACAGGCTGGAAGCATATTCCCTTACAATTTCAGAGATTGCAAAGGCAATTTCTTCCCAGAACATTGATGTAGGGGGAGGCAGTGTTTCCTCAGGTTCCTATAATTTCATTGTAAGGAGCAAAGGGGAATATAATAAAATTGAAGAAATTGAAAACACTGTTGTCGCATACAGGTCTTCATCTTCCGGAGCTGCTCCATCCGCGGTAAAACTTAAAGATATTGCTGATGTATCGTACAGTCTTGAAGATGAAACCCAGGCTGTATTCATAAACGGCAAACCAGGTATTTATGTAATAGTGCAGAAACAAAGCGGGGCAAATTCTGTCAAGACAGCTGAAAACGTACTTGAAAAAATAAAGGAAATCAACAGGGAACTTCCGAAAGGAGTCAAGCTGAGCATCCTCAGGGACACTACTACAATAATCAAGGATTCAATCAGACAGGTAAGCAGTTCAGCTCTTATGGGGGCCCTGTTTGCTATGGCGGTTCTCCTGTTTTTTCTCCGTACTGTCAAAAGTACTCTTGTCATAGGAATCTCAATCCCTATTTCGTTATTGATTACATTGATGGGTATGTATTTTTCAGGGATAACAATAAATATACTTTCACTTGCCGGGCTCACACTCGGTGTCGGAATGATTGTGGATTCATCCATTGTAATCCTTGAAAATATTTACAGATACCGAGAAAAGGGGGCACAGCTTAAAGTTTCGGCAATACTCGGAAGTGAAGAAATGAAAGGCGCGATCACGGCGTCAACCCTGACAACAATATGTGTTTTTATTCCTGTAGTCATGTTCCGGTCGGACCTTGGTTTCCTTGGAATAATGTTCAGCGATCTGTCCTTTACTGTAGTTGTTGCACTTGTAGCCTCGCTTATAGTCGCTCTTGTCCTGGTCCCGGTCCTCTCCAGCCGTTACCTGAAGATTTACACCAAAAAACAGAAGCCCGTTAAAAATCCTCTTCTCGCGGCAATAGACGGGGCATCAGAAAATTTCTTCCTTAGTCTTGAAAAGATATACAGGAAAATCCTCAATATTGTCCTGAAAAGGCGTAAAACCACAATCGCTGCTGTAACAGGAATATTCATTCTTTCAATTGCTATGCTGCCTCTTGCAGGACTTGAACTGTCGCCTGCGGCAAGTGATGATGAGGTCACACTTTCTGTTGAACTTCCGGTTGGAAGCAATCTTGAGACAACAAAAGAGATAATTAACCGCCTCGAAGAAATTGCAGTATCAGAAATCAACGGATATGAAGAGATTATAAAAACCTCGGGAGCCGCCTCGGGCTTTTTTTCAGCAGCGGATTCATATAAAGGGGAATTATATATCGGTCTTCCCCCTTTCAGGACCAGGAAGGACAGTTCGGATGATGTAAAAAGAAAACTGCGCGCCCATTTTTCAGAATTCCCCGGGGTTGTCTTCAAATTTACAGCGGGCAGACAGGGAGGCCCGCGTAATCCTGACCCCATTGATATTCTGGTTAAGTCAGATGACCTCGAACTTGCCACTGCTACCGCGGAAGCTATAAAGGCCCTGATTGAAAAAAACGTTCCTGAAGCCAAAGAACCTGATACCGATATAAAAGACAGCCTCCCGGAAGTGGAGATCAGGTTTGACAGGGAAAAAATGTATGAGCTCGGGCTGTCGGCCGCCGCAGTGGGAAACGAGGTTAAAGCGGCAGTTAACGGGATAAGGCCGACAAAATACAGGGCTGGAGATGAAGAACTTGATGTTCTTGTGATACTCAGGGAATCCGACAGAAAAGACCTCCCCGACCTTAAAACAATCTATGTAACTAATACAAGAGGCGATTATATTCCTGTTTCAAGTTTTGCCGCACTTGAGACAGGGACTGGCCCTGTTGATATAAAAAGGGTTGACCAGACCCGTGTTATACATGTCAAGGCCGGTATAGAAAAAGGGGCAAAGCTTAATCTTGTTGAAAAGAAAATTGAGGAGCTTATCCGGACCAATATAATCCCTGATGATGCAGTAGCCATTGAGTATTCAGGTGATTACGGAGACCTGATGGATTACGGGAAAAAATTCCTCGCGATCATGATCCTTGCCCTTTTCCTTGTTTACGGTGTAATGGCAAGCCAGTTTGAGTCGTTCAAGGACCCGTTCATAATGTTTCTTACTGTGCCGCTTATGCTGATAGGGGTTGTCCTGATTCACCTGATTGTCGCAAAGCCGTTCAGCCTTTTTACCGCTGTCGGGGTAGTAATGCTGGCAGGTATTGTAGTTAATAACGGTATTGTTCTTGTAGACTACACAAACCTGCTTGTAAACAGGGGGCACACCCTTTTTAATGCTTGCGTCGAGGCCGGGGTGAGCAGGTTAAGGCCGATCCTGATGACAACACTCACAACAATCCTCGGTATGGTGCCTCTTGCTTTTTTCCCGGGTGAAGGGTCCGAGCTGGTACAGCCGATAGGACAGACAGTAATAGGCGGGCTTGCTACAAGCACAGTTATTACCCTTGTGTTTATTCCTGTGATGTATTTTGTTTTCAATAAAAAACGGATGGAGGGAAGGCTGTGAAAAGAATTGAGATAATCGCAAACCATTCGGTAGAGGATTACATAATGGAAATACTTGAAAAATCAGGTATTACCGCCTACACGAAAATACCGGTTGTACATGGAAAGGGAAATACTAATCCCAAAATGGGGACTAGCGTATGGCCGGAAGATAATTTTATGCTGATAATATATACTGATGAGGGGGAAGCCGGAAAACTTAAGAGCCTCATCATGGACTTCAAGCAGAAATTTACCGATGAGGGGATTAAGTATTTTGAAGTCGGCTGCCTGCCCGGATAATAAGGTGCAATAAAGGTGTTATAGATGAAAGCTTCAGTCCTGATTATTGAAGATGAGCATGATATCGCGGAATTAATAAAACTTTATCTTGAGAATGAGGGATTCTGCGTACTTCATTCCGACACGGCAGAGAAGGGCCTTGAGCTGGTTGAAAACGGTAAAATTGATATTATCGTGCTTGATATCAATCTTCCCGGAATGGACGGGTTTGAATTCCTCCAGGCGCTGAGGAAAGAATATTCCATTCCGGTTGTTATTGTTTCCGCCAGGGAGGATGACGCGGATATGATTCTCGGACTCGGGATTGGGGCTGATGACTATGTTACAAAACCCTTTTCCCCCAAGGTCCTGGCTGCCCGTGTACGGGCCAATTTAAGGCGTTATATGCTCTCTGATGAGGGAGAAAAATCAGGCAGGAACATTATAAGGCTCTCGGAATACATTGTCGAAAAAGATGCCTACCTCTTGAAAAAAGGAGATACCAGAATCCCCATTTCTCCCCGGGAGTTCGAAGTGCTTGTTTATCTTCTTGAAAATCCCGGAGAACCCAGGACACCGGAGGAAATATACAGCGCGGTATGGGGTAATAATTTCGGAGACCTTACTACTGTTGCGGTCCATATTCAGCGGCTTAGAAAAAAACTTGAAAAAGACCCTTCAAGACCTCAGCTGATAGAGACGGTACACAGCCTGGGATATAAAATCAGAAAGGAATTAATCTCTTGACATTACGGACAAAAACTTTCGCAGTGATTACAGGTTTTGCGATTATCCCGCTGGTTTTTTCATTCTCGGTATATCTTATCAACCATCATATAAATCTGGACAATTCCGCGATTGAACAGAGATTCATAATTTCCAAGTGGATTGAAATGGAATTCTATCCCTCGGTTTACAGGATGAGGACGGAAGACCTTAAAATCCCTGAGGGGATAGAGCTTTGTCTTATAAACGAGAGAGGATTTGTAACTTATTCGAATATCTCCCTGATCCCCCCGGGATCTTATTTCAGTATAATTTTCCCGAAATTCTATGAGAGCATTAAAGGGAGAGACAGTAAATCAATAAATGAAAGTTTTATTATTGACGGGAAAAAATGGCATTTTTTTCTTATATACAGCCGGATTCCCCCCGAGCTTGAAAAGGAGAAGTTTTTTATCCTGATAAAAACACTTCAGTTCACTTTCTTTATTATTGCAGCCGGTACAATCCTGGGATCTTTATTTATCGGTTCAATATTAAAATCTGTAAACAGACTTGAGTCCGCGGTGAAAAAAATTGCTGACGGTAACCTTGATTTTAAGCTTGAGGTAAAAGGCAGCGATGAATTCTCAGCGCTGTCGGCCTCTTTTGAGAAGATGAGAGAGACACTTAAGGATGACCATGCAAGAAAATCCAGATTCCTGATGGCAGTATCCCATGATCTTAAGACGCCCCTTACAAGTATAAAGGGATATCTTGAGGCAATAAGCGACGGTCTGGCTTCCGATACTGAAACCCAGAAAAAATATCTCGGGATAATTTCCGAAAAAGCCGGCGCGCTTGAAAAAAGGATATCCGACCTTATCGATTTTGCGGGAATGGAAACAGGAGAGTGGCAGCTGAAAAGAAAAACCATTCCCCTTAAAGCATTTCTTGATTCCCTTAGTATAATTTACAGGGAAGACTGCGAGATACTGGGAAGGAAATTTATATATGAAAATACAATCCCCGAAGAATATGAAATATCGTGCGATCCTGTACTTTTTGAAAGGGCGCTTGAAAACCATTTTACCAATGCTCTACGCTATACATTTGACGGCGCGGTAATAAGCCTTCGCTGTTCAATGGAAAAGGACAAGCCCGTGATAGAAATAGCGGATAACGGTAAAGGTATTGATGAAAAAGATATAAAATATATTTTTGAGCCCTTTTACCGGGGCAGCGGCTCAAGAAGGGAACCCGGGATGGGGCTTGGCCTCTCAACATCCAAATCAATATTTCAGAGTCATGGATGGGATGTCAGCGTCGCCGCCGCATCAGGGGAGGGGAAAACAGGAACTGTTTTCAGAATATCACTCAAAGATATATAAAAAACCGTACCATCTGTGATGATACGGTTTTATTCTGCGCCTTTAATTATACTGTCACAGCTTTATAGGAAGTGATTTAAGTTTCTGTTCAAGCTCTTTTTTCTGCTCATTAATCGCCTTCTCAAGTGATCCGATCTTTCCGGTAAGTTCTTCTATCTGCCTTTCCGCATCTTCCTGTAAACCTGATTTCTCCTTTAATACCGCCGCAAGTTCTTCCACCGCATAGGATTTTACATCTGCCGCGATTTTTTCAGGCGATACAGCCTTTGCAATCAGATTATCAAGCGAGCTTTTTATCTTAAGAGAAACATCTCCTCCGCCTGAAGAAAATACCGCCTGGAAATCTATCCTGTTTTCCTTTTCAATAATTCCTGAAATTATTTTACCTGTCTGCGAGGTTGTATTCATCCTGAACTTTTCAAGTGAAATACCTGCTGTCCCTTTAAAATTCTTATCCGCGGAAATAGCGGCAGCTGCTGCGATATCCATATCCGCGCTCAGTTTATCTATACCTGCGGGAGAGAGAAAGGAGAGGTTTGATAATTTACCTCCTTTAACAGCAATTTTAATACCTGAAAAATCAGCGGCGGATTTTCTTGTGTCAAAAAAACCTTCAGCTTCAGTCTCGATATTATCAATACCTGACCTGACCATAAAAACAAGGGGTTTTCCAGCAAGCTCCTGATTGTTTGTAATATCCCTTATCTCAAGAGAATGCCTGTTGCCGTCAGTAAAAAACGAACCTGAAACTTTCCTGATATGCAGTGAGGGGGACCCGTAAACCGTATATCTAATATCACGGCCCCTCTTTACTTCAGATGCAGGAGGTGCGGATTCAGCTTTCTTTTTATCTCCCGACTCTTTTATTTTTAAAAATATTTCATATGCATTACCGTATTTTTTCATGAACGGGTCAAGCTTTTCCTGTACAAGCGGACGGGCAAATGAGGAGACAGAGAAAGACCCTTTTCCCGGGAACAGGGAGATGATATATTCAATATCGCCTGAAACAGCTTTTTCCAGGTTCTTTTTCCCGTCTGCCGCTGTTTTTTTGAGATTGTCGATTTCTTTGCGGGAAGAGGCAATATTGGCTGATAGTGATGAAACTCTTGAGGATGCTGATTTAATCCTGTCTGCAATTTTTTTGGCACCGGCTAAATCAAGCTTTGAGGATAGCCTGGCAGATGAAATTTCATTTACATCCTTTTCCAGCTGTTTGATATCGCTTTCAGTTTTATTAATCCCTGACCTTATATTTTCAGCGCCGCCTTTAAGGTCAGCTGCAATTTTTTCCGCCGCTTTCGGAGCTGAAAGCTTATCTGTATTTTCACTGATTACTTTTTTTACTGTCTCCCTGTCCGGAATCAGGTTGTCCGGCAGCCTGCCGGCAGCTGCAACAGTATCCTTTAATATATCTGATGAGGCAGGCCCGGAATCAGCTTTTTCCTTTTTTACAGTTCCTGCGAGTGCTTTTGCCCTTACGGCCCTTTTCTCTCCCATGGCAAAATCCTCAAGTTTTATTTCTTCCGCGGCGAATTTGCCTTTGAGTATTTCAGACATATCAAGGTCAATTACCGCCTCGCCTGTCTGGAAAAGATTTCTTTCAGGGTCCTCCCTGTCCGCAACCTGCATTGATTTATACCTGATCAATCCGGAGAACAGGCTTAATCGGAGGCCCGTGACCTCAGACTCTGCCTTGAAAATTTTTTCGAGCCCCTTTTCCATCCCTTTTTCCGCAAGAGGATTCTGGAAAAATACTGTAAAAACAGTAAATGAGATTACCAGCGCGGCAAGAGACCCTATTTTACCGATCCCGAGAGCGCCGGAATTCTTTTTAATAACTGAAATCAGTTTGTTGAGCTTTTTTATGGTATCCGGGTTGTCAGGTTCTGTAAGAACATACGAGTCCTCTTTTTTCCCGTAGACAGAAAGGATGAGTTCCCTTTCGTCCTTAAGAAAGAGTTTCCCGAGAATCTTTTTTTCAAATTTCTTTACTGTATAACTTTTCTTATAAAATTTTTTAAGTCCGGCTGCCATATCATTACCCCCTGAAGTTCCGCAGTTTGTTTGCTTTTGTTACCAGCATTACAGTTTTGGATACAATTGGCAGCGCCGCTATTTTTCTGACAATATTGCTTGATAAAAACCTGTCTCTCAGTTTTGTCCTGTAAAGCGCAATCAGCTTCCTGCACCCTATCCAGAGAGGGACAAAAAGAACTGCCATTACAATAATGCTTCCGGCAACAGCCGTATTGTTGAAATCCGTATAGGGAATAAGAGGTGTGTTGTACAGCTTTGTAAAAAGACCCTCAAGGCTTCCGGCAGTAAGTATTTTGTACCCGACAGCATCGAAGAGAGGATCGGCAAATGATGCCAGCGGCTTTATTAGGGCAATCAGAATCATTTCTACCCCGAAATTTATTTTCAGGAAGAATGTAAGGCCGAGCAGGACAAACCATGTAAGATTTCCTGCCGGAATCATTGCAAGCGTTATACCGAGCGCCATAGCTGCTGCAATTTCTCCAGGCCTGTTGTTGGCATTCAATGCCGCAAAACTGTTAATAATCCATTTTAAAAACATAAAAACCCTCCTCCTTCACGGAACCCTGTCCAAAGGATACGATCCACAGGATAAGATCCACAGGATATTTTCTTCGGGAAATTATCTTATTCCCAGCAGCTCTTTTACAGTCTCAATTTTTTCCTCAAGTTCCTTTTTTCGTAAATTGTAAACATTCTCAGCCGGGCCGTATATTCCGGTATCAACCTTAAGCTTTTTTTCTTCCTCAAGGAGATTTCCGTAATAAGCAGTCCAGTCATCTTCCTCATGGAGCGATTTTACGGGGATGATTTTAGCGGCAGGTTTCCAGGGTTTTCCAAGCTTTCTCCTCGCCATGAGCAGGATTATTATCTCTTCTGCCGAAAGGTCCCCAAAGAGTTTTTTCTCGTCAGACCCCTCTTCATCGCCGTATATTTTTTTATAGAAGGATAAAAATGCTTTTTCGCAGTCAGCGTATTTTTCCTGCTTGAAATAAAGCCTTGAAAGGTACGGCAGGTTATATTCAATCATGTAGTCCTGCACATCTTCCCGGTTAAGGATGTCAAGCGCTTTATCAAAATCCCCTTCTTCAATGAGACACCATGCCTTTGCCGCTCCAATGCCGGGGTGGTCTGTGAGGCTGAATCCCGAAGAAACAGCATCAAACAGTTTTTTCATGTCCCGGGGGGTAGAATAATTCCTGAATAAATCTATATAGAGCTGCCAGACCGACGGTTCTTCACTGATCCCCTTTAAAATAACGTCGTCGGCAAGGTCGTAGTGTTTTCTTGCCCTTAGATACCCTGCCGATATTATTTTCCTCTCCCATTTAGCTTTTTTGAGATTGGGGTAAATCCTTGCGAGAAATATGATTGCGGCGACAAATCCCCCAATCATCAGATATTTTAAAATCATTATGTACTCCTTGGTGCAGGGCGGTTTCTGCCGGGCAGGCCGCCTTTAGTTAATTATAGTATTAAAATTATTATTTTAAAAGATTACGGCGGGGGCGGCCGTTCCTTCCTCAGCCCACAGCCGTAAGTCATTGCCCGTCAGTCCCGGGGCCGTAACTCCATAAAACATTATTCCGCAGTAAAGCAGCCCTCTATTGCGCTGTCCATGGATTGTGTTTTATCTCATCCTCTATAGAAGTTTCCGGTCCGTGTCCTGAATATACTACAGTAGCGCCTGGAAGGGTATAAAGTTTACTGCGGATCGATTCAAGCAGCTGTTTCTGGCTGCCTCCGGGCAGGTCTGTCCTTCCTATGCTTCTGAAAAAAAGTACATCCCCGCAAAAAAGGGATGCTGATTCGTTATGGTAAAGGGAAATATGCCCCTGTGTATGCCCGGGAGTGTGCAGCACCTTCAGATTTACGCTGCCGAAGGAAATAGTATCTGTCTGTGATGCGTCAATAGAGGGATCAGGCGAAATATCACAGTCAAGCCCGAACATTGCAGCGTCGCCGCCCCTCTTTATCCGGTCATATTCAAGCCTGTGGGCAGCGACCGGTACTTTTCCTCCGGAGAAAAATTTATTCCCGCCGATGTGATCGAAGTGGCCGTGCGTGTTGATAATAACAGAAAGTTCATATTTTTCTTTTGATATAAGCTCAGCTATTTCTGTGCTTCTGTCTCCCGGGTCTATTAAAGCGGCTTTTTTTGTATTGCTGCAGACAAGGAGATAGCAGTTGGCCTGAACCGGGCCCAGTGTATATTTTTTTATAATCAAGAGTCACTCCCTGACAGTTTCACTTCCGGAAGAACTGCTGGAAGCTATTACCATCAGGAACTAAAATAACAATAATTTATCAAATATTCCATGAGTCATAAGTGGTTTTAAAAATATTTGTATGGTATATCTGAATTCCGCAGCGGGAGGATAAAAATGGAAAGTGAAAATAAAGTAAGCAGGGAACAGGGCGATATAAACCAGGGAAAGAGCAGAATAAAATACTGGAAAAGGAATTTTGACAGTGAAGCTGAAAAATGGTTTGAGGAGGATAAAAAGTATTTTTTCCACCAGGCACTGTCCACCCCTGTCCTTAACATATTAAGCAGAACAGACGGTATTTATATCTATGACATGACAGGGAAAAAATACATTGACATGCACGGCAACGGTGTCCACAACGCGGGCTTCAGCAACCCTGAGGTAATTGAGGCTGTGAAAAAACAGCTTGATGAAAAACTCTGCTTTACCCCGAGGCGGTTTTCAAATGTTCCGGCAATAAAATTCGCTGAAAAGCTCGCGGAAATCACCCCTCCCGGCCTTGAGAAATCCCTCTTCTGTCCCGGGGGGTCAGAAGCGATAGAGATGTCTATAACACTTGCCAAGCAGGTTACAGGTAATTTCAGGACAATCTCGTTCTGGGACTCGTTCCACGGGGCAGGGTATCAGGCGGCAAGCGTGGGAGGGGAAGAGCACTTCAAGGGAGGCTACGGCCCGATGGTCCCCGGCGCGTTCAAGGTTGAATTCCCCAACTACTACAGAAATCCCTGGGGATTTAAAACAGAGGAAGAGGTTGACAGCGAATGCTTAAGGCAGATGGAAATCATATTTAAAAGAGAACCCGGCGTTGCGGCCGTGCTTGGAGAGCCCATTTCTGCGACACCTGTTGTGCCTAGCCGTGATTACTGGGTACGGGTCCGGGACATGGCGCATAAATACGGTGCGCTCCTTATCTTTGATGAGATAATTGAAGGGTTCGGCCGGACAGGGAAGATGTTTGCCTGCGAGCACTTTGTGACGCCTGACATCCTTGTCCTCGGGAAATCGTTCGGGGGCGGGCTCGTCCCTTTTGCCGGTATTGTTGCAAGAGGTGAATATGATATATTCTCCGGCAGATCGATCGGACACTATACCCATGAGAAAAACCCGCTGTGCAGCGCGGCAGGGCTTGCAGAGATTGAGTATCTTGAAAAACATGCTCTTGTTGAGAATGCTGCTGAAATCGGAGAGTATACGATTGAAAGATTTAACAGCCTTAAAGAAAGGCACCCGATGATAGGCAATGTCGCAGGTGTCGGCTGCCACATCGGTATCGACCTTGTTAAAAACCCTGTGACAAAAGAGAGGGCAGTTGATGAGGCTGAGGCGGTAATGTACAAATGCATGGAAAAGGGGCTTGCTTTCAAGATTATTGAAAGCAACATAATAACCTTAAGGCCTTCCCTTCTGATTACAAAGGATGAGATGGAGTGGTGCATCAGTACGATAGAAGAGGCAATAGGTGAGGTTGAAAAGGGCAGTTACTACTGAGTAATTCATTATTCAGATGAACTTATTTTATCCGGTACTGACTTTTGTTGACATGTAAACGAAAGAGGTACTATGATTGAGTGTTGTCCATATCCCCCTTATGAGGGAAATGAAAAAAGAGGCATAATGGAAGAAGCACTTGAAACCGGCCGCCCTATTCTTGAAACGCGATGCATAACGAAACAGTTTCCCAGGGTCCTTGCCAATGATGAGATAAGTATCCTCCTTAATAAGGGAGAGATACTTTCCATCCTGGGCGAGAACGGCGCGGGAAAATCAACACTTATGAACATACTTTACGGACTTTACAGGCCGACATCCGGAGAGATAATACTGAAAGGTAAGGAAATATCCTTCTCCTCCCCCCGCGACGCCATCAGGGCAGGGCTCGGGATGGTTCATCAGCACTTCATGCTTGTCGAGACGCTCACAGTTACGGAAAATATAATTCTCGGGTCAGAACCTTCTAAAGGCGGTGTAATAGATTATCAGCTTGCGAAAAAACAGGTGCTTGAAATCTCTGAACTTTACGGGCTCCATGTGGACCCTGATGAAAAAATTGAGAACCTTTCCGTCGGTCTTCAGCAGCGGGTCGAGATTTTAAAGGCCCTTTACAGGCACGCTGAAATCCTGATCCTTGATGAACCGACCGCGGTGCTTACCCCCCAGGAGGTCGAAGAACTTTTCAGGGTCATAAGGGCGCTCCGGGACAAGGGCGTCTCAATAATAATTATTACCCACAAACTCGAAGAGGTTATGGCTATTTCGGAGAGGGTTTATATATTAAGGCGGGGAAAACTTTCAGGAGAAGGAGATATTAAAGACCTTACAAAGGAAGAGCTGGCAAACATGATGGTCGGCCGGGATGTTGTTCTCCGTGTTGATAAAAAGGGAAACGGAAAAAAGAAAGAGGCTGTCTTTTTTATTGAAGACCTTTCTGTCCTTAAAAAAGGGGGAAATGCGCTCCTTGACAGCGTAAAACTTGATGTATCGCCGGGTGAAATTGTCGGTATAGCAGGAGTTGACGGAAACGGACAGAGTGAACTTTCCCAGGCTGTCATGGGACTAGTTAAAATTGATAAAGGTTCAATCAGATTAAACGGAAAAGAGATCAGCACCCTTTCCACAAGGGAAAGGATAGACGAGGGTATCTCGTTTGTCCCTTCGGACAGACAGAGGGACGGCCTTGTTCTTGAAATGAGCATAAGTGATAATATAATAATCGGCAGGCATGACAGAAAACCATTTGTCAGGAGTGCCGGGCGGATTAACCACAGGGAAATAAGAAAATATGCGGAAAAACTTGCGGTCGATTTTGATATCAGAACTCCCTCGGTATCAGTCAGCGCCGCTTCCCTTTCCGGCGGCAACCAGCAGAAGGTGATCCTCGCAAGGGAGTTTTCAAGGTCTCCGGTTTTTCTTCTCCTTAATCAGCCTACAAGGGGACTCGATGTAGGGGCAATTGAATATATCCATTCCCGGATAATGGAGATGAAGCAGAAAGGGGCAGCGATCCTTCTTGTCTCGCTTGAGCTTGAAGAAATTTTTGCCCTTTCGGACCGTATCCTTGTAATTTACGAAGGGCAGATTGTCAGGGAGCTGAAGACAAATGAAACAACTGATTATGAGGTGGGGCTATATATGACCGGCGGAAGGAAGAAAGGGTCTTTAAATGACGGGAAATAAAACAGGCACTAAAGTGAGAAGTGAAAGAGAACACATGAAAAAAGCTCTTGACTTAATTTCAGTTCTGCTGCTTGCCGCCGGCGCCGTATACTATCTCGGAGGCAGTTTTTCAGGCCTTGCGGCCCTCTCATCCGGCGCCGCGCTGTACCTGTTTAATATCTATTATTTCCAGGGGAAGGAGAAGACTTTATCCGCGGTTAAAAAATATCTGTCAAGGCTTATTGTCCCTTTGATAGGTATTGCTGCGGCGGTTGTATCCGGCGCGGTAATAATGCTTCTGACCGGATATGATCCGATCGAGTCATACACGGCCCTCTTCTACGGCGGGTTTGTAAAGAACTGGTATGTCGCGGTGCTTAACGCAACCCCCCTTATTTTTACAGGACTTTCCATTGCCTTTGCTTTCAAGGCGGGGCTGTTTAATATCGGCGCCGAGGGGCAGTACTATATCGGGGCCATGGCAGGAGCCTGGCTCGGTTTTAAGCTTGAGCTGCCGCCTCTAATCGCGATCATTCTTGTCTATGCCGCAGGCAGTTTTCTGGCATCGCTTTGGAATTTCATACCCGCCCTTCTCAAGGTGAAAACCGGGGCGCATGAGGTAATTACCACCATGATGTTTGCCCATATCGCAAGATACCTTTCTCCCATATTTATAAGGGCTTTCGGCGGAGACCCTGCAACCTCAACACATCCCTATGTAACCTGGGAATTACCTGAGAGCAGCTGGCTCCTTTCCTTCAAATCTTTTATTCCTGACGCAAACTACCGCCTTCATACAGGGATCCTCATTGCTGTTGCCGCCGCTTTTTTTGTGAGCTATGTGCTTGAAAACACGAAAACAGGGTTTGAGATAAAGGCTGTCGGTTTTAATAAAGAGGCCGCGAGGGTGCAGGGGATATCTGTCGGGAAAAACATCTTTATCGCGATGATGTTTGCGGGTGCCCTCGCCGGAATGGCCGGCATCACCCAGGTTCTGGGTCTTGACCACAAGCTGTTCGAAAACCTTCAGGCCGGCTACGGCTGGAATGGAATTTCCGTCGCGCTGCTTGCCTCCAACAACCCGGTAGGTGTTATCTTTACTTCTCTGCTGTGGGGTGCCCTTGACGCCGGGGGGCAGTATATGGCGAGGACGACACATACGCCGAATTCCATAGTTGAGATAATAAAGGGGATAATGCTGTTTCTGATTGTCGCGAAATATATCTATATTTACGCGGCCCGGCTTATTAAAAAGAAAAAGGGGGGAGGCAGTGTCTGATATGTCATTTCTGATGTTTTTAAATACCGACCTCCTTGTCGCTACAGTGAGGCTTTCAACCCCTATTACGCTTGCCGCGCTCGGAGCGACAGTATGCGAGAGGGCAGGTGTTGTAAACATAGCGATGGAAGGGATTATGATAATCGGGGCATTCTTCGCTGCAGTTACCGCTTTTTACACAGGCAATCCGTGGCTCGGGCTTGCCTCAGGTGTCCTCGCGGGAGGCATCTACAGCCTGATACACGCGGCAGCGGCAATAAGCCTCCATCTTGACCATGTTGTATCCGGGGCTGTCCTTAATATTCTCGCGTTCGGGATTACCAGGTATCTTATGGTCCTTTTTTTCGGCCATCCGGGGACATCTGACGCCATCCCCTCTTTCCTGGGGGATTATCAGTTCGCAGTTCCACTGCTTTCAAAAATACCGGTCCTGGGGCCTGTTTTCTTCAACCAGACACCGATAATCTATATCTCTTTCATTCTTGTAATATTTCTCGCCTGGTTTCTTAAGCACACCAGGACAGGCCTTCATATCCGGGCAGCAGGAGAGCATCCACTTGCGCTTGAGACAATCGGTGTCTCTGTCTACAAAATAAAATATCTCGCGGTCTTTATTTCAGGGCTTGCATCAGGGCTTGCGGGTGCTTATCTTTCCATTGAGAACAATGTATCATTCACCGAAGGGATGACAAACGGTAAAGGGTTTATCGCCCTTGCCGCGATGATATCAGGAGGATGGAGCGCTGCCGGTTCGTTTCTTTCCGCGCTTTTTTTCGGATTCGCGGACGCTCTTCAGATCCGTTTTCAGGTATTCAGGATATTCCATGTACCTGAAGAGCTTTTTATCATATTCCCTTATGCCGCGACTATAATAGCGGTAGCGGGATTTGTAAGAAGATCAAGACCGCCCAAGGCAGACGGTGTTGATTTTATAATAGAGAAAGAAAATGAATAATAAAAGGAGATTCTTATGAAAAAAGGGATAAGACTTGCCGTTCTTATAATAGCTGCGGCAATGATGCTGTCAGTCGCTTCCTGCAAAAAGGAAGAGAAAAAAGCGGAGGAGAAAAAACTTCTTGCTTCAATGGCAACTGACGTCGGTGGGCTTGGGGATAAATCGTTCAATGACGGAGCGAATCAGGGGCTCGAGCTTGTAAAGGAAAAACTCGGTGCAGATGTCAAGGTTGTTGAGTCCAAACAGCAGACAGACTATGTTCCAAACCTGATTGGTCTTGCCGAAGACGGTTCCGACATTGTATTTGCTGTAGGGTTCCTGATGGAACAGGCGGTAAAGGAAGCAGCTAAAAACAATCCTGACACAAAATTCGCAGGAATTGATATCTGGGCAGGCGACGGAGACCCATCCAACTTTATGGGAATCCTGTACAAGGAGCACGAGTCAGGTTATCTCGCAGGAGTTGTCGCCGGCATGATGACAAAGGAATATGCATCTGCTTCCCCTAAATTCAATGACAAAAACGTTGTCGGGGTAGTCCTTGGAATGTTCATCCCTCCTGTTGAAAAATTCGAGGTTGGTTTTATCCAGGGCGTAAAGTCTGTCAACCCTGACTGTAAAGTCCTGTCTGTAACAACCGGTTCCTTTGTAGACCAGGCCAAGGGAAAGGAAGCGGCCCTCGCGATGATAGAGCAGGGCGCGGACATTGTTTTCCAGGTCGCGGGTCTTACAGGGCTGGGGGTTATCCAGGCATGCAAGGAAAAGGGAGTTGCTGCAATAGGCGTTGATGTTGACCAGAGCGCCGTGGCGCCGGACACAGTGCTTACATCTGCAGTGAAGCAGATTCCCCGGACTGTATATCTTGCGGTAGAGGCTGTAAAGAACAATACATTTACCGGCGGGACAAAAGTTTACGGAATAGAGGATGACGCGACCGGCATCTCGCCTTTCCATGAATTTGAAAGTGTCGTGCCCCAGGCTGTCAAGGACAAGGTTGCCCAGGTTACAGCAGACATGAAGGCCGGAAAAATAAAGATTGAAACTACAAGGGCCGCTCTCGGCATGTAAGACGTAAGTCTATCAGAGGCGCCCCTGTTTTCCGCGCAAATGTGCGAAAGACGCGGGCGTCTTATTTTGCTCCACCCCTCACAGCTTTATGAGTTTTTTTACCGCAGCGTCTGCCGCAAGCAGGCCGAATATGGCGGTGATTACAGGATAGCTTCCCAGGATATTTCTCTCTCTTCCCCTGACAAAGTCCTCTTTTTCCGCTTCGCTTCCGGGCGGGCGGAGCGCGCTTTTCGCCGGGACTTCGTCCGAATACACGCATGTTATGCCGCTTTCTATTCCCCTGCGGCGGAGATATTTCCGCAGGTTGCGCGCCAGAGGGCATACATCTGTCCCGGAGATGTCCGCTGTCTTGATCCGGGAAGGGTCTGTCCTGAGCGCCGCCCCCATAGAGGATATGATATCTATGCTGTTTTCAACTGCCCAGGCGAGGAGCTCAATCTTGGGGCCGAGCGAATCTATCGCATCGATAATAATATCAGGCCTTTCCCGGAAAATTTCAGGAAAAGTATCCCTGTGCGCGAAAACCCTAAGCGCGTCAACAGTGCATGAAGGGTTTATGCCGGTTATCCTTTCCTTTATGACATCAACCTTTGCTCTTCCGACAGTCCAGTCGAGGGCGCCTATGTGCCTGTTTATGTTTGTAACCGCAATCACGTCAAAATCGGCAAGCGTAATATGGCCTATTCCGCACCTCGCGAGCGCCTCTGCGGCAAACCCCCCGACTGCGCCGAGCCCGACAATAGCGGCGCGGCTGCCCGCAAGATGCGATAATTTATCCTCGCCAATTAGCTGTATAAGCCTTGAAAACCTCTCCATTTTCTTCTATCACTCCGCATAATTCTGTTATATCAATTTTAAGAAGTTCTGCTGTTTTTTCATAAACCGAAAGAAGCGCCCCCCGGTATGTGTCAGGCTCTGCCGCTTCAGCATCTCCGGCATGCCATGTCCAGTCGGTTTCAAGCAGCAGAAACCTTCTGTCAATTTTAAGTATACAGTCTGCCGCCTTTTCCGAGAAGCTCCCTTCCCTGCCGTGCGAAAAAAGTGTTCCGAATGAAATATATCCCCCGAGTGATATGATTTTTTCCATTGTCTCTGCAGAGCCGCTGTATGCATGGACTAAAAAGGGAGCTCTTATCCGCTCCTTTACGCTTTCCAGAACTGAAAGAAGCGCGCCCCATTCCCGGACACAGTGTATTGTGAAAGGCTTTTCCACTTTTAAGGCTGCCTCAAGCGCTCTTTTAAAGACATACCTCTGCTTTTCCCTTTCTTCTCCCCCAAGATGAAGCCGGTCAAGCCCGATCTCCCCGATAAAGGCCCCTGTTTTAACCGCAGTCTGCTCAAGCGCGGCAAGGCTCTCATCATCAGCCTCATTAAAATCCCAGGGGTGAATCCCGATGAAAGGAACAACAACCGCGCCTGTTTTCCCGTCACGGCGTACCCCCTCATCCAGTGAAAAAAGGGCCCCGCTCTCCCATAGATCCCTTTCCCTGATATTGGTGAAAATCATTCCCGGCCGGATTTTTAATTCATCCCCGGCTGATATCACGCTTAAGCTTTCCTTTCTGCCCGCCTCAGCTCGGCGGTTCTCTTTACACTCACCGGAAAACCCGTTAAGCAGGGCCTTCATGCTTTCCCCTGAGTCATATCCGTAAAGATGGCAGTGAAAATCGCTTAATACCATTACCTTATTGTACAATAAAAATCCTCATCTGCGGGATATGATTTTTTCTTGACAATTGCTGTATGCCGCTATAGGATTCACATCAGCATCAGTTTTCCCTTTTTTAGGAAAGGGTTTTTTATCCCCGGCGTGATTTTTTTGTTTTTGATCATGCGGAACATAAGGATTTGCCTCCAATGTCAATCGTAAGTGCAGTTTTATATCCTCTTTCCATTCCTTTCAGAATGACCTTTTCACATGCAGAAGCGAGCCGTTCGATATGCGATTCATATATTCTTGAGTTAAGCGACGGGGAAAACAGAGGTTTCGGGGAACTGATCCTGCGAAGCTATGTAAATGACCCGGGCGGTATTCTCGATTCAAAGCAAAAAATATCAAAACGGATTTCTGAAGTGATAAAGGAATTAACCGGAGGAAACAAAGAATTCATCACTCCTGATGAATTGAAAAGCAAAGTTCTTGACGGCCGCTGGAAGAATCATGAACTTCCGCTCCTCGCGGCTGTTGAGGGGGCTCTTCTGGATCTTTTCTGCCGCCGTAACAATACAGATATCTACAATCTTCTCGGGCAGCCCCCTAAAAGGATGGAACTTTTCTACGGCGGAGTCCTTCCGATTCTTTCTGATGAGGCAATGTCCAGAATTATCGGAATATACCGGCAGATGTCCATTCCCTATATGAGGGTTAAGCTTTCAAAGGACTTAAGTTATAACAGATATGTTTTAAAAACAGTGCGTGAGAGCTTCGGAAGCGATTTTGATATCAGGGTAGATGTAAACTGCGCGTGGGATATTGAGACAACAGTGGACCACCTTGAACTGCTTAAGTCTTACGGGGTAAGGCTTGTCGAGGAGCCTATCGGCGCTGACCATAAAAAAATGGTAAATCTCGCTTACCGTACAAGGGGAAGCGGCATTACCTATGTCGCGGATGAATCCGCAGTCTCTTTTGATGATATTGACAGCATCGCTGCAGATAAAACTTTTTCCATGCTTAATCTCAGGCTGGCAAAAAACGGCGGCCTTATACGTGTTCTTGAGCTGTCACTGAGGGCAGATGAGGCAGGCCTTAAGTACCAGCTTGGCTCCCATGTGGGTGAGACCGGAATTCTTTCGGTAACCGGGCGGATTGCGGCATCCCTTATGGAAAAACCGGTTTATATAGACGGTTCATTTGATGATTTTCTACTCTCTGACAACATTACAACAGAATCATTTACCTTCGGCAGCGGGGGAAAGGCGCCGGTTATTACCGGAAAGATGATGGGTTATGATGTTGATATCAGCAAACTGGGGAAGGGGATTGTTCTTATCTGATCTGCTTTTCCCGGAACCTGCGGGCAGCCGGGAGACAGCCTGATCTCTTTAAAATATAAAATTATTTTTAAAAAAGTTTATAGCTGCCACTGCCGATAGAGAAACAGGAGAACCTGAAGCCTGATGTCAAAAAACAATGCAGCAAAGAGAATTCAAAATAAAGCCAATACTCTTAAAAATGCATTTCCGCAGGAAATACACAATGAAGTCAGCTGTATAAATATCAAGGCAGTATATGAATATGTAAAGAACAGGATTCCGGATAAGGCAAATATGGTTTTCAGGGATTTGCCCGGAGTATATGCCAATATCAAAAACCCTGTAGAAGTGCTTACTGATGAGAATAACTGGGTTTCAAACAAGGTTACTGTAAAAATCTTTCAGAACGCTAAGGAAATACTTGGTGATGAGAATGCCCCCTTCTCCATTGGGATGGAATCTATTGCCCGCAAGCATTTCGGCTATATACAGAAAATATTTCTACATGCCTTCGGAGGGGCGGCAGGTGTTTTAAAACGGATAAATCAGATAAACGGACAGTTCAATACCAATAAAGTAGTGGAAACTGTTTACAGTTCTCCAAAGCATGCGGTTGTAAGGCTGCACTGGAAGGAAAACCGGGGAATAACCAGTGATATCTGCGCTTTTAACCGGGGAATATATTCCGCTATTCCTACCCTCTGGAAGCTGCCTCCGGCAGAGGTACAGGAGCCCTACTGTTTTTTCAAAGGTGATCCCTACTGCCAGTTCAATATCCATTTTCAGCATGGAACCAGAAATTTTTACAGCCTGTTCAATCACTTCAGGACCCGTAAAAGCCAGCTGCTTTCAGCTCTTGAGCAGATAGAGAGCGATAAACTGATATTAAAGAAAAAATATGACGAGGTTAACCGCCTTAATAATGAGCTGGCGGATGAGGTTGAGAAACTTAAAGCAATAAACGTTGCGTCAAATATGCTAGTTTCCCAGGACAATACCGAGGAAATCCTTAAAGCGACAATGAAATCAATGAGCGAGGTGCTTAAATACGACCGGGCAATTATTATGCTTACTGATAAATCTGAAAAGTTTCTTGATTTTAAATATGCATTTGGTGAAGATCCGCTTTTTATAAAAAAATATCTGCATGATTATAAAATACCTATGGACAGAGAGGGTAACATAATAGCCAGGGCAGCAAGACTGGGCCGTCCCATTCATATTGCTGATCCGGGAAAGGCAGGCCTGCGCAGGGGCAATCTTATCCTGAGTAATTTTAATGTTTCCTCTTTTATTATCGCCCCTCTTGTAGTGAATGAGAAGGTAATAGGAGTAGTTGCCGCGGACCGGGTCAGGGGCGACCGGAAAGTTACATCAAGAGACCTTGATGAACTTTCCATTTTTACCAACAACATTGCGGAGACGCTTCACAAGGCGCAGCTTAAGGAAGAGATTGAGAGCAGCTACCTGAATACTGTCAAAGCGCTTGTGCAGGCAATCGAGGAAAAGGATGCCTATACAAGGGGCCATTCTGAGCGGGTCGCCCTGATTTCAGTCCGGATCGGGGAAAAAATCGGACTCGAGCAGAAAGAGATTGAATACCTGCGTCACGGATGTCTCCTTCACGATGTCGGTAAGATAGGTATTTCTGAAAGCATAGTCTGTAAAAATGCCGAACTCACTGATGAGGAGTATGATATTATAAAGCAGCACCCGATAAAGGGAGAGGAGATTGTAAGGTCAATCAGTTTTCTCCAGGATCATCTCTACCTTATCAGGAACCATCATGAATGGTACGACGGGTCGGGATATCCGGACGGCCTGTGCGGGGAGGAAATCCCTATCGGGGCCCAGATCGTAGGGGTCGCGGATGCCTATGATGCCATTACATCAACTCGCCCGTATAGAAGGGGCCTGCCCCCGGGAGAGGCCCTTGCCCGTATAAACAATTACAGCGGGATCCAGTTTTCTCCGCTTGTGGTAAATGCCTTCAGGGAAATCTTTCCAATCATAAAAGAAAACCTTATTAACTGACCAGCAAAACTGTTTTATCCCTGATTTGATAAAAAAGCTTGAAATATCAGGCACTCCGTTAGACAATGTTAAAATACCCCTTTTAAAGCGGAATTATTAAAATAATGCCATCCGG